>CAUVKI010000023.1:0-30092 GCA_963552605.1 uncultured Tissierellia bacterium
TCTTCTGCGGACTACAAATTGTTTATATCCATAATTCAAAGAAATAATAGTATTAGTATTACATAAAAAAAACGGGCAGAAATCTCCGCCCGTTTCATTTTTTATAAACATCAAACACCTACCTACTTATCAGCCGACACAATGCCGATTTCATAAAATACGGGAACTTTTACAGTATAAGAACCGGCAACTTTTACTTCACCCGTAAAAATATCATAATACTCGTTTATTCCCGTTTCAACTTTATAATATGCTCTGTATGTTGCATATGCCGACTGATTCTGTCCCACATTAAGTGAACAAATCTTGTGATGAGGATTTACATAATTGTCCGATATGCCTTTGGAAACCTTAAAACCGTCAACATTGCCTTCGACAATTACTTTAGCTCTGTCTTTAATGTCGGCACCGCTGACCTGAATAGCTTTCATCTCGGATTCAGTAGTGCAGTTGTCGGAAATTCTCTCGTGGGGAGAGTATTCATAATAAGTTTTTACATTAGACTTTCTGTGTACGGGAATACATATAGACCTGGGCTGAACGATTTCTTCTTCCATAATGTCGGCGTATCCCGCAATATGCTCTGTTCCTCTTGAGAACATATTCAAATAAACAACCAGAGCCGAAACGGACAACAACGCAGCCAATGCCGAAAAGAACAACTTCTTTTTCATATCTTCTCCTCCTTTATTTTTCAGCTTAATTTCGACAATCCTTATATTCCAGGGTGTGAAGTCCTTTGCCGACATTATCGCTGAATATAATGACTTCTACCGATGAAGTGACATCTTTTAATAAAACCGAAGTTTTCACCACGATGTAGTTGTCGACTACCTCATAGGTTGTATTATATCACAAATCTAATAAAATGGCTCATAATTCCCGAGTTTTTTAATTTATTCGGCTCATAAGATTAAAATACTATAAAAGTATTACACTCTTTATTATCCACCTTGGGTCTTAATCGCTCTTCCAAATAATTTAATATATAAATACTATGAATTTAGCTAAGATTAAAGCCGCTGCCGATAAAACGGGAATAAATATAATTCTCTTTTTAATTACATCTACAACACCGGGTATATATTCACTGTCCTTTATACCTTTAATTTTTAAATTTTTGCTCTTACAGGTCCATAAAATATCCATAACCAGTCCATCAAAGATATTCCAAGATTGAAGAAAAATATTTAATTGAATAAACGCTTGTTTGAAATCATTGATTTTATTCCATAGTCCAACAATTAATATCAAACTTCCAAACATTAAAAGAATAAATAAAGAATAAAATATAATCTTATTTCTTTTAACTGTTTTATAATCCGTATAACCAAATTCAACGACCTTATCTATAACTGATTTAGGATAAAAATATACAATATTAATCGCATTACCTCTAAATGATAAAGCCACCAATAATGTGAATAATAAGCAATATAAAGTTACTTGTAGAAATAAAATACCCATTTTAAATATAGTCTCCTTAATCATTTAGGATACTTAAGATCTCGGCTAATTCAAAGTCAAGCATAACCTGTTGACAAAGTTGCAATCTAGCCCAATCTATCCCCGGGGGAAACTTTTTTATCCGGAGTTATCAGCACCACTCCTCCTTCGCTGTATGTTCCCAAGACCAAGACCTCGCTCATAAAGTCCGCAATCTGTCTTTTCGGGAAATTTACCACGCAAAGCACTTGTTTTCCTATGAGCTCTGAAGGGGTATATCGCTCCGTTATTTGGGCGGAGGATTTCTTTACTCCCATTTCGCCTATATCAATCCAAAGCTTATACGAAGGTTTTTTTGCCTTTGAAAAAACTTCAGCTTTTATAATCGTTCCCGCACGAATGTCAAATTTTTGAAAATTTTCAAAGGTTTCCATTTAGTCCTCCCCTACTTAATTTTGAAATCAAAAGCTCTATACTTAGGGAAATGTTATGAGATTGGGTTTTATGCAAAAAATCATATTCTTCAAGCTTTGAAAAGAGTTCAAACCATTCTTCGGTTTTCTTTTTTTTAGATAGTTCGAAGAGCTTCTTTCCCTCAAAGTTTGAAAGCTTGAGTTTTTTTTGCACTTCTAGGAAAGAAAGTTCCTCTCTCAGATATGAGATTTCAAAAAGCAGCCTTGCCTGACGCAAAATCATATAAAAAATTTTTTCATCGGCATTTCCCAAGAGTTTAAGCTCCGAATATTTTTTCAAACCTGCGGGATTTCCTGAAAACATATCATCAAGAAATTTGAAAATGTTTTCTTCGGGATTTTCTCTCATTGCGGTTTTGATTATTTCTTCCTGTATCTCAATTTCCGAGGCGGAGGAAATTTTTTCTATTTCCGTTTCCAAAAAAAACAAAGAAACCTTGCTTTGGTAATTGAGATAACCCGATTTTTCTATAAAAAGTTCGAGCGATGTATCGTGGATTTTTTTACCTCGCTCAGAAAATTTTTTCTTAACCCATGCCTTTAATTCTCTTTCATTTGCCCTCGGAAAGTCCACGACACTTTCTTTGGAGGAAAAATATTTATATAGCTTTGTTCTTTTGTCTATCGAGTTTTCCCTGTCCACTATGAAGAAACAATTGTCATCGGAGATTTTCGGGAGGATTTCAACAAGTTTATCCGTTTCGGCTTTTCCGAGTTTTTTTTGCCATTGCACGATGTCAGGAAGGACGGAAATCTTCTTGTCGGAAAAAAGAGGGGGGCGTTCAAAAAACGCTTTCATTTCACTTACGGATTGCAGTTCAAACACCTGACAGTTGAAGTCGGAAGTCTCATCTGCAATTTTTCTGCATTGTTTAAGCGTTTGGTCAATCAAATAGTATTCGGAACCGATGAAAAGATAACAGGATTTCCATTGTTCCGTCGGGAGTTTCAGAAATTCTTTATAGTTCATCAGAATTTTCCTCCGCTTCCCGAAAAACCTCCGCTGTCAACAGTCGTTCCTCCACCTCCGGAAAAACCTCCGCTACCTCTGCTGTCATCTGAGGTTATTTTCACTCTGGTGCTTGTACGGTGACTGAATGAATCCCTTTGATCCGTGAGATTAAGACCACCTGCTGTATATCTTTCGGCTCTCTGTTTGGAAATTGCCGTGTTCATCTGCGACTTCAACTTGGCTCCTCTTGCCATTGCAAAAATCAATCCAGCTATAATTCCTCCGATAATTGAAACGGATTTTCTGTTTTTACTTCTTTCCGGATAGTTTTTTACATCCATAGGACCGTTTTCTTCTCCGTATGAGAAAATATAATCCGCACAATCTATGTAGTCTTTAAAACCCTCCGCCCAGTTGTCCTCGGAAAAATTTTCTTTGAATGAATTGCTCAATACTTTCTCTCTGCCATAATCCGTAAGCATCTTATTGGCATATTTCCCAAATCCTGAAATCCAAAAATCCCTTTCCCACATACTCAAGGAAAGCATTATGCCGTCTTTTCCCTCGCCGAACCCCAAAAAATTTTCAATATAATAATGCTCGCTTGCTTCTTCCAAAGAGTCGGCATAGCCTGAAAAATTATTTAAGACCAAGATATAGATGCCTATCTTATGTTTCTCGGATATTTCTTTGCAGAGTTTATTGAGTTCGGCTTCTTCCCTATCCGTAAGAATATCCGCAACGTCTTTAACATAGCCTTTGGCTTCGGTATTTTTCGTGAAGAATATCAAAATCATAAGACTTAGAATAAAAATTTTTTTCATAATATCCCCTCTTAAAAAAATCCCGCTATGAAATCATAAAAAAGATATAGTATCGCTCCTACAACCGAAGCTCCCATAACAAAGTGCATTGCAAAGTACATTAAGTATTTTTTCTGCGATATTGGAAGTTTTCCGATGAATTTTCCGGTTTGTCCGTTCATAGCAAAGAGGTATTTTTTACCTTTCCAAGATGTGTTGAGAATGAAAATCGGAAAGAGTGCATAATAGACTTCTCCTCTTTTTATTTCCACTCGGGTTCTTTCGGTGGATACAGTATCATAACCATTGACGCTTCTACCGAGAGCATAGAGGGTTGTGTTGGTTGCTCTGTTGTCCGCCCTCTTTGAGCAATCCTCAACACTCATATCATATTTATCTGCGAGAAATCCGGGAAGAAATGCCGTGGAAAATTCTTTTAGTTGAGAATAATTAAAGGGTTCAACGGAGTCCATATATTCATCAGGCATTTTTTTCGAGGCGTCCACGGGAATTTTTTCAAATTCCATATTTCCTTTCCTGTACACATCATAGTGATCGGTTTCGGTCACTTCATAATCTCCGCTCACATACATTCTGGATCTTGTGCATTTGTATGAAGCTTCCGCCTCGGCTTCTCCGTTAAAAAGCCAAAATGGGACATAAATTCCCTTCACTTCATTGATTTTGTTTTCATCACGAAAAACCGGAGGAAGAAGTTTTTTGCCCTCATAATAATTTCTAAGAGACAATTTTGCACTTTCAATGTTGAGTTTGAACGGGATTATATAGTCCGGTTTGAAAATTCCGGAAATATTTTTGGAAACGACAGTGGGATTTCCGCAGTAAGGGCAGCTTGCGGCAGCCGTCGTTTCTTCCGTCAAAAGTTCCGCTCCGCACGAGGGGCAATTATATATCGCAATATGCTCGCCGTCTTTTCCCCATTCGGTTTTAAGCGATGAAGTATTCCAGCCTTCACCTTTAGGAGTTTCCTTTTTTTTCGTTTCAATCTCTGAAACGGCATAGGTTTTTCCGCAGTAATCGCAGACAAGTTCTTGGGATTTTCCGTCAAATCTTAAAGGTGCGTTGCAGGACGGACATTTATAGCTTACTATCTCGGACATAACCTTCCCCCTCTTAAGTTTAACACATCTCTTTTACTACCGACTCGGACTTCTCCCTGTGAACATAAAACGATTTATCTCCTATGGCTGAGAGGTTTACACTATGGGTAATCATTATTATCTGCCTGCCCATTCGTTTTGAAATTTGGGATACAAAATCCGATACCCGACTTATATATTCCACTGAAACATGCTTTGCCGGTTCGTCCAGTATCAAAGGCCCCTCACTCAAAGGTTTTGCGGTTTGCAAAAATGCCAAGCGTATTGCTAATGATACGATATCTACCACTCCTCCGCCTCTTGAGCTTGTGGGATCGGTTTCAACAATCAGTTCATTGAATTTGGTGGTCACAAAAAAATCCGCCGCATTTCTCTTGGTATCCTTAAACTTAATCAAAAATGAAATATCTTCCTCGAATATGAAGTGTAGACAAAACGACACCAATTTTTCGATTTGTTTTCTTTCCTGCTCCCTTGCATACTCTGCGGTTCTTTTAAGGAGATATACCACCTTTTCAAGTCTGTCTATTTCTTCCCGTTCCGTTCTTATGGACTCTTTCAGATAGGACAATCTCTCCTCATACAGTTCTTTCTCCGCAAGTCTTTTTTGGTATTTACTCTTTCTTTCTTCAAGAGAAGCTCTCAAGTTATTAAGACGCACTTTCGACATTATTCATATCCGCCTCTGCTTTTGCAAGCAGCGTTTCAATTTCATCTTTTAAATTCTTAACGGAGCTTTCCAAATCGTCGGGTTCAATTCCCAGTGCACGAATTTCTTCGTTGATGCTGTTTTGATTTTTCTCCAATTCCTCAAGCTTTGCCTGAGCTCTTGCACGATTGAGTTTAGCTTCATCAAGCTCATTTTTCAATTTCTTGAGTCTGTCGTCAAAATTCATTTCACACCTCATATTCTTCCATAATACACCTTATTTCATGCTCATTTACGGGTCTAAGGCAGGTAGGGCAAACCTTTGCGTCTTTAAGCATATCCGCATAATAAGAAACTTTTTCCTTAACTTCTCTCTCCCTCTCCTTAACATACTCCCTGCCGTCGGAAATTCTCTGTGCAAGTTTCTTTCGGCTGTTTAACCGTTCATTTAAAAATGAATACTTCTCAAATTTCTCAGGCAATTTCTCAAAAATTCCTTCCGCTTCGGGAAGTCTTTTATAACTCTCCATTTCGTAGGAAACTTTTTTTAATTCACTCTGATTTTTTATTCTTTCGGCACCGATTTTAAAAAGCCTTTCATACTGCAAAAGCTTATCCGAAACCACGGTCAAAATCTCTTCCCGACTTTCAGAATACTTATTTTCTGAAATGGCTATTTTTATATCTGAAAGTTCCTCTAAATTTTCTTTCACCTTTATGGACAGAGGCAGAAGTTTTGAATAGGTTTCAACCTTTTTGCTTAAATTTATATAAACTTCCTCCGATTTTTCTATTTTCTCCGTTTGAGAAATGATTTTTAGAGAATTTTCTTTTGAGGCGGATATATCATATAATCTCTTGCAAATCAGCCGTTCTTTATTGAAGTTTATAATTTTTCCTGAGAGTTCTTCCAAAATCGGAGCTGTTTTTAAGGTTTCATCAAGCTTTTGGATTGAATGTTTTGTTTTTGAAATCTCGTCTTGAACGGATTTAGTGTTTCTTAAATTTTGCTCAAGGGTTTCGCAAAGCAAAAGTTTCTCGTCTATCAGTTCAAGCAACTTGGATTTTTCTTCCAATTCTATCCTTTCATCTTCAAGATTGGAAAATTCTCCAAGTTTAAATTTTATGTTCTCAATCTCTTTTTCAGTTTTATTTATATCCTTCGTTTTCGCCAGAATATCGCTGTTGGTATCGGAAGTCGCCTCATCAATCATATCAACCCCTACGAGTTTACCTATGGCTTTGGCTTTTTCCGAACTCGACTCGTTCAAAAGAAAAGGAGGGGAAAGCTGGTCGTGGATATTGTAGGAAAGCTTTCCGCTTTCATCGAGAGGTATGCCGAAAATTTTTGAAATTTTCTCCTTCACATCTCCCTTGCTGCCGGCATAGGTTTCTTCGTTTCCGCTTTTGGAGTCAAAAATCTTTATAGCCGATTTTTTCCCCTTTCTGGTCTTTTTTACGAACGAGCCGTCGGACATCTCTATCTTTACGGACGCATATTGCTCGCCTGCCCGAATAATTCCGTCGCCTTGGGGGTGATCCAAAAGCACCCAGAGTATGGCACGAATGATTGAGGTCTTTCCGCTGTCCGAAGGACCGACAATCACATTTAGTCCCTTTGAAAATTCTATCACGGTATCTTTATGCGACTGAAAATTTTCCAGTTTGATTGTAGAAATGTATTTCATCTGTTCATCCTCAATTCCTGCGCCTTGCCTATGCGTGTAATAGTTTCTTTTATGATATCTTCACCCAAGTTATCCGCCTTTGCAAGCTCGCTGATAATCGGCAAAAAATCAATCCGATCGAAATCCACCGTATTGTCGGCAAGGTTTTGGAAATGCCGCATAACTTCAACTTTAAAAGCGCTCTGTTTCACCTTCTCTTCATCGAAGATCACGGAGGCTTGCTGTGCGGATTTTAAAATCTTTTCCGTGACATCAAGTTTCCCCTTTCCCAAGTCCAATATGACCACCTTCGGAAGCTTTTTCCCATGACTTCCGAGAGACAGTCTTGCTATGGAACCGGGATTTATAAAATATCTTCCCTCGTGAACGAAAGTTTGAAATCCTGTGTGATAATGCCCGACTAAGGTTATATCCGCCAAGGTGTCCTTTATCTGGTCAAGAGTTACATAGTCAATTCCGTCAATAAAAGCCTTTTCCATCAAAAGCCCGTGCATCATATTTATGACGCAATCCGCATTGGGTCGTTCTTTCACGATATAATTTTCGGGATTTTTATCTATTTCATAAAAGTATGGTTTTCCGATTATTGCCGCCGTAAAATCCCCCTCTTTGAGAATGACGGGATTATTTTCATCAATCAGCCGTATAATCTTCAGAGCATCCAATAAACCCAAAAAAGTGCGCTCCACCGTTTCAGGATTGTGTGCAAACATATCGTGATTTCCCGCAATCATATATATAGGCACTCCAAAGCTTTGCATTATCTCCAAAAAGTCGGAAACAACTTCAATGGGAACGTCGGGTCTGTCAAACAGATCCCCTCCGTGGAGCACATAATCGATTTTTTCCTCGTCAATCAGTTCTTTAATATCGAGAAATTTATTTCTGAGTGCCTGCTTAAAGTCGTCTTTTCGGCTTTTGGGATTTTCGGGTTTGATGTGAGTGTCGGTCATATAGAGGAGTTTCACTTATGCTCCCTCAAAATCTTCAGATTTCCCCTTATCCTTGCTTACGGGGAGAATTTTCCCTTGGTCAATAGCCTCTTTGATTTTCACCTTTAATTCTTCCATAGCTTCGGGATTTTTTTCCAGCCAATCCTTGGCGTTTTCTCTTCCCTGTCCAAGCTTTTCCTCGTTGTAGCTATACCACGCACCGGATTTTTTTACTATATCCAAATTCGTTGCCGCGTCCAATATGCTTCCCGTTTTGGAAATTCCCGTTCCGTACATAATATCAAATTCCGCAACCTTAAACGGAGGAGCAACCTTGTTTTTTACTACCCTCACCTTTGTGCGGTTGCCTATAATCACATCTCCCTGTTTTATTACATCGGATTTTCTTATATCCATTCTTACCGAAGCATAAAACTTCAACGCTCTGCCTCCCGTTGTAGTTTCGGGACTGCCGAACATCGTGCCGATTTTTTCTCTAAGCTGATTTATAAAGATTACGGTGGAGCCGGTCTTGCTTATGGATCCCGCAAGCTTTCTAAGCGCCTTGCTCATAAGTCTTGCCTGCAATCCTATGGAAGCGTCGCCTATTTCTCCTTCAATCTCCGCTTTGGGAACCAATGCCGCCACCGAGTCCACCACTATTAAATCCACGGCTCCGCTTCTCACCAAAGCGTCGGCTATCTCCAATCCCTGCTCTCCCGTATCGGGCTGAGAGATTAAGATATTGTCGATATCCACTCCCAATTTTTTAGCATAATAGGGGTCAAGGGCGTGCTCCGCATCTATGAAGGCGCAAGTTCCTCCAATTCTTTGAGCCTCCGCAACGATATGGAGCGAAACGGTGGTCTTTCCCGAGGATTCGGGACCGTATATCTCTACAATTCTTCCTCTGGGTATTCCTCCTATTCCCAAGGCGAGATCCAAATCAATACAACCCGTCGGAATAACTTCAATATCCTTTTTTTGGTTATCTCCCATACGCATTATTGCGCCTTTTCCATAGGATTTTTCGATTTGTGCAAGAGTTTGTTTCAGAGCTTTTTCCTTGTCGGTTAAGCCTGAGTCCTTATCGTCCTCTTTTTCTTTACCTTTTGTTTTTTCCTTGTCTTTTTCCATAAATAACCTCCTTATTTTCCACTAGTAAACACCTTGTAATTCTTGATAATATAATCCACTCCCGATATGACGGTGAGAATGGTCGATACGTAAAGCAAAACCTCCGCCGCTTCGTTTAGAACCGAACTTAGGAGTAGTATAACCGCAATCATCTGCGTTACGGTTTTTGCCTTTCCCAACTTACTTGCCGCAATTGCAATCTGATTATCCGCAGCCACAAGCCTTATACCCGAAACTATAAATTCCCTCGTTATCACAACTATCAAAACCCAAGCGGGAAATCTTCCTGCCTCAAGCAACAGCAGCAAAGCCGAAATCACCAGTACCTTATCCGCAAGCGGATCCATAAATTTTCCGAAATCCGTAATCAGATTATTTTTTCTTGCGATATAACCGTCCAAAAAATCCGTAAACGATGCGATTATAAAGACCGTTGTGGCAAGCAGAGGCTTATTTAGATAAAAAAGCACCACAAAAACCGGCACCAAAAATACTCGAAAAATCGTAAGCTTATTCGGCAAATTCACTTTAACACCTCCGCCGTTCTGTCATACTCCATTGTGTCCGTAATCTTCACTTCCAAAAACTCGCCTACGGAAAGATTTTTGTCGCTGTAAATCCACACTTCCCCGTCCACCTCCGGAGCGTCTTCCCAAGTTCTTGCGAAATATTCTCCCTCCGCTTTCTCTTCCAAGAGAACACGATATTCTCTCCCTATGCTCTTACTTAAAAGCTCTCTTGAAATTTCCGCTTGAGTCTGCATTAAAATATTTCTGCGGTTCTCCTTTTTCTTCTCCGAAAGCTGACCTTTCATTGAATAAGCTCTTGTGTTTTCCTCTCTTGAATAGGTAAAAACTCCGAGTTTATGAAACTTTTGAACTGTTATGAAATCCAAAAGCTCCTGAAATTCTTTTTCGGTTTCTTGGGGAAACCCGACAATAAAAGTGGTTCTTATTATTGCGTCGGGGAGCAGAGCTCTTATTTCATTCAAAGTCTTTTCAACTTCGCTTCTCGTTGTGTTTCTATTCATTCGCTTAAGAACTGAATTTGAAATGTGCTGCATGGGAATGTCGAAATAGGGGAGGATATGCTTTGAATTTTTTATAACTTCAAGGAGCTCCAAATCCACTCCGTCAAGATATAAATACAAAAGCCTTATCCAATAATCTCCTTCAATTTCATCAATCTTCCTTAGGAGTTCGGAGAGAGTTTCTCCCATATCAATTCCGTAGTCCGTGGTGTTTTGAGAAATCAAAATCACTTCCCTTGCGCCGTTCTCAACTAAAAAACGTACCTCATTTTGAATATCGTCAATTTTTCTGGAACGATTTTTCCCTCTGAGCTTGGGGATAATACAATAGGAACAGTTGTTATTGCAGCCCTCGGAAATTTTCACATATTCCACTGCCTTAACCGAACCCACTCTCGGGATCTTGGGAAGTTTGGAATTTATATCTTTTTTAAGTACGGCTTTATCTTTGAGTTCCAAATTCTTTAAAAGTTCCAATATATTTCCGATTGCTCCCGTTCCGAGGATTGCGTCCGCCTCCGGAACTTCTTTGAGCAATTCTTCCGAGTATCTCTCGGCAAGACAGCCCGCAATCACGAGTTTTTTCAATTTACCGAATGTTTTAAGTTTCGCAATCTCCAATATAGCTTCAATGGACTCTTCTTTTGCGCTCTGAATAAAGGCGCAGGTGTTTACAACCACATAGTTTGCGCTTTCGATATCATTCGTAACTTTATATTCCGAACCGATAAGGGAGTCTTTCATCATCTGCGAATCAACGGTATTTTTCGAGCACCCCAGAGTATAAAAATAAATTGATTTCATATCGTCTCCGAATCTTCTCGGGAAAAAACCGAGTTCATAGCGTCGTCATTATAGGAGGGAGGATTTTGCTCTCTGACAAAAGCCGCAACTTCTTCAATTTCTTTGTCGGATACAAAAGCTCCTTGAATTCTTTGAGGCTTTGAATAAAATGAAGGATAAAAAAGCATATCTCCCTTTCCCAACAATTTTTCAGCGCCTGCCATATCCAAAATTGTCCTTGAATCGACCTGTGATGAAACGGCAAAAGAAATCCTTGAGGGAATATTTGCCTTTATTATACCTGTGATAACATTCACGGAGGGTCTTTGTGTTGCTATGACTAAAAAAATTCCCGCAGCTCTTGCCATTTGTGCAAGTCTTATAATGGAACTCTCAACCTCTTTTGAAGCGACCATCATTAAATCCGAAAGTTCATCTATCACTATGATAATATAGGGCATATTTTCGTCGGGAAGTGAATTAAAAGCCGTTATATCTCTAACTTTTTTATCCGCAAACTGCATATAACGCCTTTCCATCTCCCCGACCGCCCAACCTAGGGCAAGCGAAGCTTTTTTTGCATCTGTGACAACCGGAATAAGCAGGTGTGGAATATCATTATAGGCTTGAAGTTCCACCACTTTCGGATCTATCAATATGAGCCTTACTTTTTTTGGAGAGCTTCTATATATAAGACTCACCAGCAGGGCGTTTATACAGACGGACTTGCCTGAACCCGTCTGTCCCGCTATCAACAGATGGGGCATTTCATTGAGGGAGGATATAACCAAGTTTCCTCCCACATCTTTTCCTAGAGGGAGGGGAAGATTGGAACTCTCCTTGAAGTCGTTCGAGCCTATAATTTCACTTAGCAGCACAGGAGTTTTTTTTCTGTTGGGAACTTCTATTCCCACCACCGATTTTCCCGGTATCGGAGCTTCAATGCGAATATCTCCGGCTGCGAGCGCAAGTGCAATATTATCCGCCAAAGATACAATTTTTGAAAGCTTAACTCCTGCAGATGGTGAAATCTCAAAGTTTGTCACCGTAGGTCCGACGGTTGCGGACTCGAACTTCGACTCAATGTGAAAACCTCTTAGGGTTTCGACTATCCTCTCCCCTTGTGCCAAAAGTTCGGAATTATCCTCTTTTTCTACAAATTCCTGATACTTCAGCAAAGAAACGGGTGGGCTTTTATACTCAGTTGCATCTTCATTGAAAATTTCTTCCGTTTCGGTAAAATCAAAGGGTGATTCAGGGAGTTTCGTTTCTTTAATTATTGGAATTTTCGGTTTGTGAGTTCTTGAATTTTTCAAATCCTTGAACATAAAGTCGGGGACATCAAGTTCACACTCGTCCGAATTTTCTCCAAACCCTCCGACTTCAAGAACGGGGAGTTTTACGACCTCTTTCTTTCGCTCTTTTTTTTGAATCATCTTATTCTCGGAAAGGATTTTTGTTTGAGTGTTTTTTGAAGTTCTTGTGGAATTCTTGGGAATCTTAACTTTGTTTTTGGCAAGTTTAAAAAATTCCGAAACGGTGAGTTCGGTTATCATTATGAAAGACACTATTATCAGCAAGACTACAAATATTATTGTGCCTATATCTCCCAATATCTTTCTAAAAAAGTAACCGAAAAATCCGCCAACGACCCCCGCACCTTCAGGGGTGCTTGCGAGATCCAAGGCGGTCATAAGTTTTGAAAGCAAAGAATAGTCGGAGGTGTTTTGGGAATCAAAAAGCAAAAGCAATGCGAAGAAAAGTATGCCGCTTAAAGTATAGAGCTTGACATCTTTCACATCATCACGAACAATTGAAAGCCCTGAGAACATAAGCAGCAAAATAGCAAATACGAATGTGCCCGCACCGAATGCCGAAGTAAATATCGTCCTTAACCATCTTCCGAAAAAACCGATGTTTAATTTTAAAAGACTTAAGATAAGCAATATCGAAAAAGCGAAAAGCAGCAAAGCCAAAATTGATTGTCTTACGGATTCAGCTCGGGTTTTGTTTTTTTTGGCACTCATTGCAAAGCCTTGATTTTAAATAGCGAAGCTGCCAATACAACTATGCCGACTGCCCAAAGGTAATAGGAGAATACGGACAACTTCCCCTTATTTAAAATTTTTACCAGTATCTTTATGGAAACAACTCCCACTATAAAGGAAAGTGTCACTCCCAGTACGAGAGGTATTGAAAATCCCAAAGCCTCCTTTCCCTTTACCAAATCTAAAAATCCTAAAATCGACGCTCCCAGAACTGCGGGAATGGAGAGGATAAAGGAAAATTCCGTAGCCACATTTTTTTTAAGCCCGCAAAAAAGCGCAGCAACAATTGTCAGCCCCGAACGCGAGATACCCGGAAGTATTGCAACTCCCTGCATAAGTCCTATTATGAGGGCATCTTTAGGAGTCATCTCTTTGATGTTTTTTGTCTCACGATAATTTTTTTGAGCAATCATCAAAAGCACTCCCGTTATTATAAAAGATACTGCTATGAAAGTCAGGTTCTTATATAACCCGTCTATATGCTTTTTGAATATAAGGGCGATTATAACCGTAGGAATAGTCGCAAAAATAATTAAAATCGAAAATTTCTGATAGCGGTTGACCGTAATCTTTTCACGCTTAACGGCTTTTATGATAAGCTTAATAAACTCCACAATCATCAATTTGATTTCAGAAAAATACACCGCAAAAATTGAAAGCAAGGTTCCCATATGGAGCATTTCCGCCAAGAATAAATTTCCCTCTTTTATGTGAAAAATATTTTGCAAAACCGCCAAGTGTCCCGAACTGGAAATCGGCAAAAATTCCGAAAAACCTTGAAAAATCCCCATTATTATTGCTTCAGTGTAAGTCATATCTTCTCCGTTATTTTTCGGGCTGCTCCAATTCTTTCATTGAAAGATTGATGCGCCCCTTACTGTCCACCTCGATAACTTTAACACGCACCGACATTCCCTCTTTGAGGGCGTCCTCAACTTTTTCCACACGCTTTTTGGAGATTTGAGAGATATGTACCAATCCCTCCTTATTGAAACCGAATTCCACAAATCCGCCGAACTTCATTAGGCGAGCCACCTTGCCGTCATATATATCTCCGACGGCTACATCTTTGATTATGGAATTTATCATCTTTTCGGTTTTTACAAGCTGCGCTTCATCGGAGGCGGCTATGAACACCGTGTTTTCCACTATGTCAATTTTTACTCCGGTTTCCTCGATAATCTTATTTATCACCTTTCCGCCCGGTCCTATAATCTCCCTGACTTTGTCGGGATGCACATCAAAGCTTGTGATCCTCGGAGCATAGGGAGAGAGTTCCTTTCTCGGCTCGGATATTGTTTCACGGATTTTTCCGAGTATAAAAAGCCTTGCTTCCCTGGCTTGGGTTAAAGCACGGGAAAGAATTGAAGCGTCTATGCCTTTCACTTTTATATCCATCTGGAGTGCGGTAATTCCTTCAGCCGTTCCTGCAACTTTAAAGTCCATATCCCCCAAATGATCTTCCATACCTTGTATGTCCGTAAGAATTGCAACCTTATCATCAAGTTTCATAAGCCCCATCGCAATTCCCGCAACGGGTGCTTTTATGGGAACTCCGGCATCCATAAGTGCAAGGGTGGATCCGCAGACACTTGCTTGAGAGGAAGAACCGTTCGAGCTTAAAACCTCGGATACCACTCGTATGGTATAGGGAAAATCCGCTTCGGAAGGAATTACGGGAATAAGCGCCCTTTCAGCCAAAGCACCGTGTCCTATCTCACGTCTTCCCGGTCCTCTCATAGGTTTGGTATCTCCCACGGAATAGGGCGGGAAATTATATTGGTGCATATAACGCTTCTCTCCCTCATAAGTAAGCCCTTCTATTGTCTGAGAGTCGCTGACTGTTCCCAAAGTTGCCACTGACAAAACTTGTGTTTGTCCTCTGGTGAAAATTCCTGAGCCGTGGGGTCTCGGAAGTACTCCGACCTCCGACCATATCGGTCTGATTTCGTCCATTTTTCGATTATCCGGACGACGATTATCAAGCACCACCGATCTTCGCAATTCCTCCTCCAAAAGCAAGTCCGTTGCGGCTTTGATATCCTTTTCACCCTCGGGATATTCTTCGAGGAGTTCCTTTAAAATCCTCTCCGATAGCAGATCTATCGCTTCCTGCCTTGCCGTTTTTTCCTCCACCATAAAGGAGTCAACCATAGCTTCACGATACTTTGAAAACACACTTTCCCTTATTTCGGGAAGAATGTCGAATTTGGTATATTCGTGCTTGGGTTTGCCCTCCGCCTTTTTAATATCTTCTATAAAGGCACAAAGCTTTTCTATTTCAGCCTGCCCCTCCATAATTGCACCGAGCATTACCTCTTCCGACACGATTTTTGCTCCCGCCTCTATCATCATAACCGCATCTTTAGTTCCCGCAACGGTGAGGTCGATTTGGGAATTTTCCTTCTCGCTCTCGCTCGGATTTATAATATATTTTCCGTCAATATAACCCACCTGCACGGCTCCGGTAGGTCCCATAAACGGGATATCCGATATCGAAAGTGCAATTGACGAACCGACCATACCGGCAATTTCCGGACTGTGATCATTATCCACCGAAAGCACCGTAACCACCACCTGCACATCATTCCTATAATTTTCGGGGAATAGGGGTCTTAGTGGACGATCGATAAGTCTTGCCGTTAAAATCGCCTTATCCGAGGGTTTTCCCTCCCTTTTATAGAAGCCGCCGGGAATTTTTCCTGCGGAATAAAATTTTTCTTCATAATCCACACTCAAAGGAAAGAAATCTATTCCCTCACGAGGTTTATTGCTCGTTGCACAAGCCAAAACCACAGTATCTCCATAGCGAACCAAACAAGCTCCGCCTGCCTGCTCCGCCACTTTTCCCACACTCACGGTGAGAATTTTTCCTGCGAAATTATATTCAAAAAGCCTTTCCATGAAATCTCTTCAAAACCTCCTCGAATAACAAACAGAGCGGGAAGACCCCCGCTCCTGTTTATCCTCTTATATTCAATCTCTCAATTAAAGAACGATACCTGTCTATATCCACACCCTTTAGGTATTTCAAAAGACCTTTTCTTCTTCCCACCATCTTCATAAGCCCTCGGCGTGAGTGATGATCTTTCACATTCTCTTTCAAATGCTCATTAAGGATATTTATCCTATAAGTCAGAAGCGCAACCTGAACTTCGGGAGAGCCGGTGTCTCCCTCATGAGTTTTGTACTCATCAATGATGTTTGTCTTTAATTCTTTTGCTAACATTTTCTTCCTCCTAAAAAATTATTCACCCGAACAAAGAAAAGAGTCGAGGCACTCTCAAATCCTTGCACGGCTACTCGCACATACTAGCATAAAAAAATACAATTGTAAACTTTTTTGACTTAAAGTCGCCCCTTAAAATTTTCTAACGATTTTTTAGGGAATATCATATCGGGATTATTTTTAGTATGAAAATTATACATTCGCTATTGCAATTTTTTAAAAAAACAGCTATTATGACCACGGAAGAGCTTAGTTTCGATATTGCGGTATAGAAGGAGGCTAGTATGAAAAGATACATAGCATTAGTTTTGATTTGTGCATTATATTTGGTCGGTTGCGGTGAAATGCAAAGTGTTTCGCCATCGATCAGAAACCATTGCGTTAAGGAGTATGAAGCAGGTCGGGACGGCATAAAAGGCAATGTTGCGATTGGAGAATTAACCTCCATCAGTGAGGATTTTTCTGTTGGAGCGGACAAAGACGGTTATGCGGTATTCAAAGATCCGAAAAAGGCATTTGCCAAACTTTCGGAACTGTACTCGGACGCAATAACCCTGATTAAGACGGAATTTGATTTAGAGCCGCTGTCGGAAAATGATTATGAAGCGTATAAAATCTATGGTCCGCAAATGACGATCGGAACTGCTGAGGAACAGGCAAAAGCTCTTTTTGTCGGAAAGTTTCTTGATATCTACGAGAATAGTTTTGTCGGAAGATAAACAGTCCTCTTAGATTAAAGGCGAGAAAAGGAGTTGTGGAGATGAAACCCGTCTTAGTGACAGTTGTGATTATTTTGGTAGGCGCTGTTGTATTTTTTTTGGTTAAGAGCAACAGTCTAAAGAATTTGGAAGGTGTATCGGTTAATGATATTGAGTTCAAAACCTTTGAGCTTACAGGTGATACTTTCAGGGCAAAGGGAAAGATAACTGCGAAAGGGAAAAGTTTTCGGGAATATGCTTATAACATAAAGGGAAACACTTTGTATTTTATGATCTATGGCGGAGAGAAAAACAGTGAATATCCCAGCAGAAAATTTAGCATCGAAATCTCCGACAAAGCCTTAAGGGAAGTGACCACGGTATATTTGAAAAGCAACAAGGATATGACCATTCTAATTACGAAATAAAAAAAGCCGAATCGGTATAAATCCCACCGACTCGGCTTTTTTTTATTTATTTTTGAAAGCGGATTTCACAGCGTCCATCTGATTTTTCTTGGAAATGGCTGATTTATTTTCATTTTGCACTTTGCTATATAGTTCGTTACGAATTATTTCCTTGCTTTTAGGAGCCGTAATCCCAAGACGCACACGCCCTTCGTCAATATCAATAACCTTTATTTCAATGTCGCCGTCAATTACAATACCTTCTTCTTTTTTTCTGGAAAGAACAAGCATAAACCCCCTCCTATTCCTTTTTGAAAATATGATGCTTAACCGCATAGCGAGGATCGTCCAAAATCACTTGTTTTCCCAAACCGAGCTTTGTATTTATCACAACCGGACCTTGAAGGTTGGTCGTGACATTTCCGGCATCTTTATCGGGTATCACGCAAATGGTATAGATAAGAACATCAGAGGCATCATCAATTTTCAATTTTTTCACAGCGGTTTCGGGAAGCTCCACCTCATAATCTGAAAAAATTTTGAAGGGATCTGTGATAACAAAACCAATATAAGGATTTGTTGCGGAAAGCATCCACTTGAAAGGAAAACTCTCGTCCTCGTCCTCCACCAAAATGAACGACTTTTCGTCCTCAAATCCCGGAAGCCCGTCCTCAAACTTGATGACATCCTCGTCAGGAATTTCAATTTCTCCGAGCATATCGGATATTATCTTCATAAAAATCCCTCCTTAATCTTAGTCTATGCCAAGAAATCCATAAGCGTGGGCTGAATAATCCTCCCCGTCACTCCAAGGTTCGCTCTGTATATATTTTCTTCAGTGAGAAGCTGAGTAAATGCCTCCGTCATATCGACATTTTCATTTTCACTCATAAGAGATTGAAGATTGAAAACGGAATCTTCAAGCTTGGTTTGCGTAAGCTTCATACGGTTCACCCTTGCCCCGAACTCCGAGTTGACCGAGAGAGTGTTATCAAGAGCCTTTTTTATCTTCTCAATATCCGCCTGCAGAGCCTTTTGATCTTTCTGATCCAAATCCTTTGAAATATCTTCCATCAATGCGACAAGATAAGGCTTTTGAGGAGCTTGAGGTCCGTCTTTGGGATCGGTCACCCTCGGATAATATGTTCTTACACCTGCGGAATTTTCCGTATAAGGAACCATATCATATATGGGGTTTCCGTTTGCATCAAGCACGGGATTATTTGCGGCGTCCAATCTTTGCCTGCGCTCAATATTTGAATACTCAGGCACCTTGTCATATAAAGTATTGCCGTTTAAATCTTTCAGTACATTTCCATCTTTATCTTTTCTCTCCACCAGATGATAAACTCCGAACACGGAAGTCCCTAAGGTGTTAACTTCCACATTCTCCGCTACTCCGGTGTTGTATAAGACGACTTCCTTATCTTTAACGGATTCATAGTCTTTCAAAGCTTTTATTACAGCATTTTTATCCGCCGCCACTACAGTAGAAGGAGTCTTTGCAAGTATGGCTGAATGTGTAGTTTTCCACTTGGAGGCGGTGTCTGTAGGAGGATTGGTAGGCACTGCAGTTGCCAAATCCGCATCGGTTATTCCCAAATTCTTCGCCATCAAGTCAAGCTTCGTTTTTTCGGAGTCAAGAAGTCTTCTGCCGTCTTTTTCCGTATCCAAAGTTATATCATAAAACCCATCTTTGTTAATCAAATCCCTGTCGGTTTGATATCCTGAAAAAAGCCTTCTCCCCGCATATGCCGTATTCGCAAGCTGAATCATACTGCTTCTTAATTCCTTGATTTCAGCTTTAATCTTATCCAGTTCTTCAAGGTTTGAGCCGTTTGCCGCCTGTACGGTCAGCTCGTGAGTGCGGTGCAAAATCTCCTTGAGTTCATTCAATGCGGCTTCGGTTGTGGTCATCCACGAAACCGTATCCTTGACATTTGAAAGGTGCTGTTTTCCCTTTGAAATGTCCGTGTTATATTTAAGCGAACGGGAAACCCCTATCGGATCATCGGAGGGATAACGGAATTTTTTTCCCTCGGCAACTCGATACTGAAGCTGCTCAAGGCTTGCCATATTTTTGCTCACATTATATTTCATTCCGTTTATCATCATTAAAGATGTAACTCTCATACTATCCTCCTTATCTTCCTGCCATTCCCAAGCGATTAACCGTGATGTCAAGCAATTGATCCAAAGTGGAAATCATTCTTGCGGAAGCTTTATAAACTTGCTGGAATTTAACCATATCTCCCATTTCTTCATTGGCTTCCACTCCGGATACGCTCAGTCTCCTTTGAGAAAGACTGTTTACCAACAGATTTTCGGTCTTATAGAAGCGCTCCATCTGGTTTTTGTCAACACCCACAAATGAAATTACGGACTTTATGAAATCTTCAGGTGCACCCTGAGAGACTCCCTCGCTGAAAAATCTGTTGTCCTCTCTTCCTCCGACTCCGTTTCCGAGCATTCTTCTGAGGTTTACATTGTTTTCGGGACCCGCTCCTTCTTTGTCCGACGCCGCTATGAGATTGGGATTGTTCTTAATCTTATTTCTAACCGCCATATCAAATGCGGCAGTGTTTTTTCTACTCTCATCAATCTCTTCAAAGAAATTCTCTCCGTTATGACTTTTTTCTTTGTCCGATCCCAAGGTATAGCCCTCTCTATGGATTTTGTTGAATTTTTTTGTAAAGTGATAGGCAAATTCATTGAGTTTATTCTTATAAAATCTTATCCCTCTGAAAGAGTTGTGCTCGCCGTTGCCGTTGTAGGTATCCATCAATCCTTTGAGTTTTCCGCCCGTGAGGTTGACTTTTCCGGTGTTCTCCCATTGCAGTTCATACGCCACATGCCCGTCCTTTATGGTCTTATCCGCCTGATCCCACGGAACGACGGGATCATCCTTGGTTTCCTTAAGTTTAATCTGATTATAATATCCGTGATGAACCAAGCTAATGCCGCCGATTGATATATCCAAGTGCTTTATGGGCTTCTTGTCCAAATACTGTTCATTGGGATTGGCGCTGTTTTGCTCAAGCGTATCAACTTCCTTAACTGTCAGAAAGGCGTATTTGGAAAGCTCGTCTATTTTCACATCTCTCTGATCCCTAAGATCGTTTGCAGTTCTTCCGTCAATTTCAAGCATAGCTATCTGCTTATTGAGATTTGCAATATCCTTTGCAAGCTGATTGACTTTATCAACGGAATCCTGAACGTCTTTTAGGATACCCCGTTGGTGAAGTTCAAGCTTTGAATAGGTTTCATTGATGTGCTTACACATAGCCGCACCGTTTTCTATCATAGGCTGACGATAGGAAACATCTCCCGAATTTTTTGAAAGGTTTTCTATCGAGCCGTAAAAATCCTCCAAATATCTACGAAACGAAGCATTTGACGGCTCTGAAAGGGTTTTTTGAACCTCGTCCAAATTCCTGTTTTTTACATCCCAGTCGTTCATATATGCCGTTTCATTTCGGAACTTGAAGTCCAGATAATCATCTCTTATTCTCTCCACATTATATATATCAGTTCCCGTTCCGAGAAAACCGTCTTTGTACATATAGTGTGCAGATGTTGCTCTTTGCGAAATCTGCTGGCGGGAATATCCGTATCTCCCTGCATTTCCAATGTTATGAGAAAGTGTATATAAACCGGTTTTTGCCGCAACAAGTCCGGTATATGCCGTATTTAAACCGATATCCATCTATCTATGTCCCCCCAATGCTATCTTCCCACAATTCCCACACGATTTACAACCTGTTCGAGCATTTCGTCGATGACATTCACCGCTCTGGTGTTGGCTGTATAAGCGTGTTGAAATTTTATTATATTGGTCATCTCCTCATCCAAAGAAACTCCCGAGATCTGTCTTCGCTTTGTGTCAATTGAGTTTAAAAGTTCTCCCTGTGTAGTTTCTCTGGTGATTGCGCTTTGTCTTTCAATACCCACCGCAAGTATTACGTCCCTATAATATTCGTCTACTGAAACGTGGTTTTCAGGATCGTTCGCCAATTTTTTAAGGTCTTCGTTATACTCTTTGATCCTGTCTTCTTCGGTCTTTCCTCCCGTGAGCAATTCCTCTCTGACAATCCCCTCATACCTGTCTTTTTTCGGATTGTACTTTAGAGAGCCCTCAACAAAATATCTGTCGCTCAAATCCTTTTCCAAGCCCCTTCTTATAAAAGGTCTTTTCATCTTATCCATAGTCATACGAATTTGGATCATATCCTTTGCGGCGCTCTGATCGTTTATCTTTCCGGAATAAGATGCCGCAATGGAAGTAAGACTCGCCAATTTGGGGTTCATAGCCAAATTTTTAGCTCCGATATAGCGATCTCCCTCGTCCGAGTTGTATTTTAGGGGATCGCCTTCAAACTGTTTCGCAATAAAAAAAGATTGCCCCGTATCTCCGAGCGTGCCGTCAGGTTTTGGAAGTCCGTATGCCGAGCGGTGAATTTTATTGATTGCCGAGGCGAATTTCCTTGCATATTCGTCAATTCTGAACTCATATTCGGGAATGGATTTGTCTCTCACCTCAATCAGCCCGCCTATCGAGCCGTGAGTTTTAAGGTTAAGTTTCTTTCCGGTATCTTCAAATTTAGGCATATAATATCCGTACTTGTCTTTTTCTGCGGAGACGTGGTTGACATAACTTCCCGAAGCCATCAGCCGACCCTCGACATATATGGATATCTCTCCGTTATAAAGCTTTACGGTTTCCACCGGTAAAATACTTGAAAGCTCATCAATCATTGCATTTCTTGCATCTCTTACATCATTCATACTGTAATTCGGTTGAGCATTTTCCATTCCGACAATCTGTCTGTTGGCTCTTGCTATCCCTTCAAGCAAAACATTTGCCCTGTCTATTTGTTTTTTAATCTCTTCGTTAAGGTTTCGCTTTGTGTTTTCCAGTTGGGAGGCAACGCTCTTAAAGACCGAGCATACCGCCACTCCCGCCTCGTGAACAAGACCTCTTACGGTCAGAGAAGTGGGATCGACCGCAAGCTGGTTCACATTCGACCAAAAAGTTTCAAGCACTCCTTGTATTCCCTGATCCGATTTTTCCCTAAGTATTGCCTCAACATCCTGCAAAACCTGTTGTTTGGCTTTATTAAAACCGTAGGGTCCGGTTTCATTGCGATAGCGAATGTCCAAAAACTCATCTCTAAGCTGACCGATTTCGGAAATCTTAGCTCCTCTGCCAACCTGCATCATACTGGGATTTTTCGAGGCTATCCCAAAAGTATAAAAATCATTCGCATGAACCGCCCTTTGACGAACATAGTCGCTGTTTTCGCTGTTTGAAATGTTATGCGATATTGTCTGCAATGAGGTGCGCTGCACCCTCAAACCCGATATTGCAGTGTATAAACCTGCCCATGACATAAATTACACCCTCTTATCTTTTATATTCCCTTGATTAGGACTAAGCTTTTTGATCAAAAAATCTGTTCCCCTGAAGCTCGTCCTGTTCCGTGCCCTTTCCATAACTTGAGGGCACCTGTGCCTTTGACAAAACATTTAGATTGAACTCAACCCACAACAGATTTTCGTCCAACAATTCCCTGTTTTGATCATTAAGTACCGTCAATTCTCTTACGGTATCTATCAAGTCGCTTGCAAGACCGATAAAAGAAGAATTTTCCTCATCAATTCCCTCCAAGATTTCAATAAGTGTCGTATCTTTGGAAAGACCCCTCTCGGTTAGAAGCACTTCACGCTCTTTTTCGAGTCTTTGCATTCGGTTTGTCAAAATTTCCTCTCTTTTGGTTAAAAGCTCAAGCTCGGAAACCTTTCCGCCAACTAAAATTTCAGATTTCTCTTCAGCTATGACCAAAAGCTCCTTCAAAATCTTTGTCTCTTCACTTATTACATTTGAGAACTCCTCAAAAAAGGTCATACGTCCCCCTAGATTTTCGCCTGTGCTGAAATGTCGGAAAGCATTTTGGAAGCCAAAGTATCTGCAGAAACTTTGTAAGTGCGATTTTCTATGGATTTTTTTATCGCATTCACTTTTTCGGATCTGTCCAGTTCCTTTTCCCTCAGTTTTTTCATCGCAAATTGGAACTCACTTCCGAGATCGGAAACTTTATACTCATCTCCCTTTTGCAAAGCGAGTTTCTTTTTGGATTTGTGTTCAACACCCTGATAGTGAGAAATCTTATCCAATCCGTTAATTCTCATAACTACACCCCCTGTACTTATATCATCGGTATTGAGAATAAATATCTTTAGTTTTTGATACGCTTTTTAAGGCTTCCCCTCTGCATAAGACTTTCGTCGGACTTACCTTTATTGCGGTTTAACAAAGGTTTTACGGGCTCATCTTTTTTCAAAGATCTTGCCATATTTACGAGAGAATCGTTTATATTCCTTGAACAGCTCGAACAGTATCTTCCGCTTAGAATTCTCGTGCCGCATTTTTCGCAATAAATCTCTATTGCGCTTTTCTCGTCCATTTCCAACCTGCCGTCTCTTACGTAATTCATAATGGTTTCGCTGTCAACTCCGGTTTCGCTTTCCACCTCGCTTACGCTCGCCCCCGGATATTTACGCAAATATGCCTTGACCTTCTCAAACTCTTCTTCCATATTCTTTCGGCAGCTGCGGCAAAAGTTAAAGCCGTCATAGGTGTAAATCCTTCCGCAGCGTTTGCAGTTTCTTATATCCATATTTCTCCTCCTTGATTTTATAGAAAAACGCTCTATGTTGCAGACACAAGCGCAAGTCCTAAAACAGTCTTCGGATTTTCACTCTCCAATACCGAAAACACCTCCGAAAGTGTTGCTCCCGTAGTTATAACATCGTCCACCACCAACACTTCTTTGCCCTCAATCAATCCCTTTTCTCTTACGGAAAACGATTCTTTCAAGTTCTCTTTTCGTTCCTTCACCGTTGAAAGGCTTTGTCGCTTTGTAAGTTTTGTTTTCTTCAAAAGTTTCGGATAAAATTCCCACCCCAGAGATTTTGAAATCTCAGATGCTAAAAATCCGGTGTGAGAAAATCCGCGCAAAGCCTCGGTAAGTCCGTCTTGCGGTACGCACAATATTAAATCGGCTTTGATATTGAAATCTTGAATGCTCTCAATCAAAATCTCGGCAAAAGCTCGACCTATGTAAGTGTTTTTTCCGAATTTGTATTTATGGAGCTGTTCACGTATAAAGTTGTTATACTTGAGCGGATAAAACACCTTATGCCCCTCAACGATTCTTTCTTTCGTACAGTATTCAAGTCTTTCCTTGCAATTTTTGCATAAAAAATCGAGGGAGTCTCTTTCGCCCAAGCAAAAGAAACAACTCCTTCGATCCGGAAAAAATATATTTTTTATTGTCTCCATTTTCGTTTATAAATCACCTTTCATAATATCTTACAAAGATTTCATCTCTCAGCATTTTTTAACGCTCAATTTTATTTGTTGTCAATAAACTTATGCAAGTAAAAATCTTTGTTTGAATCGGACATTTTTTCCTCTTTATCAAATATATCATAATCGAAATTAACTCTCAAAAATCTCCGCCCATTCTATTGCAGTTTGTATGTGATAGTTTTGAAAGTACTCATATCCGAGCTCGGACAAAAATTCAAACTGAAGCTTTGACATCACTCCCTCGGCAATTATTTTCACTCCATAGGTCTTACTGAAAGAGTATATAGCTTTGATTATGGCTTTATCCTTATCCGAAATCTTTGAAGCACTGCTTATGGTTTCCACGAAACTCTTATCAAGTCTCAGGACATCAAAACCCAAACCCTTAAGATAGGTGAGTGCGGAATATTGCACCCCGAACTTTTGTATGGTTATCTCAAAGCCCAAACCTCTAAGAGTCGCAAAAATTTCAGTGGCTTTCTTTTGATCCGCCATCGAGGTTGACTCGGAAACCATAAGATTTATCTTTCGGGTGTAGTTCTGACTGTATTCAAAAATCCCCTGAAGAAAATCCACAATATAGTTCCAGTAAAAAAGTTTTTTCGACAACGGCACATTTATCCTGAAATCAAAATCATATTCGGAGAGAAGGGAAGAAATTTTCTCCAATATAAATTTGTCGATTTCAGAAATGAAACCGCTTTTTTGAGCAAGATCGTCAAACTGTTCACGCCCCATTCTTCCGAACTTAGGGTGATACCATTCCACAACCGCATCTACGCTCTCTATTTTATAATTCTCTCCATCAATTTTGGTCACCGGGAGGAACTTGACCTTAATTTCATCTCGCTCGATGGAAGTTGAAAGATCCTGAATGAGAGCGAAGTCCCTCTCAATCTGTTCCTGATAATCTTCACGATAGAATTCATATTTATTTTTTCCCTCGCTCTTTGCATTGCTTACTGCCAAATCCGCATTTGCCAAAAGCACTTCCGTCCGAGTGCCGTGCTCAGGATAGAGAGATATACCTAAGGAAATAGTCAGCGCAACATCTACTTTTTCCACAATAATCGAATTTAAAAGTCTTTGGACTTCTTCCGCAAGAGATTTTATTTCGTCCACATCTCTAAAATTCTTGAAAATCAATAAAAATTCATCTGCGTCCGTTCTGGATGCGAGAATACTCTCATTTTCCAAAGTCTTTAACTTTTCCCCTACGGCTTTCAAAAGTGCGTCCCCAAAATCATATCCGAAAGCGTCGTTGTAGGTCTTAAAATCGTCTATGTCAAATAGGAATACTCCCAGAGAATCTTTTGAATTATTATTCAAAAAATTTTCTATTTCCTTTTCAATACTCTGTTGGTTATATAATCCCGTCAAAGGGTCATATGCCTCATAGAAGATAATCTGAGACTCCAAGCTCATCTTTTTAAGTTTCTGAGTCTCCAACATTTCCTCTTTATTCCTAATCTTGATGTCCAATTGCGCAATATCTTCAACCAATTTTCGGCGTTTTTCAATTTCAGCCGTTCTCTCCCTCACCATAAAAGTTGAGTCTTCCAAAAAACACGCAGCCCCGATAAATTTTCCTCTTCTGCTTACATGCGGAAGTATCGAGAGTATAACCGACACTTCATTTTTAAAGGACTCATCATAACTCAAAGTTTCTTCGTGAGAGAGTATCTCCTTTGAAAAGATTGATTCCGGAGAATTGGGAAAGATTGAAAGTATGCTGGTCTTTATTAAGTCCTCTCTCGTTTTGTCAAGCAAAAGACAGCAGGCATCATTCACATACACTATGGTATAGCTTTCGTCGTAGAGAATAAGTCCGCTGTGCATTGATTTTATAACGGAATTCATATACTCCCTCGGACTTTTGGGATATAGTCCGTATTTTCTGTGAACGGTTCCCAAGGTTATAAACATAAGGGGATATATAAAGAGTTTCGAGAAATATAAAAGCGGAGGAAGCATTCTTAAAGTCACAAGAATTATATGCACCAGCACAAAAATATAATCAATACTCAAATAGAGCATTAATAGTGAGTAATTCTCCCTGAGATCTTCTTTTTTATCGAAGTTGACTATGACTTTATTTATCAGAGCAGAGAAAGTCAAAAAGATAGTAAAGTGAAAAAATTCAAACAGAAAAGCGTACTGAAAGAAAGATACCCCCTTGTTAAGAAAAAATATGCGCACAACACCGTGCAAAGTGGGACTTATTGCAACTATGAATATGATTAACACATATACATAGCTTGTGTATAGAAATATCTTTCCGAACAATCTTAGAATTTTACTTTGATCCAAACACTCATCAGTCAAACTCAAAATGAGCGCAAGCAGTGATGAATTTGCCGCAACGAAACACGCATGAACCGCCAGTAAGGCTCTTATGTGTCCCACGGAATTTATCCAATAGTTATAGTGAGTAAAAATCAACACTCCGCAAAGTGACACAAAAAATGCGGCTTGCACAAATCCCACCTTCGATGTATTGCTCTTATCGTTCCAAAACGCCCCTATTCCCAACATAGCGGAGAATATAGCTGTTCCCAAATAGAAGGAAAGCAACAGATCTTGATTCATATTATCCTCTTTTTATAAGTATCCGTCGTGCGGATAGATTTTTTTCTCCAAAATTTCTTCAAATGACATAGGCTTATAGAAATGATAACCTTGAATGAGGTGGCAGCCCTCTTTATTTAGAAATTCAAGCTGATAGCCGTACTCCACACCCTCTGCAAGCACATCAATTTTTAAGTCCTTTGTAAGATTGATTATGGTTTGCAAAATCAGCTCGCTCTTTTTGTTGTTCTTTATCTCATCGTCAGTCAGCTCAACCCCCTCTTCAAGCGGTTTCGGAATTTCATCTACAAAAGCCTTGTCGATTTTCAGTTTGGTTACGGGAAGATTTTTCAGATAGGAGAGAGATGAATTTTCCTGACCGAAATCGTCTATTGAAACGGTAAATCCCATTTCCCGAATTTTTTTCAGGATACTTATTACGAAATTCACATCATCTATCAAGCCTCTTTCCGTAATCTCAAATTCCATATACTTCGCCTCTATTGAGTATTTCTTCAAGAGAAACTGAATTTTTGAAAGAAAGAGCGGATCTTTTAATTCCTTTGCGCAGAGATTTACGGCGATTTTAAAATTTTTCGCACCCACGGATAGAAGTTTTTCTATATACTCCGAAGTATATTCCATAACATTTCCGGTTATATCCTGCACACTTCCGGTTTTCTCGGCAAGGTCAATGAAAAAATACGGACTTAGAGGTCTTTCCTCGCCGGGTTTCTTCCAACGAACCAAAGCCTCATAGGAAGCTATTACCTTTTCTCCGTCCACATACTTAACCACCGGCTGTAAAAACGGCATAAATTCTTTCCTGCGAGTTCCCTCTCGTATCTCCATATCCAAGCGTCTTTCCTCAATAATTTTCTGCTGAAGTTCATCACTGAATGTCACAAGACTTAAGTTGTCCTCCTCCGCTTTGTGCATAGCGATTTCCGAGAAGGCTACCAGTTCCTTTGCAATTTTTCCGTGTTCGGGATAGAGAGAAAGTCCCGCATTTGAATTAACGCTCACTTCAAGCGAGTCTATTATCTTATACTTTTCAATATCCGCTTGAAGTTTTTCAATCTTTTCCGATAAATCGTCGATTGAAAGGAAATTAACCACCACAATGTAGAAGGTATCGGAGTTTGCACGGCTTATTAAATCGGTTTCTGAAAGCGATCCCCTAATTCCTCCGGAAATGTTTTTTACAAGTTTATTTACAAACCTGTGTCCCTTCGTGTCCACAAAGCTCTTATAATCGCGAATTTTCAAAGTGATAATCCCCAACACTTTGATTTTGTTTTCTATAAGCTCTGCAAGTTTCCTGTCAAATGATTCTTTTTTCAAAGCCCCCGTAAGAAAATCCATATCCTTGGAAACTGAAAAATTTTTTTGAAGTGTGTTGAAATAAGCTGTTTCACGAGAAAGTTTTTCTTCAAGGTCTTTGTTTCTATGGCTGTTTTTCTCAAAAAACTCCGAGAGTTCTTTGATTGAGGTTTGAAGTTCCACCTTATCCTTTGAATATGCCGTAATATCTCTCATAAGAAAGATTGAGCCCTCATATTGAAAAGTGTGGCTGTAATTTGTGGAATTGGTGATGTATAAGTAGCGGATCGAACCTCCCTCGGGCGAAAGGCGAATATTTTTTGAAAAGTCCACATACAACTCATCTCTTTCTATTTGATCTGTACCATACTCTCCTCCGGTATAATTTAACATTCGCAATATGCTCTTTCCAAGCAAGGACTCGGAGGAGGATTTTGCGAAAGTTTGAGGGTCTAATTTATTTTTCTTCACAAAAAAACTGTTGAAAGTTCTGTTGGAATATATCATATTAAAATCTCTGTCGGAAATTACTATTGCCTGCTCCGTCTTATCGAATATCTCAAATAATTTGTAAGACGGTTTCCTAAGAAGAAAAGCAAGGTTCCCTATCCTTAAGAGCTCAAGCATTGCAAGCTGTTGACACACAAAAACCCCGAGCATGGAGAGGTGTTCCGAAAGATAAATAATGGCAAAAATATGTACTGAAACCATTGCCACAAACAAAAAGCAAAACATAACAGAAAGCTTCATAAGATATTTGGTTTTTGCACTGTGCAAGGCTTTAAACATAAGAAAAAGTATTATGGCAAAATAAAAAACCAAGTATATTAGATTCATTCCGTCTATAAACCAATTCCCCGTAAGCTCCAAAGTGTAGTCTTCTTTCGTGAAAAGTTTTGAGGTGTGAAATACATTGAAGTGAAGAAAGTTAAGTACGGAATAAAGTGCCGCAAGAAATAAAATTTTTATGTTCGTATGAGTTCTTAAAAACTTAGGTCTTTCCTCCAAAAAAGCCATAAGGCAAAGACTCAAAAGAGGATAAAACCACAGGAGAAAAAAATGGTACATCGAAACCAAAATATGTATGGTGTGTACATCTTTGAAAAAGGGAATTAAAAAATGGCACGCCGAATAAATGGATAAAGCCGATGTAGCCGCAAGATGATAACGGTTAAAGTCCGATCTGTTGGAAGAAAAACTCGAATAGCCCGCACTCAAGGGAATAATTGAAATAAAAAAAACCGCCAAAACACCCCAAACCATTTTCTTCACCTCCAATATCTCTAAGAATTATACTTGTATCTATCCCGTGTGTCAATTTTGCAAATATTTTTTATATGGAACTTCTTCGGTATAGTGTTGCCACTCAAAATCCTCAAAAAAAAACAGCACTAGGCTGTTTTTCTTAAAATGACGCTTTCAACTCCATTATC
>CAUVKI010000024.1:0-27513 GCA_963552605.1 uncultured Tissierellia bacterium
GATAATGAAGAAAAAGAAATTGTTTGGAAAATGCCTTTTAATCCATTAAAAGATAGAGCAGCCAAAGAATATATGATTGAAGAAAAATCCGGAATACAGTTCTCTCACAATATGACGGAGCAGATAGGCGGACAATTAAAGGCAGGATTTACTCTGCTTGATATATATGAAGATACAAATGGTTTTGGAAGGCTGCATGAACTGAATATTAAAACATATATTGCAACTAAATCGGCTAAATTATAAGATTAGCTAAACTCCTGTTTTGCCTAAATGATAGAGTTCGATATTATCAAGGTCAATAGTATTTTTTTGATTTTTATTTGAGGTATGGGATATTGCAAGTAATAAAAAACTCCCCGAGAAAATTCGGAGAGTTTTTTTATGTTCTACTTTGCCTGAATCCAAGATGTGAAGCTTGCCTTGGTGTAATTTCTGCCGGCTTCCGTCAATATCAGCCGATTGTTTTCTTTTACTAAAAACCCTCTGCCGATAAGATCTGCTGCTCTGGCTGTGATTTTCTTTTCTTTCCAATTCAGATGTTTTGAAATCGTATCCATTCCGTTTTCGATATCCGCCCTTGGACTGTTTTCGTGTCGAAATATATGAAAGAGCATCGTCAAATCGGAAAAATCTTTTTCCTGTTGCTTTCTTCTGAAAGCTATTGCAACCAAACCTTCTCTTCCGAAAATAAATACCAAAGCGAAAGTAATTCCCGTAACCACCGCCATCATTCCCGAAATCGATACATCTATCCACATCGCAAGCCAAAAGCCGACTATTGCGTTTACTGCACCGATTAAGATACTCAACACCAATAATTTTTTTATATCGTTGCTCAGCAAATATGCCGTAGCTGCAGGTCCTATCATAAATGCAATGACCAGCACCGATCCTACCGCTTCAAACGCTCCGACGGCGGTTATTGATACAACGGTCATAAGCGCATAATGTATGAGTGCGGGAGTAAATCCCAAAGCTGCAGCTAAATTTTCATCAAAGGTGGTCAGTTTCAATTCCTTAAAAAAAATTATTACAAATGAAAGGTTTATAAGCAAAATAATCCCCATAGTGTATAGCGCACGAGGTCCTATATCCACCCCTCCTATCACCAAACGATAAGACGGAGCAAAAACCAGTTCCCCAAGGAGCACGCACCTGACGTCCAAGTGGACATTTCTTGCGAATAAGGAGATAAGCATTATTGCAATGCTGAACAAAAACGGAAACACTACTCCTATTGCCGAATCCTCAGACATCTGTTTGGTCTTATTAAGCGTTTCCGTAAAGTAAACCGTAAAAATACCCATCAGCGCAGCTCCGACGATTAAAAACGGCGAGCTTAAATCTTTGGTGATGAAAAATGCCAGCACAATTCCTAAAAGCACTGTGTGACTTATTGCGTCCGTAAGCATCGCCATTTGACGAAGAATCAAAAAGACTCCGGGAATTGCACAAGCGGCAACCACCACAACTGCAATCAGCTGAATTTCAAAATAAACCATATTTAGCTCCCTCTATCAATCCGTTTTCCGCCAAATGTTTGTGTCCTTCATCCGTAATTCTGTAATAATTGGGCTTTTCCTTTGCCGCAAAGTCAAGTTCAACCAGCTTATCCAAGATTTTTCGGAAATGTTTTTCGTTTTTCCTGCTGCGGCTCAACATTACCGCCTCAAGCGAATGAGCATGCGGCATTTTATGCTGCAAGGATAGATAATATAAGTTCATTAGCACCTTATCCCTATCTATGCTCTTAATGTTTTGAATGTGCCTTAGCTGTCGCCATAAAAGTCCCCGATTGGGGGCAAAGATCAGGCTGAATATTACAAAAAAGCTTAATACCAAAGCTATTGACGGTCCGCTTGGCATATTGCGAATTGAGGAACTTAAGAGAGTGCCTAAAAACCCCGAGATTCCCCCAAAAAATCTTGCAAGCACAACCATTACCGACAACCTATCCGTCCACTGCCTTGCACCTACCGCCGGAGAGATCAGCATTGCACTCATTAAGACGACTCCCACGGTTTGCAGTCCCGTAACCACCGCAAGAACGGTCATCAAAATTAAAAGTATGCTTATCCGTTTGGTGGAGAACCCCAAGCTGTCTGAAAATTCAGGGTTGAATACATATAGCTTAAGCTCTTTCCAAAATAAAAAAATAAGAATGAGTAAAATCCCTCCAACGCCCAAAAGCTGATATACTTCCCGCTTAAGCATAGTGGAGGCTTGTCCGAAGATAAATTTTTCCATTCCCGCCTGATTGGAATTTGGAATACGCTGAATATAAGTCAGAAAAACCAATCCCAACCCGAAGAAAGTTGAAAGAACAATTGCCAATGCAGTGTCGAATTTAATCTTTGAGTAGTTTACAACCATTCGTACAATCAGCATCGAGAGCATTCCCGCTACCAAAGCTCCCGCCAAAAACAAGGATAAATTCTTAGTGCCTATAAGAATAAAAATCAGGCAAATACCGGGAAGTGCCGAGTGGGAAATTGCATCCCCAATCAAAGACTCTTTTTTCAGGACGATAAAGCAACCCAAAATCCCTCCTGAAATTCCCAGCAAAGTGGCTCCTGCGGAAACAATCTGCGTGGTGTAGTCTGAAAAAACACTTAACATAATTACTCCTTCATTGCCTCCCCGGTGGTGCGATAAGTTTTCTTAAGGTTTTCCTCCGTAAAAACTTCTCCCGTGGCTCCGCTTGCAATAAGCTGAATATTTAATAGCGTCACCCAATCGAAGTATTCCGGCACTGTTTGAAGATCGTGGTGGACAACCACCACGGTCTTGCCATTGTCTCTAAGCTTCTTTAAGATATCGATTACCGCCTTTTCGGTTCGTGCATCTACCCCCTGAAAGGGTTCATCCATAAAGTAAACTTCAGCGTCCTGTGCGAGAGCCCTTGCCAAAAAAACCCTCTGTTGCTGACCTCCCGAAAGCTGACTGATTTGTCGGTTTTTAAATTCCATCATTCCCACTTTATCCAAAGCTTCAAGCGCAATCTGTTTGTCTTTTTTGCCTATTCTTTTAATCCACCCGACTGCACCGTAGCGCCCCATACAAACCACATCTAAAACCGTGGTGGGAAAATCCCAATCAACACTTCCCCTTTGCGGTACATATCCTATCCTTTTTCGCTCACTTTGATAAGGTTTTCCCCAGAAAAGCACCGTACCCGAAACCGGTTTTAAAAGTCCGAGCATAGCCTTAATCAAAGTAGATTTGCCAGCACCGTTCGGTCCTATAACTGCCATCAAAACCCCTTCGGGAACCCTGAAGTCTATATCCCATAGCACCGGCTTTATCTGATATGCAACGGTCATATCCTCAACATTGATGATATAGTTATTTTCCATTCCTGCACCTCGTCTTTAATCTTTTAGTGCATTTACGATTGTGTCAACATTGGCTTTGAACATTCCTATATATGTCGAGGCATCACCCTCTCCCAGCGAGTCTGAATATAATTCCCCTCCTATTTCAACGGTAAACCCTTTTGCACTCACGGCTTCCTGCAAAGCCTCAATATTTTTTTTCGGCACGGAGGATTCGACAAAAATCGCTTTTATTTTATTTTCGACTATATAGCTTGCCAATTCCGAAACATCTGATGTGGCAGCCTCCGACTCGGTGGAAATGCCTTGAAGTCCGATTACTTCAAAATCATATTCCTTCCCGAAATAATTGAATGCGTCGTGTGCGGTGATAAGCACTCTCGATTTTTCCGGAAGGCTTTTCACCTTTTCTCTGATATAGCCGTCCAGTTCGTCCAGCTCCTTGATGTAATTCTCATAATTGTTCTCAAAGTATTCCTTGTCCTTTTCACTCAATTTAATATAGGTGTCGGTTACATTTCTTGCGGCTTTCTTCCAGTTAGAGACACTGAACCAAATGTGAGGGTCATAAATCGACTCGTCAAAGGGAAGTCTATCCTCAACGGGAATTGATTCGCCCACTTCCGCCACCAATTTATTGACCGAGGCGAGTTTTGAAAAAACCTCCCCCATTTGCCCCTCAAGGTGCAGTCCGTTTATCACTACCATATCCGCCTTTTGCAACTTTGAAACATCTCCCGCACTCGGCTGATAAAGATGCGGGTCAACTCCCGCCGCCATTAAACCGTTTACTTCCGCCTTATCTCCTCCGATAATTTTTGCCAAGTCGGTGAGCATTGTCGAAGTTGCCATCACATCATATTTTTCCTTTGAACCGCCTACGTCCCCCGTTTGTCCTTTGCAAGCACTCAAAGCGATAATCAGAAAAAAAATCACGGCGAGGCTTACAAGTTTTCTTTGTCTGTTCATAAAACTTCCTCCTTAAAAAATGATAGCTATCGCTATTATCTTTATAAGAAAAAATTAGTCTTGTCAAGCATTTTTTTTGGCTTGGGCTTTACTCATTTCCTAAGCATAAAAAACAACGAATTGATTTGAAAGGACATAATTTTTGTTCCGATGTATCCTATAATGTTTAGGACAAGGCGGTGATTGAAGTTTGGTTATATCTATTTTGCGACAAAAAATTCGTGTGTATTCCGAGGAAGCAAAATAAAAAAACCTATGGGGTGTTATGCCATAGGTTTAGTCTGTTGGGATTGAAATTATTCTCCTGCGAAACAAAGCGGAAAACTTCGATACCGTTTTCCTCGGCTATTTTTTTTATAACCGAAGTGTCTTTATCGTCATAGTATAAGATTGAAATTCCGCAGCAATTTGAATCGGGAAGTCTTGGTGCCGGAGCAAGAGTGGATTTTATTTTTTTCTCTTTCACTATCTTATATAACTCCTGTGCGCTTGTGATGTCGGAAAACAGCACATAATAAAGCATAACTCCCTCCCTAATAAATTTAATCGAGCAATTCTATAAATGCTCCTATTCTGGTTTTTAGCTGTTCGCTGTCGGAATCGGAATAATCCGTTTCAATTCCTATGCAGGGTATTCCCGCCTTTTCCAATTCTTTCTCCACGAAATATCCTTCCGTGTCGTAAATATTACAGAATTTGAGATTGAGATCCACCACTCCGTCAGCCCTATATTCCTTTGCAAGCCGTATTATATCATCAATTCTTTCCCTGTTGGGAGTGAAACATGCACAGTGTATCCCTCCCAAATACCTTTCGGAAAGCTTGTCTAGCATTTCATCAACGGTTTTTCCCGATTCGTCCACAGGCTTCTCTATATAGCGGACTCCTGTACACATCTCCTCGCATACTACCATTGCACCCGAAGTTTCTATTATGTGATGAAGTTTCCAGTTGGGAATTGAAAGCGGTGTGCCGGTCAATAAAATTCTCTTTGTTCCATCAGGGAAGACTGAAACCCCGTTTTTCACCCTTTCGTCCAACTCATCGCACAGCTTATTCACCATCATCGCATTTCTTTCAGGATCATCATAGAAAGCTATCTGTGTAATCAATAGACAGTCTTTTCCGCTTATGGGGAGCTTTTTTTCTTTTCTGAAGGAATAAAGCCTCATAAGAGCCTTTCTCTTTTCATTTATTATGTGGATTGATTTTGAAAGACTTTCCTCTGTGATTTTATTTCCGGTAACCTCTTCCAATTTTTCGACATATGACTTAAGTTCGTGTTTCCATTTTCTGAAGTCTTCGTCCCTTTTCATTTGAGGAATGTCCATTACGTACATCGGGGCATCTTCCGCCAAAATCTCCCAAGCTTTTTTCTTTCCGTCACAGGTCGTTTCCCCCACGAATAAATCGCAAATCCTAAAGAAAGGGCAAGTTCTTTCAAATCTAGCTCCTAAAGAAGCTTTTATTAGAGGACATGTTGCACTCGGAAGCACTTTTTCTCCGCCCGGCACCCAAAAATCCGAGCCTGAACATAGTCCGGTGTTAACAGCACCTGCGGCGATTGGAAGTTCCTCCGGCACATGAATACAAAATGTGCCGACAACCTTCCCGCCGTTCTTTTGATGCTCAATCAGTTCTGACGGACGAATTCCATGAATATCTCCTACCACCATATTGAAAAAATCCATTCCTTCGGGACGATTTTCCTGCGAAAGATATACATCTCCAAAAGCGGGTGGCAAAGCGGCACATAAAAGATCATGCTTTTCCACATCCATATCCAAAGTCTTCCACATCTCTCTATAATCCGGCATAATAATACCTCCTTAAAAATTCATTTCTCTCCTCAAGGCTCTCCAGAAATTTTGAATAAAACCCGACTTCCCAAGGCAGTTCTTTTGCCATAGTCTCTCCCTCATTCCAAAGTTTTTGCGCTTTTTTATGCTCGCTTACGTTGTAAGATTTCCCATAGACCTTTTCAATCAATGAAATCAGAGATTTCTCATCTTTGTAAAGTACGACTTTAGGGCTTTTCACACTTAGCATTTCTTTCGTCATAACGGGGCAAAAATCTTCAACAATTATAAGTTTTGATGAATGAAGCAGAGGGCATTTGTCCAGCTTTAAATAGAGTGCTGTGCCCCTCGCTCCTCCGCATCTTACGCCTTTAACATCATCAAAATCCAAAATAGCTCTGTCATCGGACTGCACGGGAATAACATAAAGACCGAAAGAATATATCAGGGCAAACGGCAGCTTATTTCCGATATATCCGAGCACGTCATCCGATTCTGACTGATGAATTACAGCTTTCACATAGGCATTATCTCTAAGACTTCTGTAATCCACACTCAATCTCCCGACAAAGCAGCCCCGATTGCACCGGCATATCTCCCATAGCTGTTGCTTGTAACAGGAGCATTAAGCTCTTCCGAAAGACTCTTTATCATATACTCCGAATCCGAAAAACCTCCGGTAAGAAAGTAGCTGTCATCTTTTGATTTTCTGTTTACAAGGGTTGCCACTTTAGAAACAATTGAACCGACCACTCCCGCCGCGATATCCTCTTTGGGGTGTCCCTCTCCCATCAGTGAAATCACCTCACTCTCCGCAAATACGGTACACATTGAGGAAATGGAAAGTTTTTTGCCGAGCCTTGCACAATCAAAAATTTCTTCCAAAGTAAGCCCCAATCTGTTTGCCATAATCTCCAAAAATTTTCCCGTGCCTGCCGAGCACTTGTCATTCATAATGAAGTCTATAGCTTTCCCGTTCCTAATCACGATAACTTTGGTGTCCTGTCCGCCTATATCCACTACGGTAAAATTTCCTCTCTTTAGAAACGCCGCCCCTCTACCGTGACAAGTAATCTCCGTTAAAGTCTTATCGGCATAGGGCACGGACACTCTGCCGTATCCCGTTGCGGTTATAAAAACCTCATCAAATAAATTTTCTTTCTCAAGTATTCTTTTTATTTCAAATCCGGTTTCTTTACTGTTCCAACCGCTCGGCATTGTAAAATAAAAGAGAATTTCTTTTTTATCTCCATCCATCACGACCGTCTTGGATGCAGTTGACCCGATGTCTATTCCAACGTATTTCACTAAACCACCCCGCAGGCATTTTATACAACTGCGCTTGTTTAATCAAATCAATTAAATCTATACTATGCGATTGAGTAGTTTTTGCTAATCTTTTATTGCATAAAAAAAGCGCCACAGATTGGAATAATCTATGGCGTCTAAGAAAAACTATTTCGCAAGTTTTTTTTGAATGGCTATAAAAATTATGCCGTTCACGAAATATTCAATCAAAAGTCCGGGAAACTGTGAAAGACCCGTGAGCATACTTCCGGCAATAAACCCTCCGACAACTGTGTAAAGTACCATCGGCACAAGCATCGACACCCAAGAAGCCGCTTTCTTATACCCTTTATTGAACAGAGCATAAAACACAAAAGGCATCAATCCTTTTATCACCAGTGTCGGGATAGTATAGGCGGGGAACGATGTAAAATCCGCAAGTGCGGAGCCGACTGCCGAGGCGAAAATTCCATTTTTCACCGGCAACAGCAAACAACATGTAAGAATAATTGCATTGGCAAAGGTCATATACCCCAAGGGAATGGGAATTTGAATAAATCTGGTTGCCACGAAAATCAATGCGGTAAAAGCGGCGGTTTGCGCCAGTTGCTTGGTATTTGTCATAATAACCTCCTTTTTTTATCACTATAACACAAATTTATGCCTAAATCAATCTCTTGATTTTAATCTTGTTTGCTAAAAGCGGATCTCAACTTTCGGTCATTCTTTTTTCGTGCAAAAGGTACAAACAATGATATAATGATTTTGAGGTGGATTTATGATTTATTTGGCTGAAGATGATGAAAGCTTGCAAAAAATTCTAAAAATTTATTTGGAGAAAGAGGGATTTTCAGTAAGAAGTTTTTCCGACGGAGCTTCCGCAATGAAAGCGATTCCCGAACATCCCGATATATGGATATTGGATATAGGGCTTCCCGAGATTGACGGTTTCACTCTGCTTAGAGAGATAAAGAAAGATTATAAAAATTCAATCGTACTTTTCATCTCGGCAAGGGATAGGGATATAGACCGACTTATGGGGCTTGAAATAGGTGCGGAGGATTATATCACCAAGCCGTTTTTGCCGAGAGAATTGGTGATAAGGGTTAAAAATCTTATCGAAAGAAATATTTCAAAAGATGAAAAACCGTCCGAAATCAACGTTGATTTTAAAGCGAGGAAAGTTTTTTGCCTAGGAAAAGAAGTGGCGGTAACCTCGAAAGAACTTGATCTTTTGGATTACCTTATGAAGAATAAAAATCAGGCTCTCTCAAGGGAGCAACTCCTAAATGCGGTATGGGGGGAAGATTATTTCGGCTCTGATCGTTCGGTGGACGACTTGGTCAGAAGACTTAGAAAAAAACTTCCGCTTCTTCCTCTTGAAACGCTTTACGGTTACGGATATAGGTTAAATTCATGAAAAAAAGCATTTTCAAAGAGGTACTTGGGGCTTTTTTATTTCTGTGCCTGATTTTTTTCACCATAATCGCCCTGTTAATCCCGGTGGCATTGAGGCGATTTTTTAAAGATGAAGCTTACCAGGCGATCGCCATTTCTCAAGAGGTCTTCATTCTTTCACTTGAGGATAGTTCTCCCAACTATGATTTTTTCGGAAATCCGCTTGAGAATAATGTAAGAGCCGTAAATCATATGCTCTATCACAATGGGAAACTCTATGTTGCAGATTTTCTTAATGTAGCCCTTGGAGAAGAGATGATGAAAAACGGTTTCTCTCAAAAATCCGATGTGCAAAAATACCACGCGAAAAGTGAAAGCGGTGATATATTCTATATAATTCGCCTGACCGATACGGGGTTTATCTTATCCTATCTTTCCGAAAGTTACATAGATAACCTCACACTCTCTCTTTATAAATCCTTGGTGATACTTTTGGCGGCGGCTGCAATTTTAAGTATTGTTCCGGCGTTTTTTCTTTCAAAAAAAATCACCTCGCCCATTCTTACCCTGATAAAAAAAGTTGATATACTCAGAGAAGGGAATTGGGACGAGGTTATAACAGATGAAAGAAAAGATGAGATAGGAAGCCTTGCAAAATCCGTAGAGCATTTTCGTGTGGAGCTTATTAAGAAGAACGAAGCGGAAAGGGAATTTCTGCAAAATGTTTCGCACGAACTTAAAACTCCGGTTATGGTCATAGAAAGCTATGCTGAAGCTATAAAGGACGAAATATATCCGAAAGGTTCTCTTATTTCATCTTTGGAAACCATTTCGGAGGAGACGGAAAAATTAAAAGCTAAAATCGAAAATTTGCTTATGATAAACCGCTTGAGATATTTTGAGGACAAACCGCAAACCGCAGTTGAATTTGAAATGTGCAGTCTTATAAAAAAAATTCTCGAAAAATTTTCTCTGCAAAGACCGGATTTGGTTTTGGATTTAAAACTTGAAGAATGGACACTTTTTTCAAATCTTGAAGCGTGGGAAGCCGCAATTGAAAATCTTGTGGATAACCAATTCAGGTTTGCAAAGAGTGTGATAAAAATTGAAAGCAAAGACGGTTTTATAAAAATTCAAAATGACGGGCCGCCTCTTTCTTCCGATTTTTTGCCGCACGCATTTGAAAAATTCAAAAAGGGTGATGGCGGACATTTCGGACTGGGACTTTCAATAGTAAAGAGTGTGGCTGAGGGTTCGGGATTTTCCGTCATAGCGATAAACGAAGAAAATAAAGCTACTTTTATTTTGAGGAGGTTGTTAGTTTGAAGGTAATGATTGTGGGTGCGGGAAAGCTCGGAACGAAGCTTGCGGAGTTTTTGCTCCATGAGGATACGGATATTACGGTGCTTGACACGGAAAACACTCCCTTAGGTAAACTTTCGGAAAATTTTGATGTGATGACCGTTCAGGCAAACGGTCTGGAGATATCCATACTTAAAGAGCTTAACATAGAAACCTTTGACATAGTTATAGCCTCCACCAATAACGACGAATCCAATGTCCTCATTGCGACTATTTCAAAAAGATTGGGCGCAAAAAAGGTGATTGCAAGAATTCGCAAACCCGAATATTTGGAGCAGATGAACTTTATAAAAGATGAAATGGATATAGATCTCTTTATAAATCCCGATATGGAAACGGCAAGAGTTATCACTAAATATATAACCAATGACCAAAGCTTCGTGTCCGGAGATTTTGCACGGGGCGAGATAAAACTTATGAATTTTTCCATAGGAAATAATCCTGATTTCGTGGGGAAACAATTTCACGAAGTGGAAGCTTTTAAGCCCGTAGTGGTAGCAACGGTTTCTCGTGACGGGGAGATGATTATTCCCAACGGAAAAACCGTGCTGAAAGAAGATGATGTGCTTCTGGTTGCAGGAATGAGCAAGGATATTGAAAATTTCGCAAAGATAATAGATATAAAGGAACCCGACCACAGCGTGAGAACCGTTATGATTGTGGGCGGAGGCAAACTCGGATATTATCTTTCCCACTTCTTAATGAAAAGAGGGCTCAATATAATAATAATTGAAAAAGATAAGAAGCGTGCACAGACTCTCTCCGAGCTGATTCCTGATGCTCTGGTTATAAATGCGGACGGAACTGATATTGATTTGCTCGAGAAGGAACATTTGGAAAATTGTGATGCTTTCCTTTGTTGTGCCGGAGTTGACGAAATAAACCTTTTAATGGCAATAGTGGCTAAAAATCATGGAGTGGAAAGGACAATAGCAATTACCTCACGCCATAACTACACAAACATCGTGGAAAGGTTGGGAATTGACATCGCCTTCAATCCCATATACATCACCGCTTCAAATATACTTAAGTACATTCGGGGCGGACGTGTTATATCCGTTTCTCTTCTCTTGGGAGGAAATGCGGAGGCAAGTGAGTTAATAGTAAATCCGCAATCCCCGCTTGTGGGAATTGCACTTAAGGATTTGGAGCTTCCGGAGGGGATGCTTGTTGTGGCGATTCTTAGAGAGGGAAAAACCTTTATTCCCGACGGAAAAACAGCACTTAAAGCTGCCGATAGGGTGATAGTATATACTTTGAGTGAAAATCTTCCCTACCTAAAGAATTTTATACACGATGAGGGAAAGAAGAAAGGATTTTTGAATGAACTATTCAATGGATCGAAGAATAATAGGCGTAATCCTATGGATTGAATGTGCAATTTTGGCAATTCCCACCTTGATTGCAACGGTAAGATGCGAAACTTCGCTTTCCGCCTTTTTAGCCACGCTTGCTCTCACATTCATAACGGGGGCAATCTTAGCAATTCCCAAGGTGAAAGACAAGAGGGTGCAGGTCAGAGACGCTCTTTTCGTTACCGCAATGACTTGGATTTCAATGAGTGCTTTCGGAGCACTGCCTCTTTTTCTCTCCGGCTCCGTTCCTACATATATTGACGCTTATTTTGAAATAATGTCGGGTTTTACCACAACCGGAGCGACAATAATAAGCGATGTGGAAAGCTTGGATTACTCCATAAATTTTCTAAGATGTTTTTCACACTGGATAGGCGGAATGGGGATTATGATTTTTACGATAGCGGTAATTCCCGCAGGAGGAAGCACCGCATTTCAAATTTTCAAAGCTGAGTCTCCGGGACCTGAGCCGGGAAGGCTTGTGCCGAAAATTAAGGATACCGCAATTTTCACTTATAAGATTTACGCCGCCCTTACTCTCATACTGGTAATTTTTTTGAAATTGGGAGGAATGAATTTATTCGACAGTTTCCTGCACGCTTTTTCCACACTCGGAACGGGAGGGTTTTCCAATAAAAATAACGGCATAATATTCTATAAAAATCCTCTTTTGGAGTATATACTTTCAATATTTATGATTCTTGCCGCATCAAATTTTTCTCTATACTACCTTTTGTTGAAAAAAAACTTTGATGACATCTTAAGAGACGACGAGTTCAAGCTATATCTCAGGGTAATACTGGTAGTTTCAGGCTTGATTTCTCTGAATTTATTTTTCAAAAAATATGCCTCTCCTGAGCAATGTTTTCGCACTTCTCTCTTTCAGGTAACCTCTCTTATGAGCACCACGGGATTTTCCAGTGCGGATTTCGATTTATTTCCGACATTTTCAAAATGGCTTTTAATGCTTGTGATGTTTTTTGGAGGTTCGGCGGGCTCTACTGCGGGAGGAATAAAAATCACGAGGATTTTTACGGCATTTCAAATTGCATTTAGAGAAATAACCTTCACTTTCCACTCAAATGCGATGCAACCTTTAATGAAAAACGGAAAAGCGGAAAAAAAAGAATCCGTGAGAGGTACGATTGCCTTTTTGCTTATGTACTTTTTAATCTTTGCAGCGGGAGTATTTCTGATATCACTTGAAAACCTAAATTTTGAAACCACATTTTCTTCGGTGCTTTGCACTCTTAGCAATGTAGGACCCGGATTCGGACTTGTAGGACCTACACATAATTTCGCATTCTTCAGTCCTTTTTCCAAAATTATATTTTCGATATTGATGCTTCTTGGAAGACTCGAAATTTACACCGTCATTGCTCTGCTCGCTCCGAATAAGTACAGAAAACAAATAAAAAGCCAAAGAGAGGTAATTTTATGAAAGATTTTTTGAATAATGACTGGTGGGGATTGCTTGAAAGTGAATTTGAAAAACCCTACTACCAAGAGCTTAGAACAAAACTTATTGAAGAATATAAAACTCATAAAATTTATCCAAAGCCCGATGACATCTATCGCTCGCTTAAACTCACTCCGTATTCTAAGGCTCGGGCAGTAATTCTCGGACAGGACCCTTATCACGGAGAAGGTCAGGCTATGGGACTTTCCTTCTCCGTTCCGAAGGGAATCAAGTTCCCCCCGAGTCTTGAAAATATTTTTTCGGAATTAAAATCCGACATAGGTATAACCCCGAGTTCGGGAGACTTGACACCGTGGGCAAAACAGGGAGTGCTGCTTCTTAATGCGTCGCTCTCTGTGAGAGCAAATCAGGCTTTAAGCCATTCATCGCTCGGATGGGAAAGACTTACAGATCGTATAATTTCAATTTTAAGCGAAAAAACCGAACCCGTTGTTTTTATCTTATGGGGAGCGTATGCAAAGAAAAAATCCTCTCTAATATCCTCGCACCACCACATAATCACTTCGGCTCACCCAAGTCCCTTGTCAGCATACAGAGGTTTTTTCGGCTCAAAACCTTTTTCAAAAACCAATGCGTTTCTGAAATCCGACGGGCTTGAAGTAATTGACTGGCAGGTGTAAATCACCTTTTTTCAAATTTATGCGTTTGCCTTGATAAAAACAAAAGTCTCCTTGCGACTTTTTTTTATTTGAATTAGAATATATTCGGAGGTTGATGAAAATGAGAAGAAAAAAATTTAGGATATTCAGGATCGTTGCGGCAATTATTTTACTTTCGGTTGTCATAGGAGCGGGGTTCTTTGCACTTAAGCTTTTGACTCCCAAAGACACTCCCCTTTCACAAAGCACGGATATCGAAAGAAGAAAGGTGTTTGCATTGATAGAGCGCCAACCCGTGTTGGTGGAGCTGGAAAATTATATGGAAAGCTCCGAAAAGGGTACAGTTGATTATTCGGAGAGAAAAAAAGAGGCGATAGACAGGATAAACGAATTCCGAATAAATCAGGAGTACAATATCTATAAGGCACAGGATAAAAGAAAAGTCGCATACCTAACATTTGATGACGGTCCGTCGGCAAAAGCCACTTTGAAAATTTTGGATATTTTGGATCACTACCAAATCAAAGCCACTTTCTTTGTTATGGGACAGAGTGCGGACACTTATCCCGAATCACTTAAGGAAGTTTATAAGCGCGGACATAAGATTGCAAACCACACCTATTCCCATGACTATAGATATCTTTATTCAAACATCGACAATCTTATTGCCGATGCGATAAAGTGCAATGAAACGCTTAAAAAAATTCTGGGGAACGATTTTGAAAATCACGCTTTCAGATTTCCCGGGGGGTGTTTCGGTAATGCTAAGAGAGGAATGAGAAAGGTGCTTTTGGAGAAGCTCAACTTTGTAAGCTACAATTGGAATTGTCTAAACGGAGATGCCGAGGGGAAAATATTTTCAAAAGAGCATTTGGTCAAGCGTTTTAAGGAAACGAAGGGCGGGCAAGATAAACTGATTATTCTTATGCACGATACCGACGCAAAATATACAACCCCGGAGGCACTTCCCGAAATCATAGACATCTTGAAAGCGGAAGGGTATTCTTTCGCAGTGCTTCCGGACTGATGAGCACCAAAGTATTGCTTGTGGAGGACGAGGAAGCAATCCGCAAATTCGTCCGCATAAACTTGGAAAAAGCGGGCTTTCTCGTAAAAGAGGCCGCAAGCGGAGAAGAGGGCATAAGTATTATAAAGAGTGATGATGTTGATATGCTGGTGCTTGATATAATGCTACCGGGAATTGACGGATTTGAAGTCGCCCGTATAATAAGAAAGGATTATCCGCATTTGGGTATTCTTATGCTTACCGCCAAGGCGCAGGATGTGGATAAAATCTTGGGGCTTGAATGCGGAACCGATGATTATATGGTAAAACCCTTTAACCCCAAAGAACTGGTTTTGCGTCTCAAATCTTTGGAGAGACGACTTGGAAAAGTTAAGCGTTTTGAAGAAACCGTCCCGTTCGAGATAGACTGTGAAAATCGTATGTTCTACAAAAACGGAAAGGAAATCACTTTAACTCCCACGGAATTTGCAATTATCGGAATGTTTATGGAAAGCCGTTCCCAAACTTTAAGCCGAGAGGAGATTTTGGAGAAGGTTTGGGGGTATCACTTCGGCGATACGAAGATTGTAGATGTGAATATCAGAAGGCTTAGAGCAAAGATTGAAGAGGACCCTGCAAACCCCGAACACTTGGAAACAATATGGGGCGTCGGGTACAGATTTAGCCTATAATAGATATGAAGACCGGGATAAAGCGTAGAGTAATAGGAAATTTTTTGTTGTTAGTGTTCATTGCCGTGGCACTATTTGAAGTGGTGTTTTTGTGGGGAATACACGAATTTTTCTATCACACGGTTGAAAGCGCACTGACGACAAGACTTGATTACTCGATTGATTATTTTACCAAATATTATTCGTCTATGACTCTTTCCGATGTGATATTGGAAGATATAGATATCTTTTGGAATCACACGGCTTGTCAGGTGCAGATTTTTTCTCCTGAGGGGGAACTTCTTATGGACTCCATAGGAGTGGAAGGAACTAAACACATTCCCTCAGATGTCAGAACCGCAATAAGCGGAAAAAAGGGAGTGTCGGTTGAAAATCCTTTTTATACGTCGTCGCAGGTGATGTCCGTATCAAAACTTATGCAGGTGGACGGAAAATCGTTTGCAGTTTTAAGGTTTATCACAAATCTCGACTCCGTAAACAATACAATCGCATCTATCGCAAAAACTGTGATAGTCGTGGGGGTTTTTACCGTAATCATAACTTTTGTGATAGGCTATTTTTTGGGAGACACCATAGTAAAACCTCTGGAACGTCTTACATCGGCTGCCGGAAGAATGGCTGAGGGAAATCTTAAAGTTGATTTTAAGATTGAAAGACAGGACGAAATCGGAAGACTTGCGGAAGCTCTTAAATTTATGTCTGAAGAACTTCAAAAAAAAGAGGAGATAAAAAACGACTTCATCTCCTCCGTTTCCCACGAATTGAGAACTCCGCTCACGGCAATTAAGGGCTGGGCGGCAACTTTAAGAGACGATCCGGAAGATAGAAAAATTCTCTCCGAGGGGCTTGAAATTATAGAATCAGAAAGCGACAGGCTTACGGATATGGTGGAAGAACTTTTGGACTTTTCAAGATATGTTTCAGGAAGAATGACCCTATTTCGTGAGAGGGCGGATCTTTTGGAAATTATAAAAAAGGTGGTGCGTGAAATCACCCCCAGAGCCGAAAACTTTTCAGTTTATTTAGTTGTTAATTCCTCAAACAAGCTTGGACTTTACTCTTTGGACTCGGCAAGATTCAGGCAGGTACTTATAAATGTGCTTGACAATGCCATAAAATTTTCAAATGAGGGCGGGATTGTTGAAATCATACCCAAAAAGAATGAAAATTTCATAGAAATAAGTGTAATCGATCATGGAATAGGAATTCCTACGGAGGAGATTTCAAGAGTCAAAGAAAAATTCTACAAAGGTAAATCCCAACACTCGCACAACGGATTAGGACTTTCCATAGCCGATGAAATAATGAAGCTGCATGGAGGAGCGCTTGAAATTTTTTCCGAACCTGAAAAAGGTACAATAGTGAGAATTTTATTGCCGCTGGAGAGCAAAAATGCCAAATAAAACATTTCTCTTAATATTAGTGTTTATCCTTACAGGATGCAGTCTTAAAATTCCGGATACGGAAAATTTTACGGTGCCTCAAAATTCAGATTTTCCCCTCAAGGGACTATACAAAGTGGTAAAGGCGGTAAATTCCGAAACGGGTGAAATATCCGAAGAGACGGGGGAGGAGTATGCCGCGTTCCACAAGGACTTAATAGTTATATCCAACGAGGTTGCAAAAAATCCCAAGCTCAGATTAAGAAAGGTTGAACTTTCAAAATATCTAATGCGAAACTTTTCAAAATCTCCGGAATTTTTAAATCTGTATGATGTGAAAAGTACGGTTTTTACGGTATACGGAGAAAACAGAATGCCCTATGAGCTTCTGATGATAGACGACTCGACCTTGATTTTTTATCGGAACAAAAGCTTTTTGTTCCTCGACAAAAAAAAGGATATCGTAAGTGAAGACGAGGCGAGAAAAATAATAAGCCTGAAATCCGAGCCGAAGATTCCTCATTATCCCTTAAAAAGCGGAATACTTTTCGGAATAAAAATCCCCACCGATACTGAATTTTTATATGAAACCTATTTTTTTTCTTTTGAAGATAAAGTTTTAAAAACCGCGTTTAGAGATAAAAACCTGTTCGTGCCGACAGGCAGGCGTTTTTTAAGAATAGTTCCCGAAAATAAAGGCAGTAATGATTTGACCAAGCTGACTTTTAAGGCCGAGCCGATATACTCCGAAACAACCCTAAAAAAAGAATTCGAGGAAAATGAAATAGGAAAAATTTTGGTACCGACATCAGATGAAATAACTTTTGTGGGACACGATTATCTTTCAATCGAAAGGACAAATCTTTCAAATTCCTCAAAATCCCTAAGGACAGTGAGCGTACACACTCCGGACACCGATGTTCCGATGTCGCTTTATGACCTTTTCGGGAGCAACACAAAAAAACTGCTTCACACAAAAGACCTCTCCGAGCCTCTTGGGGATAGCAAAGAAGAAAACTTTGCAATTGAGAGGATAGGCGGAAAATGGGCATTGGTAATCCGCACAACCGGAGACAAAGAATTTACCGACTATGTATCCGATGTAAAGCTTCCGGAAAAAATATGTCGATACGACGACGATCTTTTCAGTCCGGAATTGGTGCTTTCACACGTGCCGGATGCCATAGACTCCTTTTCTTCTCCCAATGCCGACATAATATTTGTACAAAGTGCGACAAATATCAAAGCCTACCCCGTAGAAAATAATCAACTTCTCGACACCTCCTTGATGCAATGGAACCTTCCGGAGGGAGCGTCCATAATAATGGTTAACTGGCAAAGAGGCAGCCGAGTGGAAGAAACTCTCAAAATTTTCGGTCAAAGCGGAGCAAAGGAAATCAAAGGAGCAAGAGAATGATACAAAAATTACTTTTAAGCCTTGCATTAGACCCCACCATAACCAAACTCATAATTCTTTTGAGTTCGGGAATGATTGCTGGAACAATTTTAATCAGGGTGCTTTTGAGAAATGCGTTTGTAAGAATTCTTCCGGGAATACTGTTGCTTTTCTTCTCGGTATTCAAATTTATGTCGGTAATGCCGAGGTTTCTCGAAAAATCCAGTTTGGAGCCGTTAACGGAAGTTATGATAGGCTTAATACTCGCAGGAATAAACATATGCACTGCGTGTATTATAGGATTATTGATTCCCAAAAAGAAAGTTCGAAAGAGAACAAGAAAGGTTGTTAAAAATGAAAATCACGGGAATAGAATATCTCAATGATGAGCTGAAAATAACTACAAATTCTAATGTGTCTTTTATGATTACAAAAGATACCTCTTTGGAATACCCATTGGAAGAAGAACAGGAGCTCTCGGAAGACAAGCTTTTTGAAATATTATATTACGATATGACATATAAAGCCCGCATAATAGCCTTAAAATTTGTCTCAAGTAGGCTGCGAAGTGAAAAGGAAGTCAGAGATTATATAAGGGCAAAAGGCTATGATGATATAATCCAAGACAATGTTTTGGAGTCCTTAAGGGAATTGGGATATGTGGATGATGAGGAATTTGCAAAATGCTTCGTGCGTGACGGGATGAACCTTAAAAAACAAGGCAAACAAAGGCTCAGTTTTGAACTTAAGCAAAAGGGAATTTGTGAAGAAAACATTCAAAAAGCCCTGGCACAGCTTGCAGGACACGAAGTGAAAAACGCCTTGGAGATTTTACGCAAAAAAAATTTTGAAACCGCCGACTTCAAAGAAAGAGTGCGAATTACAAACTATCTTAAGCGCAAGGGCTATTCCTATGACACAATAAAGCACGCAGAATGGCTTTTGAAAAATGAATAACTATGTCTACATACTCAAACTCTCCGACGGCACTTATTATACGGGCTACACCTTAAATCTCAAAAAACGCTTAACACTCCACAATGAAGGAAAGGGCGCAAAACGCACCCGAGGAAGAAAAGCAAAGCTAGTCTGCTATCAAACCGTTTCGGATAAAAGCTCCGCCCTCTCTCTTGAGGCAAAGATAAAAAGCTTGAGCCGAGAGAAAAAAGAAGACCTTATAAAAAAAATCCGACTCACAATATTAGACGAACTATAAGAGAGGATATTTTTATGCGCTGTATAAAATGCGAATACATATGCAAAGAAGAAAGCCACTTCTGCCCAAGATGCGGAGCTTTAATAGAAGACAATCTTCCCGATGTCGATACTATCAGAAACCACCTCTTTGAATTGGTAAAACCTATAAGGTCTACTTTCTTCATTTCAAAGTTCTTTGTAAGAGTTCTCTTAATTTTTATTATTATGACTATGCTTAAATATTCTTTTTCGTCAGCCAAGAGTGCTGTTGTGACAGTGATTACTGCAGCCTTTCTCTTTATTCACGGTGTGCTTGGAGTTCCCATTAGGAAAAGGGGAATCGGTGAAGAAATTGACTTTTCTTTTGAATATCCATATATTCTCAATGGGCTTCATTTTCTCCCTCTTGTGCTTTATGCATTATTTCCCTATGAAGGAGAGGAGATGAAAAAACTTCTCATAAAGAGTATTGTAATATCAATTATGTTGACTATTTCGATTATCTTAGTAAAATTTGTTTCCTTGATTTACACAAAACATAAATCGGAGGAGATAGAAGAAGAATTTAAAATACATCTCAATTCCATCGAAAAACAATAAAGAACCGCACTCTCTAAGAAGGGGAAAAGATGGATTTGAACTACGAAAGAACCAATGTGAATCTTATGAGCGCAAGGTTAATGTGTTTTGGAGGTTGTTATGGAATTTATGTCTGCAAAAGAAGCAGCAGTTAAGTGGGGAATTTCTCAAAGAAAAGTTGCAGTTCTTTGTTCAGAAAAAAGAATAGCTCAAGCAACTATGGTGGGAAATGTGTGGATTATGCCATCAACAGCTCAAAATCCGATTGATGCGAAAAATATACAGTATGTTCGTAAACAGCAAAAAAGCATCAAACCTTTTTTGAAATGGGCGGGCGGAAAAGGACAGCTCATTAAAGAAATTGAACGCTACTATCCATTTTCTAACAGCAATATTACAAAATATGCAGAGCCGTTCGTTGGAGGGGGTGCTGTTCTATTTGACATACTAAATGAATATGATTTAGAAAAGGTGTACATAAGTGATATAAATACCGAGCTAATTAATACATATAGCATTATTCGTAATGACGTCGATAATTTGATTGAAAAACTTTACGATATGCAAAATGATTATATTCCGTTGAATACAGATAATCGTAAAATATATTACTTGTCAAAGCGTGAGCGTTTCAATGAGTTAAAAGTCAATGGTAATGAGAATTTTAATATTGAGAAGGCGGCATTGATGATTTTCCTAAATAGAACCTGTTTTAACGGTTTATTCCGAGTAAATAGAAAAGGTATGTTTAATGTTCCTATTGGAGCGTACAAAAATCCTATGATTTGTGATGAGGATAATCTTAAAGCTATATCGAAAAAATTGCAAAGGGTCACAATTGTATGCAAAGATTACAGAGAGTCATCAAATTTTATTGATGAGAATACATTTGTATATTTCGATCCGCCATACAGACCTATTTCCGATACTGCACATTTTACCGCTTATACTGAAAATTTATTTAACGATGAAGAACAAATCGCACTTGCAAAATTTGTTGATGAGATGCACAAAAAAGGCGCAAAAATTGTAGTCAGTAATTCCGATCCTAAAAACTCAAATAAAGAAGATGACTTTTTTGATAATATATACTCTGCCTATAAAATTAAAAGAGTAGAAGCTACAAGAATGATAAATAGCAATAGTGAGGCAAGGGGAAAAGTAAAAGAATTACTTATCAGTAATTTTTAAGGAAGTCCATATATGGCAAGGAGGAATAATAGATGGCAAGAAATTTTAATGAGTGGATATCAGGATTTCGTGATAGTATTGCAAGCTATGGCTATTACATAAATTTTGAAAAAGTTCACAGAAATATAGATGACATCAAGGTTGAATTAAATATTTTAAATTCTCTCGTAGGATCTAAAAACATTGAGTTTGACTTTGAGAATTTGATAAAGAAATATCCTGAAGTAATGAAGTGCATCCCTTTGCTTTTAGCAGTTCGAGCAAATGAAATATATTGTCAGGATGAAAATGGTGGTCATTTATTTCAATTTGATTTTGGAAAGTATTCACCTAAAAGCAATGTCCACTATGAAAGATACAAATACTTTATGCGTGAAACCGGATTATTTGATTTGTTGGAAAATCATATCGTGAATAATTTGGTTGACTATGCAACGGGTGTTGAAACCGGTCTTGACTCCAACGGTCGTAAGAATCGTGGAGGTCATCTCATGGAAGATTTGGTTGAAAATTTCATTGTAAAAGCAGGCTTTACAAAAGGTTTTAATTACTTTAAGGAAATGTGTATCCGCCAAATTACAAACAAATGGAGCATAGACTTATCCTCTATTTCTAATCAAGGCAAGATGGAGAAACGCTTTGATTTTGTTATTAAAACACCAAATATGATATATGGTATTGAAACTAACTTTTACGGAAGCAGTGGTAGTAAGCTAAATGAAACTGCACGAAGTTATAAGACTCTTGCGTGGGAATCAGAGAAAATTAGCGGTTTTACATTTGTTTGGTTTACTGACGGAAAGGGGTGGACAAGCGCACGAAACAACCTCGAAGAAACTTTCGATATTATGCAGCATATCTATAATATTAAAGATTTGGAAAATGGTGTAATTACTGAGGTTTTCAAATAATGACAAAGAAAATAACAAAATGGGAACCTGAGGATTTTGAATTGGAAATGACTACGCATTGGTCTTTTCCGAAGCGTGGCAATTGGGCAACCCATGACGCAAAATGGCGTGGCAATTGGTCTCCATACATTCCCCGAAACATTTTGCTTCGTTATTCAAAAGAGAATGATTTGGTGCTTGATCAATTTGCTGGTGGTGGCACTACCCTTGTAGAAGCAAAATTATTAAATAGAAATATTATTGGAATAGATGTTAATGATCTTGCTCTTGAGCGTTGTAAGGAAAAAACTTTATTTGAGCACGAAGGTGCTGAGGGTAAAGTTTATATTCGAAAGGGTGATGCAAGAAATCTTGATTTTATTGAGGATAATAGCATTGATTTGATTTGTACCCACCCTCCATATGCAAATATTATTCAATACAGTGAGAATATTGCTGAAGATTTATCTTTGTTGAGGGTTAAAGATTTTCTTGAAGAAATTAAAAAGGTTGCATCAGAAAGCTATCGTGTTTTAAAAAAAGATAGGTTCTGCGCAGTTCTTATGGGGGATACACGCCAAAAAGGTCATATGATATCAATGTCTTTTGATGTTATGCGTATTTTTGAAGAAGCAGGATTTAAACTTAAAGAGTTAATCATCAAAGAACAACATAATTGCAAGGCAACGGGATATTGGAAAACAAATAGTATAAAATATAATTTCTTGCTTATTGCTCACGAATACTTATTTGTTTTTATAAAATAGATATATGCTGCACTTGGTTTGCATTTGGACATTAAGAAATCAAAATGTAACGAGAAAATTGTTATGTTTTTTATGATTTATGTGGATAACAGCAAATCAGTCAACCATACTCTACAAAAATCTTGCTTAATCGTGAGGATTGGTGTAAACTTGCGGTACTTAATGATTAGGAGGGAGAAAGATGAATTTAAACTACGAAAGAACCAATGTGTGGGAGAAGCTTTCAGAGGAGGAGCACAAAAAAGTATTTGAGTTCGGCGACAGGTATAAAGCCTTTTTGGATTCCTCAAAGACGGAAAGAGAAGCCGTAAAGACCGCCGTAAAAATTGCTGAAAAGGCGGGATTTCTTCCTATGGAAAAAGCTCTTAAAGGAAACTTGACAAGAGGGAGCAAGTTTTATTTGAACCAGAAGGGAAAGGCTCTGGTGCTTTTCGTTTTGGGAGAGAATATTGAGGACGGTATGAACATTGTGGGGAGTCATTTGGATTGTCCCCGTCTTGATGTAAAACAGGTTCCGCTGTTTGAGGGAAAAAATCTCTGTATGCTGAAAACCCACTATTACGGAGGGGTCAAAAAATATCAATGGCCCACAATTCAGCTTGCAATCCACGGCGTGGTTTATACGAAAAAAGGAGAGAAAATTGAATTATCCATAGGGGAAAAAGAGGACGACCCCGTGTTCTACATTAACGATCTTCTAATTCATTTGAGTGCGGAGCAGATGAAAAAAACTCTTGCCGAGGGGATAAGCGGAGAGGCTCTCAATGTGGTGGTAGGTCATTCAAGCTATCGCAACATAGATCAAACCGAGAAGGAGAAAAAAGAAGATAAGACCCCCGTGAAGTCTATGATACTTAAGTATCTAAACGAAACCTACGGAATGATAGAGGAAGATTTTATGGTTTCGGAACTTGAGATTGTGCCGGCTGCAAAAGCGAGAGATGTGGGCTTTGACAGATCAATGATTGCGGCTCACGGTCATGATGACAGGGTTTGTTCCTATGCAGCGCTTGAGTCCATATGCAGCATAGAAAATCCCAAAAGAACTGCGGTTGCACTGCTTGTAGACAAGGAGGAAATCGGCTCCGTGGGAAACGCTTCCATGAACTCCCGATTTTTTGAAGATGCGGTGGCGGAGATAATCCACGCTCAAGGAGGAGCGGATATAATTTCAAGGCGAGCAATTCGCAATTCAAAAGTGCTTTCCGCTGATGTAACCTGCGCAATCGACCCGATTTACCACGAGGTGTCAGAGCCTATGAACTCCTCTCTTTCGGGCTGCGGAGTGACCATTTCAAAATATACCGGCTCAAGAGGAAAGTCGGGATCGAATGACGCAAATGCGGAATTTCTTCAGGAACTTCGTATGCTTTTCGATGAAAACGAAGTGATTTGGCAAACGGGCGAGCTTGGAAAAATTGATGCGGGAGGTGGGGGCACCATAGCCTATATCCTTGCGAACTACGGTGCAGAGGTGGTGGATATAGGCACGGGTATGCTCTCAATGCACGCTCCGATTGAACTCCTGAGCAAGGCGGACAGCTATATGACCATGAAAGCCTATCACGCTTTTTTAAAGTAGGTTTTACAAATTAAAAGTGAGGTGAGAAAATGTCTGAAATCAAAAGATTTTTACTCTTAATCACCATTGCGGTTTTTATGACCTCCTGTGCATCGGGCGGAAATAATAAGTCCCATAGCGGAGGATATGCGGAAAGATCAATGCCGGCGGAGGGAGAACCCCAAATTTCAGCAGATGACAGCAGCCCCATGTACTCCGGCGAGAGTTCCAAATCGGGAAATTCCGTGATAAGACCCAAAGACCGCAAGCTTATCCTTCACTACGACCTGAGCTTTGACACTAAAAATTATGATGAAGCCGTTGAAAAAGCGGTTTCACTGATTGCCGAGTTTAAGGGATATCAAACTCAAATGGAAGAATCCTCCGGAAGCATCAGATATACTTCGATTGAGGCGATGATTCCGACAGATAATGTCGAGAAATTTATTGAAAGGCTCGGAAACGAGAAAAGTCTTAACACCGTAAGAAAAAATCTTTCTTCGGAAGATATAACCGACCGCTACACGGACACCGAGCTTAGACTTAAGATACTGAAAGAAAAGTTGGAAAGACTTCAAAATATGACAAAAGAAAAATCCTCTCTTGAGGAACTTTTGGCATTGGAGCAGGAAATTTCCGATACTATTTTCAACATAGAAAATATACAGGGCAATTTGAACAAGATGGATACCCAAGTGAACTACACAAAGGTTTCCATGTATATAAACGAGATAAAAGCAACTCCGAATTACGAACCTACAAAGGTCAGTTTTTCGGAAAGAGTGTTGGAAGCTTTCAAAGAGTCGGGAGAAAATTTTGTGGAAGCAATTCAGGGGATAATAATCTTCGTAATAATGGTTGCTCCTCAACTTTTAATTGTCATCGTAATTATCCTGCTGATTTATTTTATAACAAAACCTCTGAGGGCAAAGTTCAGCAGAAAGAAAAAAGACACTGCAAAAAATGATACCGTAAAAAATAATGATGTCAAAAAGAGCTAAGAAATCTTGGCTCTTTTTTTTGTGTCGAAAGGGCAAATTTCAAAAAGCTAAGTGTTTTTTGCACTTAGCTTTTTGAAATTTATCCTATTAAAGACCGATGGAATTTTTCCATTCTTTCTTTAATCCGTAAACCCGACAGTTTTTCTCGTCATATTCCACGGTTATATTCTCACCCGACGCTTTTATGATGTTCATTTTTGCGGGGTCAAACTTCTCATCTGCTCGAACCTTATCAGCTATGTCGGAATAGATTTTTTCCACAAAATCTAATGACAAAACTCCGCTCTCCGCCAGATTATTGCTCTGACAAACTTTTCCGTTATGATTTGCATAAAAAATCACCTCATAACTCGTATCCGTAACCAAAGCCAACAACTCGACATCTCTAAGCCCCTCAGCTTCGATTTTAAGCACTTCATCATAAATCTGTTTATTCATAGCTACCCCTCTTTCCGAGTATTAAAATACCTGTACGATTTCTCGCCGACGGTTTCATTTTTGATTCCAACTCTAACCGAAACCAAATTGCCATTCACATCATATTTCTTAAAAATGGACGTAACGGAAACATCGCACCCGTCCTCTTTCATATCGGCAATTTCATCATAAATGCTCTCCATATCTCTATCGGAAATATCGTCTTTGACTTCATCAAGTAAATTCTCGGAGTATTTAACATTATCTACCTTAAGAAAATTCTTTTCACCGTCAACGGTATGTGTTCTCTCAATTTTTGAGGGGCGGGTCGAATTGTCTTCATATATTATTCGTCCACTGTCATAAACATCTTTCCCCTGTTTCTTCGCCTCTATAATTTCATTCTCCGATCTCTTATAATCTCCCCGATTGATCGTATATCTCATCGGAACAATATTTTCTTTACCTGCGGATCCGCCAAGGACTCGTGCTTCCAAGTGTCCTCCGTCATCTCCGTCTTCCCGATCCTCTCCGCCCGACTCCGATTGCGCATTGGTATCACGCTCATTCTCAGGCTCATACCTCGGTTTACCGCTCCATGTTACGATGCGACCCATATAATCCGTTGTATATTTGATGCCGCTCTTTTCATAAGCGATATCCGGCATAAGCCGTCCGTCCATCTTATAGATACTTCCGTTATCGTCCGTTTCATATTTATTGCCGTCAATTTCATATGTTGAATCAGCAAGAAACTTTTTTGCTTCGGTTTCCTGATTATCATATCTGCCGGAATTATCCAAAAGCTTTGCGATGGGACGATCCAACTCTTTGTAATCCGTAATTTTTTCCATATACTTGGATTTGCTTAGTAATTCAGGATCTAGACCCTTAAATTCACCAAATTCCATATCAGAACACCCCTTTATTTCTAAGATCGGTTATCCATGCGGAATAGATCTCCCTGTAATCATCGGATTTAGCCGCCTCAGCTCTCATAATGCACTGTGCCGATGCAATCTTATATTCCGGAGACAAATCGCTTACCTGTTCTCCAATCAAACTAATAATCCGATCCGTCAGCACATCAAATTCCGAAGCTTCATAAATCACCGGCTTAAACCAAACATTTCCATTTAAAATTCCGCTTACAATCTTTGACAAGCTTTCAAAATTTTCATCTTTCCAAAGTGAAAGCTCTCTATTAAGTTCATATTCATTCAAAATATTCTTAATCATAAGCTTGCTCTTTGAGGAGATCTCCGCTATAACCAAATCGCTTTTGATTCGAGCGATATCCGCATCAATAGGATTTTTAACTCTTGTCTTTAACAGCAACCCCAATAAATTTTTCTTAAACCTGTCCGCAGATCCGTCAATGTGAATAAGCGGCTTATAGAGGTATTTCTCCTCCTCATAACCATACCTTCGGATTTTACACAACACAGGCTCAACCCAATCATTCTGATACACAACGGCAACTCCCTTGGGAAGCTTTGCAATCTCGTCTAACTGATTATCCTTTAATCCTGCCGACTTTCCTGCCAAATTTCTGTCGCTCTCATCCGGAAGCCTCATAATTATTTTGGTGTTGGTATTTCTTATAGCTGAAATATCTACCGCACCGGGCGATTGATCCACTATCACAAAACCTTCTCCATAGGTTCTCATCTCGGCAATAGCATTTGAAATCATTTCAACTGATTTTCCTGCCAAGCTCGGATTTTCGGAATTTTGTTCAAAGGAAGTTCTCTTTATAATATTATGAGCTTCTTCAATTACAGTCATATGCTTATACTATTCTTCTTTTAAATCATTGATTTTAACCAATCTCTATTTGTAATACT
>CAUVKI010000025.1:0-26223 GCA_963552605.1 uncultured Tissierellia bacterium
TTTATGTCTGCGCCGTTATCCTTGCAAGCGATATTGAGGATTTTTATAGGAGAAGGCTCTGCGAAGAGATGAGCGATCGTTTTTCGAGGAGGTGATATCACGAAATGCAGCAATAAAAAATGCAAGCGCCAATTTTTTGAAGAGGAGGAGCATTATATATGCTGTCCTGAATGTGGGGAAATCGTTATTGAAAATTTCCCCACTGAGGAGACTCATTCAATGGATGAGGTGCAGGAAGCATTTGAAAGAGTTGCTTCTTTCAAGGAGTATAATGAAAAATACTTGAAGGCTTTGAAGGTAATAGGCGGCGTGTTTGTCTTTATACAGTCGATCCATATTTCTACGTTTTGGCATTATCGGGTTAGATCTGATTATGGTTATAGGAATCGTTATCCGCTTAGAAGCACCATATTGCTTGCAGCAATGATTTTCTTTAGTTCGCTTCCCTTTAAGTATGAAACAGTCCATAGGAAGTTTTTGGGGGAGCGTGCTTGGATATGTCATAGCATTTGGTTTAAGGCTCTTAAGTGGGTTCTTGTGATTATATGGGTAGTATTTATGGTGCTTCATTTTATTCCTTATTACTACTCCTATCATGGGGGAAGGCTTTTGGGTCATGGAGAATACGCCGAGATGGTTGTTAAGAGACTTACCCCTTTTTACTATTTTGACCTGTTTTATGTCTGCGCCGTTATCCTTGCAAGCGATATTGAGGATTTTTATAGGAGAAGACTCTGCGAAGAAATGAGTGATCGTTTTTCTTTACGAAAATAAAAAAACGCTGTCGTTTTGGAAAATAAAACGACAGCATTTTCTTATTTTTATATTTTTTTCAAAATATCCTCTTTTGTAAGACTTATAAACTCCTCAATGCTCATCATTCCCAAATCCTTTCCGTCTCTTGAGCGAACGGATATCTTTTTTTCGGTTTCCTCTTTTTCTCCTATCACAATCATATAGGGGAGCTTTTGAAGCTGCGCTTCACGAATTTTTTTCCCGATTTTTTCCGCTCTGAAATCCTTTTCAACTCTCAATTCATTTTCTTCAAGTTTTCCGAAGATTTCCTGAGCATAGTCGTTAAATTTGTCCGAAATCGGAAGCACCGATACCTGAAAAGGATCGTGAGTTTGATGAGATACTGGGAAACCAATCTATAAGGAGGTGATACCACGAAGTGCGCAGGCGAGGGATGCAAACATTACTTTTTTGAAGAGGAGGAGCATTATATATGCTGTCCTGAATGTGGGGAAATTGTTATTGAAAATTTCCCCACTGAGGAGACTCATTCAAAAAAGGAAGTGCAGGAAGCATTTGAAAAGGTTGCCTCTTTTAAAGAACACCATAAAAATTATGTGAAGGCTATTGGCATCGTTGGCTACACATTCCTTTTCATACAGACTATTCATTTTTTTGTGTTGTGGCATTACCAAGTTAGATATGTTCGTAGAGATGATTCTGATGGAGTAAGAGGGATGACACTATTTTTACCTATGCTTATATTCAGTTCGCTCCCCATTAAGTATGGGACTTATAGAAAAGTTTTGGGGGAGCGTGCTTGGATATGTCATAGCATTTGGTTTAAGGCTCTTAAGTGGGTTCTTGTGATTATATGGGTAGTATTTATGGTGCTTCATTTTATTCCTTATTACTACTCCTATCATGGGGGAAGGCTTTTGGGTCATGGAGAATACGCCGAGATGGTTGTTAAGAGACTTACCCCTTTTTACTATTTTGACCTGTTTTATGTCTGCGCCGTTATCCTTGCAAGCGATATTGAGGATTTTTATAGGAGAAGACTCTGCGAAGAAATGAGTGATCGTTTTTCTTTACGAAAATAAAAAAACGCTGTCGTTTTGGAAAATAAAACGACAGCATTTTCTTATTTTTATATTTTTTTCAAAATATCCTCTTTTGTAAGACTTATAAACTCCTCAATGCTCATCATTCCCAAATCCTTTCCGTCTCTTGAGCGAACGGATATCTTTTTTTCGGTTTCCTCTTTTTCTCCTATCACAATCATATAGGGGAGCTTTTGAAGCTGCGCTTCACGAATTTTTTTCCCGATTTTTTCCGCTCTGAAATCCTTTTCAACTCTCAATTCATTTTCTTCAAGTTTTCCGAAGATTTCCTGAGCATAGTCGTTAAATTTGTCCGAAATCGGAAGCACCGATACTTGAATCGGAGCGAGCCACATCGGAAGTTTTCCGGCATAGTTCTCAATCAAAATTCCCATAAATCGCTCCACGCTTCCCAGTATGGTTCTATGAAGCATCACAGGACGTTTTCTTTCCCCGTCCGCATCGACATAGGTTAAGTCAAACCTTTCAGGCATTTGGAAATCCAACTGTATGGTTCCGCATTGCCAAGTTCTCCCTATTGCGTCCTCCAAGTGAAAATCAATTTTCGGTCCGTAAAAAGCTCCGTCGCCCTCATTAAGCTTATATGAAAGCTCAAGCTCGTTTAATGCGTCGATAAGACCGTTGGTGGCAATTTCCCATTGTTCCTCGGTTCCCATTGAGTCTTCAGGTCGTGTTGAGAGCTCAATGTGATACTTAAATCCGAAGTCCTTATAGATTTTATCTTCCAATTGAATTACGCCTTTTAACTCTTCTTTAATTTGACTTTCAAGCACAAATAGATGTGCGTCGTCCTGCGTGAAAGCTCTCACTCTGAAAAGTCCGTGCAAAGCACCTGAAAGTTCGTGTCTGTGCACAAGTCCCATCTCTCCCCACCTGAGAGGAAAATCTCTGTAGCTGTAAAGAGATTCTTTATATATGAGTATTGCGCCGGGACAGTTCATCGGCTTGATTGCATAAGGTTCTTCATCAATTTCCGTAAAGTACATATTTTCTTTATAGTGATCCCAATGTCCCGATTGATGCCAAAGGGCCTCGTTCATAATCATCGGAGTGCGGATTTCATCATATCCGGCTTTTTTATGCTCAATTCTCCAATAACTTTCAAGAATATTCCTAAGCACCATTCCCTTGGGGAGGAAGAAGGGAAACCCCGGTCCTTCGTCGTGCATTGAAAAAATTCCCAATTCCTTTCCCAACTTTCTGTGATCTCTTTTTTTCGCCTCTTCCATTCTCACAAGATGTTCGTCCAAATCTTTTTTCTTCTCAAAAGTTATTCCGTAAATCCTTTGAAGCATTTTATTCTTTTCATCGCCGTGAAAATATGCTCCTGCAATTGAAAGAAGCTTTATCGCCTTAATCTTTGAAACATCATAGAGGTGAGGACCTCGACACAGGTCGATAAAATCTCCCAAGGTGTAAAATGAAATGATTTCCCCCTCGGGAATTCTTTCGATTAAGTCCACCTTATAGACTTCGTCAAGCTCCTTGAAATGCAGGAGAGCGTCTTCTCTTTTCATCTCGGTGCGGATTAAGACGGGATTTTCTTTGACGATTTTTTTCATCTCATTTTCAATACTTTCCAAGTCCTCAGGAGTAAAACGGTGTTCGGTGTCAAAGTCATAGTAGAACCCTTGGTCTATTGCAGGTCCGATTGCAAATTTCACATCGGGAAAAAGTCTTTTTATTGCATACGCCATAAGGTGTGCGGAAGTGTGCCAAAAAATCGCCTTACCCTCTTTATCTTCAAAATTTACTACCTTGAAATCCGCATCTTCAAGAATGGGCTGCTGCATTCCGTAAATTTCCCCGTTGACCACTGCACCTATGGATTTTCTTGCAAGCCCCTCGGAAATTTCTTTCACTGCTTCATAAACACTCAATCCCTTTTCAATCGTTCTTTCGCTTCCGTCAGGAAGTCTCAAAATCACATTCATATCTTTCTCCTTTCGCTTACAAATAATGGTAACAAAAAAACCCGCCCACAATGGGGCGAGTATTCGCGGTTCCACCCAAATTTTTTCTCTCAATGCGCAATATCGGGCGCACCCGTCCCGCTTTCGCAGGAGGCTCAAGGGCGGTCTTGCCTTTGTCCTCTCCGAAGTTTTCAGCCTAAGACTTCGATCTCTTTAAAAGGAAATAAAGGTTCGTTCCCCATCCGCTACACCATTATAACGGCGAGTATAAAAAAAATCAAATATTTTTTAGTTCTTCCATAAAAATTTGGGTAAAGATTGGTCGAGGTGATTAAAATGAAATTGGAATTATATGTTCTAACCGGTTGCCCGTTTTGCGCAAAGGTGCTGCGTTTTATAGAAAAGGCGGGGATTGGCGATAAGGTTGAGATCAAAAATGTTGACGACCCTCAAAACAAAAAAAGAGTGGTCGAGGAAGGCGGGCAGGAACAGTTTCCTTGCTTATTCATAGACGGTAAGCCGATGTACGAGTCGATGGATATCGTAAAATTTTTGAATGACAATTTGAAGTAAAAAAAAACTCATCGTTTAAATCAAAACGGTGAGTTTTTTTTTGAAATGATAAAAAAATATGGTAGAATTAACTCGCGGAAGTAATACAATAATAAAAGGAGGAGAAAGAGAGATGAAAAAGAGATTATTGACCGCAGCTTTGGCATTGATTTTGGTTGCGGCAACAGGTTTCGTCAATTCATCATTGGCAGCGGTTTCTCTGGTGGAGTTTCAAAAAGATGCTCGTCCGGTGGTAGACCCGAACAAGGAATGGACAATACTCGTCAACAAAGACTTTGACGGGTCAAGCCTTGAAGAGGTGGTAAAGGTATTTACCGATACGGGCGACGCTAAGAGTGTGAGCGTGTCAAAAAAATCTTCAAGAGAAATTTTAGTGCGCCCCTCGGGTACGGGTTATGTTCCTGGCAATTATTCACTTAATATTCGGGGACTTAAAGGCACCGACGGAAACCTTCTCAGGTTTGAATACTCTATGAGTTTTACGGTACGTGGAGATAATCGGGCGGTTTTTTTGGAAAACACGGACAATAATTGGAAAAGTGTGAAATCTCCAACCGATGTTTTCGATCAGCCTCTCACAAACGGAGCTCCGGTAGTCAATCCCAAAACGGGTTCGGTGGGTGTTGTCGAGATAAAAAAAGAGGACAGTCCGAACGGAGACTATCAGGTACGTGTTGTAAATCCGGTTCCCGAACCCATTGTTCCTTCCAAACCCAGCCCCGTTGAGAGAAATCCCAATTTTAATGCCGGTGATTATGGCATAACCAAGTGCGGAAGCTATGAAATTCCCGCAGCTAATTTTAATAGAAGCGTGGGTACCGTTTTTTATGCGGCGGACGGCAGTCAAATAGGAATACTTACGGATATCTTGAGATTTAGAGATATGATTCGCATAAACATTGCTTGCCCCATTGCAGATCCCATAGGCGATCCCGACACTTATTACGACAGAGAAGTTATAGATGTGAATAAGGACTATAACACGATAGACGGTTCAAAAGCTCATGTCGCTTGGATTGAAAACGGACATCTGTTTTGGAGCGGAGGAGACAGTTTGAACATAAAAACTGTATACAAAGAAAGACTTTCGGTTTCGGGGATAATCGAGGTTGCCTCCAATCAAAAAGGGGTCTACTATTTATATGAAAACGGTTCTGTGGGAGCGTATCTTAACGGCAAATATGAAATACTTTCGGAATTGGGATCGGATAATGCAAGGATCGCGGCAGGAGAAGGTTTTGTCTTGACCCTTAGCAACTATGGTCAGGTAAAGGTTTACGGCTCAAATATGTACGGAGAGCATGGGAACGGTCACTATGGAGGAAATCCTATTAAACCCACCGTTATAGACAAACTACCCCCCGTTACATCAATTGCGGCAAATGCACATACAATTTGTGCGGTGACCAAATCCGGAGAGCTTTATATGTGGGGACAGAATTTAAGTCGTTTTATTCCGGTACCCGGCACAAATGTGACAACTCCTACCAAGATAGAAATTCCGGGCAGAGTTAAGCAGGCTGCCTGCGACAGATACGGAGTATTCGTTCTTATGGAGGACGGTTCGCTTTACGCTTGGGGAGGTATGACTTTAAACTTACCCAACACCCCCTCAAAGGTGTCCGATTTGGGAGATCACATAGTAAAGTTTTCATATAAAAACGGTCATATCTTGGCTCTGAGAAAAGACGGACGAGTGCTTGCATTGGGTTCAAATGAATTCGGTCAGATAGGAAACGGAAAATATGGGGAACTCGGAAATTTAAACAACTTATATCTGATAGGTTTTTCCGGAGCGAGAATTGTGAAAGTAGGCACAGGAGAACGCTCGTCCTATGCCCTTGACCAAGATGGAAATCTTTGGGTCTGGGGATCGGGGCTTAACGGTCAACTGGGTCTTGGAGAAAAAGGTCAAAGAGCTAAAGTCACAATTCCCATTATAATGCCGACGATAAACCAAGCGTTGGGGAAAAAGGGTTAAGAGTGTTTCTTTAAGTGATCAAGAAAAAAAGTCCGAAAATTCGGACTTTTTTCTTTGCACTTAGCAATCCGCCTTGAAGAATGCGGGAAGAACTTTTTCCATAGCTCTCTTTGAACCGGTGGAAATTCTTATATAATCTTTAATAACCGGATTTGAGTAGGTGTGAACCAATATTTTTTGCTCCTTAAGCTCCTCGAAAACCTCTTTTGGAGCTTTTTTTGTTTTTACCAAAAGATAGTTTCCATTACTTTCGGGAACGACGTATCCCCTTTTCTCAAGCTCCCCAAGAGCATAACCTTTGCCCTCTTTCTCGCTCTCAACCATTCTCTCAATAATATCCTTTCTATCCAAAAGTCTTTCCGCAAAGAGCAAAGCAAAAGCATTTGCATCAAAACTAAGCTTTGCTTGATTTAAGTGCTTTATCAAAGAAGGATTTCCTATAACAACTCCCAAACGACAACCGGCCATAGAAAAGAATTTTGAAAAGGTTCTAAGTATGAGAACATTATCAAACTCTTCCGCCAAGCTCAGAAAAGAATCGGGGTAAAAATAATGATATGCTTCGTCAATTACTACAAGCGCATTCACCTCTCCGGCTTTTGAAATTGCAAGCCTCACCTGCTCTTCGGTGTAGACATTTCCGATCGGCATATTGGGATTTAGCATAGAAACTATCCTTGTGTTCTCGTCTATTGACGACAGAAGCTTTTGAAAATCAAAAGAGAGATCTTTTTCATACTCCACCGCTTTATAATTTAGCCCCAAAATCGAACAGTGAATTCTATACATCTCAAAAGAGGGAGAAACTCCCACCACGTCTTTTCCACGTTCTCCGAAACTTTCCAGTATATAACGAATAGCCATATCCGAACCGTTTGTCGCGGAAATATTTTCCTCTCCCACTCCCAAAAGCTCAGCATACTTTTTTATAAATCCCCTGGGCTCGGGATACATAGCCAAAAACTTCGGCGTAACCTCGGTAAGCACGGCATCTACAAAATCCTTCGGAAGCCCCTCGGGGTTTTCATTCATATCAAATCTTTCATACTCACATCTCCCCTGCATCGGAAAAACCCGAGGGGTATTTTTTATATCCTCATTCAAGTAATACTTCAATTCTTGTTCCATCACTCATCTCTCCAAATTCTGAAATGTTTCATATGCTCAAAGACAAACTGAAGATATTTTTTAAACTTCTCCTCGTCCTTTATCTCCTCCTTGGAATGGTTCATAAGCTTTGCGGTATACCTGTCCAAGGGAATTCTGCCGTCAACCATAGCAACATCCTGTGTCTCAAAGGTGAAGTAATCTTCTTCATTTCTGAGGGCAACTCTATAAGGACGATCGGGGTGAAGCGACTCGGATACAGTGAAGTCCCTCTTTTTCTCCCCGCCCAAAAACACAGGCAGTACACCCTCTTTATCCGAGAGATCCGCTCCCAAATTCGCTTCTTTATTGAGTATGTTCAGGTAATCCACGGCAGAAATATATTCCTCGCAAACTCCGCTTTTTGAAATTCCCTTAATCAAAAGCGGCACCTTGGTTCGCTTATCATCAAGGAAGAAGTCGTCATCTTCCACCAAATACCCTTGCCCGTGATCGGAAATCAAAGAGACTATTATCTCGTCCTCAGCATAATTTTCATTCAAATAATCATAAAGCTCTTTAAGCTTTCTATCTAAGAAACGCATTTGCTCCATATACTTCGCTTCTTTCTTCGCATCTCTCGCAGTCAGCACGGAAGTAGTCATACTCGCATCGGTTCTCTCAAGATCATCCAAGGATAGTTTGCTGTGCACTGAGCAGGGAAGCTTATATCCGTCCGCTATATCGTGAAGCTCGTCAAAAGTAATCATCATATATTGATTCGTCCCCTTGAAAAGCTCCAAATTTTCCTTAGTCTCCGCAATAATATCGGAAGCGTCTGAAAATCTGGTATACTTTCCATAGACATAGCGATAAAAACCTCGAATATATCCATAGTCGGGATTTGTTCTCCAATCCCCGTCAATCTTGCTGCAAAGATAGCCCGCATCGGAGAAGATCTCTCCCAAGGTCTTTGTGTCCGTCGGAAGGAACCAATTTACTGTGGAAAATAATTTATGCTGAGTGGTATAAAGCCCTGTGAAGTATGAAGCCATTGAAGGGTATGTCCACTCGCCGGTTGAATAACAGTTTTTGAAATATAAAGCATTGGAGAAAAATCGAGCAGTGTTTGGCATATACTCCTCAAATCCGTACTTCTCAAGCATACTTTGAGAAAGTCCGTCCGTAAATATAGTCAAGATAAGCTTTTTCTTGGTCTTATTATAAACAAGCGGTACAGGTTCTCCGATTATGGCACCTGACCTAATCTCGGCATCTCTATCAAAACGATACCAATGAAAAACGCTCGGATCTTGAAGGCACTGATAAGTCTTTCCGCTCCTTATTATCAATTCTCTCCCCGCAGTAATGATAGGCACAAGAGTTGGAGTTTTTACGGAAATCTTATTGGAATTTTTGGAAAAAAGCTTTACCACCTCCACTTTTCTCGGGTCTTCCACGCTACGATTACCTATTCTGAAATAATCTCCCACAAAGTAATCCGCATTGTAGCGAAGAAAATCTCCAAGATAATTTTTTTTATTTAAAGCCCAAGGGTGCACTGAATATGCTCCGAAGTTGTCGTCCATCTCCCGATTGAATTTTAAAATCCTATTTTTGATTTCCTCAGTTTGCTCAAGCTCGTTAATCTTAGCAATCATATTCTCAAAACTTTTTTTAAGCTCCGGCAGAAATTTCCGATTGTCTTCCAAACCCTTTACTCCTAAATTTGCCACAGAAGCGAGAAAAAGATATTTTTCCGCCGCTTCAAAATACCTGTCGGTGCTTTCATATAAAAAACCTAAGTTATAATTTATATCGCAGTTATAAGGATTTATGGAGTGGGCTTTTTTAAAGATATCTTCCGCTCTTTCATAATCTCCCTGAAAGAAGCAGTAAGTTCCTTTCATAGAGAAAAGATCGAAATCATCGGGATACTTTTTCTCATACTCCCCGATCATTTCCTCTACGCCCGAAATATCTCCCTTTTCAAGCTTCTCACAGATTTTCGTCTTTAACATATAACTTATCCTTTCTATTCCATTACGGTTTTCTCCTTAATAAAGAGCCTTAACCTCTTCCATTGGAAGCCGAGTTGCCGCAACTATTCCCTCAAACGAAAAACCCAAAGTGATCAATTGCTTTGCTATCTCAATTGCACTTTCCTTTTTGCCTCTTTCAATTCCTTTCTCAATTCCTCTTTCAATTCCTTTCTCAATTCCCTCTGCAAAACCTTCTCTCTTGCCTTCCTCTTTTCCCTGTGATTTAAGCTGCTTAGCCAAAGCTCGCATTTCCTCGGTTACGAATTCCATAGCTCCCTTGTCCTCCCTTTCAGTAGAGTCCTTTATGAGTCTTACGGTTTCTCTAAAGACTTCGTTCTTCATCTTTTTGTAGTCCCTCATCAAGAAATCTTCCACCAGATCTTTAACTTCTCCCTCTTCCTTGGTGGCTGCGTTTACAAAAATTATCGTCTGTCTGTCTTTGAATACTTTGTGCGTGTCAGTGAACATTCTCTTGATTGTATAGACAGATTTGCCTTCTCCAAATGGATCCTTTTCCATTATGAAGATGGTGTAGAATTCGTGGATGTCTTTAAACTCAGTGCCTTTCTTTATTAGGTTTGCATCCGATACGGAGCAGATGTGTCTTGCTCTTAGAGGCAGCCATTCATCTGATTCTCTCTGTATCTCTATCACTATTCGCTTTCCGTCCTCGGTTGTCGCTAGGACATCTACTATTGCCAATCTTCCTCCGGCATTATCCATATTATACTGAGTCAAACTTTCTATTACTCTTATTTGCTGTTTCAGGATGATGTTTACCAAAACCTCCACGCATCTTGGATTTTTAAAGACCCACCTTGCAAGAATGTCGTCTATGACCCTGGAAGTCAAAATAAGATTTTTCCCCACCCTTATCAGAGTTGCTTTCGATATTTTTATCGTGACTTTCCTCGGTTTATTTGCGTTGTTTTTATTTATCTTCATATCTTCTTCCTAACTATCGCGTATTCCTACGAGATATAAAATAAGTCTGCTTTTGTCTTTTTCATAATATTGCTTCTTTTTTAAGACAAGCTTAAGGAGAAATTCCCCCTGTAATCATTTCAATTGCAGGCATAAGGTCATTATTGTCCTCTATCCGGAGCATACGAATATCCTCCACACCGGCGGAAAACCAAGGAAATTTTCTTGCGAGTTCCAGCACGGAGAGAACGCATTTCACTGCGTCCACTTTCTCGACATCTCCAAAGTATATCGAGCCCTGTTGTCTTGAAAATCCATACTTACCTAACACTCTTTTGATGTCGGAATAAGCGTTGGTGTAAGTTGTAGCCCCATAGGTTTTGGAAAGGGTGTCCTGTTCCAAATCAAATGCTATTGCGTACATATCCATTTCTCCCTGAAATTTATAGAATATTTAGTATAAAGTATAGCCTTTCTTTTAGATCGACAATTTAAGTTCGCTTACCTTTTCCCTTGAAAGCCCCGTGCCTCTCGCCACATCTTCAACCGAAAATCCCATCTTCAGTAAGTTCATTGCCGATTGAAGGAAGCCTTCCTGTCTGCCTTCAAGTCTACCTTCAAGTCTGCCTTCCTGCCTGCCTTCAAGTCTACCTTTCTCAATTCCCTCGGCAATACCTTTCTCAATTCCCTCGGCAATACCTTTCTCAATTCCTTCTTCCTTTCCCTGCTCCTTAAGCTGTTTGGCTAATTCTTTCATCTCCTTCGTTATAAACTTCATCATTCCTTTATCCTCCCTTTCAGCTGAAGCTTTTATAAGCCTCATAGTTTCTCTAAAGACTTCGTTCTTCATTTTCCTATAATCTCTCGTCAAAAAATCATCAAGCAGTTCCCCAAGTTCTCCTTCCTCCTTGGTTGCTCCGTTTACAAAGATTATCGTCTGTCGATCTTTGAATAACTTGTGCGTTTCATCGAAAGTTCTACGAACCGTATAGATGGATTTTCCCTCTCCGAACGGATCCTTTTCCATTATAAAGATGGTGTAGAACTCGTATATGTCTTTAAATTTTGTTCCGCTCTTTATTAAATTGGCGTCCGATACGGAGCATATATGCCTTGCTCTTAAAGGCAGCCATTTATCCGACACTCTTTGAATTTCTACCACGATTACCTTTCCATCTTCGGTTTTCGCCAACACATCTACTATTGCGGATCTTCCTTGAGCATTATTCATATTATACTGGGTTAAACTCTCAACCACCTTTATTTGTTGTTTCAGAACGGTGTTTACCAAAATCTCTACACATCTCGGATCTTTGAAAAACTGTTTGGCAAACATATCATCCATAATCCTAAGAGTTAGAAAAAGTTTTTTCCCTACTTCCCTAAGAGCTGCCTCCGATATTTTTACTGTGGTCTTATTAAATTTACTCCCGGCGTTCTTCTTATTTCTTTTCATAGTATATCCCCTATTCATTAAGCAATCTTTCGACTTCATCAAGGATATTGTCAAGGAAGGAGTTTACATTTTTCATTCCCTCAAGCGTGGAATTTGCGGTGGAACGGGTTTTCACCGCCGTATCGGTGAGGTCTCCCGCAAATTCATAGAAAGTTTCTATGCTTTTGGTAAGTTCTTCATTTGAAATTCGTATCTTATCCATAAGCTCCGTTTGTGAGGAAATCTCGTCTCCAAAAGTGTGAATGCTCTCGATTATGGTTTCAAAACTCTGATTTGATTCCTGAATTAACTTCCCTTGCGAAACATTCACCTCTCCGAGCGCAGCGGCTGATTTCTGAGCCTTTTCAGTTTCGTCCTTTAGTTCATCGAGGAGTTTTTCTATTTCAGCAGTGGCTTGTGAAGTATTTGCGGCAAGCCCCTGAATTTCGTAGGCAACTACGGCAAAACCTCTACCCGCATCTCCAGCCCTCGCAGCCTCTATGCTGGCATTAAGAGAGAGAAGTCGGGTTTGCTGTGCTATGCTGTTTATCAGCTCTATTATTGAATGAGCACGCTCCATTTTTTCGGCAAGAAGTCTCATAGTTTCATCGACGGAGTCATTGGATTGCTTCGTAAGCTCCGAGCTTTGAGAGAGCTTCTGCATCGTCTTTGTACCAAGCTCCGCATCGCTCCTGGTTCTTTCAAAGCCCCTCTTGATATTTTTTGTAAGGTTCGAGGTTTCCTCAATCTTCGAGCCTATCAAATTGGTCATATCAAGCTGATTTTGAACCGATCTCGTGGCATTTTCCGCACCGTCCGAGATATCGTCCATTGAGTGTGTCACAAGAGCCGTCTGCTCGCTTACGTCTTTTACTTGCCGATCCAAATGGTGTATATTTTCTGCTATAAGCTTGGAGCTCTCAAGAATGTTTTCGGTCAAAACTTTTTGTCTTGACTCCTTCTCCTCAATCTGTTCAATCTGAACCTGATTTATGGAGCGAACGGTTTTAGTTGAATAATAGGAAAAGACGCAAGCGAAAACAACTGTTACAAACTGAACCTCGTAACTCACAACTTCAATATCCGAAAGTTCAGAACTCCCCATAAACTTCAATGCTACATAGATTAAATTCGCCAAAATTACGGCACTCGCACCTCTGAAAATATAACCTATGTCTCCATACAGCGTCAAAACCACTACTATGGGAAAAATCTGCGCATAGGTATTAGGAGAGCTTGAAGTAAAGAGCATAAAAACATAAGCCAATCCGTATGAAACCGCTACTATATGCCTTATTGCCGTACTTGACGGTTCTTTCCTGTAAAGAAACATCGAATATAGCCACGGAGCAATCAATGCGACGCTCAAAATCAAAAAATAAAGAAGTGATCTCGAACCCTTAACAAATTCAACAAAATAAAATAAAACTATCATGCAAATCACGGCAAGCCATAGCTGCATAAGCCGTTTATTTGCAAGTTCGATTTGTTTCTCCTCATAATTCATTTTTCTTCTCACTCCTTTTATTTCTCGTCGGTGCTTTCGTCTCCTCTAGGGGCTTCAGAAGTTTTCGATTCCTCTTTTCCGTCCGCAGAATCTTCAGAAGCTTTCGGTTCTTCTTCATTTTCCTCGGGATTTTTTTCACTTCCGTACACTGCCGCCATTACATCTCCGGAGCGAAACAGTTTCCAATTGCCTTCATCATCTTTATCGAGTTCTCCTACGACTTTCACTGTAAACGACTCTACGGACTCCAAAGTTTCGTCCATAAGCTCATATACCCTTTTCATAACCTCATCTGATTCCATCTGAACTTGTTTTTGCTGACTCTCGACATAAACGGAAATCAGTGCTTGCTGAAAAGCTTCATTTACTTTTTTATTGGTGATTTCAATATCCACTGTCGCACTATCTCCGTCAACTTTCACATCTCCAATTTTCCAAGAGAGATTTTTAAGCAGCTTCTCAAAAAGTTTTATGTCGGCTTCTTCCGTGGGAATGTCATCATCTTCTCTGGGAGGGTTCTCTTCACCCTCGATCCTCGGAGCGACCCAAACTGAAACCGATTTCACTTTTTCAAAGTCACAAGCCTTTATGGCACTGAAAAAATCTTCCGTAGCTTGGGTTATCTTTTCAGCGTCCGCATTTTTCTTTTCTCCCGAGCAAGCTGTCATAATCGCCATAAGGATAATCAACGCTGAGATAAGCAATTTTTTTATTTTCATTTTACACTACCTTTCATTTACATATTGTCTAATCCTTTCCTCATATGTACTTCTTATTTTCAATATATGAGGATTATTAACACTTTTCAAAGTGATTTGTTCAATACGGGTTATTGGAAGCACCCCCACAAGCGAACCCACCATAAAAGCTCCGTCCGTAAAATATAAATCCTTAACGGACATAGGTTTGAATACAATCTCAAGCCCCAAAGCTTTTATTATCTCAAGCACCAAACTGCGGTTTACCGTGGAAATTATTTCGTAATCATCTGCGGTAATCACAGTGTCGTCTTTCAGAAAAAATACATTCGAACGGCTTCCCTCTCTTATTCTTCCGTCCGTATTCATAAGGAGCGCCTCAAATACTCCCGCCTTTAAAATCTCCCTCCAGATTTTTTCAAAGCTCAAATCCGAATAGAGTTTGACCCTCTGCTCCCTCTCCATAGGAAGTATCATAACATTACAGCCCTTTTCGTATTGATCCTCGGAGGGATATGAGCTTTTTACGGGATACGCGAAGATATGGCGAACCTCGTAGTCATCGTCAACCACCGCAAGCTTTACATTCTGATCCCTAACCGAGTTCTCTCTGATTGCGGAATATAACTCAAGCTCCAATGCTTTGGGTTCCGGAGGGTTATAGAAGTGAAAAAAATCCAAATTTTCCCTAAGTCTTTTTATGTGTTCCTCAAGAAAGAGAGGAGTATCGTTTATAACCCGAATTACCTCAAAAAAAGGATAAGCGTCGATATGGTCAAAAATTTCCATATCGGCGGAGGATTTTTTTTCATTGTTGTCGATGTAAAAATGCCCTGTCCCGTCGTAAATCATATGAGAGCCTCTTATTTCTTCGATTTATAGCGTTTATTTGAGTCCAAAATCTTTTTTCTCAAACGAAAATGCTTGGGAGTAATCTCCACCAGCTCGTCATCTTCTATAAACTCCAAAGCCTGTTCAAGCGTGAGAACCACCGGCGGAGAAAGTTTTATCGCCTCATCGCTTCCCGCAGCCCGAATGTTCGTCTGCTGTTTTTTTCTGCAAACATTCACTTCAATATCAAGCCCTTTCGGATTTTCTCCTACCACCATTCCTGAATATACCGAAGTGCCCGAGTCTATAAATAAGAGTCCTCTATCCTCAGCCTGACTTAATCCGTATGCCGTAGACTCTCCGGTTTCAAAGGAGATAAGAGAACCGGTTTTCCTCCTCGGTATATCGCCCTTATACGGTTCATATGCTTCAAAAATCGTATTGAGAATTCCCTCTCCCTTGGTGTCGGAAATAAATTCCTGCCTATACCCTATAAGTCCTCTTGAGGGAATTTTAAACACCAGACGCATATATCCCCCCTTGGGCTCACTCATCTCTATAAGCTCCCCTTTTCTCTGCCCGAGCTTCTCAATGACCGACCCTGCAAAATCTTTGTTTACATCTACGGAAGCAATCTCCATAGGTTCATATTTCTTCCCGTCTATCTCACGAAACAACACCTCGGGCTTTGAAGCCTGAAACTCGAAACCCTCTCTGCGTAAGTTTTCCATAAGCACGGTAAGATGAAGTTCTCCCCTGCCTGAAACCTTGAAGGTGTCGGTTGATTCAGTATCCTCCACCATAAGACTCACATCCGTCTGTAATTCCCGTAATAATCTGGTGCGAAGCTGTCTGCTTGTTATAAACTTTCCCTCTCTCCCGGCAAAGGGCGAATTGTTTACCGAAAAATTCACGGCAAGGGTAGGTTCGGAAATCTTTACGAAGGGAACCGGAGCCGCCTTTGCTCTGTCACATAGAGTATCGCCTACATTTATTCCCTCAATTCCCGAAACGGCGATTATCTCCCCGAATTCGGCACTGTCGGTTTCTACTCTCTCAAGCCCCTCAAAAGTATAAAGCTTTGAGATTTTGACCTTTAATTCCCTTTCAGGGTGATTGTAGTTGCAAAGAAGGACGGATTCCCCTTCTCTAACAGAGCCTCTCTCAATCTTTCCTATTCCTATTCTCCCCACATAGTCGTTATAGTCTATTGTGGAAATCAAAACCTGAAGAGGAGCTTGTGCCTCCCCCTCGGATGCGGGAATTTTTTCCAAAATCGTCTCAAACAAAATAGACATATCGGAGGGTTCATCATTCGGATTTCCGACGCAAAAACCTTTCTTTGCGGAAGTGAACACAAAAGGAGTTTCAAGATATGAATCGTCCGCTCCCAAATCAATCAAAAGATCCAAGGTTTCGTCAACCACCTCAAGAGGTCTTGCCTCTTTTCTGTCTATCTTGTTTACGGCGCATACCACGGGGAGCTTTAACTCAATCGCTTTTTTCAGCACAAACTTGGTCTGAGGCATAGGCCCTTCAAAAGCGTCCACCAACAAAACAACCCCGTTTACCATCTTGAGCACACGCTCCACCTCTCCTCCGAAATCCGCATGCCCCGGAGTATCCACAATGTTTATCTTATGGTTTCCGTATCGAACGGAAGTGTTCTTTGAAAGAATGGTAATGCCTCTCTCTCTTTCAATGTCGTTTGAATCCATAACGCGATCTTTTACCGCTTGGTTCTCTCTGAAAACTCCGCTCTGTTTAAGCAGAGCGTCCACCAAAGTCGTCTTTCCGTGATCCACGTGAGCTATTATAGCCACATTCCTTATCTCTTCTCTTTTCATCTTAGGTACAATCATTCCTTTCAACAATATGACGCTCGCCCATTCTATCACAGATTTTCCGCTAATGCTTATTTTGCGATAAAAATTTTCAGAGGGTTTCGTTTGCGTCCTTCACGACAAACGCATGAATAGACTTATTCGACAACTATATGCAGGGATTTGGTTGGTATTATTTTTCGTGCGTTTGTCGTGTTCACTCATCTTATTGTTTGGTATAATCAGCACTCGGAAAGCTCTTTAATTGGCGTACGAGTCAGCAATTATTCGATGAAGAAATACGTAAAATCTCATCAACCCCACCACCTATATTTTTTCTAAAAAATTATTGCATTAACTCTTGCATTTTGCATGTGATAACAAAATAATAATTTTTGGTAGTTTCGCTAGAAAGAGTATGGTATAATACGGGAAATGTGTCAGTGAGGGAGGTGAGAAGATGGCAATTAAGGCGATTTCGGAGCTGAAAGAAGCCGAAAATAAAGCCAAAGCTTTGTTGGACGATGCCAAAAAATCTGCAGCGGAGATCCTTAAGTCCGGAAATCTGCAAGTTCAAAAAGAAAGAGATCGGATAGTTGAAGATGCTAAGGCGGAGGCTAAGATGCTTGCCGAAAAAGCTAAGGAGAAAGGGGAAGAAGAGGCCAAACCCATAAGAGAAAAGGGAGATAAAGAAACTTCAAAGATACTTAATTTGTCTCCGGCTGTTAAGGAAAAGGCGATAGAGTTTTTGAAAGAAAGGATTTTGGAAGATGGCAATCATTAAGATGAGCAAGTTCAAACTTCTTGCCTTCATTGATGACAGAGAAAAACTGCTTGGTCATTTGCAGGATTTTTCCGAGGTGCATTTCATCAAAGAAGAACCTCCGGAGGATACCGTATTCTCGGATCGTTCCACGGATCTTTCGGCGGTCGTTGAAGAGATGACTCGTGTGCGTTATCTGATAGACTCCTTAACCCCTTACAGAGAAGGTAAGAAAGACCCCCTCGCTCTAAGCTTGCAGGAGGTAAAAGAAAGAGCAAAGGATACCAATGTTTCAGAGCTTTATGAAAAGGTATCGGAACTGCTCAAAAAGAGAGACGGCATAAAAAATGAAGTTCGCTCTTTTGAGCAGAAGATTGAAGAGTTGGTGCCGTGGAAGTCTTACGACGCCCCGATTTCAGAGTTGGGCAAGAAAAGATATACCACAAGAGTGCTTGCGATTTACGGCGAACACGATCGTATAGGGCTTGAGAAAAAGCTCACTGAGGAAGAGTTCCACTTTGAGCATTTGGGAGAGAAAGAGGGGAATCATTATTATTTTCTCTGCTATCTTAGTGAGAGAGAAGATGAAGTCTCCGAATTTCTAAGAGCCAAATCTCTCACTCGTGTTCAACCGGAGGGAGAATCCGCTCCGGAGGAGGAAGTTGAGAATCTTAAACTCAAAATTTCCGAAAAAAATTCGGCTTTGCAAACCGTGGAGCGCGATTTGAAAAATTATGTTGTGGAGCTTTCCGATCTTGAAGTTTGCTACGAAAATCTTTCAAACAGCAAGCTCAGAGAAGAAACGACGGCAAATTTTTATCAAACGGACACGGTTCTTTGTTTAACAGGTTTTGTTCCCACTTCGAAAGTGAAAGAATTTGAGAGCGTTCTAAACGATAACCTCAAGGACAGATACTATATCGAAATGGAAGATGCCAAGAAAGACGATCCGATGGTGCCAATTGCGTTGAAGAATAACAGTATCGTTGAGCCATTTGAGTCGCTTACCGCGATGTATGCGCTGCCGAGGTATAATGAGATTGACCCTACTCCGCTTCTTGCACCTTTTTACTGGTTTTTCTTCGGTATGATGGCTGCCGATTTGGGCTATGGGCTTCTCCTTGCTCTCGCATGCTTTTTGGCACCCAAGTTTATTAAGGTTTCAGCAGGACTCAAGAAGAATATGAAATTTTTCGGATTTCTGGGAATAGCTACTATGATATGGGGTGTGATTTATTCATCAGCTTTTGGAATAAGAATGCCTTGGAATCCGATTTTGGATTCGGGAAACTTTAACTCTTTGCTTATGGTTTCCGTTATCTTCGGCTGCGTGCATATTTTCTTCGGTCTGGGGATAAAAGCTTATATGCTTATCAGAGACGGTGCGCCTTTGGACGCATTCTTTGATGTAGGACTTTGGTATATGGCACTTGCGGGAGGTATAGGATTTTTGGTCGGAGGAATGGCACCCGATATACTCCCCGCATCTGTTGCAAGTATTTTTAAGTGGATTATGATTGTGGGTATGGCAGGCATTGTCCTTTTCGGAGCAAGAGATGCAAAAAATCCTGCGGCGAGACTCGTGGGAGGAGCTTATTCACTTTACGGAATATCTTCATATGTGGGGGACTTTGTTTCGTATTCAAGGCTTATGGCTCTGGGACTTTCGGGAGGATTTATAGCCTATGCTGTGAATTATATCTGTGGAATGATGAAAGCGGCAGGAGTACTGGGATTGGTGTTTGCGGCGGTGGTGTTTGTAATTTTCCATCTGTTCAATATGTTCTTAAGCTTTCTCTCAGGATATGTTCATTCCGCAAGACTCACCTATGTAGAATTTTTCGGAAAATTCTACGGCGGCGGAGGCACCGCATTTCGTAAATTCGTAAGTGAACCTACTTACATTGAGTATAAATAAAAACTTTAGGAGGTAAAGTGGAAATGAGTAATTTGGGTTTGACTGTATCATCTTTTTTTTCTCAGTACGGCGGGTTGGTTATGGCTGTTTTGGGGGCGTCGCTTGCAGCGTTGTTGGCAGGAATCGGATCTGCTAGGGGTGTAGGTATGGCAGGTGAAGCGGCTGCAGGAATCGTAATTGAGGAGCCTGAAAAATTCGGTAAGTCGTTGGTATTGCAACTTCTTCCCGGAACGCAAGGACTTTACGGTTTCGTAATCGCAATTTTGGCAATGGGTAAGTTTAAGACGGGAATGTCCATTCAGGAAGGATTTTATATCCTTATGGCTTGCCTCCCCATCGCTTTGGTAGGCTGGAAATCCGCAATAGCTCAATCAAAGGTTGCCATTGCAGGTATGAACATTTTGGCTAAGAACGAACCTCAACAAACCAAAGGTATTATATTTGCTGTAATGGTTGAGACTTACGCAATTCTCGCTTTCGTACTTTCGCTTATGCTTTTGAATGCCGTGAAATTCTAGTTCACCCTCTAAAATTTGTGAGAGGAAGTGAAAAGATGTCAAATCTGGAAGGAATGGTTAAGACCATAGAAGAAAATGCGAAAAGTCAAGCGGAAGCCATTATTGCGGAAGCCAAGGAAAATGTGGCAATGCAAACGGAAGAAGCTGTGAAAAAGACAACGGAAGAAAAACAAGCCATAATTGAGAAAGCCCAAAAAGAGGCGGAAAGAATCAGAGAGAGGGTTTTTGCGTCTGAAGAACTGAAAGTTAGAGATTCCGTCTTAAGAGCCAAACAAAAGGTAGTGGACGAGGTATTTCTGAAAGCTAAGGAGGGCTTAAGAAATCTTCCCGAGGATAAGTTTAGAAAGTTTGTTGAGAAATCTTTAAAAGGTTTGAAGCTTTCAGGCAATGAAAAGATAATGGTTCCTAAAAAGTATGAAAAGATAAAACTCGAAAGCTCTTTGCCGATTGAGGCATCGGATAGGGTATCGTCGGGATTTTTAGTGGAGGGTGAAAGTTCCACATTGAATTTTTCATTTGAGGATTTATTGGATTTTTCCCGTGAGGATTTGGAGAAAGAAGTTTTAGCACAAATTTTCGGAGCGTGAGTCATGATAAGAGAAGATTTTATTCAAAGCTCGACGATGGTGCGTGTTGCGGAAACCAAGCTCCTTTCCAAACAACAGTTCTCAAACCTGATTGAAACTAAAAGTTTTGAAGAGGCGATTTCTTCATTGAGAGATACTCCCTATGGTGAGGAGTTGGAAAAACTTGAGAAGAAAGAAGATTACGATATTGCCCTAAATGCACATTTGCAAAGGATATACAAAGAAGTCAAAGCTATGACCAACGCTGAACCCGTGGTGGAGTTTGCGACAAAGAAATATGTTGCACACAATTTGAAGGTTTTGGTTAAGGAGCATATTTTAAAGACTGATTTTTCACCCATTCTGAGCTCTCTTTGGGAAACGGAAAATTCAAAAATCCGAGATTTGCTCAGGGAGGGGAGGTTTAGTGAGGGGACTCCGGAGGAAAAGGCGGTATCTCAAGTTATTATCAACTATGAGGAATATAAAGATCCTCAGCTTATAGACATCTTGTTGGATAAGTTCAGACTTGAGAGCAGTATGATTACTGCTGAAAAATTATCCGTGCCTTTATTTGAGGAAATCGCCGCAACCGAGATAGATATATCCAATGTGAAGACTGTTTTGCGCTCGAAAAAACAGAATAAACAGTCGGGTTTTGTGCGTGAAGCATTGGCTAAAGGAGGTAAAGTCCCCGTTGAGTCATTGCTTTCGGTTTATAATGAGTCGCTCGAAGCTTTGATTGAAAAACTTATGCATACGGATTTTTCCGGAGAACTTAAATCGGGGCTTGAAGAATTTAAGGATAAGGGCACCTTGCAGGGAGTGGAAAAGGCATTGGACAATGTAAGAATGAATGTTGTCAAAAAAGCCAAGTCCATAACCTACGGTGCGGAAATCCTCTATGCCTTTTTACAGGCGAAGGAAACGGAGATAAAAAATATAAGAATTGTTTTGGTGTCTAAGTTAAACGGTATTTCTTCGGAGGAGATCAGAGAAAGGTTGCGTGATATTTATGGCTAAAGTGGCTGTGGTGGGTGATAAGGATTCCGTTCTCGCTTTCAAGGCACTGGGAGTTGATGTGTATTCCCCCATAGGTGTGCAGGAGACCGTATCTTCTCTTAAGAAACTGGCTGCGGAGGATTATGGAGTTATTTTTATCACGGAGAGGCTCGCGGAGGGAATTCCCGAGGTGATAAAGAGCTATGATGAAAAACCGTTGCCGTCAATAGTCTTAATTCCTGATAATCAGGGCACTATCGGGATAGGAATGAATACAATAAACAGAAATATGGAGAAAGCGATCGGAATGAATATATTTTAAGAAAGAGGGGGCTTGTTTTGAAAGTTGGTAAAATCTTAAAGGTTTCCGGCCCTTTGGTCTTGGCTGAGGGGATGGAGGAAGCCAATGTATACGATGTCGTCGAGGTATCCGACAACAAGCTCATTGGCGAAATCATAGAAATGAGAGACGATAAAGCGTCTATTCAGGTGTACGAAGAAACTACGGGAATCGGTGCGGGAGAAAATGTATATACCACGGGGAGTCCGCTTTCGATAGAATTGGGCCCGGGACTTATCGAAGCCATGTATGACGGAATCCAGCGTCCATTAGATGTGCTTGAAGCAAAGGCGGGAGTATTCCTCACAAAAGGTGTGGAGGCTGCGGCACTGAACCGTGAGAAGAAGTGGGATTTCAAGGCTCAAAAATCCGAGGGAGATAAAGTCGTTGCAGGAGATATAATAGGCGTTGTGCAGGAGACAGAAGTAATTGAGCATAGAATCATGATTCCCGACGGTGTGAGCGGTACGATAAAAAAAATAAAGAGCGGAAGTTTTACCGTTGTGGATACCGTGTGCGTGGTTAAAGGTGATGACGGAGTTGAGCATAATGTCATTATGATGCAGAAGTGGCCGGTAAGAAAGGGAAGACCCTACAAAAAGAAATTGGATCCTGAAGCTCCTTTGGTATCGGGACAGCGTGTCATCGATACTTTTTTTCCTGTGGCAAAGGGGGGCACTTCAGCTATACCGGGACCTTTCGGTTCGGGAAAAACGGTTGTGCAGCACCAGTTGGCGAAGTGGGCGGACGCCGAAGTCGTAATATATGTGGGATGCGGAGAACGCGGAAACGAGATGACAGACGTGCTTATGGAGTTTCCTGAGCTGCTTGACCCGAAAACCGGACAATCGCTTATGAAAAGAACGGTGCTGATTGCGAATACTTCAAATATGCCGGTTGCAGCAAGAGAGGCGTCAATCTATACAGGAATAACTCTCGGGGAATATTTCAGAGATATGGGATATTCGGTGGCTATGATGGCTGATTCAACTTCCCGTTGGGCGGAAGCGCTTCGTGAGATGTCGGGGCGTTTGGAAGAGATGCCGGGAGACGAGGGTTATCCCGCTTATTTGGGAAGTCGAGTAGCGGAATTTTATGAGAGAGCGGGAAAAGTTATTTGCTTGGGTTCGGACGAGAGGGTTGGAGCTTTGACGGTAATCGGAGCGGTCAGTCCTGCGGGAGGAGATATTTCGGAGCCCGTAACTCAAGCGACATTGAGAAACGTAAAGGTGTTTTGGAGCCTTGATTATGCACTCTCATATGCAAGACACTTTCCTGCAATTAACTGGCTAAATTCCTACTCGCTCTATCAAGCCAAGATGGATAAGTATCTGGATGAAAATATTGACTCCAATTTCTCAACTCAAAGACTAAGAGCTATGACGCTTCTTCAAGAGGAATCCGCACTTCAAGAGATTGTGAGGCTTGTGGGGCGTGATTCGTTATCCGAGGGAGATCAGTTAAAGCTTGAAGCAACCAAGTCGATTCGGGAGGACTTTTTGCAGCAAAATGCTTTTCACGATGTAGACACTTACTGCTCAATGGAAAAACAGTTCAAGATGTTGAGAGTTATAATTTCATATTACGATTTGGCGGGAGAGTCGCTTAAAAAGGGCGTGCCTTTGAATGACATTGTTGCAATGCCCGTGCTTGACAAATTGTCCCGTATGAAAGAAATTCCGGAAACTGAAATTTCTTCCATAGACACGATTATCGATGAGATTAGGGACTCGCTTTTGAAACTTGAGGAAGGAGGGGCTGTAAGTGCTTAAGGAATATAAAAGTGTAAGAGAGGTTGCAGGCCCTTTGATGATGGTTGACGGAGTGGAAGGGATTAAGTATGAGGAGATTTGTGATATAAAGCTGCAAAATGGAGAAATCCGTAAAGGAAGGGTCTTGGAAATCAATGAAGATAAGGCGATGGTTCAAGTCTTTGAAGGCACCAGCGGAATTAACCTTGAGGGAACTACGGTAAGGTTTTTGGGGCATCCTCTTGAGTTGGGGGTTTCGGAAGCTATGATAGGTCGTGTATTCGACGGTCTGGGAGAACCTATTGACGACGGCCCGAAAATTATCCCCGAAAAGAGACTCGACATTAACGGAGAGCCCATCAATCCTTTCTCAAGGGATTATCCGTCCGAGTTCATTCAAACGGGAATATCCTGTATAGATGGACTTAACACTCTGGTAAGGGGACAAAAACTTCCGATATTTTCCGGCTCGGGACTTCCTCATAACAATGTTGCGGCACAAATTGCAAGACAGGCGAAGGTTTTGGGAAAAGACGAGAAATTTGCGGTGGTTTTTGCCGCAATGGGCATAACTTTTGAGGAAGCTCAATTCTTTATAGATAACTTCACCGAAACCGGAGCAATAGAAAGAGCGGTGCTCTTTATGAACTTGGCGGACGACCCTGCCATTGAGCGTATAGCAACTCCGAAAATGGCTTTGACCTGTGCGGAATATTTGGCATTCGATAAGGGTATGCAGGTTTTGGTAATACTCACGGATATGACAAATTATGCCGAGGCACTGCGTGAAGTGTCGGCAGCAAGAAAAGAAGTGCCCGGAAGAAGAGGCTATCCCGGTTATCTTTATACGGATCTTGCAGGACTTTATGAGCGTGCGGGAAAGATTAAGGGTCGTCCCGGTTCCATTACTCAAATTCCTATTTTGACTATGCCGGAAGATGATATAACTCACCCCATTCCGGATCTTACCGGATATATAACGGAAGGGCAGATTATATTGTCAAGAGAGCTGTATAAAAAAGGTATGGAACCTCCGATTAACGCAGTGCCCTCGCTCTCGCGTCTTAAAGACAAGGGAATCGGAGTTGGAAAAACTCGTGAAGATCACGCCGACACAATGAACCAAATTTATGCGGCATATACGGCGGGAATTTCCGCGAGAGAACTTGCCGTAATTTTGGGAGAGAGCGCACTGTCGGAGGCGGATAAGGCATTTGCAAAATTTGCGGAAGCTTTCGATAATGAGTATGTAAATCAGGGATATAATAACGACCGCTCCATCTTTGAGACACTTGACCTCGGTTGGAAATTGCTTAGAATAATTCCGAGATCTGAATTAAAGCGTGTAAAGGAAAAATTCATAGACAAATATCTGAACGCCGAACAAGCAGAATAAGGAGGGACACATATGGCAAAACTCAATGTGAACCCTACAAGAATGGAACTCTCAAATTTGAAACGCAGACTTTCCACAGCATCAAGAGGGCATAAGCTCCTAAAGGACAAGCAGGACGAACTGATGAGACAGTTTATAGATCTCATCAAGGAAAATCGCAGGCTTAGGATCGAAGTTGAGAAAGAACTTAGCGAGAGCTTCGGTGCATTTCTTATGGCGAGTGCAGTTATGAGTCCTGAAATGTTGGAAGAAGCGGTCTCTTTTCCCAAAGAGCGTATTTCTCTGGAAGTGGAAACCAAGAATGTTATGAGCGTAATCATTCCGCAAATGACCTTTTCATTGAGTGCGGACGACGAGGGGGCCATTTACCCTTACGGATTTACGGAAACTTCTGCAGAGCTTGACACTGCACTTGATAAACTTTCAAAGGTTCTGGAAAAACTTTTGAAGCTTGCGGAGCTTGAGAAGAGCACACAGCTTATGGCTGTGGAGATAGAAAAGTCAAGACGAAGAGTAAATGCTTTGGAATATAAGCAAATTCCGGATTTGAAAGAAACCATTAAGTATATAAGAATGAAACTTGATGAAAACGAGAGAGCAACTCTTACTCGGCTTATGAAAGTTAAGGATATTATCTCAAAAGAGGCATAAAAAAAGCCGCTCGAAATTCGAGCGGTTTTTTATTGTTTTTTTATACTAAAATTCTATAAATTTATTGAATATCAAATATAAATATGCTAAACTATCTTGGGGGTGGAAAAAATGCACAAAATACAACAACAAGAAGTGGAAAAGATAAAAGAAATGAGAAAGAAAGTAAAAGACAAAAAAGAAGACAAAAGACTATATGCAGTACAGCTAAGAGCGGAAAGAAAAACCAATCAGGAAATAGCGGAAAAATTAGACACATCGGATAGGGTAGTAAGCAATTGGATATGCAAATATGTAAAAGAAGGAATAGAGGGATTATTAAGCAAACGACAAAAAGGAAATCACAGAAATATGACATTTGAACAAGAAGAAGAGCTATTAAAAAAGTATGAAGATAAAGCCAAAAAAGGAACAATAATAACAGTAGAAGAAATAAAAAGAGAATATGAAGAAAAGGTAGGACACAAAATAGGGAGCGGACAAATCTACAAAGTGCTAAAAAGACACAAGTGGAGAAAAATAATTCAAAGAAGCAAACACCCTAAAAAAGCGAGTGAAGAGGTTATAGAATCTTCAAAAAAAAAATTAACAACATGGGAAAAGAATTAAGAAACGATTATCCTGATAAAAAAGTAAGAATAATGTT
>CAUVKI010000026.1:0-25424 GCA_963552605.1 uncultured Tissierellia bacterium
AATCTTACTTTTAATTGTAGTTTCATCTATTACCACAATCTCTTTATTTTCTTCTGTCATAAAATGCACCTCCAAAATCATCTGCATATCTTTTCCAATTTCTACATCTTCAAAGTATTCTTTTATGTTGTTTTTCATAGTGGCTCTATTATACTCTATCTTTTTTTTATTTGAAAATTGATTTCCGTGCTTATTTACAAGGTCGATTTGTGGATATATGGTAGTTGTGTATAATATTTTATTTTACAAACTGAAATAATAATGGTAGCATTAAGCTGAGATTGGAGGCGGAGATGAAATCGACTTTGGTATTGCACGAACTTGAAGATTATGAAGCGGGTTTGCTTAGCTATGGTTTTACCTGCTTTGAATCATCTTATAAAAAAACATATGTTGTACCCTTAGAATTGGGGAAAGGGTCAATCACAAACATTTATCCGAATGACGAAGTTGCTCTGTCCGTCATAAATCTCAAATTGAACTATCCTTTGGTTATGAATTATGAGAATTATAACTCCCGTTTTGAAACTACTTACTGTATAAAAGGACATATTGTCTACTCCGAAACTGGCGTTGCGGATACGAGTCTTGGACATAATGATATGGGAATTTACATAAAGCCCAATAGCAGAGGAATGATGATGTTTCCATCAGACGAAGAAATTCTTGCAGTTTCGTTGTTGGGGCAGAACGGTTTTCTTGAAAATTTGCCCTTTCGTGAGGAGATATCCAATTCCGAGCGTGAAGTAAATACCGTTGCGGACGCTCTCTTAAAACCTCATAAGACCGGAGTGCAAATTGGAAATCAGTTTGTGCAGATTGCAGGATTTAAAATTGACGATTTACTCGCTCCCCGTTTCTATGAGGGTGCTGCCAAACTGATATTATCTATGCTGTGGCAGGAATATATTATAAATCCCACAAATGGAATTGTTCGTCACTCTTTCACCTCTTATGAGCAAGCGGCGTTATATAGAGCTAGGGATATTTTAATTGAACGCTATTCCGATCCTCCCACCATTGCACAGCTCTCAAAAATGGTATTGCTTAATGAGTATAAATTAAAACAGGGATTTAGAGAATTGTTCGGAAAGACTATGCACGAATTTTTAAGAGGGTTTAAAATGGCAAACGCCAAATCTCTGCTGGACAATAGAAATCTCACTATAAGTCAAATAGCATATGAAGTGGGGTATTTGAATGTAAGTCATTTTGCTCGTGCATTTCGCAAAGAGTATGGAAAAAATCCCAGCGATTTTCGTGTTTGAGCATAAAAGCTCCCGATTGGAGTATATAACGAAATACTTAAGTTGATAGAATAAGCACTGATGGCGAGTGCTTATTTTTTTTTGAAAAATCTATTGAGGACAATTCTTTATGTCAGGGGAAGTTTGAATGAAATTAGCAAAAAAGTTTATGTACCTTATTTTCGTTTTATTGTGCATTTCATTTCTCTCATTTGTTCTTGCAAATATTGCCTCCGTGGATCCTGCTGAGGCATATGCGAGAAGATTGAATAAATCCGCAAGTGAGGAAACGATACAACAACTGCGCAAGGATATGGGATTTGACAAACATATATTAAAGCAATACTTCTTGTGGCTTGGAAAGGTTATCCGATTGGATTTCGGCAATTCGTACATCACTCATAAGCCCGTGTTAAAAGAAATGCTTAATGCCCTGCCGGTTACGATAATTCTTGCATCTTTTTCAGCTTTTTTTATCCTTTTGTTCTCAGTTCCATTGGGGATTATATCCGCATTGCGTGTGGGAACAAGAGTAGATAAGCTGGTAGAATTTTTTTCTTTTTTAATAATTTCGACTCCTACATATTTGGCAGGACTTTTGCTTCTGCTTTTATTCGGAATGGAGCTTAAATGGTTTCCGGTGATTGGACACGGCAATCCTTTAAGTATAATCTGTGCGTCTTTTGTGTTGGCTTTACCCGTTATAGGTTCGTTGACCCGAGTTCTTCGTTCTCTGATTTTGGAGGAATCAGAAAAGGATTATATCTTATATGCCGGAGCACGGGGAGTTTCTAAAAAATATTTGCTTAGACACTTGCTAATAAATGCTGCTCCTTCCTGTGTGACGCTATTTGGTCAAAATATAGGTTATCTGATTGCAGGGACCTCTATTGTTGAAACCGTTTTTTCTGCGTCAGGTCTTGGTCAATATGCTGTTAATGCGGCGTTGAATAGGGATTTTCCGGCAATCAACGGATATATCGTGCTTATAGCATTGTTTTTTGTTTTATTTAATCTTGCCTCGGAAATAGTCGGGACACTTTTGAATCCCAAGCTTTGGCAGAGGAGCTTGATATGAAGAAGAAATATTATGAATTTCCGATTGGAAACATTATGATTGCCATTCTTATTTTTATGATTATATTTGGAGATTTTTTGGCTCCGAATAATCCTGAAAAAATAAATATGGCAATTCGTTTAAGTTCTTACACTCGTGAATATCCGTTGGGAACCGATGCTTATGGGCGTTGCATTCTGTCGCGCTTAATTCTCGGAGCGAGGTATTCTATCGGACTTTCCGTAATGATTATCGGTATTGTTGCCGCTTTGACAATTCCTACGGGTATGGCGGCTGCTTATGAGGGAGGTTTTTTTGACAAACTTTTTTTGCTCACCTGCGATATAAGTTTGGCACTCCCTCCAACAATTTTGGTGCTGGCAATAATAGGGGTGTTGGGAAACGGTGTTTTAAATCTGGTATTCAGTTCGGTGTTTTCTTACTGTGGGTGGTATGGTCGAATGGTCAGAAGCTATACAAAAAATGAAATGGTGAAGGAATATGTAGTCTATGCAAGGACGGGAGGAACAACTTCAATTAAAATCTTGATGAAACATATTTTTCCAAACATCGCTTCAAATCTTATTGTTTTGCTTACTTTGGGAATTGGAGACGCAATTCTTATGATATCGGGATTTTCTTTTTTGGGAATAGGACTTCCGATTGGCACTCCTGAATGGGGCGCAATGCTCGCCGAGGCTAAAGGACAGCTCCTTAATAATTCGAAGCTTGCGATATTGCCGAGTATCTGTGTGCTGTTTACGGTTTACACCTTTAATCTATTGGGAGAGAGTTTGCGTGCTCGTCTGTCTCCCTATTGTATTCGCAATGAATAAAAACATCATACTGGAGGTGAAAAACCTATGCGTTGAATACCCCAATGAAACAACCAAAATTCAAAATATTTCTTTCTCCTTGGAGAAGGGAAAGGTGTTGGGATTGGTCGGAGAAAGCGGTAGCGGAAAAAGCACGGTGGGAAAAACCGTTCTTGGTCTGCTTTACAGCAGAGCCGGACATATCTCCGGAAGCATAAGGCTATGCGGTCGGGAGCTTCTTAATATGTCCTTTGAGCAGCACCGGAAATTAAACGGAAAGGACATCGGCTATATAATGCAAAACCCTATGACGGCGTTTGACCCATGCATGAGAATCAAAACGCATTTTATTGAAACAATTTGCGCTCATCTGCCTTGCAGTAAAAAAGATGCGCTTCATATCGGGAGTGAAAGTCTTTCTCAAACCGGACTTAAGGACATAAATCGTGTGATGAATTCCTTTCCCCATCAATTAAGCGGAGGTATGCTCCAACTGGTTATGATTTCCATAGCTGTGTCTTTAAATCCCGTGCTGATTATTGCAGATGAACCTACAACCGCTCTCGATGCGGAAAACAAAGGTATAGTTTTGGAACTGCTAAAAGGCATTATAAAAAAATATCGTCCCGCTATGCTTTTCATTTCGCACGATATTGAAGTTGTATCAGAAGTGGCGGACGAAGTTGCCGTTATGCAGCAGGGCAAAATCGTGGAATATGGCAAAACTAAAAATGTACTTAGCCGCCCTAAAAACGAGTGTACCCGTGAACTCCTTAAGGCAGTGCATTTCTCAATGGAGAATGAACTATGCTTAGAGTAAATGAAATTTGCAAAACTTATCCGTTAAAGGGATTGGCTCATAAAAAATTTAGAGTGCTTGACAAGGTTTCTCTGCACATAGCCGAGGGTGAAAGTGTTGCGCTAATCGGAGAGAGCGGCTGTGGAAAGAGCACATTGGTCAGAATAATTCTTGCACTTGAGGAAGCGGATTGCGGAAGTATTTTATGGAAAGGTGAACCGATAACGCCTAAATCGGTGAAAAAATTGATGTTGTATCGCCAAATGCAGCCGGTTTTTCAAAATAATTCGGACTGCTTTAATCCAAGGTGGAAAATTTTTGATAGCGTCGCCGAGCCTATGCGGAATTTTTTTGATCTGAGTGATAGCGCTCTTGATAAAAAAGCAAAAGAGCTTATGAATATGGTCGATCTTCCCGCTTCGGTTTTGAAAAAATATCCCCATGAATTATCAGGCGGTCAGCAAAAACGAGTATGTATTGCGCGAGCCGTTTCAGTCAATCCAAAATTACTAATACTAGATGAAGCTTTGGCGGGACTGGACGCAACTGTGAAACTTAAAATTTTAAAGTTGCTAAAATCTTTGCATCAAGAGCTCGGGTGTGCTTTTTTGTTCATCACTCACGATATCAAAGCGGCTCTCTGTATCGCAAATACAATTGCAGTAATGAATAAAGGAGTCATATTGGAGGTTAAAGAAAATGAAAAGAAAATCAATTAGTATTATCTGTTCCGTTGTTATGATTATCGCTCTTACGAGCTGTCAGACTGAAAGCCCTAAAAAAGATAAGGTCATCAGCATCGGAGAAGCCGTTGAATTTTCAAGCTATGATCCCTTCGGGATTATGGACGGGCTCGGTTTTAATCACTATACCGCTATGGTTTATGAAACGCTTGTGAAGTTTGAAAACGGCAAAGCAAAACCCGCCCTTGCCGAAAGCTGGGAAAATGACGGAAATGTATGGACCTTTCACTTAAAGGAAGGTGTTAAATTTACTGACGGTACCGCTTTTAATTCCGAAGCCGTCAAAATTAACATTGAAAAAATACAGGAATTTTTGGGAGATTATATAGGTTATTACGGTGCGGTTTCTCGCATTTCATCAGTGGAGGTTTTGGACAGCAAAACGGTTTGTTTTATCTATGATGCGCCATACTATGCCGTATTACAGGAGCTTAGTGCATCATGCTTCGGAATGATGTCTCCGATGGCTTTCAAGAATGGCAACAACCCTTATGGAAACACATTGGGGAATACCTTAGGAACCGGACCGTATAAACTTTTGAAAGAAAATTGCACCGCAGGTCAATCTTACACCTTCACTCGAAATGATTTATGGAAAGAAACGCTCAGCGGACCGAATGAATTCACTGTAAAAATTATTCCCGACTCGGACAGCCGTCTGATGGCACTTCAAGTCGGAGAGATTGATCTTCTCTATGGCTCTTATCAAATCACCTACGATATGATAAGCCAAGCGTCAAACAAAAAAAACCTCACCTCCGTTTTTTCGGATAAGTCCTACACTACCCGCAATGTGTTGCTCAATGCCGCTTCTCCCATTATAAAGGATAGAGAAATTCGCAAGGCAGTGCAACACGGAGTAAATAAAGAGGAAATCATAAACTCCGTTCTATACAAGCGTGAAGAGCTTGCGAACACCTTATTTAAGACGGACACTCCGCACTGTGATGTTCCTTTAACCCCATATGAATACAACAAGGAGCTGGCGAACCGATTGCTTGATGACGCAGGGTGGAGCGAAAAAAATGAGCAAGGTATCAGAGTGAAAAATGGAAAACCTTTGCGATTGGAAGCGATTTATCAGAGTTCAAAGCCGGTTGATGAACAAATCCTTATGGCTATAAAAGGTCAGCTTTCGGATTTGGGAATTGACTTAAACATACAGGGTTATGAAACCATGATATGGTTTGAGAAAGGAACCGGCGGTGAATTTGACCTTTCAATCAACGATACCTACGGTTTCCCCCAAGACCCTCACGTGTTTTTGACGGCTATGCTGGATGACGGACTGGACAAGACTTCTCAACAAGGTCTCGCTCAAAAGCAAAAAATTGATGAGCATATAAAAAATATGATGCAGACTGTAGACGAAGCTGCCATAGGTGAAGACTACAAATATATCCTTACCACACTGCACGAAGAAGCAATCAATCTTCCTATTTCCTACGCCAAAGAGATGGCAATTTATAATTCTTCCATCACCGGCATAAGCTTTAATGACAATCCCAATGTGCTTGATGTCACTCAAATGAAGTAGGAGAGAAGCATAATGCAAAAAAGCATAAGGCGGCTGTTTTTGATGGTAAAACAGCATAAGTGTAGTATGGTTTTATCAATTCTTTGTGCAATAGCAAGCGTTGGAGCAGGTATGGTTCCCTACTTCATAATGAAGTTATTTATCATAGCTTTGCAATCTCACGATGCCACCCCCGAAAAACTTATCGGATTTGCAATACTCGTCTTTTTATTTTTGGCATTAAAAACCGTTTTGTTCTTAATATCAACAGGTCTTTCTCACAAAGCAGCTTATAATATTCTCTATAATATACGGCTTAAGCTGGCTGAAAAACTCATACGACTGCCTTTAGGATATGTTCTTGAGAAAGACTCGGGCGTGATAAAAAAAGTAATGGAAAATGATGTGGAAGAATTGGAACGATTTTTAGCTCATAACATTCCTGAAACGGTGTCAAGTGCTGTAGTACCGATTGCCGTTTTGATTTACCTTGCTTTTTTGGATTTTCGCCTGACTCTCCTGATACTTATATTTATTTTTTTCGCCGTCCTGTTTTATCTTTTGATGATGCGAGGCTCGAAAGAGAAAATGGATCAATACTATGAAGCTTCAAATAATATGAATGCCGTGATAGTGGAGTATGTAAACGGTATGAAAGAAATCAAAGCTTTTAATCAATCCGAGTCATTATTTTTTCGATTTCAAAATGCCGTAGAAGATTATAAAAAATATGTATTGGATTGGTACAGAGACACATGGCCGCTTATGGCGGCTTATTTTGTCTTTATAAGTTCAACAACGGCGGCAATTCTTCCTATGGGGTTGTACCTGATAATGAAAGGCAGCCTAACTTTGGAAGTGCTGTTGATATTTCTGCTTATCTCTATTGGGTTTGCAGCACCTTTTTTGAAACTTACGGAATTTGCCGACAGCATTATGCTGGTGATAAACGCTGAACAAAACATCAACTCCATTCTGTCCGAACAGGAAATGCCTATCTCATCTCATAATTTTATTCCTAAGGACAACAGCGTTTCATTTCAAAATGTATCGTTTTCCTATGACGATGAGAGTACGGCATTATCCAATGTTTCTTTCAAAATAGTCGAAAGACAATCAACAGCTATTATCGGACCGTCAGGCAGCGGGAAAAGTACAATTGCAAAACTTATTTGCAGGTTTTGGGACGCAGAGCAAGGAAAGATTATGATCGGAGATGCGGATATAAAATCCATTCACCCGAAAACATTGATGGAAAAAATCAGTTTTGTCTTTCAGGACACTTTTTTATTTAACCTTTCAATTGCTGACAATATCCGCATAGGGAAACCTGACGCAAGCGAGCGGGATATTATAAGTGCGGCAAAACTTGCCGGATGCCACGACTTTATTTTAAGTATGCCTAAAGGATATGACACCGTTGTCGGCAATTCGGGGAATCGTTTGTCCGGAGGAGAACGACAAAGAATTTGCATTGCAAGAGCCATATTAAAAAACGCACCAATTTTGGTATTGGACGAAGCTACTTCCAATATCGATCCTGACAACGAAGAACAAATCCAAAAAGCTATCGGTGAGCTATCAAAAAATAAAACCCTAATTGTCATTGCTCACCGTATTCGTACCGTTATGGGATTTGAAAAAATTTTAGTGATGAACGGCGGAAGTATGGAAGCGGTCGGAACGCATAAACAGCTTTTAGAAACAAACCCTCTATATAAAAAAATGTATGACGCTTATTCCTATACGGAAAATTGGGTGCTGGGCGGAGAGGAGAGTTTATGCTGAAAATTGTAGACAGGATATTGAAAATGTCCGGTAAGCATAGGAAAAGAATTATATTTTCTTTTTTTATGAGTTTTCTTGAAAGTGCAGTCGCATCTGTTCCGCTGTTCGCCACTTATATCGCATTTAGTTGGATAGCGGCAAATAATATAAATGCTCTTGGTATTATTAAAATTACAGCACTTTTATTTGCTTCAACAGGACTTCGCTACATATTCAAGCTTATGGAAAGTTTTCAAAGCGGGGTCGGATATGAAATTATTGCTGATGAAAGATTGAAACTGGGAAAGAAGTTGCTGCGACTTCCTATGGGATTTTACAGTGATGTTGATGCCGGAAATATTTCATCGGTATTGGCAAATGACTTGGTCTTTGTGGAAAGCGTTGCAATGAGTTTTTTATCCAAAGTGGTCGGAGGTGTTTTCAGCGGAATTATCACAGCTCTATTTATGTTTCTTATTGATCGGCGAGTCGCACTGATTGCTTGCACTGTCTATCCTTTAGTCTTTATAATAAATCGTTGTATTCAAAGAATATATATTAGACACTCCCGCACACGCCAAGAAGCCCATTCGGAAACTTCATCGGTGATGCTTGAGCACTTGGAGGGAATTTTTGTAATCAAAAACTTCAACTTAGGCGGAAAGCGGGTAGGTCGATTGGAGAGCATACTTAAAAATTTGGAAATTGTGTCTCTTGATTTTGAGATGAAAGCCGTGCCTTGGATTGGGTTATATCTATGCTGTTTTCATATCGGAACGGCTTTGATCCTCGGCACTGTTGCTTTTATTTATGCGGGAGCGGGTATTTCACTTTCTTCCGTATTTATTTTTGTGATAATGTCATTTTCTTTCTATGCGCCTGCTGAACTGATTGGCCTTTCATCGGGATTTATTCGATTGATGGACGCTTGTCTTGACCGTATGCAAAGCATTATGGACTATCCCTTGCTTGATGAAAAATTTAGGGAAGTGCAACCAAAAAAATTTGATGTCGCTTTTAATGATGTTCATTTTTCTTATGGACATCAAAAAACACTTAACGGGATTAGTTTTGTCGCACCTGAGAAAACTCTTACGGCGATTGTCGGACCTTCGGGCAGCGGAAAGAGCACCATATTAAATTTGATCGCCCGATTTTGGGATATACAAAAGGGAAACATCAAAATCGGCGGCGTGGACATTAAGGAGATGAACTGCGATGAGGTTATGAAATATATCAGCATTGTATTTCAAAAAGCATATCTGTTTCACGATACCGTTTTTAACAACATCAAATTTGGAAATCCCAATGCTACAAGGGAACAAGTTATGGAGGCTGCAAAAAAATCTTATTGCCACGAATTTATTATGAAAATGAAAAACGGATACGACACGGAAATCAGCGAAAGAGGCAGTACGCTTTCAGGAGGAGAGCGTCAGCGGATTACAATTGCCCGTGCTCTCCTAAAAGATGCCCCTATTGTTCTACTTGATGAAGTAACTTCCAACATAGATCCTGAAAACGAAATGCAAATACGGAAATCCATCAACGCACTCGTGCGGGAAAAGACCGTATTTGTGGTAGCCCATAAGTTGACTTCCATAAAAAATGCTCACCGGATTATCGTGCTTGGAGGCGACGGAACTATTCGTGAATTAGGAACCCATAAAGAATTGCTCAACGCCCACGGACTCTACGAGGAACTATGGAACAAATCACAAAAAATCGGTAAATGGACAATGTAAAATTTTTAACCGTTGATTATTATTGGAGAGGCGGATAAATTTCGATTGATTGAACCGTAAACAACAAGATATTTGTCGGAATTGACACAACCTATGAGTTTTGATAGAATTGTGCCATAATTACGATGGGGGTGTAAGATGAAAAATATATTATGTATAGTGGGAAGACCTAATGTGGGCAAATCCTCGTTGTTTAACAAAATTGTCGGAAGAAGAGTTGCAATTACTGAAGATACTCCGGGAGTTACTCGTGATCGCCTTTATGCTGAAGCCAAATGGCTGGATAAAAAATTTACGGTGGTGGACACGGGAGGAATCGAGCCTGAGAGTGAGGAGGAAATTTCAAAAAATATAAAATTGCAGGCGGAAATTGCGCAGGAAACCGCAGATGTTATATTGTTCGTGGTGGACGGGATTAACGGCTTAAGCCACGACGATAAGCAGATTGCATCTGAGCTTAGAAAATCTGACAAGCCCGTGATATTGGTTGTAAATAAAATAGATAAGCAGGAAGATCTCATAAACGCCTATGAATTTTATGAATTGGGCTTGGGAGATCCTTTTTGCATTTCAGCGGAACATTCGTTGGGAATAGGGGATTTATTGGATAAAGTGTTTGAATTTTTTCCAAAAAATCTTCCGGAGGAAGAGGACGAGGACTTAATAAAAATTGCCATTATCGGCAAACCGAATGCCGGAAAATCCTCATTGCTTAATAATATCTTAGGAGAGGAAAGAACCATAGTATCAAATGTGCCCGGAACTACCAGAGATGCAATAGACACCTATACCTCTATTGACGACAGAAAGTATTTGTTTATAGACACGGCGGGACTTAGAAGAAAAAGGAGTATTAACGCCTTGGTGGAGAGATATTCGGTGGTTCGCACATTGGGGGCAATCGACAGAGCGGATGTTTCAATTTTAATGGTTGACGCAAATGACTCAATTACGGAGCAGGACACAAAAATCTGCGGCTATGCCCTTGAGCAGGGTAAAGCCATAGTGATTGCCATAAATAAATGGGATTTAATAGATAAAACTTCAACGACTATGGCGAATTATGAAAAAGATGTACGCTCAAAGCTTCCCTTTTTACCTTTCGCTCCGATAGTCTTTATATCGGCAAAGACCGGAAAGCGTGTTGATGAACTGATAGCAAAGTCAAAAAAGGTTTTTGAGAACTCAAGACATAGAATAACCACGGGAACTTTGAATGACATCGTAAATCACGCAGTGCTCCAAAACCAACCGCCCTCCGATAAGGGAAAAAGACCGAAGATTTTTTATGCCTCTCAAGTGGGAGTAGCTCCGCCGACATTTGTAATTTTCTGTAAAAATTCCGATATCATACATTTTTCCTACACTCGGTACTTGGAAAACCAAATAAGAGATCACTATCCTTTTGAAGGAAATCCTATGCGCATCTCATATAAAGAACGGAATGATTTTTAGGCGAGGCGAAGACATTGGTTATTATATATAGCATAGCTTCATACCTTTTAGGCTCATTATCCATGGCGTATCTTATGGGAAAATTCAAGGGTGTGGATCTTAAAAATTCGGGAAGCGGCAATCTTGGAACTACCAATGCCATAAGAGTGTTGGGAATCGGTGCCGGTGTTATCACTCTTTTATTTGATTTCTTAAAGGGATTTTTGCCGGTATTTTTATTGGAAAATTTTGTTGGCTTTGATAAGTTTACAGCACTTGCAGTTGGCTCGTTTGCGATAATCGGACATGATTTCCCGATATTTTTAAAATTCAAAGGCGGCAAGGGAGTTGCGACTTCGCTCGGAGCATTTGCGGCATTCGCTCCTATCCACGGTTTATACGCCGCAATTTTTTTTGTGTGTACATTTTTTATTACAAAAATAATGTCTCTTTCCGTACTTCTCACTTCGGCAATAATAATGTGTTTTTATCTTTATCTTGCAATATCCAACGGAAAATGGGAATTTATGCTGCCGGTTTTAATCGTGGCTTTAATGATTGTCCGCCATAGGGCGAATATAGAAAGACTTTTAAAAGGAGAAGAAAAAAAGCTTACAATCGGAGGAAAAAAATGAAGATTGCTTTTTTAGGGGCAGGCTCATGGGCAACAGCTCTTGCCGCAGTTGTGGCTTATAACGGATATGATGTCGAGTTGTGGACAAGAAATCACGAAGACGCAAGAACTTTTTGCGCTTGCAAGGAAAATACCAAGTACCTGTCAGGAATTCACCTTGATGAAAAAATCCGTTTCTCATCAGATGCACAAAGTGTCCTAAATGGTGCCGAAATTACGGTTTTGGCGACAGGAGCACAAAGCACCGGAAAAATAATCAAGCAGTTCAAAAAACTTATTCCTGAAAAATCCATAGTTTTAAATATTTCAAAGGGGATAGAGCAGGGAACTCTCTCTCTTATGTCGGAAATTGCAAAAGAGCTTTTGCCCGGTAATTCCTATGCCGTTCTTTCAGGTCCTTCTTTTGCAAGGGAAGTTGCACAAAGAATGCCTACTGCGGTTATTGCGGCGTCCAAAGAGAGAGAAGTCTCAAATAAAATTCAGGATATCTTTATGAATGAGAGATTTAGGGTTTATACGGGAGATGATGTCATAGGAACCGAGCTTGGAGGAAGTTTGAAAAATATTATAGCCTTGGGGGCAGGGCTTCTTTCGGGAATAGGGCAGGGGGAAAATATGAAAGCCGCTCTCATCACCCGAGGACTTTATGAGATAATGAAAATCGGGAGAAAAATGGGAGCAAAGCCCTCAACTTTTTCGGGACTTTCCGGAATAGGAGATTTGTTTTTGACCTGTTCAGGTTCAAGCAGCAGAAACTATTGTGCAGGTGTGCTGATAGGAAAGGGTAAATCCAAAGAGGAAGCGATAGGGGAAATAGGTATGTTGGTTGAGGGAATACATACCACCCGCTCCGCTTTTGATCTGTCCGAAAAATTCGGGATAGAAATGCCAATCACTAAAGAGATGTATTATGTGCTTTATGAAAACAAACCTATCAATTCGGCTTTGGAGGATTTGATGAAACGCTCTAAAAAGCACGAAATGGAAGCTGTTTTTGATGAATTCTCCGAAGAATGAAAGAAAAATCGGAGAACTCGTTTCTGTAATTGTCTTACTGCTGCTTGTGATTTATCTGGGATACCTTTCATATAATGTTTTATTCTATACGTCAAAGCAAACGGTTACAGCCGTGCGGGAAAAACTTACGGAAACCTGTTTTGCAAAGGGCATTATAATTTTTGAGCAGAATATATATCCGCTTAGCGGAAATAATGTGAAGTTCTTTGTGAAAGAGGGGGAAAGAGTCTCTAAGGGAACAGCACTTTTTTCCTCCGGATTTCAACCTTCGGACGAACTCACAAGGATAAGCGCTCTTATAAATCAAGCTGAGGGAAAGACGAGGGATTATTATTTTTCAACGATAGACGGACTTCGTGAGGCATTTTTAAAAGACGATTATGAGAGTATAAAAACGATTTTAAATTCGGTAAATTTTTCCGACACAAGCGTTTATTTCCGATCTGTAAACTTAAACGAGAACCAATTAAATCTTGATGAGCTCAAAGCGAAAAAAGAAAAACTTGAGATTGAGGAAAAAAACATCTCAAAAGAAAAAACCGTTATCTCAAATATGAGTGGAGTAATTTCTCTTAAGCCTTCAAAACTTAATCAATCTCTTCTTCAAAAATATATGGAAACTCTCACGACGGAAAATTTTGAAAGTATAATTAAATCCGGAACTTCTTCCCAAGAACTTAGAGTTGTCGATAATTTTCAGGCAACTCTTATTTTAAAACTTAAAGAAGAAGATTTTGAACAGGAGATAAAACCCGGGCGAGTGTTGCTCTTGGAAAATAAGGATGTCGGTTTTTTTCAGGGAACGGTGAAAGAAGTTAGAAAGCAGGATGGAAAACTTTTGATTTTTTTGACCATAGTGAATGAATTGCATAGATTTTTAAATCTTGAGTACGGTGATTTTTCCATTGTGAAATTTGAAAAGGAGGCTTTCAAACTTCCAAAGGAGTCGATTATAAAAAACGGATTGAGAATAGGAGTGTTTATTGATTATAAGGGAAGCATTGTGAGATATGTGCCGGTGGAAATTTTAAAAGAGAATGAAAACTATGTTTATGTTTCCACGGGAGAGAACGGAAGAATAACCGAACCTATTACCAAAGAAGCCGTTTATACCTTGGCTCAATATGATGAGGTTTTTTTGCACCCTGAAAAATTGAAGGAAGATGAAATTTTGGAATAGCAAAATCCTATGTTATAATATCCGCTGAGAAATGAGGTGAGAAAATGTATGAAGATTTGAGTAATAAACAACTTGAAGTTTTGATGTTTCTAAAGCGTTTCATACAGGGGAGAGGATATCCGCCGAGTGTTAGGGAAATTTGTTCCGCCCTTGATTTAAAAAGTACTTCTTCCGCTTATTCTCTTTTAGAGAAGCTTGAAAAATTCGGATATATCAAACGAGCACAGGATAAACCCAGAGCGATTGAGATTATAGAAAATACCGAGTATGATTTGCCCTCAAGGCGGACTGTGGATTTGCCGGTGGTCGGTACGGTGACTGCGGGGATTCCCGTCCTTGCAGTGGAAAACATAATGGAAACTTTTCCTATGCCGGTTGATATAGTAAAGGATCGACAATTGTTTTTAATAAGAGTGAACGGCGATAGTATGATTGATGTCGGAATTTATGGAGGAGATTATGCTCTCGTGGAAAAACGGGATACAGCAGATAACGGAGATATAGTTCTTGCACTCATAGATCAGGAATTTTCCACAATCAAAACTTTCTATAAGGAAAAGGATCATATAAGACTTCAGCCCCAAAATCCTTCTATGACTCCTATAATTTCGAGAAATGTTAAGATTTTAGGTAAAGTTGTCGGAGTTATGAGATTTTTCAAATAAAGTAGGATTGACTCAAAATTAAAAAATACGAAGAGCAAAATTATTAAACAATTCACCGCTCTTCGTATTTTTTTACTATAGTTGATTAACTTAACTCATAAAGACCGTAAGTTATTTTACGGCGTCCTCGTTCGCTTTCTCCATATCCATCACTTTTTTGTTGCATAACATGGTAATGCAGGTTGCAATCAACACCAGTCCGCAAAGGACAAAAAGAAGGGCAACTCCTCTCTGTTCCCCAACCCCGAAAAATCTTCCAACCCAAGTTTCCGCCAGTAAGCCACTCGGCATAAGCAGAGGATTGAATACACGATCGGACAGAAAACCTGCAAGGAGAATCGCCGCCGGCGTGATGATTTTCATCAAGCCGTCTATCAATGCGCCCACTCTTCCCAACACATCTCCGGAAAATTTCATATGAATCATCGTCCCAAAAGTTCCGTTGGTAAACGGAACCGGCAACATGAATAAAAAATATCCCGTAGCAATAACCGCCCACATTGGAGATTTACTCATGACGCAAAGTCCGATTCCTGATAAAATCAGGCTGAGAAAAATCTTTCTAACCCTGTTTCCCGATGCCGGAAGCAAGCCCGCAACGAACCCGCCGACCACCATCGCCATACCGGAAACGGAATTCACCAAACCGTAGAACTTGGAATCATAATTTGCCATAATCATCGGTCCCACCAACACGATACATAAATTGGCAATGAAATTCAGAAGGGCAAAGACGGAAATCAGTGCCGGAAAGCCCTGCTTTCCCTTGACATAGCTCATGGCGAATTTCATATCGGAAAGAATGCGATTTTTCCCTTCGGTGTCATTGGATACCGAAGGCTGCGGAATGCTCTGCAATGCAATGGTTAAAACGGCAATGCTGAAAGTGAAAAAATCGATGCCTAAAAGTCCTGAAAATCCGATGACGGGATATAGAGCTCCGGCAACAATCGGTGCAATCATGGACTGAACGGAACGTGTAAGCTGTCTTAACCCATTGGCTCGACCCAATTGTTCTTTCTGTACAATTTGAGGAATCGATGCGTCAAATGCAGGTCCTTGAAAGGCATTCAAGGTTGAAGAAATGAACAAAATCGGATAGACCATCCAAAGTTTCAGCATCCCCGTCAGCACCAGCACTGCCATCACTAATTTCAGCAGAGCGTCAATACTGTCCGTTAAAATCATAATCCTCTTACGATTTTTTCTGTCCGCAAAACTGCCCGCCATCGGTGCAAAAATAATACCCGGCAAAATCTGAACCAAAAAAGTCATAGCAAAGTTCATATTGCTTGAGGTCTGTTTCAACACCCAAATAGACAACCCGAAAGACGAGAGTCCCGACCCAAGAATTGAGAAAAACTGTCCTGTCCAAATCGTCATAAACTTCTTCATAGATTTAGATTTATTGTCCGTCATTTTTCCGCCTCCTATCGGTCATATGAAGTTCTTTTTGTAATGCTATTACTCAATAGAAGTATGGTTATATCTACTTTGCGACCATAAAAATTCGTGTATCTTCTGCGGAGTACAAATCGCTGATATTCATAATTCAAATAAATAATGGTATAAAACCATATTTTTTATTTTCTTTTTTTCTTGGGTGCGGAGTGAATTGACTTTTCAAAAATCCCTCCCGAAGCTTCCAAAAATGCTTCAGATAGGGTGGGGTGTGCGTGAATGGCAAAGGTTATATCCTCTACTGAAAGCCCGTTGGCTATGGCAAAATTCCCCTCGCTTATAAGATCGTTTGCGTGAGGACCGATAATGTGAACTCCCAAGATTTTTCCGTCATCATCTGTAAGCACTTTCACAAGTCCTTCCCCTTCTCCGAGAGAAAGGGCTTTGCCGTTTGCAGCAAAATTAAATTTTGAAACTTTATAGGAAACTCCCTCCGATTTTAATTCCTCTTCGGTTTTTCCCGTATATGAAACCTCTGTCATCGTGAAGCAGCAAGAGGGATAAACATTGACATTCACCTCCGGCTTATTTCCCGAGATATAATCCATAACCCATTCCCCTTGAGCGCTTGCAACGTGTGCAAGCTGAGCTATGCGATTTACATCTCCTATCGCAAAAATTCCGGGAACACTCGTTTCAAATTTTTCATTCACTATTATCCCATTCTCGTCGGTTTTTATTCCAATTTTCTCAAATCCCATATCTTCAATTACAGGACCTCTTCCGCTGGCAATCAGCACATATCTTCCCTCGACTGTTTCTTCGCCGTCCTTTTCTTTATACGACGCAACAACCCTTAAAAGTTCACCCTCTTTGGTGATTTTTTTAGCACGAATATCCGTATATACTTTAACTCCCTGTTTTTTTAGGGTAGGAACCAATCGCTTCTGCATCTCTTTGTCCGAGCCTTTTAAAATTCTTGAGGCAAGCAAAGTAACCTGACTGCCCAACTCCTGATAAATACTTGCAAACTCAAGACCTATCACTCCCGCTCCGACCACAATCAAGCTCTCCGGAATTTCCTCAAGCTCCAACAAATCATCGGAAGTAATCACTCCCTCAAGATCCACTCCTTCGGTTTCAGTCATCTTGGGAACCGAACCGGAAGCAATTATGATATTGTCAAAATCATTTTCGATTATTTCCGAGCCGTCTTTCAATCTGATTTTTAAAGTCTTTTTATCCTCGAATGAAGCAAACCCCTCATAAAACTTCAAATTCGGATATGACGACAATAACTGCTTTATTCCTCCGACCAAAGTGCCGACAATCTCTCTTTTTCTCTCCTGAAGTTTTTTGCCGTCAACTTTAGGAGAGCCTGCGTCAAAAATCGCAAATGTTTCACTTCGCTTAATATCTTTCATAAGCTCTGCGGTCTTAAAAAAAGTCTTGGTGGGAATACAGCCTCGGTTTAAGCAAGTTCCCCCAACGGTATCCTTTTCCGTCAATACCACATCAAAGCCGAGTTGTGCTGCCTTGATTGCGCACACATATCCTCCGGGACCTGCCCCGATTATTCCAATTTTTTTTGCCATAATTTTTCTCCTTTTATTTATCCTTAAACAACATCTCACATTCTATCGTATTTTTATAAAAACTTCCATAAGTAATTTTTTTGGGAAATAAATTGATTTCCACGGTGCAAGATAGAAACACCTCTTGCAAAAAATATTTCAGTGTGTTATAGTAGCGCAGTCTATAAGTGACGAATAGGTTGGAAAATTTGCAGGATTTTTCGAAGAGCTTAAGCTCTTTTTTTATTTTTGAAAAAAATTTGAAAAAGTGAAGGTGAATTTGAATGATTAAAATAAAGGGAAACAAAGCGGAGGCGATTGTTTATACGGATATTGTAGATGACGGTGCGATAGATCAGATAAAACGTCTTTGTATGCAGGATTTTATGGAAGGATCAAAAATTCGGGTTATGCCCGATATGCATGTCGGCGTGGGCTGCACTATCGGGTTTACAATGACAATTAAGGATAAAATTGTGCCGAATCTGGTGGGAGTGGACATAGGTTGCGGAATGGAAACCATTGAAATAGCAAACAAGCATATTGAATTGCAAAAGTTGGACAAGGTGATTCGGGAGAATATACCCTTCGGAAAGGCAATCCGAAAAACACCGCACCGATTTACACGAGAGATTGAATTGGAGAAATTGAAATCAATACAAAAAGGTAAGATTAATCTTCATCGAGCATATCATTCTTTGGGTTCGCTTGGCGGAGGAAATCACTTCATCGAAGCTGCAAAAGACGAGGAGGGAACGATCTTTCTGACAATTCACTCAGGATCAAGACATCCGGGGAGGCAAGTGGCGGAATACTATCAAGATTCGGCATTTAAGACACTTAATCGTAATTCACAAGAAGATATCCAAGAGCGTATTGACAAACTTAAGAAAGAGGGTAGAGAACGGGATATCGAAGCTGAAATTAGAGCGATGAAAGAGAAAAACGGGGAGAACATTCCGTATGACTTGGCCTATTTGGAAGGCAAAGGAATGGAAGAGTATCTCTATGATATGAAGATAATGCAGGAATTTGCACGATTGAATCGATTGGCTATGATGGATGAATTGATTAGAGGAATGAAACTCAAGGTTAAAGATCAATTTACGACCATTCACAATTATATCGATATGGAACATGGAATTTTGAGAAAGGGTGCAGTTTCGGCACAAGCGGGAGAAAAACTCATAATTCCCATAAATATGAAAGACGGTTCGTTAATCTGTATAGGAAAGGGAAATGAGGAATGGAATTTCTCGGCACCGCACGGAGCAGGACGACTGAGTTCAAGAAAAGTTACCAAGGAGACTTTCACCCTTACTGAATTCAAAAAGGCGATGGAGGGCATTTACACTACCACCGTCGGGCAGAATACCCTCGACGAATGCCCTATGGCTTACAAGCCGATAGAATCCATTGTTGAAAATATAGGTGACACGGTCGAGATTGTAAAGCACATCAGACCGATCTATAACTTCAAAGCCGAAGAATAGACCCGCTCGACAACCTTTTCAAATCAACTTCAATCCGCTACAACGGTATTGATGATAAAAATAAACAATAAAAAACGAGTGAAATAAAAGCTGCAAAAAAAAACGCCGGCATTTTCGCCGGCAGTTTTTTTAAAATCCCGTAGTTTGATAGAAGAAGTAATATCCGAGGGGAGTGTAATATAATCCCTGAATATTCGGCTTTAACATATAGGACTGAGTGTAGAAGTAGAGCGGAGCAATTGCCGCATCTTTCATCAATATATCTTCGGCTTTGTGCATAAGCTCCATTCTCTTTTCCACATCGGTTTGTGTTTTTGCTTCCGCTATGAGTTTGTCGAACTCGGGGTTGTCATATTTCGCATCGTTATTTCCGCCGCCATCAATCCACATATCGAGGAAAGTCATAGGGTCGTTGTAGTCCGCAATCCACCCGTGGCGAGCAATAGTGTAGTCTCCCTTCTTTCTGGTTTCAAGGAATACATTCCAGTCCACATTCTGAAGAGTAACTTGAACTCCGAGCTGTTCCTGCCACATATTCTGGAGAGCCTCGGCAATTGCCTTGTGAGAATCGGAGGTGTTGTATAAATATTCCACCACGGGGAAACCCTTTCCACCCTCAAAACCCGCTTTCTTCATAAGCTCTCTTGCTTCTTCGCAGTTTTTCTCATAATCGGAATCGGCAACGCTGTAATAATCTCCTCCGACAGTTCTGAAATCATCCCCTGAAAGCCCTTTGGCGTCATATATCGCCTTGGGAACAAATCCGCTTGCAGGAACCTGTCCTGACTGAGTGACCTTTTCCACAATTCTATTTCTGTCTATAGCCAAGGAAAACGCTTTTCTCACATCAGGATTATCGAACGGCTCGACCTGATTGTTGAAACAAACATAATATGTTCCTAGCTCGGGGTCAACTTTCAGCCAGCCCTTTTTGATAAGACCAATTCTTTCGTCTATGGGTACGCTCTCATAGATGTAATCCAGCTCTCCGCTTTGGTAAGCCGCATAGATTGCGTTATGGTCATCCATAAGTTTGAAGTTTAATTTCTCCGCCAAAACTAAAGACGGGTCATAATAGCTTTCGCTCTTTACGAAACTTATGTGATCGTTGTGAACCCACTCCTGAATTTTGTAAGCCCCGTTTGAAACATAAGTTTCCGTACTTTGAGTCCACTTGTCGCCGTTCGCCTCAATGATATCTTTTCTTATGGGGAAAGTTGCGGGAAATGCACAAATCTCCTCAAAGTAAGGGCATAAGTGATCCAACTTTACAACAAAGGTTTTATCGTCGGGACAGCTTATATCAAGACTTTTTCCGTTGCTGTCGCCGTATCCCTTTACCATATCGAGCATATACTCATAATCCGCTCCGGTGGACTTATCGACCAATCTTCTCCAAGCAAACTCAAAATCCTGCGCCTTAACAGGTACTCCGTCGCTCCACTTGGCATCTCTCAAGTGGAAAGTCCAAGTCAGCTTATCTTCCGAAACATCCCAACTCTCAGCCATACCCGGGGCATTCTTCGCTTTGCCCGTTCCGTCATTGACCCATTTAATCAATCCTTCAAATGCGTGTTGAATAAGTACAGCTCCGTCAACCGAAGTGTTTATTGCAGGGTCGATTGACTTAGGTTCGCTTGCCATACATATGTCCATCACTCCGTCCTGATTGCCTTGAGGTTCTTCTTCCCCTTGCGATTCTTCCTTTCCTTGAGGCTCCTGTGAACCTTGTGACTTATCGTCCGTTTTACCGTCTCCCTGCGAAACATCCACCTCATTCTTGTCCACGGGTGCAGGTCCTTCTCCGCATGCTGCCAGTGCAGAAATCAAAAGCAAAAACGCAAGCAGCAAACTCAATTTCCTTTTCATAAACTTCCTCCCTCTCTTTTTATATTGCTAAAAGCCTCATGCTTTAAAGCCTATGAATTAAAACAGGCGACCCAATGCTCAGGTTGAACTTCTCTTAGGAGAGGAGTTTCTCTTTTGCACTCCTCGGTCGCTTTTGGACAACGGGGGTGAAAACGACACCCCGTCGGCGGATCGATAGCCGAGGGAATCTCCCCTTTAAGTGCCAATCTCTCCGCTTTTCTATTCTTCTTGGGATCGGGAAGCGGCACGGAAGACAAAAGCACCTGCGTATAAGGGTGCAAAGGATTTTTATAGATCTCTTTTCCCTCCACAAGCTCCGCCAATACCCCCAGATACATCACTCCGATCCTATCCGAAATATGTCTTACCACGGAAATATCATGAGCTATAAATAAATAAGTAAGCCCTCTATCCTTCTGCATATCCCAAAGCATATTCACAATCTGCGACTGTATTGAAACATCCAGCGCCGAAATGGGCTCGTCGCATACTATAAATTCCGGTTCAACCGCCAAAGCTCTCGCTATTCCTATCCTCTGCTGCTGACCTCCGGAAAATTCGTGCGGATAACGATTGGACTGCTCCGCATTAAGTCCCACTTCTTTCAATAAGTTGTTTATTCTTTCCTTTCTATCCGTTTTATCGGGATAAAGTCCGTGAATATCCAAAGCTTCCCCCACAATCTCCCCGACAGTCATTCTGGGGTCGAGAGATGCCGAGGGGTCTTGGAAAATAATCTGCATCTTTCTTCTGAAAGGCATCATATCGGCTTTGATACCTTTCTCGGAGTCAAACAGCACCGAATTTCCATAGGTGATCTTTCCCGATGTGGGTTCGTGAAGTCTTAGGACGGTTCTTCCGAGAGTGGTTTTTCCGCAGCCCGACTCGCCTACCAATCCCAAGGTTTCGCCTTTCTTTATTTTTATTGAAACATCTTCCACGGCGTGGACATACTTTTTTTCTCCCCACTTTGCCCCGACTCTGAAGTGTTTAACAAGATGCTCCGCGGACAATAAAATATCTTCTTTCATCAGCACACCTCCATAAGAATTTTTGAGGCATACTCCCCGTCCTCTCTCTTTAGAACGTGAAGCCAGCATGAAACCGTATGCCCTTCTCCAACTTCCAGAACGGGAGGAGATCTTCTAAGACAGAGTTTCATACTGTAAGGACATCGTTGACAAAATCCACACCCCTCCGGAGGATTTAACATATCCACAGGAGAGCCTTCAATGCTTTGAAGTCTTTCCGTTTCTTCCTCGTCAATTCTCGGCATTGAGCGCAAAAGCCCGTGAGTATAGGGGTGCATGGGATTGTAGAAGATGTCGTCAACACTTCCCTGCTCAACCATTTTTCCCGCATACATCACTCCCACGGTGTCGCAGATTTTTGCAACCACTGCCAAATTGTGAGTTATAAAAATTACGCTCATCTTCGTCTTTTTCTGTATATCCTTAATAAGCTCCAAAATCTGAGCTTGTATCGTAACATCAAGTGCGGTTGTCGGCTCGTCCGCAATTAAGAGCTTAGGCTCGCAGATAAGCGCCATACCTATCATAACCCTTTGACGCATACCTCCCGAAAGTTCATGCGGATACTGTTTCATTCTCTTTTCGGGGTTTGCAATGCCGACAAGATTTAACATCTGACAGGCTTTGTCAAACGCCTCGCTCCTGTTCACTTTTTTGTGGCACAAAATCCCCTCCATCATCTGATTACCTATGGTATAAACGGGATTTAGACAGGTCATCGGATTTTGGAAAATCATTCCGGCTTCATTTCCCCGAAAAGCCTCCATCTCTTTCGGGCTGTTATTTAAAATATTTTTCCCCTCAAAGATAATCTCTCCGTCAGTAACTTTTCCCGGACTTTGCAAAAGCCCCATTATCGAATAAGCCTCAACGCTCTTTCCGCTGCCGCTCTCTCCGACAATTCCCATAACTTCGTTATACTTTATCTTGTAGGAAATGCCTCCCACCGCCTTTACTTCGCCTGCGGGAGTGAAGAACGAAACTTTCAAATCATTCACTTCAATCAGATTTTTATTTTCCATTTCGTCCTCCTATTTCTTAAGTCTGGGGTCAAGTGCATCTCTTAAACCGTCGCTGAACAAGTTCAGACTCAAAATAATCAAGCTTAGAAGTATTGACGGGATTATGAGTCTGTAAGGATAGCTGTAAATTCCCGAAAGAGCGTCCGACGCCATAGCTCCAAGACTCGTCATCGGTGCGTTCACTCCAATTCCCAAGAACGAAAGAAAGCTTTCGAGAAATATTGCGGAGGGAATTTGAAGTGCAGTCATAACTATAATCTGCCCTATGCAGTTCGGATACAAATGTCTTTTTATAATCCTTGAGGGCTTTCCTCCCAAGGCTCTGACTGCCGTGATGTATTCCTGCTGCTTGAGCATAAGCACCTGACCTCTTATTATCCTAGCCATCGAAACCCAATAGAGCATTCCGAAAGCTATGAAAATAGCTATCAATCCGGCACCCAGCACTGCAAGCATTCTCGCAAAACCGCTTCCGCTGCTGTTCGCCCACTTCTGTATCGGCTCTTTTATAGTAATTGAGATAAGTATTATCACCAGCACATCGGGCACGGAATAAATAAGGTCTATAATTCTCATCATAACCATATCGACCTTGCCTCCGAAATATCCTGCAATTGAACCGTAAAGGGTTCCTATCACCAAAACTATCAAACTTGCAAAAATTCCCACAAGCATAGACACCCTTGTGCCGTACATCGCCCTTACAAACAGATTTCTTCCCAAGTTATCGGTTCCGAAAGGGAAATAGATGCTCGGAGGCTGTTTCTCCATTCCGGGAATTTGAGTCGTGTAATCCACACTCATAAACAAAGGTCCTATAAAGGCAAAAACCAAAGTCGCACCTATAAAAGCCAGTGCCACCATTGCGACCTTATTCGCCTTTAACCTCCTCCAAGCATCCTTCCAATAGGAAACCGCCGGAGGTTTTTGAATGAAAGCCTGTTTTTCCTCGTCGCCGGCCGGAAGAAAATCGTCCTTTGAAAATTCCTCTTTAAAACCCAATTTCTCAAAATCCGGCTGAAGCGAAAAAATTTTTAAGGGAGCCATCAATCCACCCCCTTTGTAATATCAATTCTGGGGTCTACAAACTTATACAAAATATCAACCGCAAAATTCATAACTATGACCAAGAAAGCAAAAAAAATCGTCGTCGCCATTATGAGCGGATAATCTCTGTTATTAATGCTCTGCACAAAATACCTTCCAAGCCCCGGAATACTGAAAACCGACTCTACCACAAACGACCCTGTAAGTATGCCTGCGGTCAGAGGTCCGAGATAAGTCAGAACCGGAATAAACGCATTTCTAAGAGCGTGCTTGAATATTATTCTCGGAGCGGACACTCCTTTTGCACGAGCCGTCCTTATGTAGTCCTGATTAATGACATCAAGCATACTCGATCTGGAAAGTCTTGCCGTATAGCACATCGGATAAAACGATAAAGACAATACCGGCATAATATAATTCTTTGCGGAAGACAACCCCGTAGCGGGAAGCACTTTCAGCTTGACCGCAAAAATCACCAGCATAATAGTTGCCAAAACAAAACCCGGCACGCTTATCCCCAAGGTGGTAACCACCCTTAGAAAACTGTCTACAGGTTTACCTCTGTGGTATGCAGCAACGCACCCCAAGGGCACTCCCAGCAAAACCGCCACGCACAAAGCCATCAATCCTATCTTGGCTGAATACGGAAACATCTCCCTCATAATTTCAATCACGGGGCGACCCGTCTGAAGCTTCATAGAATCTCCGAACTCAAAGTGAGCCGCATTCCAAAGATAATTCTTAAGCTGAACGGACAAGGGTTTATCCAGTCCGTACTTTGCCATCTTTGCAGCTAACACCTCTTCGCTCTGCGCCTTCTCGCTTGCAAACGGTCCTCCCGGCACAAAGTTCATAAGCAAAAAGGTTATGCTCGCAATCAAAACAAGAACCAAAACCGACTGTACGAGCCGCCCTATGACATATTTGAACATACACCATCCCTCCCTTCACGGCAATGCCGCTTTCTCTTGAGGACGGATTATAACATCGCTTTGGTTTCGAGTCAATTCTTTTTTTTGAAAAAAAGAAAGGTTGTCGTCTTAACAAAATCAGTTAAAGCGACAACCTATTAATCTTCAGATGCGTATATTTTATTTTTTTCGAAAACAGCGAGCAATTTTTTTATATTTTTTTCGTATTCCAAAGTTGCGTATTACATATCCCCTCTTAGCTTCTCTATTCTCTCTCTTGATAATCCTGTCCATCTTATTATCGCCTCTATCGGAGTTCCCTCTTTAAGCATATTTCTTGCAGCTTCTTCCATTCCCTCAGCTCTTCCCTTTTCCATTCCCTTTTCCATTCCCTCAGCTATCCCTTTTTTCATACCTTCTTCAATTCCCTCAACTCTTCCTTTCCTTATTCCCTTTT
>CAUVKI010000027.1:0-24855 GCA_963552605.1 uncultured Tissierellia bacterium
TGCGGTTTCTTTTTCATTTCACTACCCCCTCTCAATTATTATATCACACGAGTTTATCTTATTCGCAAATTTTATTTGAATCGAAAATAACTGTATGTAATTGTGGTAAGATAAGCTCAAAAAGTATTAGGAGGGAAAAATGAAATTTAAGATTGTTGATGTGTACTCGACGGAAATTTTCGGAGGAAATCCTGCAGGAGTCGTGATAATTCCCGAGGAAGATGATTTTCCCCAACACACAAGTATGCAAAAAACCGCAGCGGAACTTCGGTATAGTGAAACTGTCTTTATAAAAAAAATATCCGACAAGTTTCAAACCGTCTACTTCACCCCTACAGATGAAGTGCCTTTGTGCGGTCATGCAACTATCGGAGCGTTCTATGCACTTCTTAGCGAAGGGGTAATCAAAAAAAATCAAACTTATCTTTGCTCAACCAAGTGCGGAGAATTAAAAATCTATGTCGAATCCGAAAATATTTTTATGGATATGGCAAAGCCCGAATTATTCGAAACCTTAGATGAAAGACAATCGGACGAACTATATGGAAGTTTTGCCGTTTCACGTGAAGGACAGGGGTTTATCTCGGGAAGTACCGAATATTTACTCCCGAGAATTGCGTATTCTGGACTTAAGGATATTATGCTTCCCGTGAAAGATGAAAAAGAACTATCAAAGTTAAGTCCTGATTTTTCTTTGATTTCTGAAATCTCCAAACGCTATTCGGTTGTCGGAGTACATGCTTTCAGTGTGAATAATTCCGACGGATTTATTCACGCAAGAAACTTCGCACCTCTTGTCGGGATTGATGAAGAAGCGGCAACCGGCACTTCAAACGGTGCTTTGACATTCTATCTCCACCAAAACGGCATAATAAAAGAATCTTCCTTGAATACGATAATTCAAGGCGAGAAGATGAACAGACCCTCAAAAATTTTCACCACAATACACACGGAAAAAGACTCCGTAAACATAAGAGTCGGAGGAAGTGCAGTTGTGCTTGCTTCGGGAGAGCTTTTCCTTTAGTTCTCAAAAAAAAAGACGAGTCGCATTTGACTCGTCTTTTCTATTACACCATTTTCTTTAAAACTTTCGCCAATCTCTTTATGCCCTCGACGATTTTTTCCTCGCTCGAATTGGAATAATTCATCCTGAAAGTATTCTCGTGTCCGCCATTCGCAAAGAACGCTCCGCCCGGCACATAAGCCACCTTTTCCTTAAGAGCTTCTTTTGCGACATCTCTCGCACTCAATTTCTCAGGAAGTTCCACCCATAGGAACAATCCTCCCTCGGGGTGAGTCCACTTAATTTCTTTAGGAAATTCCTCTTCCATTGTCTTAAGCATTGCATCTCTTCTCTTTGCGTACATTTTGCTGACTGTTTTAATGTGTTCTTCGATATCCATATTGTCGAGAAGATCCGCAACCTCCATTTGAGAAATCGTGGAACTTTGTAAATCCGAACCCTGCTTGATGAGGTTAAACTTATTTATAACCTCGGGAGATGCACATACCCAACCCAATCTGAGTCCGGGAGCCAAAATTTTTGAGAAAGTACCAAGGAACATCACTCTTCCGTCCGTATCAAAACTTTGAATTGCCGGCTGAATCTCTCCCTCAAATCTCAATTCACCATAAGGGTTGTCCTCTAAAACCATAACATCATATTCCCTTGCAAGCTCCACCAATCTCTTTCTTCGATCCTTGGGAAGTGTTTTTCCGGTGGGATTTTGAAAGTCTGCAATGGCATAGATAAACTTTGCATCGGGATTTGCTTTGAGAGCTTCCTCAAGCTTGTCCATTCTCATTCCGTTCTCATCCGTTTCCACATCTACAAACTTCGGCTCATAGGGACGAAAAGCATTGATCGCTCCCAAATAGGTGGGAGCTTCGCATATAATCACATCACCTTTGTCGATAAAAATTTTCGCCGTAAAATCCAAACCCTGCTGTGAACCGCTGGTGATTATGATATTATCCTCTGTCGCTTTCACTCCAAGCTTTACAAGTCTTTTTGTGATGTGCCCGCGAAGTTTGACATTACCCTCGGTCGTTGTATACTGCAACGCCACATCTCCCGAACTCTCAATAACTCGCTTTGCAGCTTCTTCAAAAGCTTTTACCGGAAACGACTCCTTCGCCGGCAAGCCGCCCGCAAACGAAATGATATCCGGCTTTTGCGTCAACGCAAGCAGCTCCCTAATCTCAGATGCCTTGATATTGTCCATTCTCTTCGCTAATTTCATAATTTTCCTCCTTTATCTCATCACACTCTGCAACCTAACTGTGTAAATCATAACACAAAGAAAAAAAGAATGCAATAGTGTTGAAGTTATAATATGCTGCTCGTTTTTTTAATTATTTTTCCAATACAAAAAAAACAGCCGCGCTCGGCTGCTCTCTTTTAGAATGAAGCTTTTAATTTCATTATCTTTTCTCTGGAAAGCCCTGTGGCTTTTTCTGCATCTTCAACAGAAAATCCCATCTTCAGTAAATTCATCGCCGATTGAAAGAAACCTTCTTCTCTACCTTCCTCTCTTCCCTCTTCTCTTCCTTTTTCAATTCCTTGCTGAATGCCTTTTTCAATTCCCTCTTCAATGCCTCTTTTCTCAAGTCTTTCAGCTAAGATTTTCATTTCTTCCGTTACAAATTCCATAACTTCCTCATCCTCCTCTTCATTAGGGTTCTTTATGAGTCTTACGGTTTCTCTAAAGACTTCATTCTTTATCTTTTCGTAATCCCTTATCAGGAAATCTTCCACAAGATCTTTAACTTCTCCCTCTTCCTTGGTGGATACATTTACAAAAATTATGGTCTGTCGGTCTTGGAAAACTTCGTTGGTTTCCCTGAACATTCGATTGATTGTGTAGACCGATTGTCCTTTCCCGAACGGATCCTTCTCCATTATAAAGATGGTGTAGAATTCGTGTATGTCTTTGAACTCAGTACCCTTCTTTATTAAGTTGGCGTCAGATACGGAGCAGATGTGCCTTGCCCTTAAGGGAAGCCATTCATCTGATGCTCTCTGTATTTCTATCACTATGCGCTTTCCGTCCTCGGTTGTCGCCAATACATCTACTATTGCAGATCTCCCCTCGGCATTATCCATATTATACTGAGTTAGACTTTCTATCACCTTTATTTGTTTTTTCAGAATGGTGTTTACCAAAATCTCAACACATCTCGGATTTTTAAAAACCCATCTTGCGAGCATATCGTCCATAATTCTTAGAGTCAAAATAAATTTTTTCCCTATCTCCGCCAGAGTAACATTCGCAAATCCAAGCGATTTGAGATCTATATCTTTGTTCTTTCCCATATCGACTACGCCTCCTCAACTTATTATACCACACGGCTCATTTTTATTTCAAAAATCTTGCTCAAACAACTACATGCCATATGAATTTTTGAAAGAGGCTTATTGTTTTTCTTGATTGCATAAAAATTTCGTGATAAACTTGAAACGATATGAAGAAATTTAATTTAACCGGAGGAGATTTTGCGGTAATTTTTTTGGCGTTGTTGATTGGGATCGTTCCGATTATTTTTCTTAATCGCTCCGAAAACTCCGACGCCGTTGTGATAAGAATTGACGGCGAAGAAAAAGCGAGAATTTCTCTCAGGGGTGATAAGGACGGAAAGTATTTTTTCCAATCAGGGTTCGGTCTTAATGTGATAGAAGTTGATGACGGTTCGGTCAGGGTTGTGGAGGCGAGCTGTCCCGACAAGCTGGACATCAAACAGGGTGCCATAAGCAAGGTCGGAGAGAAGCTGATTTGTCTCCCCAATCATTTTGTGGCGGAGATTGTAAGCGGAAAAAAAAATGACATAGACGGGGTGAGCCGATGACTAAGACCGAAAAAATGGCAAAGCTTTCAGTTTTTACCGCACTCTCTCTGGTGCTTTCTTTTGTGGAAACTTTAATCCCCGCTCCCATGCCCCTTCCGGGACTCAAGATCGGGCTTTCAAATGCGGGCATATTGGTCTCTATGAGTGTTTTCGGATTTAAAGAAGGGTTGATTGTGGGTGTAATTAAGAGCCTGATGTCGGGGCTTTTTTTCGGGCGAGTGAGTGCAATCTTATATAGTCTTCCTGCGACAATTGCAAGTGCACTTGTTATGGGAGTCGGAATTTTTGTTGTGAACGGAAAAAAACGGCTGCTTAGTGAAGTGGGAGTGAGCGTTATGGGGTCATGCGCCTTTAATGCGGTTCAACTTAAAATAGCGTCAGTCTTAGTATCCGACAAGTCGATTTTTTCCATATTGCCGTATTTTCAACTGCTAAGTGTTTTTACAGGCGTCTTCATAGGTGCGGCGAGCGGTTTTTTAATCAACAGAGTAAAAAAGGAGGAGCTATGATAGTGCTTGCGTCCGCATCTCCCAGAAGAAGGGAACTTCTTATGCGAGAGGGGATAAATTTCACGGTGGACATCGGCAATACGGAAGAAAAATTCTCCTCGGTTTCTCCCGAGGTTATGGCTATGAGTTTTGCCTTTGAGAAGGCTTTTTCTTCCGCAAAGAGAAATCCCAAGGCACTGGTGCTGGGCGCGGACACCGTGGTCGCGGTTGGAGACAGGATTTTGGGAAAACCTGAAAACAAAGAACAGGCAAGGGAGTTTCTCAATCTCCTTTCGGGGAGAGAACACAGAGTGATTACGGGTTTTTCCTTGATTTCACTTGATGATGATTTTAAGATTATTGATTACGACGAGACTTTTCTTAAGTTCAAAAAACTCAAGGAAAGCGACATAGAAGAATATATCTCGACAAAAGAACCCTACGACAAAGCCGGAGGGTACGGTATCCAAGGGGAGGCCGACAAGTTTTTGGAGTATATCGAAGGTTCTTTCGATAATGTTGTGGGACTCCCCGTAGATAAAATTATCAGGTACTTAAGAGAATTATGACCAAGGAAGAAAAGACCTGTTTTATTTTTGATATGCCCAAAGCGGAACGCCCAAGAGAGAAACTTGAAAAATATGGAGCGGCTTTGCTCTCCGACGAAGAACTGATGGCAATACTTATAAGAAACGGCACCGCTTCAAAGAGTGCCTTGGAGCTTGGAGCATCTCTCCTAAGAGAACAGGGCGGACTTTTGGGACTTGCGAGAGCGGAACTTTCGGATTTTATGAAAGTGAAAGGGGTAGGACTTGCAAAAGCCTGCCAGATAATGGCGGCTCTCGAACTGGGAAAGAGGGTTATGAGAAAAAATGCCGAGGAAAGGATTTCTCTGGACTCTCCGGAAACAGTTTATGAATTTATACTCCCTGATGTGAAATTTTTGAAACAGGAGGTTTTTTACGCTCTCCTCTTAGACATCAGGTGCGGATTGATTGCAAAAGTCGAGATTTCCCGAGGAGCTTTGGGAAAGACCTCGGTGGATCCGAAGATGATATACGAAGCGGCATTGAGAAAAAATGCTTCGTCCGTAGTATTGGTACATAATCACCCGTCGGGAGATCCTTCTCCATCAGAACCCGATATTTCCTTTACGGAGCACTTGGTAAAAGGAGCGAGGCTTTTGGGACTTAGGATAGTTGATCATGTGATAATCGGAGAGGGTAAATTTTTCAGTCTTAAGAGAAAAAAACTTATGAATTTTGATGAATGAGGGGTAGTGTAATGGGATTATTTTCCGGAATTACCAAGGATATGGGAATAGATTTGGGAACGGCAAACACCTTGGTGTTTGTTAAAGGAAAAGGTGTAGTGTTGAGAGAACCTTCCGTGGTCGCACTTAATTCCGAGAATAAGAATGTGCTTGCCGTGGGAGAGGAAGCAAAAAAGATGATCGGAAGAACGCCCGGATACATAGTTGCGGTGCGTCCGTTAAGGGAAGGCGTGATTGCGGATTTTGATATTACGAAGAATATGCTCAAATACTTTATAGAAAAAGCCGTAAACGGAAAATCGGGACTTTTCGGATTTAAACCTCGTGTGGTGATATGTGTGCCTAGCGGAGTAACCGAAGTGGAGAAAAAAGCCGTGGAGGACGCCACAATAAATTCCGGAGCGAGGGAAGCATATCTTATAGAAGAGCCGATGGCGGCGGCAATAGGTTCGGGACTTGATGTTCAACGACCTGCAGGGAATATGGTTGTCGATGTCGGGGGAGGAACCACTGAAGTTGCAGTGATTGCACTTGGAGGAATTGTGACCAGCAAGAGCCTCAGAATAGGGGGAGATGCGCTCGACCAGTCGGTTATAAATTATGTAAAGAAAGAATATAACCTGCTTGTGGGAGATATGACCGCCGAAAGATTAAAGATAGAAATAGGCACGGCAATCAAAGATCCGAGTTTGGGTTCGGTTGAGATAAAGGGCAGGGATTTGGTATCCGGTCTTCCAAAGACCATTGAAATTTCCTCCGAGGACGCTTTCTATGCCCTAAGGGAAAATGTATCGTCAATAATTGAAACAATCAAACAAACCCTTGAAAAGACCCCGCCTGAACTTGCAGCGGACGTGATAGAGCAAGGAATTTACCTGACAGGCGGAGGAGCGGGGCTTAACAATTTCGATAAACTGATTTCAGAAGAAACCGGCATAAGGGTTACAATTGCAGAAAACCCGCTTGACTGCGTGGCAAACGGTGCCGGAAGGGTACTTGACAACCTGAATGCTTTGAAAAATCGATAAGGCGATGGATTTTTTTAAAAGACACGGCAAAAAAATTTTTTTTGTCCTGACGATTATTGTGCTCCTTATGCTTATAGGTTTCACACTGCAAAGACATGGGGGAATGTCCAAGGTAGAAAATGCGGTCGGGAGATTTCTCGCTCCCGGAAATAAACTCTTCTCAAATATGGGGATCGCGATAGGGAAAACTTTCGGAAAAATCTCGTGCTATTTTTCCTTAGATAACGAAAATGCCGAACTTAAAGCGGAGCTTGCAAAACTTAGAGAGGAAAATTTACGCCTTGAAAGAATAGTTGCGGCAAGTGATATCCTTACCAAAGAAGCAAAGCTCCTTGAGAGGACGGAGCATAAACTCAAAGAAGCAAGCATAATAGGCAAGGAGAGCGAGTCAAGATATTATTCATTCACGATAGATAAAGGCTCAAAAGACGGGATAAAGATAAATCAAACCGTAATATCAGCTATAAAGACCGACTCCTATGTCATAAAAGAAGGACTTGTGGGAAGGGTGATTGATGCGGGGGACACTTGGGCAAAGGTTGAGGCGATTTTGGATTTAAACAACAGCGTTTCTTTCAAACTTACACGCACTTTGGACGGGGGCGTGCTCACGGGAAGAGAAGACGGAAAACTTTCAGGATATATGTTTGATGAAACAACAGATCCCAAAAAGGGAGATAATTGCGTTACGAGCGGACTGGGAGGAATATATCCCAGTGGAATATTCATAGGTAAGATTGAGGAGGTTGAAATGAGTACGGACGCACTTTCAAAACTTATAATCGTAAACCCCTCAGTGGATTTTATCAAACTCGACCGATGTTTCGTTATTTTGGATTAGGGATCTTGGTTTATGGTTAAAAATTGGCTTAAACACCTTGCAATATTTCTTGGAGTATTTTTTTTGGATAATTCATTTTTTCCAATGCTTTTAAAATTTGCAGGTATATCCGCAAACCTTTCCCTGATTTATATAATGCTGTTCGGGATTTACTTAGGGAGTGTGAAGGGAGCGGGGGCGGGGCTTTTTTTGGGGCTCATCTCGGATATATTATTTTCAAATCCTGTCGGAATAAGTGCGTTAATTTTATTCACTGCGGGAGCTGCCGGAGGACTTCTCATAAATCTCAAGGGGAAGATTATATATCTTCCTGTTGCGGCATTTTGTTTTACGGTGGTTTTTTTATTTTTCAGGTATTTAATAAACTCGTTCTTTTTTTCGGAAACAATTTTCACCAATTATCTCAAATTCAGATATCTCTGTATGATTTTTCTTAATTCGATATTGGTGATCCCCATGAACTTGATTTTTGACAGATTGTTCGGAGAGAGAGATTTAAGCTTTGAAAAGTAGGTTTTGCTATGAAATTTGATCGGTACTCCTTTATTTCATTAGTAGTTCTATTATTTTTTTCCTTAGTAGTGTTTTTTTATGCAAGATTGACTTTAGTGGAGGGCGCTCAATACAGAGAATTTTCCGACGAAAAAAGAATAAGAACCGTTATAACCACCGCACCCAGAGGAGAGATTTTGGATAGAAACGGGCTTCTCATAGCGGGAAACAGAGCAAGCTTTACCGTGCAGCTTCAAAAAGACATACTGAGTTCTCTTTCGCCTGAGGAAAAAAATTCCGTCTCTCTATCTCTTATTCGCCTTTTGGAAAGTGACGGCGTTGACTATTTAAATGAATATCCCGTGCTTTTAAACACACTCTCCCTTAAGGGAGGAGGCGAGGGGAATGCCGAGGACTTTTTGGTTGAGAAACTTCTTAAAAACGGACTTGTTGAAAGTTTTTTGACCTGTGATAGAAATTATTACGCTTTCACGGATTACTATAAATTTACGATAGGAGACAGACTTTTAAAAGCCATTGAGTCAAAAGAGGGCGAAGTGCCCTTGGTCTTTAAAAAATCCGAAGAAGGTTTCTCGTTGCAATTCAAAGAAATGGATATTTATGAATGGGAAAAAAATAAAGGCATCGATAAAATCGACTCCCCTCTCAAACTTTTAGAGCATTTTTTGGTTAATGACCCGGGGATTTTAAGAAAAGTCATCTCACATCCCATAGCTCGCCTTTGTGCATATGAACTTCTAAATTCAAAGGGGCTTGCGGATAGATTGGAATTGAAAAAATTTTCGCTCTCCTTTGATGATAAGTTTCTTGCACAAAAGGTTTATTTGAAAACGCTTTCCCCGAAGGTTACGGACTCTTCCTCCGCAACCGACGATTTTTGCAGTATCTTTGATGACAATGCTTTTGGTAACTTTATGAAAAAGATTTACCCTCCCGATGAAAAAGGAAAAGCTTTTTCGGTGCAGAAAGAAGCGGTCAGGTTTCTTAGTGAGAAAGGCATAGAAACCAACATAGAAGTCGCTCTTTCAAAGGATGGAACCTATAACCTATACACTTACAGGGGCGGTTTTGACCCTTTGAATGAGGAACCCTCCGATATAATACTGAATTTTATAAGAAACAATAATCTGGTGAAAGAGTTTTTAACTCAAGACACAATAAAATACCGTGCTCAAGGGGAGCTTATAGAGCTTGGAATAAATCCCGGGATTTCCATTTCTGAAACACCGTTTACTTACACGGCTCTCAAGGATAAAGAAAATTTTCTCACACAGGAGAAACTTTTAAACGATTTTTCAAGAAACTCGGACTCCATGCACACGGACAGCCGAAGACAGTCCGCATCGATAAAGACCGTTGAAACTCTTTTTTATCTGCTGCGTGAAAAGCACAATATCCCCGAGGAACTTTCCGACTTCGAGGCAAGAGGACTTCTTTCTTTGAACAGACTTGTGAGGAGTCAGGGGTTTCTTGCCTATCAGCCGATTAACCTCGCATATGGAGTGTCGGATAAGACAGTGGCAACCATAAAGGAAAGCTTCGGAACGAGAAAGGGGGTTCTTATTTCCGTTGAACCCGTAAGATACTATCCCTACAACTCAACTGCAAGTCACGTGATAGGATACATAGGAAAAATCAGTCAGGACTCCGAGGTGGAAAAATATATAAAGGAAAAAAATTATCAGGTCGGAGACTTTGTGGGAAAGACGGGACTTGAACAGGCGATGGAGGACGTTTTGCGGGGAACTCCGGGGAAGAAAGTTATAGAAATAGACGCAATCGGAAATACTACCGGAGAGATTGAACAGTCTTTAGGTATTCCCGGGCATACCGTTGTTTCCACAATAGACATAGAGCTTGAAAAATTTGCGGAAGAAAAACTTTCGGAGATAATGAAAGCCATGAGGACTTCTTCAGTCTATGAAAGCCCTTGGGGAAACTACAAGTACGAACCTTTTAAAGACAGGAATAAGGACCTGAAAAATCCGCAGGCAAATACGGGTGCCGTAGTGGTTCAAAAGGTTAAGAGCGGAGAAATTTTGGCGATGGCAAGCGTACCGTCATTCAATCCCAATTTGTTTTCCGAAGGGATTTCTCAAGATGATTTCAGAAGTCTTTTTCCTGAAAATGAAAAAGATTTGCTTGCACCCCGTCCTCTTTTCAATATAGCCACTCAAACTCCCACCCAGCCGGGGTCTGTATTCAAAATGGTTACGGGGCTTACCGCACTTGAGAAAGGGTGGAATCCGAATAAAAAAATTCTCGATATGGGTTATGTGGAGGTGGGGACATCTAAACCCAGATGTTGGTACTATGCTCAATACGGAAGAACTCACGGCAAGATGAATTTGAAAGATGCACTTGAGAATTCCTGCAACTATTATTTTTATTCCCTTGCCCTCGGAGAAAATCAGAGAACCAAAGAGAAGCTAAGTACAAAAGTGGATATTTCGGAGATTGACAAAATGGCAAGAAGATTGGGTTTCGGAGAAAAAACCGGAATAGAGATAAAAATACCTGCAGAGCAAAAAGGTTCTCTCCCCAATAAGGACGCAAAGAGAACCATTGCCACAGCAAGACTTAATTCCTACTTAAGGTCTAACATAGAAAGATATGTTGTGGATAAGAAAATTTTCAATAAGGAGGGTGCTATTAAAGAAATTCTCTCGTGGCTTGGGGAGGATAAACAAAAAAGCAGAGGTGAAGTTATCGGAGCGCTTTCAGATTTGGGACTTGAGCCTTTGGTTCCCTTAGACGGAAGAAAGGACGGACTTGCGGATATTATAAAGTTCACCTACTTCATAGATGCCAGATGGGGAATGGCAAACACATTAAACGCAACAATCGGACAAGGAGAGATATCGGCGACTCCCCTTCAAATTTCAAATTATATTTCCACGCTTGCAAACGGAGGAAGGAGATATAAACCGTCCGTGATAGATTCCACCTATGACGATTTCGGAATAAGGGTTAAGAAAAATCATGAATATGAGGATACTGGTCTTTCTAAAAAGGACATAGATGAAGTGAAAGAGGGTATGGAGCAGGTTATAAATAAAAGTCATATCAAATCCGTATTCGAGTCGCTTCCGTTTACAGTGGCGGGAAAAACCGGTTCGGCCGAAAAATCCGGAATAAATCCCGCAACCGGTGAAGAATATTCGGCATATGCCTGGTTTACCTGCTATGCTCCGGCTGACGATCCGGAAGTTGCTGTGACGGTTTTAATTTTTCAAGGGAGAACCGGATCCAATGCGGCACCGCTTGCAAGGGACATTCTTGCCAAGTATTTTAAGAGCATTCCTCCGGAAAAAGAAAGCTCGACAGTGAAAAGTTCGGGCAATCAGGAATAGGAAGTGAGGGCGCGAAAGTGAAAGAAATTTTGGAGTTTCGGGGAGTGAAAGAGGGGATTTACATAGATGTTCACACCTCCGACTTTAATGAAGCTAAGGCTGAACTTGAGGTTAAGCTTGAGAAAAACCGAAATTTTTATCGTGATGTGAAGCTTATAGATGTAGTTGCAGACAATCTTACTGAAAGGGAGATTGTAGAACTGAAGTTGATTTTAAAATATAAATACGAACTTTTTGTGTCCGATGAGAATTTGCCAAAGGATATTTTTTCAAATCACCACAAAAAGGATATCGAAAAAAAATCACTTCAGGATTTTAAAGATATAGATTGCGCCGTTACTAAATTTATATACGGCACCGTAAGGAGCGGGCAGGAAATTCATTTTGATGGAAATATCGTGATTGTGGGAGATGTGAATCCCGGGGCATATGTGGCATGCACGGGGCATTTAATAGTTATGGGAATTTTCAGAGGAGTGTGCCACATAGGCGCAAACGGAAATGAGAAGGCTCTCCTTGCCTGCTATAATCTTAAACCCGTACAAGTGAGGATCGCAGGAAAGGTTGCAGTGATTAGCGACAGCTCGGAGGTTTTGATGCCGGAGATTGTCCATATAAAAAATAAAGAGGTGGTAGTGGAGCAGTATTTGCCGAACAAAAGCATATAGAGTACAAGGGGGAAAAGCTATGGAAAAAGAGGGCGTGGCAATTGTCATCACTTCAGGAAAAGGCGGAGTTGGTAAAACCACCACAACCGCAAATATCGGAACGGGACTTGCAATGAGAGGGAAAAAGGTCTGCGTTGTAGATGCGGATATAGGACTTAGAAATTTAGATGTGGTGCTGGGGCTTGAGAATAGAATTGTATACGATTTGGTTGATGTGGTGGAGGGACGCGCAAAGCTCAAGCAAGGGTTGGTTAAGGATAAAAAGACGGATTTTCTCTTTCTTCTTCCGGCAGCTCAAACCAGAGATAAATCCGCTGTAAATCCTGAACAAATGAAAATACTTGTTTCTGAACTTAAAAGGGAATTTGATTATGTGATTATAGACTCGCCTGCGGGGATTGAACAGGGGTTTCAAAACTCGATCGTGGCGGCGGATAGAGCCTACATAGTTACAACTCCCGAAGTTTCTGCAGTAAGAGATGCGGATAGGGTCATAGGACTTTTGCAAGCCAAGGAAGATCTTCAACCGAAGCTTATCGTCAACCGTCTTAGAAGAGATATGGTCGAAAGAGGCGATATGATGGACGTGGACGATATAAAGGACATATTGGCGATAGACATTTTGGGAATTGTTCCCGATGATGAAGCAATCGTAATTTCCACCAACAAAGGAGAGCCTGCGGTTTATGACGAAACATCTCTTGCAGGGCGAGCTTATAGGAACATAGCTTCACGCATTGAGGGAAACGAGGTGGCGTTCTTAAATTTTGCGGATTATGAAGAGGGAAAACTCAAAAAAATATTCAAGATCCTGTTTAAGAAAGGCTAGGTTTTGAAATGCTTGATATTTTTTTTAAAAATAAGAATAAGAGTAAAAATATTGCAAAAGATCGCCTAAAACTCGTTCTGGTTCATGATCGGACGGACATTTCTCCCAAACTTATGGAAGATATGAAATCAGGTATTATAGATGTGATTAGCAGATATTTGGAAATAGATATCAATGAAATCGAGTTTAAGGTTACCCGCACGGTTAAGGAAAGGAACGGCTCATCTTCCGAACTTGTGGCAAATATTCCGATATTGCGTGTGAGAAATGATTAAGAAAATACTTTTGCTTTCGGTTTTAGTTCTTATGTGCGCCTGCTCAAAAGAGGAAAGTTCGATTTTTAAAGAAGATTTTTTAATGGATACGGTTGTATCCGTAAAATTGTACGGTACTAAGGATAAAAGAGTCATTGATGAAATCTTCCAAAGGCTTGAAGAGATAGATGAAACCTTCGATAATTACAATTCTGACAGTCCGATAGAAAAAATAAATAACAACCCGAACACTCCAACTGAAGTACCCGACGAGGCGGCAAGACTTATAGAACGTTCTCTTGGTTATGCGAAGGAAACTGACGGGTACTTTAACCCCGTGCTCGGAAGTCTTACAAAAATTTGGAATATTTCTCAAGGTGAAAAGGATAGAGAGAGTATTCCCTCCGATGAAGAAATTTCAAAGGCACTAAGTCATATCGATTTTTCAAAACTTTCCGTTTCCGACAATTCGGTTTCCATAAACGACACAGGAGAGAAACTTGATTTGGGCGCAATAGTCAAGGGCTATGCCGCAGATGAAGTGAAAAAACTTTTGGATAAGGAAAAAATCGGTGCGGCGGTTATAGATTTGGGCGGAAATATTATGACCTATGGAAAAAAATCCGACGGCAGCCCTTGGGTTGTCGGAGTGAGAAACCCTTCAGAGTCGGAGAGTTTAGTCTTTACCTACGAGAGCGACAAAACTTCCACTTGTGTGACCAGCGGCAACTATGAAAGATTTTTTATCCACAACGGAAAAAGGTATCACCATATAATAGATCCTGAAACGGGATTTCCGTCGGAGGGAAATTGGCTTTCGGTTTCCGTGGTGTGCGAGAGCTCGGAAGTGGCGGATATGCTCTCGACAGCTCTTTTTGTGGCGGGACCCGAGAAAGCTTCCGAGATTTTGAAAAAATTCGATGCCGAAGCAGCTTTTGTTATGGACGATAAACGAGTGTTTGCGAGTGGAGATTTTTTTTCCAAGATAGATAAAAATTCCCTGCAAACCGATTATGAAATTTACAGATTGGAAGATTTTAATGATTGATGAATTTGCACTAAATGCCGCCCTTTCACGGGTTGAAAAGCCTGCAAGATATGTGGGAGGGGAATTAAACTCGATAGTTAAGAATTTCGATGATGTGAAAGTAAGGGTAGCTTTTTCATATCCCGATGTGTATGAAGTCGGAATGAGCAATTTGGCGGTGAGCATTTTATATTACCTTATGAATGAAAGAAGCGATTGTCTTTGCGAAAGAGTCTTTGCCCCGTGGCCGGATATGGAAGAGGAGATGAGAAAGCGAAAAATTCCCCTCTACTCACTTGAAAGTCGGGAGGAAATTAGGAATTTCGATCTTTGGGGAATTACACTTCAATACGAGCTTAGCTTTACCAATATTTTAAATATGATGGATTTGGCGGGAGTGCCTATCCATGCCTATGAAAGAACAGAAAAAGATCCGATAGTGATGGCGGGAGGACCTTGCGTCTACAATCCCGAACCGCTTGCGGATTTTTTTGATTTTTTTATTATAGGAGAGGGAGAAGAAGTCAATATTGAAGTGTTGGAACTTTATATAGAGCATAAGGAGAAAGGATTTATTAAGGAGGATTTTCTCTTTGAGCTTACGAGGATTGAGGGAGTGTATGTGCCCAAGTTTTACGATACGGTTTATAATTCGGACGGTACTTTAAAAAGTTTTCTCCCTAACAGAGAGGGCGTTCCCAAAAAAATTTCAAAAAGAATAAACCGTGTTCTTGACGAGATGTTTATTCCTAAAAAAACTATGGTGCCCTTTGTGGAAATTATTCATGACAGAATTTCAATGGAGGTTTTCAGAGGCTGCACTCACGGGTGCAGATTTTGTCAAGCGGGAATGATTTATCGTCCGATTAGAGAGAAGTCCACAAAAAAATTATTGGAGCAGGGAAGAGCTTTGGTGCGTTCTTCCGGATTTGAGGATATTTCCTTGGTGTCCTTAAGCACTTGCGATTATTCCGAGCTGCTAAGACTTATTAGAATGCTCTCCGAGGAATTTTCCGAAGAAAAGGTGAGCGTATCGCTCCCGTCATTAAGACTTGATACATTCAGCGTTGAAGCTTTGGAAGAAACGGAGAAGGTCAGAAAAACCGGTTTGACCTTCGCTCCCGAAGCGGGCTCTCAAAGAATGAGAGATATAATAAATAAAGGCATTGACGAAAATGACATTGAAGAAACTTTGAAATTTGTTTTTGAAGAGGGATTTTCTTCAGTTAAGCTATACTTTATGATAGGGCTGCCCGAAGAAAATATGGAAGATGTAAGGGGGATAGGGGAGCTTGCATATAAGGTTAGGGATTTGTTTTTCTCCCGACCGAAAGAGCTTAGAAAGGGAAACTTAAAGGTTACTGCAAGCACTTCCTGCTTTGTGCCCAAACCCTTTACACCTTTTCAATGGGTCGGACAAAACGGCATTGATGAGTTCTATGAAAAGATAGAATTATTAAAGGCGCAAATCAGGGATCCCAAAGTGAAATATCGCTATCACGAGCCCGAAACCTCACGCATTGAGGCTATCATAGCCAGAGGCGACAGAAAAGTCGGGCGTTTGATTGAGAGAGCTTTTTTGAAAGGACAAAAATTTGACGGGTGGGATTATTACTTTAACTATGACGTCTGGTGTGAAGCGATGGAAGAAATCGGAATGGACGGAGATTTCTATTCAAAAAGAGAAAGAAGCTATGATGAAATTTTTCCTTGGGATTTTTTGGATATAGGGGTTTCCAAGGAATTTTTGCTTAAAGAACTTCATAAAGCCAAGAGGGGAGAACTTACTCCCGATTGCAGAAAGAGCTGTAACGGCTGCGGAATAAAAAATTGCACTATGCATTAAGGTTTAAAAGGGTGAGGGAGTGAAAATAAGATTTCGCTATGAAAAAAAAGGAATGTTAAAATTCATATCACATCTTGATACGATGAGAGTTTTTGAAAGGGCATTGAGAAGAATTTGTGCACCTGTGGAATTTTCCAAAGGTTTTAATCCGCATATGATTATGAACCTTTCAAATCCTTTGCCGTTGGGAGTTGAGAGCATAGCCGAGTTTTTGGAAGTGAGATTTAAAACCGAAGTCGATGCCTGCGAGCTGATGAAAAAATTAAACTCGGATCTTCCACGCGGCATTAAACTCTTATCGTGGGAAAATCCATTGGGAAAATCTATAAGCGACAGAACTTTTTGGTCGGTTTATAAAATTTTTTTTCCGATTTCCGACTCCAATATTTCCAAAGGACTTATTGAGGCAAGACTTTCAGATTTTTTGGCAAGGGAGAGCATAGTGATTGATAAAAAAAGAAAGCAGAAAGGGAAAAAAATCTTGACCAAACAGGAAATTCGCAATATGATAGGTGCGGTCGGTGTGGAAGAATTTTCCGAGAGGGGAGTTGCGTTTTCGGTGACTCTTTTGACCACGGGTCAAGGCGGGCTCAATGTGCTTGTTTTTTCCAAAGTTTTTAATGATATTTTGAAGATTTCCGCCGATGAAAGAGAAGCGGAGATTATAAGACTGGATTTGTTGGACGAGAACGGTAAAAGTCTCTTATAAAAAAAAGGAGTCCTTGCGGGGGTACGCAAGGACAAATGAAGAGAATTAATTTTTTTGCACTCCCCAAACGGGAGCGCTTAATGAAGAGAGAGAAAAAACAAATGCTTCATGCACTTGCGAGTTGGATTATAGCATCGGCTTAGACAAAAGAAAAGTGTTTAGGAAGCATTGTAACCTTTCTGTAAACACTTTATGTAAAAGAGCGATTGGAGGTGTGGGAGTATTGAAACAGGAATTTAAGAAATCAGGTGCTGCAAGTTCCTCGGAAATTCTTGCCGCAGGAAGCCCGAAAAAACCGACAGACTTCGATCGTTTTGCGTGGGCTTTTAAGCCCGAGAGTTGTGGTGCGGACTTGGAAGTTCTTAATAGAACAACAAATGCAAAGTTTACGGAGGAAAGAGTCCTTAAAAAATCTTCCGTTCCTGAAATTGATGGGGAAATTTCTGCAAAAAATGTCTTGGATACATTGAATGAACTGGAAAAAAGGAATAGTTTTAAGGAAAATTTTGAACCCAAACTTGAAGATAAAAAGTATATTGAACCCGAAGATCCCCTTAAAGAGCTTATGGCTGATAAGTATGCCGAGGAACTTCTAAAAGAGGTTGGGACAAGTTCTGCAAAAACTGAAAGGGCTTTTGCGCCCGAATTGAGAGAGGCTCTCGGAGAAACAATATCAAAGCCCGAAATAAAACCGCAGGTCGAAGAAATCAAAGAAAAAGCGGAATTTCAAGTTTCCGTTAAGAATAAACCCGAAGAACACTTGTTTTCAAAGATAGGCGGAGAAAATTTGCCCAAGCGAGGTTCCAAGGAAGAGGAAGAATTTTTCAATAAAAAAAGTACCGAACTTGAGGAAGCGTTGCTCGAGGAAGAGCTTAGTGCTCTTAATTCTCAAACTTCCAAGCGGAAAGAGAAAACTCGGGAAGATTCGATGTTTGAACTGCTTGGGGGAGGAGAAACTCCCAAAAATGCCCCTGAGGGAAGAAAGTCTTTTGAGACGGAATTTTCGGAAGATAAAGACGAAATATTGACAACTGTTGATGAAAAAGATGATATAGACATTTCTCAGTATATTATATCAAGCAACCTTGTAGACGATGAAAATCTTTTGGAAAATATAAGTGAGGCAAAAACCGAAACTTCAACCGAACAAAGCGGCACATATAATCTTTCAAATTTCCCGAGCATTTTTGGAGACGAGGAAGAAGCTCCTTTGGAGAGCGTTAAGGATACAGTTCCCGAGGAAAATTCCGAACCCTTGGTTGAAGAAATAGGTTCAAGTCTTTCTAATTTCCCGAGCATTTTCGGAGATGAGGAAGAAGCTCCTTTGGAGAGCATTAAAGATACAGCTCCCGAGGAAAATTCCGAACCCTCGGTTGAAGAAGATAATTCAGCTCTTTCTAATTTCCCGAGCATTTTCGGAGACGAGGAAGAAGCTCCTTTGGAGAGCATTAATGATAAAACTCCCGAGCAAAAATCGGAAACCTCGGTTGAAGAAATAGGTTCAGGTCTTTCCAATTTCCCTAGCATTTTCGGAAACGAGGAAGAAGCTCCTTTAGAGAGCGTTAAAGATACAGCTCCCGAGGAAAATTCCGAACCCTCGGTTGAGGAAATAGGTTCAGGTCTTTCCAATTTCCCTAGCATTTTCGAGGACGAGGAAGAAGCTCCTTTAGAGGGCGTTAATGATACAACTCCCGAGGAAAATTCCGAACCCTTGATTGAAGAAATAGGTTCAGGTCTTTCAAATTTCCCGAGCATTTTCGGAGACGAGGAAGAAGCTCCTTTAGAGGGCGTTAATGATACAACTCCCGAGGAAAACTCAGAACCCTCGGTTGAAGAAATAGGTTCAGGTCTTTCAAATTTCCCGAGCATTTTCGGAAACGAGGAAGAAGCTCCTTTGGAGAGCATTAAAGATGCAGCTCCCGAGGAAAATTCCGAACCCTTGGTTGAAGAAATAGGTTCAGGTCTTTCAAATTTCCCGAGCATTTTCGGAAACGAGGAAGAAGCTCCTTTGGAGAGCGTTAAAGATACAGCTCACGAGGAAAATTCCGAACCCTTGGTTGAAGAAATAGGTTCAAGTCTTTCCAATTTCCCGAGCATTTTCGAGGACGAGGAAGAAGCTCCTTTGGAGAGCGTTAAGGATACAGCTCACGAAGAAAAATCGGAAGCTTTGATTGAAGAAGATAATTCAGCTCTTTCAAATTTCCTGGGCATTTTCGAGGATGAGGAAGAAAATCCTTTAGAAAGAATGGATGTCTTGGAGGATATCGTAGCGGAGAAACCGACCGAAGCCGTTTTAGATAAAGAGCTTGAGACGGGAGCGGAAAGTCTTAAAAAATTGAATGACTTGCCCGAAATGATTTATTTTGAAGATGACTCCGAAGAAGAAGATAATTTTTCCATTGGTAAAGGGCAAGAAGAAAAACCTTTGGAAATCAATTCTTCGGAAGTTTTAAAAGATAATTTTCTTAAATCTGAAAGTTTCGACACCTCAAAACCCGTAAATAAAGAGCGTACGACACTCGGGCATTTGAGTTTTGAAAAACCTGTTTTTAATAAAAAAATCTCTGAAGAGGAACAGGAGAGCGAATTTTTTAAAGGGGAGATGTTTGAGGGTATTTTGGGCCGCTCACACAGCTCCAAGCAGGATAAGGACAAAAGGCAACAGGATAGTAACAAAAAGGATAACGATAAAAAACAGGACGACGATAAGGTCGATAAAGGAGAGAATAAAGAGAATAAAGAGAATAAGAATAAAGAGAATAAAGAAAACTCACACCCCAAAAAGAGTAAAGATGACAGCAGGTTAAATTTCGCCGTAAATTTCAGCAGTGAAGCATTCTCAAAAGAGCGTGAAATCGGATTGGATGAAAAAGAGGCTCTGGGAGTTGCCAAGAGAGTTGAAATCTATGTTGAAACTCCGCAACCAAGTCAGCCAAATCAAGATAGTGATGAAGTTGCTTTCGGAAAACTTTTCAAACTGTATTACAAGATCTTCGGAAAAGCTCACAGGAAGATTTCGGAGAGCAATGTGCTTGCGGTGATATTTATAATCTTGAGTTATGCCTGCTCGGTTTTGATGTTAAAAATCAATACGGATAATGTGGCGAATTCATTGATTGGAAATCCCATATATAAGTTTATGAAACTTTCTCCGGACAGCGCTAAGTTTTCCGTTGTTTCAGGATTGGTTCTGGCTTTGGTGTTTTGCTCGCTGACAAATTTTTTCGCAATAAAGATGATCGACATAATTTCAAAAAAAAGTTGGTTTGAATTCGGATATGGGTCGGAGAAGAAGTCATTGAGAAATCGTCTTGTAATTTTTGCAACCTTTATGGTTATACTGATGAGTGTTATTGCCGCTTTTCTTCCCAAGTATGTAGGTGTGCCGTTGCTTATGGTTTGGTATTTTATAACATTCCTTTTAACATTCTCTCCCTATATGAAAGGGAATGAGCCTAAATTCTTTTTGAAAGGACTGGTGGGCTCCGGACTTATATATGCAGTGATAGCCATTTTAATTCAAGGAATATTTGTGGTGAGCACAAACCCATTGTTGGTTTTTAGAGTTGTGAATATGCTGTAAAAAAAAGAGCGACTTGGTATATCCAATCGCTCTCTTTTTTTTGGAGTCAAACTAATAAATCACCTTTTCCAAATACAATCCGCAAGAATCGAAAGTAGGACCTGCCGCTTCACGCCCCAATCCTTCAAACATCTTCGGAAAATTTTCAAAAGCTATCCTGCCCGCCGCTATTGAGCAGGCAGTGCCCACCATTATTCTCACCATATTTCTTAAAAAAGCGTCCCCTTCCACAACAAAGTGAATCTCCGCTCCTTTTTTGTAGACCTCGGAGCGAAAAATTTCCTTGTACACATTGTGGTCATTCGCTCCCCTTGCCATAAATGAAGAAAAATCGTGCTTACCGATAAATCCCGAAAAAACCTCTTCCAGTAAATCAAAATCCATTTTGTATGGAAAAAATTTTGTATATCTTCTCTTTAAAGCATCGGGAAGTTTCTCATTATACACAATATAACGATATATCTTTCTCTTTGCCGAAAATCGGGAATGAAAGTCAATCGGCACTTCCTCGGAGGATTTTATCGATACATCTTTAGGCAGCATATACCTTATGGCGTGAGGAATTTTTTCGGGAGGAATTTCTAAGTCGGTGAAAAAATTTGCCACCTGCCCTTTGGCGTGAACTCCTGCGTCCGTCCGTCCCGCTCCCACCAAGTTCACATCTTCCCCCGTAAGTCTTTTTAATGCCTTGGTTATAACACCTTCAACGGTTCTTTGCTTCGGTTGTCTTTGCCAGCCTGAAAAATCCGTGCCGTCATATGAAATTTCGAGCTTTATATTTCTCATAAAAAATCCTCTACATCTTAAAAAATAAAATATTCCGCAAGAAACAAACCCGCTAAGAATAAAACACTTCCGAAAATAAAAATTATATCCGCACTTTTGTAGCAAAGAGGACAGCGTTTTGTGCGGGAACTTCCCGGAGAATAACAACGGCTCTCCATTGCTACTGAAAGCTCGTCCGCACGGGAAATTGCCGCCGAAAACAGCGGAATTAAAATCGGAAGAAGTTTTTTTGCCCGTTCAATTAAACTTCCGCTGTTAAAATTTGCTCCCCTTGAAGCTTGTGCTTTATAAATTCTTTCCGCCTCATCCAGCAAAATCGGAACAAATCTTAATGCAATCGAAATCATCGTCGCCATTTCTCCTATTGGAAGCTTGAATTTTTTGAGCGGAGAAAAAATTGCCTCAATTCCGGCTGTAAGATCCATAGGGGAGGTTGTCATTGTCATTATACTTGATGATATTACCAAAAGCACCAGTCTCAGGAGCATTTTTACCGCATAGGAAAGACTTTCATCAGTAATCTTAAAAATTCCCAGTGACCATATTATGTTGCCGCCCTTTGACCAGAATAAATTAAAAAACACCGTAAGGAGCAGTATTGAAACCACACCTTTTATTGTGTTTAAAAAATTTCCGAAAGGAACTCCAGTTTTTAAAATTATTATGAAAACGGCAAAAAAAATAATTGCGTAGGAGATAAACGACGAATAAAAAAATATTGATACGGTAAAAAAAAGCGTGACCAAAATTTTAGTCCTCGGATCTTTTGAATGTATAGAAGAATTTCTCGGAATATATTGTCCTATCTTCGGCATCTTTCTCTCCAAATTTCTTCCGCAGAAGCTTTTGCACTGAATAAATCCACCCTCACATTATGTCCCGCCCTTTTGTAGCTGACCATAAAACTCGTGATCTCGGGAGGAAGAAGTCCTGCATTTTCTAAAAATTCCATATCCGAATAAAGTGCTGCGGGAGTGTCCTCCCTTATGACTTTACCTTCGTTTAACACCAACACTCTGTCCGCAATCAAAGCGACTTCTTCAGGCCTGTGTGAAACAATGATTATACCGGTTCCGCTTTTTTTCAATTCCAAAAATACCTTGAGAAGTTCATCTCTCGCCTCAGGATCAAGTCCTGCTGTCGGTTCGTCAAGCAGCAAAAAATTCGGTTCATAGCATATGACCCCTGCCAAAGCCGTCTTTCTCTTTTCTCCGCCCGAAAGTTTGAGAGGGTTTCTTTGAAAGAAATCTTCGGTCATTGAAACTTTTTTTAGAGCATTTCTTACCATCAAATCGGATTTATCCTCCGGATATCCGAAGTTTCTCACGGCAAAACTCACATCTTCATATACCGTTTCCGCAAACAGCTGGTATTCAGGATACTGCATCACAAAACCTATTTTTTTTCTTATATCGTTTAAATGCTTTTCATTATTTACCGACAACCCCTCGATTAGCACATCTCCGCCGTTTAATTTTATAAGCCCGTTTAATGCCTGAAGGAGTGTCGACTTTCCGCTTCCCGTTTTTCCAATCACCGCTAAGCACTCACCCCTTGAAAGGGAGAATGAAATTCCTTTAAGAGTTTCCTTGGAAAAGGGATATGAAAAACTTAAATTTTTGACTTCTATCATTTAAGTTCCTCCAAAAGTTCCTCCCTACATAAAACCGTTCTTTTTGAAATTAAACCTTTTTCAAAGAGCAATTTTCCCAAGGTTGTTATTTCAGGCAAAATCAATGAGGCTTTTTTTAGGGTTTCATAATCCGAAAAAATTTCTTCGGGAGTGCCTAAATTTAATATTTCTCCTTTATTCATTATTATTACCCTGTCCGAAAAAACCGCTTCTTCCATATGATGCGTTATTAAAATTATAGAAAGAGACAGTTTCTCTTTAAGCTCCAAAATTTTTCCCATAAGTTCCCGTCTTGCCAAGGGATCCAACATTGAAGTCGGTTCATCAAGCACCATGGTGTGAGGTTTCATAGCCAATACTCCGGCAATCGCCGCCTTTTGTTTTTCTCCTCCGGAAAGCTCCAAAGGATTTTTTTTTCTGAATTTCAAAAGCCCCACCATTTCCAAAGCCTCGCTCACTCTTTTTTCTATCTCATCTGAAGACAGGCACAAATTTTCAGGACCGAAAGCCGCTTCGTCCTCAAGGGGAGAGGTGACCATCTGATTATCCGGATTTTGAAATACTATCCCGACTCTCTCCCTTATCTTTTTTAATGTCGGGGTGTCGGTTTTTGAATCTATCTTCATTCCATCTATTATTACACAACCCTCTTCGGGGATTAAAATCCCGTTGCAAAGCCTTGCCAGAGTGGATTTTCCCGAGCCGTTTCTTCCCAATATGCAAACAAATTCCCTATCGTTTATGGTGAGATTTATATTACTTAATACCTTTTGCTCTCCGTATGAAAAGCTCACATTATCAAAGGTTATCATAAAATCCTCCAAATAAAAAAACCGACCATCAAGGTCGGTGCTTATGCCGGCGGAGGGACTTGAACCCTCACGCCCTTGCGGGCAACAGATTTTGAGTCTGCCTCGTCTGCCATTCCGACACGCCGACAAATCTCTCACCCGATTATTCTAGCATACGGAATTAAAAAAGACAAGAATTATTTTTCAAAATCAGCCCTATACACAGCTCTTTAGAAAAGTTTTTCAAATAGGCTGTTATGATGCACCGAACAGCCTATTTTTTTGTCACATAAATCTTAATCTCCGATTCCTTAATTCCGTCTTTACGGGGAACTTCACACTCATAGGGGATTTTAAGCCCCTTATCCAGATAGTAATTATATTCTCCATCGGGGAAGAACATATAATCTGAAGTTTTTTGAACATCAAAACTCACTGAAAAAAGTTCTTCGGAATTATCAAGAAAAATCAAATTCACCGAGCAAAGCTCGTCCCTACTCGCCGAGGAAATCTTTTCACGATATGCAATCAATTTTTTGTATCTCTCAAAATCACACGGCTTATCATAGACCGCGTTAAATTCGGATACAAGCACTTCATTACCGTCAAGTCTGTATTCCATCTTTATATAATCAATAAGAACCGTTTTGGGATCTCCCTCGATTGTGCAGACGGTTTTAGGAACATTGTTTTCATCATATTCAACTCCGACAGCATCAAGAAATTCCCTGTCAACTTTTTCGGAGTTGGTAGACACCAATATAAACCTTCCGTCTTCCTCTCTATATTCAATGGACGACTCATCGCCGTAGCTTTTGAGTATCGCTCTTTCTCCCACTTCATCCATATCCCCGAGCATGACATAGGGATAGACCTCTCCCTCACATGTATAATATCCCAAGCGACTGTTTGTAAAAGTCAATTTTGCACATCCTCCGTAATCTACAAACTGCTGGGAGCGATTGTAGTATTGATTGATCTGCAAGCCTGATAACACCACATGATCACTTAGCTGAACGCTTGAGTGTTTACTGAGTATCGTCTTTATTTTGCTTTCTTCCACAATCTCCGGATACATCTCCAAAGGATCTTTTTCCGAACCGCAGCCGAAGAGAAAAATAATTGCAATCAAAAAAAATTTCTTAAAATTCATATCAAATCTCCTCCATCAGCTTTCAATTATATCTCTATTTCAAAATATTTCAACAAAAAAAACTACGGCAAATCACGATGAACGCACGAAAAATACCGCCAACCGAATCCCTATATCAAATCAAAAAACTATTATTATAGTTGATTAACTTAGAATGCAGTACTTACATATCGAGAAATATTTAATACTATTCTTCTTTTAAATCATTGATTTTAACCAATCTCTATTTGTAAT
>CAUVKI010000028.1:0-24474 GCA_963552605.1 uncultured Tissierellia bacterium
ATATTGTGTTTCTTTGAGTTGTTTTATTCTTTTCTCATTTTTCATTTTTATCACCTTAGCACATTAGGAGTTTTTTTTCACCGCTTAAGCTTTTTTAAACCACGCAACTATTGCATGTTTTTCTTTATACAAAAAGATGCCCTTACTTTTTACAGCAAGTGCACCTTTTCTAAGTCCTGTGCAGACTTCACTATCCTGTTATCTTATTTAATTTAATAGACATTACATATCTTTAGCAAATTTACAGATTCTCTGGAATGTCTGTATATCGGAAAATATCCCTAGTTTCAGGATATAAAGCCCAGCGAAAAGCAGGATGAACTTCCCAATCATATCCAAAGTCAACACTTTTAACAGTTATATATTTATTATTCTCAAAATATTTTCTGTCAATAAATCCACCAGCCACATTTTTCCTTGCATTTAAGAAATTAATCTTATACATAAAGGTAACCAGTTCTTCTACCATACATTCTTTATTGTTTGCAAAATAAAATTTTCCGTTTTGGATTATGCCTTCTATCTTACGAATCAAGCGTTCTTTGTCATAAACAAAAGGCTTATCTGTTTTCTTCATCTCATGGCTTGGTTTCATTCCCAGCAATAAGCGCTCTATATCTGGCAACTCATATTTGTGCTCATTTATTGTATCCTGTAGTCTGCTTGAAGAGTATTGTTCAAAAACTTCCTCCCAGTCTTCTGTAACAATTAAATTCCTGCATTTTGCATTCGCATTACGTGCAGCTAAGGTACATAAATTGATAAGATCACGTGGCCGTCTCCTAATGAGTGACAAGAAAATATATCGGATAGGTCTATTGTTCCATTTTCCAGCTCCTTCAAATGTATCTGCCATTATGTCATTCAGATACATTGACATTTCCCGTTGATTCATGTTCAACAGTTCTCTTTCTGAAATGTGATTACCAAAATAACTTTGAACTCTCTTAACTAGCAATGCTAGCAATTCATGTTCTGTCCATGTAAGCCATAAAACATTCCCATCTATCTTATCAGTTGATTCATCTGCTGTTCTGACCAGATAGTAAACATCGCTTCTTAAACTAATCCTAAAACACAATTCATTTGTTTCATTACACATATCTCTAACAGCATTTAACAAAGCTGATATCCGATATATGTTCTGCTTTGATCCATTCCATGCCCTATCTAAATCATCAACGTATATAACTACCTTATGGTTTTTTAGATACTCATCTGCAATGCCCTTTTTGATTGCATCGATATCAACAACTTCCTGCACTTTCTTTACTATCATTCCAATTCGCTCAGTAAGCTTTAGTCCATTCCTCGAAATCTGATTTATGATATCATTATCCTTACTGATATCAAAATTGGAAACTACTTTTTCTACCAACAGCTTTTATAACCCAGATTTCCATTGCCTGATCATTTCTAACGGATCTGCGCCATCCTCTGCATTGGCTATTCTAAGTATATCATCCGGTATATCATCCGGCTTAACCCATATGCTCAACACTTTATTTTTTTGGTTCTCCAGATAAGACATTCTAAAAACAGCAGATTTCCCAATGCCCTTATGGGCAACAAGTATCCTTATCGGTAAAGAATTGTGTATTTTTCCATACACGTCTGTTTTTATGAAATACGAACTAAAGCGTTCACTTTTCTCATCTTCAGCAGCAAGACCCCCAAACATTTCTATTATCTGCTCTTCTGAAAAATCAACCACTTTACCATGCGGACTTTCTGGTGGCTCAAGCATTACATGTGTAGCACTTTTGCCTCTGTCAGTTTCCTCATAATCAAAAAGAACTTTGCTTCCTTTTGCCAACTGTTCATAAGCCTCCTTGCCTACATTGTTGATATGTACAAAAATACTTTCTCCTACTGATGAACGAATAAAACAGTATCCACGTTCTGTTATATTGCTTATGGTTCCTTTTTCCATCTCTCTTTTTCTCCTTCGCAAAAACAAATTTATCTTACCAAGCCAATCCAACATCCTTAGTATCTCTGAAAATTCAACAAAAAACACATTTTTTTCGGTGCTGCCAGCTGTCAAAATTATACTTTATTCTTTCTGTTAAAACAATCCCCATACTGAAATCAAAAAGGTTCATTTTGAACATCTCAATTTAATTCTTTAATCAGTTTCTCAATAAATACACTGTATTTATGATAAGTGTTTGGTTTCAAACTCATTTTCTGCCGTATATCGTTAAGGGTTATCTTTTCTCCAGCAGTCCTTTTTCTTTATGCAATCTTAGTGAATCTACGCTCCATCCAATCTTCTTTACTTTAAACCACTTCTTCTATAAAAGAACGAATAAGCTAATTGGAAATAACATTATTTTTAATATCCATCTCATAAATACCCTCCATTTCTATTAAATCATTTTAAAATGCCTTAAAGCATCCATGATAGCTTCCTCTTTTTCCGGTGTGCATTGTGGAATAACCTGTTTCTCTTTTTTCGATTTATTATAATGCTCCCTCAGTACAATTCCACACTTCTTTTTAATCTGTGCAATATAGAGTGTCGAAACCTTTAAATCAAATTTTTCTAATATATATTCCTTAATTTGTGCATAAGACGCTTTACTTTCAGCACTTGTCAAATCAAGCTCATCAAGTTTAATTTCAACATCTATATGCTTATCGACATCGAGTTTGGACAAAAGTGCTACCGTCTCCACATTTGATGTGCGGGGGAACATATCCAGTCCGAAGATTTTTTTGACCGTATAGCCCTCTTCTTTGAGGAGAGCTATGTCTCGAACCAAAGTTGTAGGATTGCAGCTTATGTATAAAATCTCCGGTGCTTTGAAATTGGATATTTTTCTGAGAGATTTCTCAACAAGCCCCTCTCTCGGAGGATCCACTATTATAAGATCCGCTTTCTCTTTGATAGAGTCGATTACCTTGAAAACATCTCCCTGTAAAAATTCAACGTTGTCAATACCATTTTTCTCCGCAGATTTTTTTGCCTCGTTCACCGCTTCTTCAACCAATTCCACCGCAAAGACTTTTTTTGCCTTACGAGATACAATCGACGCAATTGTGCCTGTTCCGGAATATAAATCGAAAACGGTCTTTTTGCAGATGTCCGAAATCGCATCCAAAGCCAGTGTATAAAGTTTTTCCGCACCTTCGGTGTTGGTTTGGAAAAAGGAAAAGGGCGAAATATTAAAGCTAAGTCCTGAAAGTTTTTCGGTTATTGTATTTTTTCCGAACAAAAGCAACGGCTCTCCCTTTATAGTATCTCCGACATCATTATTTATAATGTGATATACGCTTACTATTTTTCCTAAAAGAGGTAAAGTTTCAAGTGTGGAAATCCATTCATAAAGCGGTAATTCAAAGTCGGTATGGGAGAGAAGCAGTAAAATTTCTCCTGTGTTTTTCGCTTTGCGTATCATAAGGTGTCTGAGTGTGCCCGTGTTATTCTTACGATGATAGAAAGGTATCTTTTTTAATCTGAAAAATTTTTCAGTGGCATTGCGTATGGTTATAAAATCTTTATCACATATTTTGCAATTTTCTACGGGAAGAATTTTATGAAACATTCCTCTTGCGTGAAGTCCCAAGGTAAGTTCTCCGTCTTTTTCCAAGTTTCCAAAAGTAAATTCCATTTTGTTTCTGTAAAAAAAAGGTCTGCTTACCTGTATTATTTTTTCGTATTCTAAAAACAATGCTTTGAGTTCTCGTTCCTTTTCCCTAAGCTCTACATCATATGGCAAGGAATCGTATAGACACCCCCCGCATTCGGGTCTGTGAGGACATCCCTCTTCTGTAGAGAGAGGTGAGGGAGCAAGTCTTTCCAAAATCTTCCCCTCTATAATTCCATTTCGCTTTCTCCCTCCGGAAACTTTCAGCTTCTCTCCGATTATGGCTCCCTTTATTATAAAAGTATTTTCTTCACAATGTGCAACTCCTTTTGCGGGAAATTTTGTGTCTTCAATTTCCACTGTTACAACCTTTGTTTTGCCTCTCATAAACTCACCTCATAGTAATTTTATCTTTATATTTTATAAAAGTCAATTTGCGTTGAAATTAAAATAAAAATCCCTATGCCCAATTTCAAGCATAGGGATTTTTTTATCTGTGAATGGTTGTGCCGGTCTTTCCTTCAAGAGCGTCTATTGCTTTGTCCAATGAGGTTATAATGCACACCGCATCATCGCTCGCCCTTTCAAGGAAAGTTAAGCAAGCTTCTATCTTTGGAAGCATCGAACCTTTTGCAAAATGTCCTTCCGATATATATCGCTTCGCCTCTGAAACGGATATTGAACTTAGATCTTTCTGATCAGGTTTATTGAAATTTATTGCAACCTTTTCTACGGCTGTCAGTATAAGGAGGATATCCGCTTTGAGTTCCTCTGCAAGTTTTGCACTTGAAAGATCCTTGTCTATAACGGCAGGTATACCCGAAAGTCCGTCCTCAGTTTCAATCACCGGCACCCCGCCGCCCCCTATTGTGATTATTATATTGTCGGGACTTATAAGCTCTCTTATGATTTCAATTTCAACAATTTCCACGGGTTTAGGACTTGCCACGACTCTGCGATAACCTCTCCCGGCGTCCTCAGTAAAAATATATCCGCTTTGTGCCGAAATTTTTTCAGCTTCTTCTTTGGTATAAAATGAACCTATCGGCTTGGTCGGATTTTCAAATGCGGGATCGTTTTTATCCACCAACACTTGGGTTACTACGCATGCACACTTTTTTTCAACACCTTGATTTTTTAATTCATTTCCTATCGCCTGTGCCAGATGATAGCCTATATAGCCTTGGCTCATTGCTCCGCATTCAGGAAAGGGCATATTTTTTTCGGCATATTCAAAGGCAAGGTTAATCATTCCCACTTGAGGACCGTTCCCATGCCCAACTATAATTTCATATTCGCTTTTTGCCAGCTTCACTATAGATTTTGCCGTTTCTTTCACCAAGGATAATTGCTCCTTGGGAGTGTTTCCGAGAGCGTTTCCGCCCAAAGCTATTACAATTTTTTTCGCCATAAATTCCTCCTTAATTTTATTCTCTCCACAAGGGCATACTCATGCATCGGGGACCTCCCCTGCCTCTTGACAATTCTCCGCTTGAAATCTCAATAACTTCCAAGCCTTCTTTTTTCAAAATGGCATTTGAAACATCGTTCCTTTCATACACAACTATCTTTCCGGGAGCGATGCTTAAAGTATTTGAGCCGTCGTTCCACTGTTCTCTGGCTGCCGCTATTCTGTCTCCGCCTCCACAAAGGATAAGGGAAACTTTTCGGCTTAAAAACTTCTCCAAAATTTTTTCCAGAGTATCTATATGCTCTTTTATATAAAGTTCCCCATTATCCTCCGGCATAATCTCAAAAACTCTTAAAGTGCCGAGAATTTCAGGGTGAACCGTAAATTTATCATAATCCACTTGGGTGAATACCGTATCCAAGTGCATAAATGCACGAGTATTCGGAATTTCAAACGCAAGCACTCTCTTTATATTGGACTTTGTGCTAAAGAAAAGATTTCTTGAAATCTCATCTATGGCTTTTGCTTGAGTGCGCTGCGAAATTCCTATTGCAACAGTATCTTCCGAAAGGTTTAGAATGTCCCCTCCCTCAATGTGATATTTATTTTTGCGGTCATACAGTATCTCTATATCCTCGCTCCAGTAATTATGATGCTTGAAAATATAATCGGAATAGACTGTTTCCCTCCTTCTGGTTGCGGAATACATCCTGTGCAGAGAAACTTTATTGCCTACGCTCGCATAAGGGTCTCTTGTGAAATATAAATTGGGCATAGGATCCAAAAGTAGGGTATCTTCCTTTCCAAGCATAGAAGATAATGTGTTTGACTTGGGAAGTTCCAATTCGTCTATCGAGAGTCCGGACATGGTTTTAAGCACAAGCTCTTTATTATCTCCAATTGATGAGAGATAATCACAAAGGGGTTTTTCATAAACCGTATTGCTTGATCTTGACTCCTCAATTATGCGGTGAATAAACTCCTCTCTGAGCAAAGGTTTTTGATCCAGAACCTCCGCCATCATATCCTCCAAATAAAAAACCTCCGCACCGTTTTCTTCAAGCACGCTCTTGAAATAATCATGCTCTTTCTTCGCATCTTTAAGGAACGGAATATCATCAAATAAAAGCTCCTCCAACTTATCCGGAGTCAAATTCAAAAGCTCATCTCCGGGACGATGGAGCATAACTTTTTTCAAACGTCCTATTTCGCTTGTGACATTTATGTGTGACATATCTTTCCCCCTTTTTTTTTGTCAGTAATGAAACAGCAAACGGATTTTATCGTGTTTTAGGCAGAAAATCAAGGATAATAATAAAATATTGAAAATAATTTATCGTTTCTTGTTATTATCCACGATTAGAAAAAAAGATGTCCGGCTCGTTTTTGATATTCTGTCAGTTTTTTTTATTTAATTGTATCTTAAAGTGCGATATACTTAGTCTACGAAAGGAGGCGGTTATGAAGAAGATAAAAATTTTACATATAATCAGCGGAGGTGATACGGGGGGGGCGAGAACTCATCTGATTTCTTTGATGAAAGGTTTGAAAGATATAGCGAAAGCCAAGGTGATTTGTTTTATAAATGATACTTTCTATAAAATCCTCAAGGCGGAGGGAATAGATATAGAAGTTTACGAGCAAAAATCAAGACTCGACCTCTCGGTTACAGGGCGTATTGCAAAAGAGATAGAGGAAAGCGGAGTGGATATTCTCCACGCCCACGGAGCTAGAGCAAATTTCATCGCAATGTTCCTTAGAAAAAAAATAAAAATTCCTTTTGTAACTACAATTCATAGCGATTATGAATTGGATTTCACGGACAATTTCTACAAAAAAATTATTTTTACCTCTCTTAACAAGGCGGCACTTAAAAAATTTGACGCATATATCACGGTAAGTGAAAATTTCAAAAATATGATGCTTGAGAGAGGATTTCCCGAAAAAAAACTTTTCACCGTATATAACGGGATTGATACGAAAAAAGAATTGAAAGTCGTTTCAAAAGAGGAGTTCCTTTTAAAAAACGGCATCGACCCTGAAGGTTGGGACATCGTATTCGGTATCTCCGCAAGACTTGACAAGGTGAAAGATCACGAAACTTTTTTGCGAGCAGTCGAAAGAGCTAATGAGAAAGAAAAAAAAATTTTATATTTGATGGCGGGAGACGGCAACCAAAGGGAAATATTAAAAAAAATAATTGCTGAGAAAAAATTGGATAATGTGAAAATGCTGGGTCATCAGAGCGACATATATTCGTTTTATAATGCCATTGATGTGAATGTTCTCACTTCGCTGAGCGAATCTTTCCCCTACTCTCTGCTTGAGGGAGGGCTTTTTGAAAAAACCGTAATCGCCACCGAGGTGGGGGGTATTCCTAAGCTCGTGAATAAGGATACAGGTCTTTTGTTTGAAGTCGGAGATGATAAAAGGCTCTCCGAATTTTTTTCAATTTTGGCGAAAGACATTGATGAAAGAAAAAGACTCGGAAGAAACTTGAAACTGAAAATAGAAAAAGAATTTTCAAGCGAGGCTATGGCTCTTTCTCATATTGAGATTTATAAAAAAATCATCGAGAGACACAAAAATAAAGTTCTTATGCTCGGATACTATGGGTATGATAACAGCGGAGATGAGGCAATACTCGGAGCAATCATAGAGGATTTAAGGGGAATTTCTCCGGAAATTCAAATAACTGCACTTTCAAAAAATCCGGAAAAAACTGAGAGCATTTATAAAATAAAATCGGTAAACAGATTTTCTCTTCCAAGTTTAATTAAGGCTATGAGAGAAACGAATCTTTTTTTGTTCGGAGGAGGCACTCTCCTTCAAGATCGAACAAGCACCCGTTCAATAAGGTATTATCTGTTTCTCTTGGGGCTTGCAGATTTTTTCAACAAGAAAGTTATGGTCTATGCCAACGGATTAGGTCCTATAAGCGGGAAAAAAAACCGAATGCTTGCAAAAAAAGCTTTGGAAAAAGCGGATTTTATAACATTGAGGGACACAGATTCATACGAATATCTTTTGTCTTTGGGAGTGAAAAATCCTAACTTGAAAATAACGGGAGATCCCGTCTTTTCTCTCAAGTCGGAAAGCCCATCAAAAAAAATTCCGAACACCGTTGCCGTTTCCGTAAGGGATTGGGACGATCGCAAAAAGATAGTAACAGAGATGAGAGCTTTCTTGGAACTTTTGGCTGAGAAGAAATGGCGAGTTTTATTATTTGCAATGCACTACCCCAATGACTTGGAAATTTCAAGAGAGATTGCTCAAGGTTTTGGAGAGAGTGTGAGAGTTTTGGAGGAAAATTATTCCGCAAGGGAAATAATATCACTTTTGGAAAGCGTGGATATAACAATAGCTATGCGGCTTCACGCTCTCATTTACTCCGCAATGGCAAAAACTCCTATGATAGGGATTTCCTATGACCCCAAAATCGACGGATTGCTCTTTGAACTTAAAATGCAGGCGAAACTCTCCACGGAGAATTTTTCAGGAAAGCTGCTGTACGATAGGTTTAATTATACGATTGAAAATCTCGACAAAATAAAAGCCGTGCTTGATAGAGAAGTCTTGATTAAGAAAAAAGCGGCAAAGGAGAATGCTGAAATTGCGATTAGGTTGCTTGGTGAATAATGAAAGAGTAAAAATATTCGGAATTGAACTTATCAACGCAGGACTTGATGAGGTCAGCAAATTTTTGGAAGAATCTCTGAAAAAAAGAAAAAAGACTTTTATAGCCACTCCAAATACTGAAATCGTTATGGAAGCAAAAAAAGATTTGTCTTTTGTAAAAAAAATAAACGATTTTGATGTGGTAGTGGCGGACGGAATAGGTTTGGTTTACGGCTCAAGAATAAGAAAGCACCCCCTGAAAGAAAGGGTTACCGGCTATGATTTGAGCATGAAGCTTTTGGAGACGGCAAACAAAGAGGGCTATTCTCTTTTCCTGCTGGGAGCAAATGAGGGTGTGGCGGCTTTAGCTGCTGAAAAAATCAAAGAGAAATATCCGAGAATAAAAATTGCGGGTACTCACAACGGATATTTTAGTGACGCTTCTGAAGTGTTATCACTGATAGATTGTGATATACTATTCGTCGGAATGGGCTTTCCCAAGCAGGAAAATTTTTTGTATGAAAACAGAGAAAAAATTCGAGCCGTCTGCGCAATAGGCAACGGAGGGGTTCTAAACATACTTGCGGGAAATCAAAAGCGAGCCCCGATGATTTTTCAAAAACTGGGACTTGAGTGGTTTTACAGACTCTTAAAAGAGCCGAAAAGGATCACAAGACAGTGGAAGTTACCATTATTTTTGCTTGAAGTGATTTCGGATAAAAATTCAATCATTTAAAAATAATAAGGGGGAAAATATGGATTTGGAAAAAACGGCGCTTAAAGTTCGCCGAGATATTTTAACTGCGGTTCATTCCGCTCAATCGGGACATCCCGGAGGAAGTCTTTCGGGTGTCGAGATTTTGACCTTTCTATACTTTGAAGAAATGAGAATAGATCCCAAAGAACCCCGAAAAAAAGACAGGGATTTGTTCGTCCTCTCAAAAGGTCATGCATCTCCTTTGTATTATTCCGTTCTTTCTGAAAGGGGGTTCTTCGATAAAGAACTTCTTAAGACTTTCAGAAAAATCAACTCTCCCTTGCAAGGACACCCCGACAGAAACAAAGTGGCGGGGGTTGATATGAGCACAGGCTCTTTGGGGCAGGGACTTTCTTGTGCGGTCGGTATGGCACTCGGACAAAAACTTGACAACTCCGAATATAACACCTATGTGCTTATGGGAGACGGAGAGGCGCAGGAGGGAATTGTGTGGGAGGCTCTTATGTCCGCCGCACAATATAAACTTTCCAATCTGATTGTGTTTATGGATCACAACGGACTGCAAATTGACGGAACAAATACGGAAGTAATGAATATTGAGCCTATAAGCGAAAAATTAAAAGCTTTCGGTTGGGAGGTTTTCCATATAGACGGGCACAATTTTGAAGAAATCAAAAATGCCCTCAAATCCCGATCTAAAATAAAACCCACTGCAATAATCTGTGACACCGTAAAGGGAAAAGGGATTTCCTTTATGGAGAATAATAAAAATTGGCATGGCAAAGCAACTGATGAAGATGAATATAAAAAAGCTATGGCTGAATTGGGAGGTGAAATATAATGGAGATGAGAGCAACCAGAGATGCTTATGGAGACGCACTCCTTGAAATCGGGGATAATGATAAGGTTGTGGTGCTTGATGCGGATCTTTCCGGTTCAACCAAATCCGCCGTTTTCAAAAAAAAATACCCCGAAAGATTTTTTAATGTGGGAATAGCCGAACAAAATCTTGCAGGAATTTCCGCCGGTCTTGCAGCATACGGAAAAATCCCCTTTTGCTCCTCGTTTGCAATGTTTCTTACGGGGAGAGCTTTTGAAATAATAAGAAACTCGATCTGCTATCCCAATTTAAATGTAAAGCTCTGCGCAACTCATGCCGGTCTTACCGTGGGGGAAGATGGCGCAAGTCATCAGTCAATCGAAGACATAGCAATAATGAGGGCACTTCCCAATATGACGGTGCTTTCTCCGTGTGATTACTATGAAACAAAAAAATGCGTAAAAGCGGCTTTGAAGGCTGACGGTCCCATATATATACGAATGGGGAGATCAAAAGTGCCGACCCTCACCGATGAGAATACCGAGTTTGAAATCGGAAAGGGAATTACTATGAGAGAGGGAAACGATGTCTCGATAATTTCCACAGGGATAATGACCTCTCGTGCCGTTGAAGCCTCCGATATACTTAAGAAAAGCGGAATTTTTGCACGAGTAATAAATATCCATACCATAAAACCCTTGGACACGGAGCTTATAATTAAAGCCGCAAAGGAAACGGGAAAGATAATCACGGCAGAAGAACATAGTGTTATCGGCGGATTGGGTTCTGCCGTATCGGAACTTTTGTCCGAAACTTTTCCCGTAATTGTGAAGAAAATCGGAGTAAGAGACAAGTTTGGAAAATCGGGGGACGGGGAAGAACTTCTTAAAGAATACGGACTTACCGCAGAGGCAATCGTCGAAGCGGCAAAAAATTGGAGGTAAAACTTATGGAAGAAAATAAACTTGAAGTGTTTTCAGGCGAAGATACTGCCGTTGTCAAAACGGACGAAATATCGTCAATAGTGAACGAAAATCAAAAAAATGTTCCCTTGGACAGAGAAAGAGTTGATAAGATAAAGCAGGGAATTAACTTGGATAAGATTGAACTTTACGGCTCTGATGCGCAACAAACCGCCAACGGACTTTCCGAAGAAGTTCTAAAAAATGTGAAAAACGATCAGCTCGGCGCAATAGGGGTTTCTCTCAAGGAAGCGGCACTTCGTATAAAGAAACTTGATGACAAGGATAAGCCTCTTTCAAAGGGAATATTCGGTTTTTTGCGTGAGAAGAAAAACGAAAAGATGATTGAAATTCAATCCGTAACCAAAGAACTTTCCGATATTGAAAACACTCTTGAAAAAAATATAGAGGTCTTGTATAAGGACACTGAGATGTTCAACAAACTCTATGAGCTGAATGAGAAAAAATATATAGAGCTTGAGCATTATATAAAAGCCGGAGAAGAGTATATGAGGGAAGTGGAAATCGGCAAACTTCAAGAAATGGAAATCAATGCGAATGTGTCCGGAGATCCTTTGGCGGTTCAAGAGGTCAAAGACTTAAAGTCTAAGCTTAACCGATTGGATAAAAAACTTACCGACCTTAGAGTCACAAAACATCTTGCACTTCAAACAGCTCCTCAGATAAGACTCATTCAGGGTAATAATGTACTTTTGGTGCAAAACATTCAAACCACGATAAACACCATTCTTCCGGTAGTCAGAAGCAATATAACCATAACGGTCGGACTTAATCGCCAAAAGGAAATTTTGGAATTAAACAATGCGGTTTCTGACCTTGCGAATAATGTGCTTTTGGAAAATTCCAGACTTATGAAAGACAATGTGCTTGGAACAATTGAACAAGCCGAAAAACCCATTGTTTCAATTGAAACTCTAAGAGAAGTCAACAAAAACATTCTCTCAACCATAGACTCGGCGATAAAAATTCAGAATGAGGGAATGCAAAAGAGAAAAGCTATAAATGAAGAACTTGTGCAGCTTGAGCAGGAGCTTACGGGGAAGCTTAGAGAATATAAAAACTGATGGACTTAAAAGATATAAACAGACGTCTCAACAGCATATCCCAAATGACGGAAGCAATAAATAACGATCGCTCGGTCAGAAAAAATTTGAAAGAGGAAAATCCGAAATTATATTTTGTAAGGGAGGATTTGGAACTTACAATCCTAAGAGAGGATATGCTTTTGGAAAAACTTGAGAGCATAAAAAAAGAATTTGAAGAAGCGGGAGAAACGAACGAAAGGATAGAAAATAAGCTCAAGGCAAATCGTATGACTTTGCTTAAGCTGAAGGAGGAAGATTTAAAGCTCTTAAGCTTTATAGACGCCAATATAAAGACTCAAATTGCAATCGGAAAAATGCTTTCTCTGAAACAAAATTCCGAAAAAATTGACCGTTTTTTTAAACCGGATAATCTTAATGAACGGGGGTAAAAATTTGAAAAAGTTGTTTTTTATTATCATTGCAGTAATTTTAATGCTTACAGCTTGTCAGAAGGATAATCCCGAAAAGAGTCAAAGTGACTTGGAAGAAACAAAAGAAATGACCGCCGGTGTAAAAATGGAACACCCTGAAACGCTGGTTGTATATTTTTCAGCTACCGGAACAACAAGAAACATTGCGGAGAAGATTACTGCTATTGTGAATGCAGACATATACGAAATCATACCTAAAGAACCCTATTCAAAAGAAGATTTGGATTGGAAAAATTCAGAAAGCCGCTCTACAATAGAACAAAACGATTCAACCGTCCGTCCGAAAATCGGGAGTGAAGTAATTTCTCTTGATGGATACAAAACCATCTACATAGGTTATCCCATTTGGTGGGGTGAGGAACCGAGAATAATGGATACCTTTGTGGAAAGTTACAGTTTTAACGGAATAAAAGTAATTCCTTTTTGCACTTCGGGAGGAAGTGAAGTCGGAAACAGCGGAAAAAATCTTGAAAAAATTGCCGGAAGCGGAGATTGGGTTGAAGGCAAAAGATTTGAAGGAGATGTGTCGGAAAGTGAACTGAGTGTTTGGATTGAAAGCCTAAAATAAACCTAAAAAAAGACCCTTTGAGGGTCTTTTTAAATTCCTTGAGGGGCGGGATTCAGCTCCAACTGTGTCAAGAAGAGACTTATTAACTCCTCAAGATCCTTAATCGGATCTACCACATTCTCGCCCAACAATAAATTATAAACAAACATTCCCGAAAGGGTCATAGCCAATTCTATGTCTCTTGCATAGTTGGACTCGCCCTTTCTATACTCGCAGATAAGAGCGTCTGTGAATGGAATAAAATCTACGGTCGGCTCAAGAAGAATTCTTCCTCTGCTGAATTCCTCAACATGGGAGAACAAATAATTCTGAAGTCCCAGTTCGTATAGCACATGATCTTTAGGATTCCCGATCCTGTCATCTATATGAGCATAGCAACAGAAATCGGAGAGATAGTGACAAAGCCTCCCCATCTGGTACATATCCCACATCGAAAGTTCTTCTTTTTGGAACAATTCGTCAATTTTGGCATAAATCTTATTCTTTGACTTATTCCAAAAGTGCGGAGTTGTAAATTGGGTAATGCTTAAATCGGGCTCCACCGATCCCCAGAGAAATACCCTTTGATAGCCTATGCTAGGTAGGAGATGGGGAGCCTTATCCTCAATATGCTTGAGGATTAGTTGTGACATTCTGTAGTGTGTTCTTTTTTTCATCTTTCCTTTCCTCTATTAACAATCGGGTGTATATCTCTAACGCATACTAATTATCGTCTATATTTGGAAAAATGGCAAGCGTTTTTTAAAAAAATGTTATAAATATACAACAAAAAAAATCAGCAATAAATCCATGATTTTCTTGACACGCCGTAGCTCCGTAAGATAAAGGCTGTTAAAGCAATCGGATTTTCAATATGAGTATTAACATTAGTGATGAAATAAGTTATACTTAGGACGAATAATCTTTGAGAGGTGTTTTTTCAATTGCCTAATAGTTTTATGTATGCCAAGATGTTATTTATAATCAAGGTTTGTGTATTTATGCTGTTGGTGTGGACGGCGTGGGGAAATTTAACTATATGTACAACGACATACGAAATAAAGAATAAAAAAATTCCGAAAGAATTTGACGGCTTTAGGATTGTGGAGATTGCGGATTTTCACAATTCCGATTTCGGAGAATATCTGATTAGAAAAATAAGCGTTGAAAATCCTGATATCATTGTAATTACGGGAGATCTTTTAAGCAGTTATCGTCCTAATAATCGTCATGTGTTTGAGTTTATAAAAAATGCGGTGAAGATTGCTCCCTGTTTTTTTGTAACCGGAAATCACGAAGCTCGTTTTTCGGATTATGAGGAAATAGAGAAAATTCTTATAGATTTTGGGGTAAGAGTTCTAAAAGACGAAGCGTTTATTTTGGAAAGAAACGGAGAAAAAATTTCAATTTGGGGAATTGATGATCCTGCGTTTGAGGGAAAGTCGAAAACTTCAAGAGAAATCATAGGGGAAAAACTTGAGAAATTTCCGACTCCGAGCGAATTTACCGTTTTGCTTTCACACAGACCTGAAGCTTTCAGGGAGTATGTGAATAAGGAGGTGGATTTGGCACTTACGGGGCATACTCACGGAGGACAGATAAGACTTCCTTTTGTGGGAGGTATTGTTGCACCAAATCAAGGTTTTTTCCCAAAATATGATGCAGGTCTTTTCACTGAGAACGGCACGAGTATGATTATAAGCCGAGGGGTCGGACACAGCGCAATTCCTTTGAGGGTCAATAATCGTTCCGAAGTTGTGGTGGTTGAGTTGAGAAAGGAGAAGAAAGATGACTAGAAAAGGTTTTATTACGAAATACTTGATTTTCGGGTGTGCAATGGGGGCGTTGTTTTTATCCGGGATATCGGCAAGCGAGACCGTAAAAGTGTCTTACGTCGAAACACCCGGACTTAGTAAATGGGAGAGGGATAATATCGAAAAATTCGGAAGAGTGGAATTTGATATTGATAATGACGGAAAATTGGAGGAAGTTTTTGCAGGACCTTGGCAGACGTCGGGAGTTTATTCCGTATTCGTGGTCGTAAAAAAGGATGGTAAGGTAATCGCAAAAGAAGTGTTTATGCCCTCCAAGATAACGGCTGAAGATTTTGAACTTGTAAAAAAAGAAAACAAACTCTTTTTGAAAGGAAAAAAATCCGAAGCCGTATTTGAAGTTCAAATGTCCGACTCAAGGATAACGCTGAGTGATAACGGTAAAAAAATTCCGAGAATGGAGGAAAAGGGTTGGGAATAATGGAAGAGTATTTCTTGACAGAGCCTTGCAAAGAGTATGTGGAAGAGATTTTAAGCTATAAAAGAGAGTTTGAAGAGTCGGATAGCTCAATGGACGGAACGGGAGAATTAAAAAAATTGTCAGACCCTTATGAATGGATAAGACTTTCAAAGGAGGGCAAAAACAAGGAAACCGTAATTGAAGGACTGGTTATCGCAACACAATTTATGTATGTGAGAAAGAAAGATAATCGAATTGTGGGAATGATACAGCTCCGTCATGAGCTTAACGCTCATCTGAGAGAATTCGGAGGGCATATAGGATATTCGGTTCGCCCGTCGGAAAGAAGAAAGGGCATAGCAAAAAGAATGCTCAAAGACTGTTTGAATTTCGCAAGGGAACTTGGACTTAAGGAAGTTTTGCTTACCTGCGGGACAGGTAATGAAGCAAGCCGCCGTACCATTTTGGCAAATGGAGGTAAGTATGCCTCAACTGCCAAAGAAAGCGATAAAAAATCTTTTGAGAGGTATTGGATAAATATTTGAAAAACCACAACTTATTTTTGCAGGAACGATTTGCAGCGGCTGTAAAACTGTTATGATACATCGACAGAAAACAAAAAGAGCGGTCATAAACGACCGCTTTTTTTATTCAACTATGGTGCAAAGAAAAGTCTTTTCTCCACGCACTCCCACAAAATAATTTTTATCAACAGAGGTAATGTCATCATATAAAGGCTCTACAACAACTTTAAGATCGTCCCTTAAAACTCCCCATTTGCCTTTATGGTTTTTATATGCGGTGTATTTTCCAACTGGATTAAAAACCGAAAATTCCTCTACGTCCAATCCTCCAAGCACCTTTCCGTCTTTTCCTACAACTATCGCCTTGGAGTTCTTGCTTGATTTCAAAACAAGTGCATCTTTTGATGCAAAATAGAAAACAGCTTTCTCTTTTGCCTTCGTGTCCAGAGCATTTTTCATTTCCTTTGACATCATCTCCTTTGTCACCTTTTCCTTGATATTCGGAAAGTTCTTTGCAATATCCAAGATCGTATTTCCCTGAGTGTCTATCCACAAGAGATCAAAATTTTTTGTTATAACTGCAAGAGAACCTGAATTGCTAGATGATGATACATTTCCAAGCACAAAAACATATAAGAGTTCAGTTATGGGTTTGTTTTCATTGGGATCGAAAAGTCCAAAAAGCCTTCCGTCGGGTGCATCTCCGGAATCTTTTTCATAGTAAGTGACTTCTCGCTTGCTATATCCGTAGTTTACACGATATCCCTCTTTTGTTTCCATATAACCCAAAACCGAAGGACTTCCATCTCTATATACATTTCCGTCCACATCAATCGTTCCCCATACACGACCATCGTCATCCTTTATGTTAGGATCTTTCATAGTGTACATAACGGGAACGTCTCCCTTTGCTTTGACTCCTGATTCTCTAAAGTCAAAAACAGTGTCATTCGGCTCTTTCTTTACAACCACACCTAAAAATCCGTTTTTAAATCCGAAAGGAGCAGCGAGAATAGGTCGCCCCATAAAATTATCCGCAATCACTTTTCCCTTTGAATCGATTATATAACCCGACTCCTCATTCTCTTGTACAAAGAAGCGTTCAAGCCCCAAGTAATTTCCCTGCTTTATGAAAGGATAATCTCCTCTTAAAAGTTTGCCGTCGGAGGATATAAAATCATACCCTTTGGAATTTTTTACCTGAACCAATCCGTCATTAACTATACCGCCTCCATCAACCATACCTGTTATTTCCACTTCTTTCACTTCCGCCTTTTCAACGGGCAAAAGCTCTGCGTCTTTTGACGGGTCATTGCAGGAAGTAAAGAGAAAGAGAAAGAGAAAAACCGGTAATAATAAAAACTTCTTCATAACATCACACTCCTTTTTTATTGTTTAGCAACCCTATCAAAGATTATATCACAGAAAATTAAAATACAGAGAAATAATTCAAAAAAAAAAAAACGACCTATACTGTTACTATTTACATAAACTGAATTTTAAAAAGCGGTCATAAACGACCGCTATTTTTACTCAACTATGGTGCAAAGAAAAGTCTTTTCTCCACGCACTCCCACAAAATAATTTTTATCAACAGAGGTAATGACATCATACGAAGGCTCTATAACAACTTTAAGATCGTCCCTTAAAACTCCCCATTTGCCTTTATGATTTTTATATGCGCGGTATTTTCCGGGCAATTCAACTGCAAAATCCAACACGTCCAATACCTTATTTGCATCAAATTTGCCAAGCACTTTGCCTTCCTTTCCTATGACCATAGCGTTAGCCTTTTTACTTGATTTCAGAATGAGCGCATCTTTTGAAGCGAAGGAAAAAATAAATCCCTCCACGTCTACTCCTCTGTAAACCCTTACTATATCCTTTTTTAATTCTTTTCCAAGTTCGGGAAAAGTTTCTCCGATATCCAAAATCGTATCGCCCCTATTGTTCAGCCATAGAAGTTCATTATTCTTTGTCATTGCGGCAAAAGAGCCCGACTCATCTCCCGAAGAACTGTTTAGGATCGGAATGGAATACAAATCCCTTGTTATAGGCAGATTTTTCTTAGTGTCATAGAGTCCGAATTTAAGTTCATTATGATAGTAAGCGACATCTCGCTCATCACTTCCGCAACTGACCTGAACCTCAAATCCCTCTTTTGTATATATATAGCCGAAGATTATCGGATTTCCGTCCTTGTGTATGTTGCCGTCCCTATCAATCGTTCCATATACGTTAATTGAGTTCTTATGCCCCTCACGGCTATACATAACGGGCGCATCTCCCTTTGCTTTTTTTTCCACTCCCCCGAACTTCAAGACCGTATCTTTCGGTTGTCTTTTTACGAGCACTGCGAGAAGTCCGCTATGAAATCCGTAAGGAGCACTGATAATAGGTCTCCCTGCAAAGTTATCCGCTATTACCTTTCCGGTATAATCCATTATATAGCCCGAGTCTTCATTCTCTTTCACAAAAAATCGTCCGAGACCGAGGTACAATTGCTTTTTAAAGGGATAATCTCCTCTTAAAAGCTTGCCGTCGGAAGACATAAAATCCCAGCTATCGGAATTTGTCACCGGCAGCACTCCGCAATTAACACGACTTTTTTCTCCGACCATACCCGTCACATCCACTTCTTTTACTTCCGCCTTTTCAACAGGTAAAAGCTCGGCATTTTCCAACGGGTCATTACAGGAAGTGAATAGAAAGAGAAAAACCGGTAACAATAAAAACTTCTTCATAATGCCACTCTCCTTTTTTATTGTTTAACAACTCTGTCAGAAATTATATCACCGAAAATTAAAATACAGTATTTTAATCTTACAAAATGCCCTATTGCGACACCAACGACATAAATCTATTTATGAAATGATTAACGGTTTAGTTTTTTTTCAAAGAGCCTCAATCGTTTTTTTATGTTTTGAGCAACACCGAATAAAAAAATCTTGATTAAATTTTTGAAACGGGGTATCATATAGTCGCTTAGCACTCAACACGAAAGAGTGCTAACAATTTTGGAGGGGATTTGATGTTGGATGCGAGAAAAATGCAAATTCTTATGGCGATAATAGATGCGCACATTTTATGTGCGGAACCCGTAGGCTCACGCACAATTACAAAGCTCTATGACTTGGGGGTTTCAAGTGCCACCATTCGCAATGAGATGGCGGATTTGGAGGATATGGGGTTGCTTTTGAAACCGCATGCATCAAGCGGAAGAATTCCCTCCGACAAGGCTTACAGGTTATATGTTGACAGACTGCTTGACAGTGAGATTGCAATTGATCAGGAAACGGTTGAGATTGTGAGAAAAGCCTTGGCTGATGAAAGAAAAAAACAAGGCGACTTCTTATCCTATGCCGCAAGACTTCTTTCTCACCTTACCCACTATACTTCAGTTTTGGTGCTCCCGGGAGCTTCATCTCTTACCATAAGACATGTAAATCTTTCATGGATTGATGAGTCCGAATTGCTTTTTACCGTGCTCAGCGATACGGGAGTTGTGAAAAACAGTATAGTTTCACACGATTCACATCTTTCTTACGAAGATATTTTAAAGTTTCAGGTTATGCTTAATAATATTCTGGTGGGTAAAAAATTTTCCGAAGTGGATAAGGTGCTTAAAAAAGCCTCTAAGCACTTGGTCAAATATGCGCAGCTCTTACCTAAAATCGTTCCGTTCCTTATGAAGCCCGAGAGTTCTTCCGCAGGAGAGGTGAAATACAGCGGAATTACCAATATTTTGGATTATCCCGAATATCAGGATTTTGATAAGGCAAAGACTCTTATGAATTTTTTGGAGAACAGGGCGGAGCTTCTTGAACTTCTAAGCGATAAGAAAACCGATGAAGCTATTAAAATCTATATAGGGAGCGAGAATCCTTTTGAAGAAATTCAGGAGTGCAGCATTATAACCGCCTCATATATATACGAGGGAGATGCAATAGGAAAGATAGGCATAATAGGTCCGATAAGAATGGATTACTCAAAACTTTTGGAAATTTTCAGATTATTTTATTCGACAATTAACGACGGTTTAAGATAGACTTTGGGAGGTAGAGATGACAGAGGAACTTATAAGAGAAGAAAATGAGGAGCAAGACCAATCCGAATCTAATCAGGAGGATGAAGAAGTTTGCGTCCTTGAAGAACCCTCCAACAGAGAAGCGGAACTTGAGGCGCAATTTCAAAGACTTTCCGCCGATTTTGCAAATTATAAGCGAAGAATTGAAAAAGAACGTGAGAGCATAAGGTATATGGCTCTTGAAAAGTTTGTACTTTCACTGCTTCCTACTATGGATAATTTCGAGAGAGCCATGGAGCATTCTCAGGAGAAAGACGCTTTTTATGAGGGTATCAGCTTAATCTATACAGAGCTTTTGAAACAGTTTGAAGCTAATAAAATAGTTCAGCTTAATCCCTTGGGGGAAATCTTTGACCCCAATTTTCATCAAGCGGTGTCTATGGATTCTTCGGGAGAATATGAAAAAGGATTGGTATCACAGGTGCTTGCAAAAGGCTACTTACTAAACGACAAGGTCATTCGTCCGGCAACGGTAAGAGTGGCGGAATAATATAAGGAGGATTATTATGGGAAAAATTATAGGTATTGATTTAGGTACAACCAATTCCGCAGTGGCAGTTATGGAGGGCGGAAGTCCTCAAATTATTACTAATGTTGAGGGAAACAGAACCACGCCCTCGGTGGTAGCATTTCAGCAGAACGGGGAGAGATTGGTGGGAGAAACCGCAAAGAGGCAGGCGGTTACAAATCCTGACCGAACCATTTCTTCCATAAAGAGGGATATGGGATCGAGTGAAAAACGTCTGATAGACGAAAAAGCTTACACTCCCGAAGAAATCTCCGCAATGATTTTGCAAAAACTTAAATCAGATGCTGAAAGCTATTTGGGCGAAAAAATAACCGAGGCTGTAATCACAGTGCCTGCTTATTTCACGGACAGTCAACGTCAGGCGACGAAAGATGCGGGAAAAATTGCAGGGCTTGAAGTTAAGAGAATAATAAATGAGCCTACGGCCGCGGCTCTTGCTTATGGAATGGATAAGGAGAGCGGTCAGCATAAAATAATGGTCTACGATTTGGGCGGAGGAACTTTCGACGTATCTATCCTTGAGATAGGGGACGGAGTGTTTGAAGTGCTTGCCACCAGAGGAAATAACCGACTCGGCGGAGACGACTTCGACCAAAGATTGGTGGAATATTTGGCTTCTGACTTTAAAAACGCAAATGGAATTGATTTGCTTCAAGATAAAATGGCTTTGCAAAGATTGAGAGAAGCTGCTGAAAAGGCTAAAAAAGAACTCTCAACCACAATGACCACAAATGTGAACCTGCCGTTTATCACCGCAACACAAGCGGGACCTTTGCACTTGAATATGGATCTCACTCGAGCAAAATTCGATGAGCTTACAAATGACTTGGTGGAAAAGACAAAAGAGCCGGTGCTTTCGGCTTTGAAAGATGCGGGACTTGGAGCAAGCGAGGTCGAAAAGGTTTTACTTGTCGGAGGATCAACGAGAATTCCGGCAGTTCAAGCGATGGTTAAAAACCTAATCGGAAAAGATCCCCAAAAAGATATAAACCCCGATGAATGCGTGGCGGTCGGCGCTGCGGTGCAGGGCGGAGTGCTTGCGGGAGAAGTGAAAGATATATTATTGCTTGACGTAACTCCCTTAAGCTTGGGTCTTGAAACTTTAGGCGGGGTCACCACAAGGCTTATCGAAAGAAATACCACCATCCCCACAAAGAAAAGCCAGATTTTCACCACTGCGGCAGATAATCAAACTTCCGTGGATATCCACGTGCTGCAAGGTGAAAGACAAATGGCTCAGGATAATATTACACTCGGAAGATTTCAGCTCTCGGGCATAACCCCCGCAAGAAGGGGCGTGCCTCAAATTGAAGTGACTTTTGACATTGACGCAAATGGAATCGTAAACGTGAGTGCAAAGGATATGGGCACAGGAAAAGAGCAAAGAATTACAATCACCGCTTCAACTAAGATGAGTGATGATGAAATTCAAAAGAAGGTCAAAGAAGCCGAGATGTATGCCGAAGAAGATAAAAAGAAAAAAGAGGTCATAGAAACCAGAAACAGCGGTGAAAACTTAGTTTATCAAACCGAAAAAACTCTCAAAGAGCTTGAAGGAAAAATCTCCGACAGTGAAAAGAGTGAAGTGGAAGAGAAACTGTCCGACCTTAAAAAGGCACTTGAAGGAAGCGACGCGGAAGAGATTAAACGAAAAACCGATGAACTGAACACCGCATTTTATAAAATTTCCGAGAAGCTATATCAACAATCCCCCCCTCAAGGCGAGGAACAGAATACGGAGAATAACTCCGATTCAAACGGAAACGATGATGTCATAGATGCAGATTACGAAGTTGTAGATTAGTATAAAAAAAAGACTGTCGCAAAAAATATGCGGCGGTCTTTTTTTGTCTACCAATAAGAGGGTATTTGCTATGATTGCTCCTAAGTTTTCAGAAGAATTTCAAACTCCTAAATAAAGCTGAAAAAAACGGCATAGTCGTGAAGTGCGACTATGCCATATTTTTTATGAATTACAAAATCCCCAAGTTGTACCACCTTTTCGGGAGGCATTTTTTTAACCTATATTGAGTGCTTTCTTAATCAAGCCCCATATCCCTATTGATTGAAGCCAGATTATGAAAATCAAAACGGGAGCTATATACTTAACCATCACTTCGATAAAGCCCTTACTTCTGAAAGAAAATTCCCCGTTGTTGGTTACAGCCTTCTCAAAGTTATCCATACCCCAAACTTTTGCAATGACTATACACATAAAGAACCCTGAAGCGGGAAGCAAAACATTCTCTGCAATATATCCCACAAAGTCGAATATACCCATCGCACCGTTTAAAGTAGGGAAAGTCAGTCCCCCCAAAGCTCCAAGTGAAAGCGATTCGGGAACGGCACATAGGAATGCAACGACGCAAACCAGTATGGTAGCTTTGTTTCGCTCCATGCCTTTATTGTCGATCAGCCACGCAACAGGACATTCAATAAGCGATGTGGAACTTGTAACTGCTGCAAACAGCACTAGGAAGAAGAATACAATCGCCCAAATCACGCCACCCGGCATATTGTTAAACACCACAGGGAGGGTTTGGAATATCAAGCTCGGACCCGCACCGACTTCAATGTTAAACGCCGCACATGCGGGGAATATTGCAAACCCTGCAAGAATAGCCGCCATAGTATCCATCAGCGGAATTATTATTGAAGTCTTTTCAACATCTGTGGAGTCGGGAAGATAAGAGCCGTAAGCAACTATTGCACCCATACCCAGAGAGAGTGAGAAGAATACCTGCCCGAGTGCTGCCGAAACGGTTGCCATCGAAAGTTTGCTGAAATCAGGTTTTAAGTAAAACACAAGTCCTTCCGTAGCACCCGGAAGTGTCACCGACCTTATCACGACTACGATCAAAATTACGAAAAGGGCGGGCATCAAAATCTTTGACATTCTCTCAATACCTTCGGAAACTCCTGCTCTTATAATCACGAAGTTTATAATTACGAACACGAAAGTCCAAAAAATCGGAGATATAGGAGAAGTGATAAAGCCTCCGAAGTATTTTCCGGGATCGCTTGTCATCACAGCCAGTTTCCCCATAACAAAATCTGCGATGTACTTCAGTATCCAACCGCCTATTATGTTATAGTAGGTCACTATCAAAAACGGTACCAACACTCCGAGAACTCCGACGAAAGCAAACTTCTTTGAAAGCTTTGCATACGCCCCTATGGGATTTAGCTTTGTGTGCTTACCGATCGTAGTCTCTCCCAGCATACATGTAAAACCTATGGTCACCACCATAATGAGGTAGACAAGAACGAAAATTCCGCCGCCGTTCTGCCCTGTTAAGTACGGAAATTTCCATAAGTTTCCCAAACCTACCGACGATCCGGCCGCAGCCAAAATAAAACCTATCTTGCTGAACGAGCCTCTGTCATTTGATTGCTTTTCCATAAACTTACCTCCTTTTTTTCTTTGCTGTAAACGTCCTTTAACTCTCTACGCCGATAGTATAACAAAAAAAACGGTTTTGGTCAATATTTTTTAAAAAAAGAAGTATGCTCCGGCGACAATTCTCTGTTCAGAGTAAAACAAACTTGCTTTATTTTTTTTCAGTGAGAGTTTAGAGCTTTAAGGTTTAATTTTTTATGTAAATTTTCAGGTGAAAGATTGTATATGAATGACATATGTAGAAGATATGATGGTATAATATTGTTATTGTATGACGGAGCAATATGGCGTAAATCAAAAGAATTAGAAATAACTGACAAAATAAGAACAGCACATATACTTTCATACACACCGAAAACAAACCCCATAGAACAAATATGTAAACAAATTCGTTCTATGGGGTTTAAAACGGTTATGAAGGAAGAATAGTATAAACTCCCTTGCGTTTACGCTTTGTCTTTTCCCATTTTATTAAGTTCAGAAAGCATCATAAATA
>CAUVKI010000029.1:0-24249 GCA_963552605.1 uncultured Tissierellia bacterium
ATTGGAAAAGAGCTTTTAAAGCTCTTTTTTATTACTGCCATGGTCGATTAACTTCTAATTGAAAATTCTATACCAAAAAACTTATTGACAAAAATATTTTGTTGAGATATCTTGAAATCAGGGTCAAGGGTTTGTCGTTCCATTTAAACATTGACGACCGGTTTTCTCTATGGAGAAAGGTGGAAAGGAGGATATTATGAACTGCACAAATATCCGGAGGTACAAAAACGGAGATTTTCCGAGAAGGTAACGTTGGTTCATAATTTACATTTTGGACTCTGCAAAATCCTCTGAGGAAGTTTTTCTTCAGAATATCTCAGGAAAAGGAGGTCGCTATGAAGCGCAAGAAAAATCTCTTAATTGTAATGGCAGCTGTTATTCCGATTTTCTTCTCGGCATGCTCCAAGAAGCCGTTAGAGCTGCCGGAGTCCATAACCGAACTCTATAAACTTAATACCGAAGTTGAAGAGGCAAGGAATTATCTTAAATATCGAAAAATAGAAATTCCTGTGAGAATCCGAGAGCTTGTCGTCTCTTGTAGGTTAATTTATGACCGTTCGCAAGTTATTATTCAGTTGGTTGATGACTCAATAAAAAACGGATTCTACGAAGAGATAGGGCTTTACGACTTCAATAAAAAAGAATATAAAACACTCTTTTTCTCTAAGGGTGCTGAATCCTTTAACCTTCGAGCCTGCAATGAAAAATATTTAGTTTTTGAAGCCTCAAAAGATGATTTTGATACCTCCGCTCTCTTTGGGTATTCTTTTGAAACCGGAGAAATCTTCGATATTTATTCATACTCCGTTAATCCGAACACAAATCGTGCTGTCTATTTGAATCCCGATAGTGTCCTGCTGGCAGGAAACGCTCTGTGGTTTGATGATTACTGTTTAAGTAAAGATGAGAAACTTTTCATCTACCTTTATACTTATGATATGGATACCAGAACTTTGGAGAGAAAAGAGCGTGATGCGAGAAATCCCTTGCTCCACAAGGGAAAGGTGCACTACTTAGTCAAAAATGAGCGAGACTCATTTAGAGATATCAAAGCTTATGGTGAGGAAGAGAGGATCAAAGTCAGAGATAATTTGCACGAGATCAGTGCCATCGACCAAGAGATCTATTGTGAGATCGACGGGTATGAAGAAGATAGAAAGACGAGAAATCAAATAAGGGAGATGCTCTCCGGAAAAGTAATTCTCTCAATGGATACCCGGTCGATTGATGAGCTGAAAGCCACGGAGCACTTTGTCACATGGAGAAATTTTGATGACGCCGCTCCTCTTGTCTATGATGTCAAGGCAAAAAAGTTGCTGTTATTTGATGACTTGGAAGCTCGTAATAATTGTTTTCTGATAAAAGATGATTATGGGATTTTGTTTCATTACTCTTACGGTAAGGATACGGGCTATTACTTTTTTGAGCACAAAAAATAGACTCTTTCCGCTATTATTGCAAGAAACAGTAAATCAAGTCGGTTTACTGTTTTTTTGTACTGAAGTCTTTTCAAAATATTTCCTATCACCTTTGGAGAAATTAGTGGCTCTTTTTGTCGCACGTTTGTCGTGTTTTACTTGTGAAGTATTATTTTACAAATTAGCGGTTTATGATAGAATTGTTCGGGTTAAAAATAATTTTTTTAATGCAAGGAGGACATATGATTATTGATGAATTGTATGAAAGAGTGAAAAAAAACGGAGCCGTGTGCGTGGGGTTGGATACGGACAGAAGTTATATCCCCTCAAGCTTAAAGAGCGAGTGCAATACCGTTTCCGAGGAAATTTTTCTCTTTAACAAAAAGATTATCGACTACACCAAGGACATTGCGGCATGTTATAAGCTTCAGATCGCATATTATGAGATGTGCGGACTGGAGGGAATGAAAGCTTATCGGGATACACTTTTGTATCTCAAAAAAGAAAAGCTCATTTCGATAGCCGATGTAAAACGGGGGGATATCGGTAAAACTATGGACGCTTATGCTAAAGCACATTTTTCAGGAGATTTCGAGGTGGATTTTATAACGGTTAATCCCTATATGGGTTTTGACACCTTAGAGCCTTTTTTTCCGTATCTTAAGAGCGGAAAAAAGGGAGTTTTTGTGCTTTTGAAAACTTCAAATCCCGGGTCGTCTGATATAGAAGCTCAAGACTTGGGGGACAGAAAAGTTTTTGACATAGTGGGAGATAAGCTCAGTGAAACAGGAGAAATGTTTATGGGTGAGTGCGGTTATTCCTCTTTAGGAGCTGTGGTGGGAGCAACTTATCCTGAAGAACTCGGAGTGTTTAGGAAAAAATATCCTAAGATGTTTTTTCTGGTTCCGGGATACGGAGCTCAAGGAGCAGGTGCAGATGAAGTAAAACTTGCCTTTAATTCGGGAAATGGAGCTGTTATAAACAATTCAAGGGGAATTATCACCGCATATAAAGACAGCGGCGAGGAATTTTTTGATGCTGCAAGGAATGCCGTACTCAAAATGAATAAAGATATTTCCGCGACCTTATAGTGAGGTGAGGTATGAAGCGGTTTATTGTCATTTCAAATGAGGAGATGTATGAAAATATTTTTTTGCTGAAGCTTGAAGGAGGTGAGGGAGATGTGGAAAGCCGACCGGGAAGTTTTTCTATGATTGAAGCGGGAGATAGCACCGACCCCTTGCTTTTGCGTCCGCTTTCACTCTCCTATGTGTGTGGAAATACTTTTTCTTTCCTCTACGAAAAAAAAGGGATAGGCACGGAGCTATTGTCTAAAAAGAGGAGCGGCGATTTTGTTCGTGCGGTGCTTAATTTGGGAAACGGTTTTATGATACCCGAAGAAAGAGGGAGGGTTGCTTTAATCTCCGGAGGGCTTGGAATTGCTCCGATGAAACTTCTTGCAAAAGAACTTAACCGAAAACAGGACATTACGCTGATTGCGGGATTTAGAACGGGAGCTTATTACATAGACGAGATTAAACCCTTTGTTTCAAAGATTTTGATTGCAACGGAGGACGGCTCGGTCGGCTCAAAGGGACTGGTTACCGATTTGATTGACCCCTATGAGTACGCTTATGTTATGACTTGCGGACCTATGCCTATGATGAGGGAGGTAAGCAGGCTATGTCTTAGGGGACACGCCAAGGTTGAAGTTTCCTTGGAGGGAAGAATGGCTTGCGGCATAGGGGCGTGTTTTGGATGCAGTGTTAAATCTTCCGAGGGAATGAAAAAAATTTGCAAAGACGGACCTGTTTTTGACGGGAGGTGGTTTCTTGAAAATATCTGTGGAATTTCTAGGGAAAACTTTTAAAAATCCGATTGCATATGCTTGTCATTATATACCGTTTTTACTATAATCCGCTTGAAAGGAGATGATACTTATGGCAACAAGTCCAACTCAAATCCGTATTGATGCGGATATAAAAGCACAAGCCGATTCACTTTTTAGTGAACTTGGCATTGATATGTCCGGTGCTGTCAATATATTCCTTCGCCAATGCGTCCTTCGCGGCGGACTTCCTTTCAGTGTAGAGCTTCCCAAATACAGCAAGTCAACGCTGAAAGCAATGGAAGAAGCTAAAAACATATCCCGTAATCCTGAAGTACCCGGATACTCCACTATGGAAGAACTTAAGGAAGCTCTTTTATCTGACTGATGTATAAGATTAAATTTACTGCGACTTACAAGAAAAGCTATAGAAAAGCCATTAAACGCGGTCTCGATATATCAATACTCGACAATGTGGTAAATCTCTTGCGCCAAGGAAAAGAGCTAGGGTCAAAATACAAAGACCATATGTTAAAAGGCGAGTATATAGGCTTTCGTGAATGTCACCTGAAGCCTGATTGGCTGCTTATCTACCTTGTGGAAGATGACATTTTGACGCTTACCTTAATCGACACCGGAAGTCATGCAGACTTATTTAATCTCTAAAGGTCGTACTTAATTGATGGGAAAGATTGAAAAGAATAGAGCAATACATTAAGGAAGGAGCGGTTTCTTGAAAATATCTGTGGAATTTCTCGGGAAGAGTTTTAAAAATCCGATTGTGGCGGCTTCGGGAACATTCGGTTTCGGCAGAGAATATGGAGAATTTTACGACTTGGGAAAATTGGGAGCGATTGCCACAAAGGGGCTTACTCTACATCCAAAGGAGGGAAATTCTGGGACGAGAATTTATGAAACTCCCTCGGGACTTATGAACAGTATCGGACTTCAAAATCCCGGGGTCAAAGCTTTCATCAGCGACGAATATGAACATATGAAAGGTTATAATACCGAAATTTTCGTAAATCTAGGAGGAGGAAGCGAGGAGGAGTACATAAGGGGACTTGAACTTTTAAACGAAACCGACTGCGAATGGATTGAGCTTAATATCTCATGTCCAAATGTGAAGCATGGAGGTATGCAGTTCGGCAGGAATGGAAAGACGGTGGGAGATATTGTCGGAAAGGCAAGAAGAGCCACTTCCAAAAAACTCATTGTAAAACTCACCCCCAATGCGGAGGATGTGGCGGAAACGGCTGCGGCTTCTGAAGAAAACGGTGCGGACGCCGTATCTTTGGTGAACACTTTCAAGGCGATGGCGATAGATGTAAAAAAAAGAAAACCCGTGTTTGATAATATAATCGCCGGACTTTCAGGTCCCGCAATTTTTCCCATAGCTTTGAGAATGGTTTATGAAACGGCAAAAACCGTAAAAATTCCCGTGGTGGGAATGGGAGGAGTTATGAAAGGGGAAGATGCGATTGCCTTTATGATGGCGGGGGCAACCTTGGTGGAAGTGGGAACGGCTAATTTCAGAGATCCTTTAATTCTTATGAATATTATTCGGGAAATGGAAGAATTTTGCGAAAGAGAGGGAGTGTCCGATATATCCGAGCTGATAGGTGTATTTTAAAGGAGCGGCATATGTATAAACTCAAAGCGTTGGTCTTAACAAAAAAGGAAAAAAGAGCGCTTCCAAGACTTATTGAGAATGAGGATTGGTCGGAACTTTTTTCAGAAAGAGAAAATGAAAGCATAAAGAGGTTAAGCAAAGAACTTAAGAAACTGATTGATGAAGAAACTGCAGCGGAAGAAGAATTTAGGATTATCACTAAAGATAAAAAGAAAGCGATGTCTCAAATCTTGGCTCTTTCGGATCAGGTCAACAACGAAAAGAGGGGAGGAGCTTTAGTAAAGCTTGACAAGCAAAAAAAACTGACGGAAAAACTTAAGGCTAAAGCGGAAGATGTGAGGTTTCGACTTGAAACAATCCCCAATGAAATAGCCGAAGTGAATTTTCTACTGCTTGAAGCCACGGTTGAGGAGGGTTTTAATGAGCTTGTCGCCTTGGAGGAAAAAAATTCTGAAATAAATAGGGAGATGATAGAGATTAGGGATAGACTTCGTGAACTTTTTGAGGAAAGAAACAAAAACGATGAAACAATATCCAAAATATATACTCATCTTCACGGAACATTGGGAGCGGACTTAATTGAAAAGATAGAGGAAAAAGATGAAACTGGGAATTGATTTGGTCAGCATTTCAAGACTTGAAAGACTTATAAAAAACTCCTCGTTTACCTCGAAGATATTTACCGAAGAGGAGAGGGCTTATTTTTCAAAAAAGGGCGTAAAGAGTGCGGCAGCTTCTTGGGCTGCAAAAGAGGCTGTGGCAAAAGCCTTGGGCGTCGGACTTTTTAAAATCGGCTTTAAGAGTGTATCTCTTTTGCATAGAGAATCCGGCAAGCCTATTCTCTTTTTTTCGGAGGAGTTTATAGAGAAATTCGGAAATTTTAAATCAGAAATTTCAATCTCACATGAAGGGGATCTTTGTGTGGCGGTGGCAGTGTTGGAAAATTCATCTAAAAAAATTCCCTTTGATTTTTTTGAATTTTTCAAAAGAGATCCCGATACCAACAAGGGAGACTATGGTAAACTCGGAATAATTGCAGGCTCAAAGGGAATGACGGGAGCACCTTATTTTTCTACTATGGGAGCTGTGAGAACGGGAGCGGGTGTGTGCTTTTTAGTTGCTCCTTCGGATGCTCTAACCGTTTTACAGACAAAGCTTAATGAACCTATATTCGTATTTACAAAATCCAAGGAACATTTTACCGTCGAAGCACTGGGAGAGGTTATAAATCATTCAAAGCAATATGATGCTGTAATCCTCGGTCCGGGACTTTCGGAGAAAGAGGGGGTTTCGGCTTTCGTTTCAGCCTTTATAGAAAGGTGCGAAAAACCGTTACTTATAGATGCCGATGGACTTAACTCCATAAAAGATACGGCTTTGCTCAAAAGAAAAAGTGAAACGGTAATCACTCCGCATCCAAGAGAATTTTCAAGACTTTCAGGAAGAACGGTCTCCGAAATTCAGGCAAACAGAAAAGAGCTGGCTTTAAGCTTTGCAAAAGAATACGGTGTGACTGTTGTTTTAAAGGGAAATCTCACTATTGTCGCATCTCCTTTGGGTGAGGTTTACGAAAATATGACGGGGAATGCAGGTATGGCAACTGCCGGAACGGGCGATGTGCTTTCAGGAATGATCGGAGCTTTGCTTGCAAAAAGATGTGAAGCATTTTTGGCGGCGAAGCTCGGAGTATTTTTACACGGTCTTGCCGGAGATTTTGCAGCGCAAAAAAAAGGAGAGACTTCTCTTATAGCATCCGACCTGATTGAAGAGCTTCCCGCTGCAATAATGAGCGTTTCCAAATCTCCCGATCCAAAGAGGAGGAGCTATGAAAAAGTTTGAAAAATTTCGCAGGGAATTTCCCAAGTTTAAGTATAAAAGCTATAATATAGAGCAAGCAAGCTCCCTAAAAATTACATACGAATTTGAAATTCCTAATCTTGAGGGAGGAATTTTTAAACCTCAATGGAAATTTCCTCTTTCGTCTTTCACACCATATGAGAAGGACGAGTTTTTTTTATCTCTTGTCTTTTCCTTGGGATTGGCGGAGATGATAAGCTATTGGAAGCTGACCTGTTCACCGGAAATCTCAGTTGAGGCGGGAGCTTTGAATGAAACTCAAAAAAAATTTTGGAAAAAACTGTTCTTTAAAGGGCTTGGAGAATTTTTTTACACGAATAACATATCTCCCCCCGACAAGCTTTTTGATATCACCACTTTGCCAACAGAGAAACAGGAGTTTTCTATTCCAAAAGAATATGATCAAAGTAAGGTTCTTATTCCCATTGGTGGAGGAAAAGACTCCGCCGTAAGCCTTGAGCTGTTAAAAAACTTTGATCGCACCGGTTTTATAATCAATCCAAGGGGTGCCAGCATAAAAACTGCAGAAGTTTCAGGACTAAAAAACTTAATCAAAGCGGAACGCACCTTGGATAAAAATATGCTTGCGTTAAACAAAAAAGGTTTTCTAAACGGGCATACTCCCTTTTCAGCAATAGTGGCTTTTTCCTCTTTGCTTGCTGCATATATAAATAAAATACCTTTTGTGGCACTCTCGAACGAATCAAGTGCAAATGAGGCTACTGTTCACAATTCGGCAATAAATCATCAATATTCAAAGAGCGAGGAATTTGAAAGAGATTTTATAGAATATGAAGCTTCTTTTATACAGAGCAAAGTTAAGTATTTCAGTTTTCTAAGACCTTTTACGGAACTTAAAATAGCGGAAATCTTCTCAAGGTTGAAAGGATATCACGAAATTTTCAAAAGCTGTAATGCGGGGAGCTTTCAAGACAGGTGGTGCGGAAGTTGTGCCAAGTGCTTATTCGTATATATAATACTTTCGCCGTTTCTTTCTGCGGAAGATTTAGAAAAAATTTTTGGAAACAATCTTTTTGAGAACGAAACTTTAATCAAAACCCTGTCCGAATTATGCGGAATGTCGGAGACCAAACCTTTTGAATGTGTCGGGAGTGTCAACGAAGTAAGGCTCGCCCTCTCCGAAACGGTTTTGCAGTATAAAAAAAGAGGACAAAAACTTCCAAAGCTATTGGAGCTTTTCAATTCTTGGAACTTGGAAGGCTCTTCGGATTTTTATTCGGTGCTTGAAAGCTATGATGAAAATAATCATCTCCCCTTGGAATTTTCTGCAATTTTAAAAGAAAGGCACGGAAAATGAAAGAGCTTGTTCTGAAAAAAATTAAGGGAAAGAAAGTTTTAATCCTAGGTTTCGGGATTGAGGGACAATCCACCTTTTCCTATTTAAAAAAACTTGGAGGTTATAGCGAGATTGCCATAGCGGATAAAATTCCTCCCAAAGAAAATATAAAAACCTATTCGGGTGAAAAATATTTGGACAGTCTTGAGGATTATGAAATCGTATTCAAAAGCCCGGGAATCGTGCTTCACAAAGACAGGAGAGAATATAAAACTGAAATCACTTCGCAGGTTGAGATTTTTCTGGAGCGTTATCGTGAAAAAATAATAGGGGTAACGGGCACAAAGGGAAAAAGCACCACTTCATCTCTCATATATCAAATTTTAAGAGAAGGCGAAATAAACGTCGTGTTCGGGGGAAACATAGGAACTCCCGTATGGGATTTGGAAGTCGGGGAGGACACGGTGATTGTTCTTGAGCTTTCCTGTCATCAACTTGAATACTGCGGCTTTTCTCCTCACAGGGCGTTATTCTTAAATTTGTATGAAGAGCATTTGGATCATTACGGCACTTTTGAAAAATATTTTCAGGCAAAAAAAAATATCTATCTACATCAATCGGCTGAGGATATTTTATACGGCAATGAAAAAATTTTGCCGTCAGAAGATGAGAAGCACGGAAGAATTATTGTTCCCGATATAAAAAAACTCCCTTTTTCTTCTCTTAAAGAAATAAACCCGAAACTTAGGGGAGAGCATACTTTATCGAATATCAGTTTTGCCTATTCCGTTGCAAGTGATTTTAAAGTGCCTGACGAAGTTTTTCTAAGAGCTTTGAAGAAATTTTCTCCGCTTCCTCATAGGCTTGAATTTATCGGAGAAAAGCACGGAATTGATTTCTACGATGATTCCATATCCACCGCTTCAGAGTCCGCAATCTCCGCCGTAAAAAGCATAGAAAATGCGGAAACCCTGTTGCTCGGCGGTATGGACAGAGGGATTGACTATTCGGAGTTGGTAAATTTTTTATTAAAAACAAAGCTTAATATAATTTGTATGTATAAATCAGGTGAAAGAATTTATTCAATGTTTTCTGACAAAACAAAGATAAACCTGAAAGTTTTTTATGAACCGGATCTTGAGAGTGCGGTGAGAAAAGCTGTTGAAGTAACGAGAAAAGGAAAAGCCGTGATTCTATCTCCCGCATCTGCAAGCTACGGATATTTCAAAAACTTTGAAGAGCGGGGAGAAAGATTTAGGAGTATAATTTTTGAAAATTTATAAGGAGGAAAAAAATGAATGCTTCAACGAGATTAAAAAAATATTTTTCGGGAGAAGTTGTGGACTTTCAGCCCTATACTCTGCATCTTCCGGAAAATGCAATAGGAGAATTTTTAGGCTATTCCACTTCTGAATGGAATAACTCCCACGAAGCTTTTTTAAAAATCTACGACTACAAGGAAAAAAATTTGGGACTTGACGGCGCAAACGTCCGCTTGAGTTTGCAAAGTATGGGAATTGCTCTGGGTTCAAAAGCCGAGTATCCGAAACACGGATATATAGAAATTACCGATCCCTTTTTAAAAAACTATGATGAGCTTAAGAGCTTGAAAGTTCCGGAGCCCAAAAAAAATCCCGCTCTTTCACTTCTTATCGAAAGAGCTGATGTCTTTAGAAAAAATCGCCCGAATGCTCCGCTTTCAACCGGCGTCGTCGGAGCTATGACAACGGCAATCTCAATACGCCCTCAAGAAGCTGTGCTCAACGATATGAAAGAAAATAAAAAAAACCTCTCAGAACTTTTGGACTTTTCTGTTTGTTGTGCTTTGGAGTGGCTGAAAATATTTACCGAAGAATTCGGAGCTGCCGAGGCTACCATATCCGATCCCGTTTCTTCTCCCGACGTGATGACTAAGGAGCAGTTTGAAGAATTTTCATTCCCCGCACTTAAAAAACTTGTCGAAGGAGTGATTGAGATTACAAAACACAAACCCTCCCTTCATATCTGCGGACACACAAAACCGATTTGGCATCTGCTTTCCGAGTTGCCTTTAAGCTCCTTTTCAGTGGGAGACTCTGAAAAACTCTCAGAGGTCAAACAAGCTCTCGGAGACTCTTTCACCCTTATGGGAAATGTTGATCCGCTAAAAATAAAAGACGGAACCCCCGATGAAATAAGGTCAGCCGTTGAGGATTGTTTAAGAAACGGTGCGGACTCCCCCAAGGGATATATTATCTCCTCAGGATGTGAAATTTCTCTCGGCACTCCGAAAGAAAACATTTTTGCCTACCTTGATGCCGTAAAAACTTTTGGAAAAAACGCCGCTATTGGAAAGCTGCCGCAGGAACTTGAGTAATGTCATTGAAAAAAAGCAACTAAGTTATCTTAGTCGCTTGATTGTTTTTGCCAAGAAATAAAAAAAATTGATATTCGAGGTTGTTTTTCTCTAAATGGTATGGTACGATTTATCAAAGTGATGATGATTAATCGGAAAGCAGGTAAAGGAGGTCGATTTTAATGTTAAATTTTCTTAAAAAAGCGTTAATGCTGTCGTTGCTTCTTGTGTGTTTTGGAGTTTTTTATAACAATCCCACTTATTCCAAAGACTTTGAAAAAGACGGTGAAGTCGTGATGATTGCTTTACCTGATGATCGTGGAGGGTTAAAGTACTATAAGGACTCCAAGGCGAGAGGGTTTTATGAGAAAATTAAATGCAATGAAAGCATCTGCAATGAAGAAAAATTTTATACTCCTGATGATTCTAAAAAAAATGAACCTGCAGCCATGGGACCGTTTCATTACAGGTATAGATTTGTAAAAATTTCCTCCGGAAGCAGATGGGGTGCTTCAAGAAGGATATCAAGTTATTTTGCAAATGAAACAAGCATAATGCAAAATATTCCCATATCTGTCAGCATAAGTCAATCGTGGGAGATTTCAAAGCTTCCTTCAGAGCGTCTTTATGAGGCGTTCAAAGCTGAAGTTGACCCGAATTGGACTTCTTCGGGCGATTTTTTCGAGAACTTCGAGCTTAGTGTTGAGCCCAATAAGATGGTGTGGATTGAATATATCCCGCTGATTAGATATGTGTCGGGCTATGTGCAGAGGTATTATGTGCCGAGAGGAACAGGAAATAAAAAGGCAATGGTGGTTGAGAGCAGATATATACATTCGACGAGTCCGAAAAAGTTGTATTCAATCTTCTCTAAAGGAGAGAAATTATATGGGGTATGCGTATGGAAACAAAAAAACATAAAGTGACATTTTTCCTTTGTGACAAGAACCCCTTCACCCGCTGAATTATTCTTGGCTGTATCCGGAGCTATGTGCTTTATCATATCAGTTGTAGCCGCTGTTTGCGCTTATCTTGAAATTAGGATCAAAAAAACTCCCTAAAGCAGGGAGTTTTTTTTGAAGAGTAGCTTCACAGCTCAATAAAAAAAGACAGCTCTTAAGCTGTCAAAAAGAAAGGAGTCAATTAAATCCTGTTCTTTTTCATAAAATAGATGTAATATGAAGAATAAAGCACCGCAGTGAGAAGCCACGAAAGAGGATAGCCCCAAAGCACGGTGAAGATTTCATTTTTTAAGGGCAGCACTAATTTAATCCAGACCACTCGGCTTAGGCAAATGCCTATCAAAGTCAAAACCATAGGCATAAAGGATTCCCCTCTCCCTCTTATGGCTCCGGATAAAGTTTCTCCCACGGTGTGTATAACATAAAACGGTGCAATCTGTGTCATAAATAATTTCGCAAAATTCAAAACCGTCCCATCGTCATTAAAAAATTTCGCAAAGGTAGGATTGAAAAAATAAAGTATGGCGCTAATCGAACCTATAAGAAAGGTGGTAAGTATGAAGGCATTCTTTACGGCTTCACCCATTCTGTCATATTTTTTCGCACCGAAATTTTGCGCAACAAAAGTGACAACCGCAAGTCCCATCGTGTCCGCAATAATCCAGATTATAATATCCATTTTTCCGCAGATTGCCCAAGCCGCAACACAATCCGTTCCGAAAGAATTTATCGCTCCCTGCATATACATATTTGAAATTGCAAATAAAATCGTCTGCACTCCCATAGGCACACCCGTTTTTAAAATCAACTTCAAAAATTCAAAGTCGAATGATTTTTTCTCCATACGAAGTGCATAAGGTTCTTGAACCGAGGTTATATACCTAATCATCAGGAATGCGGAAATTCCTTGAGATATAACCGTAGCCAATGCCGCTCCCGAAACGTCTAATCTTAAAACCGCCACAAAAATAATGTCCAACACTACATTCACGGCGCTGCTTATAATCATATATTTGAAAGGTCTTTTGGAATCTCCCACCGCTCTTAAAACTCCCGAATAAATATTAAAAGCCAATGAGAAAAGACTTCCCGCAAAATAAACTCTCAAATATCCCACGCTTCTAATAAAAATATCTTCGGGAACTCTCATAATTTTTACAAACATCGGCGTAAACGAAACCCCTACCAAGGTTATAATAATCCCTCCAAAAATTGAAAAAAATGTGAGAGTGGTGACGGTTTTTCTCATGCTCAAATTATCTTCGGCTCCGCAGTATTTTGCCAAAATTACCGAGCCGCCCGCCGCCACCGATATAACGACATTTATTAGAAACTTAATTACCACATAAGTGGCATCAACCGATGCCAAAGCTCCTTTTCCTGCATATCTTCCGACAATTATCGCATCTATTATTGTATAGGATTGCTGAATTATACTGCTTGAAAAAATCGGTATGAAAAAGGTTATCAAAGCCTGCCATAAATTGCCCTCCGTAATAGGGTTTTTCTTTTCAACGTCTTCCAAAAAATCACCTCGACTTTGTCCTAACCGAAAACCTTATCTATGACTTCTGTAAGTAATCTGCATTCAATTATCTTTAAGTTTTTTGTCTTAATTAAGTGAGCCTGTCCTCTTGCGGCAAATAACCTCTCATATCCCATTCTATCAAGCTCCCTCACTCTCGATTCAAAACTTGGCACTTTGTGAAGCTCACCCGTAAGCCCCACATCTGCAATGAAAGCGGTTTTGGGATCGACGGGTATTTTTTTTTGTGACGAAAGAATGCTTATGATTACCGCCAAGTTTGCAGCGGGTTCTTTGAGTTTGATTGCACCTATTGTTTTGACCACCGCATTTTTGTCATAAAAGCTCACCCCTGCCCGTTCTTCCAGCACGGAAAGAAGCGTGCCGAGGTGATCCTTTCTCATACACTCGGAAACTCTCGAAGGATATGGCGTAAAAGATCTGCTGATAAGGCTTTCTATTTCCACAATTACAGGTCTTGTTCCCTCACGCACCACGGTTAATGCACTTCCAGCCACACGCTCGTCCGATGTTCTCTCCGTCAGGAAATAAGAAGAGGGATTGTCAATAGAGGTCATTCCCCGCTCACCCATCGCAAAAAATCCCATTTCTCCGGTTGAGCCGTAGCGATTTTTTGTCGCACAAAGAAGCCTTAGTTCATCTCCGCTTTCTCCCTCAATTAACAAAACCGTATCCACCATATGCTCAAGAGCTCTCACCCCCGCAATCATATCTTCCTTTGTCATCTGTCCCACCATAATGACGGCTTTGGGATCTTTCTCATCTTTGGCAACCTCAAGGAGAGCGGAAGCGCAAGCTACGGTCTGTGTAGGGTTTCCTGCACGGGACGGTAAAAATTCTTCAAGCGAAAAGGTTTGAATAGAGTCTAAAATTATGAGCTTGGGGGAGGTTTTTTTTATGACCGATAGGACTTCATCTAAGGAATGAGTGGACATCACCTGAATATTTTTTGAAATTTCGGGGAGAATTCTATCGGCTCTTCTTTTTAACTGCGACTGTGATTCCTCTCCCGAAGCATAAAGTACGGGTATTCCCTGTAAAGCTACGGATTGGCATACTTCAAGCAACAAAGTGGATTTTCCCGCTCCGGGTTTTGCTGTGACTATTGAGAGGGAATCTCTTACGATTCCCCCTCCCATCACTCTGTCAAATTCTTTTATTCCGCTTAATAATCTGTCGCTTGCTTCAGAATTTATCTCAAAAAGACGCACAGCCCCCGCTCTTTTTTCCGAATTGTCAGGCGAGACGGATTTTTTTTGCAATGTCTTTTCTTCCAAGGTATTCCAACTTCCGCAATTAGGACACTTCCCGTAATGAGTTGATGATACATATGAACACTCGGTGCAAACATATTCCGTTTTTTTAGGCATATTATCTTCGCCTCTTTATTCGACCGTAACGCTCTTTGCCAAATTTCTCGGTCTGTCCACATCTCTCCCCTTGAGTGCCGCAGCGTGGTATGCCAAAAGTTGCAGGGGAACGGCTACGAGTATAGGAATAAAAAGCTCTTCGGTTGTGGGAATTTTGATAACCTTTGAGACTTCCTCAAAATTTTTTGAGTCGCTGTCCGTTATAACTATAACCGAAGCTCCTCTGGCTTTGACTTCCTTTATGTTGGAAATAATCTTTTCCTCAAGTTTTTTCTCGGTGGAAATCGCCACAACGGGAAATCCTTTTTCCACAAGACTTATCGGACCGTGTTTAAGTTCTCCGGCAGGTATCGCCTCTGCATGGACATAGGAAAGTTCTTTGAGTTTAAGCGCACCCTCTCTTGAGGAATTATAGTCCTCATTTCTTCCGAGATAGAATGCGGAGGATTTGCTGAACATATTTCCAAGTTCATTCCAGTCATATTTATCTTCCTTAAGCCAATCTTCAACCTTTTTCGAGATCTTTAAAAGTTCACTGCAAAGTCTCTTTTCCTCATTGCAGTCTATGCGATCGAGTTTTCTTGCAAAGTCTATTGCCAAAATATAAAGAAGAGCAAGCTGAGTGGTATAAGCCTTGGTTGAAGCCACGGAGATTTCCGGTCCCGCCCAAGTGTAAAGCACATGATCCGCCGCTCTTGAAATTGAAGATCCCACCACATTTGTAATAACCAGAATTTTTGCATTTTTTTCCTTTGCCAAGGCGAGAGCCGTCAGCACATCTGAAGTTTCTCCGGATTGAGATATGAATATGGCAAGAGTGTGTTCATCTATTTTCGGATTGGAATAATTGAACTCACTTGCAATCTCCACCGTTGCAGGAATTTTTGCAAGCTTTGTCAGTGCGGTTCTTCCGGATAGTCCTGCATGGTATGCGGTGCCGCACCCTATTATTTTAATCTCTCTTATTTCTTTCAGTTCCTCTTTGGAAAAGCTTCCCTCAAGCTTTACCGAATCTCCCTCTATGCGATGGGAAATCGTTTCGGAAAGAGCTTGGGGCTGCTCGTGAATTTCTTTTACCATAAAGTGCGGATAGCCTCCCTTACTTGATGCCTCCACGCTCCATTTTATCTCCGAAATTTTTCTTTCAACCTCAATCTCGCCGTTATATATGGAGAAACCGTCGGGAGTTATCTTTACAACATCATCTTCTTCAAGGTAGATGACTTTTTTGGTGTGTTTAAGGAGTGCCGACACATCGGACGCAATCAAAAACCCTTTTTCGGCTATTCCCATCACAAGCGGACTTTTTTTCTTCACTGCTATGAGTGTGGATGGCTCCTTGGACGAAATAATTCCGAGCGAATAAGCTCCCCGCAAAAGTTTTATCATCTTTTTTGAGGTACTTAACAAATCCCCGTCATAGAGTGAGGCAATCAAATTCGGTATGACCTCCGAGTCGGTATCGGACTTAAAAACAAACCCCTTTTTCTCAAGCCCATTTTTTATTTCCGAATAATTTTCTATTATACCGTTATGGACTACTGAAAATTCATTCTTCATATCCATATGAGGGTGAGCATTTATATCCGAAGGTGTGCCGTGAGTGGCCCAGCGAGTGTGACCTATTCCCACATTTCCCTTTAGAGGATTTTTATTTAGAACTTCCTCAATCACCGAGAGCCTTCCGGCTTTTTTAACCGTTTCTATTTTATTTTTATCAAGAACTGAAATCCCCGCCGAGTCATATCCCCGATATTCAAGCATCATCAGTCCGTTCAAAATCACTCCGCAGGCTTCGTCCTTTCCTATATAACCCACTATTCCGCACATATTCTTTCCTCCCTTTTATAACTTTTGATGTCGCATTATAGCACAATAAAGAAAAGCGGTCAAAGAAGAATTAACCTACAACAAACACACAAATCAAAATTATTTTTTCACAGCACAAAAGGACACAACGGATCCCTTAAGCTTATATTTTTTTAAAGTGTAGTGTTCTTCAAGCCGTTTTCTTAAGGATTTGTAAGTATCAAAAGGCGGGGTGAACCAACCTTTTTTTGCAAGCACTTTTTTTGCCAATGTATCTGAAATTTTGCTCTCTCCCTCCACATAAAAACAAGCAATCAAACTTCCGCCCGCTTTTAGAACTCTGTAAGTTTCTTCAAATGCTTTTTCCTTTTCGGGAAAAACGTGAAAGCCGTTCATACTTAAAACTATATCAAAGGTTTCATCGGCAAATGGGAGATTTCCGACATCTCCCTGCATAACGGAAGCGTGTAATATTTCATTCTCACGAAAGCGTACCCTTGTTCTCTCCAACATATCTTCGCTGTAATCTACGCAGGTGATGTCGGCATCTTTCAGCGTCTTATATTTTCGATAAGTGAATACCGCCGTTCCAACGGGAATATCCAAGAGTTTTCCCGAAAAGTCATCGGGAATTTCTTTCATAAGCTCTCTTGCGATTTCATTATCGTCCACGCCGCTCCAGAAGAGTTTTATATATAACTTGCTCCACCACTTGCTGTGAGTTATGATGTCATCATAGATGTCTTTTGATTTCTTGTAGGATTGAGTAATCTTATCATTCATCGTTCATTCCCTGTCCTTTCAGTTTAAAATCATCTCATAAAGTTCTCTGGGAAAATAATATACTCCATACTCCACTACAACTGAGGGCAATAAATGGCTCTCCAAGTTTTCGTTTATCAGCACCTTTAAGGTAGGGTATATTAAGAAAGTCTTTCCGTTATATTTCACGGTTATCTCAGATTTTTTGTCATCAAAAGCGACTTCACCTCCCGCTTTTTCAAAAAATTCAGATATCGAGTAATACTGATATTTTTTTCCTTCAAAAGTTCTCGGATTTGCAAACAGATTATTGTCTTTATTCGCATTTACGCAAGCTTTTGAAAATTCCGAGAAGCCTGAACCGAATTTAACGGGTGTTGTGTCATCGGGAAGTGCTACAACCAAAAGTGCATTTGCGATTGGCGGCAAGCTCTCCTCAAGCGAATCATAAATCACCATAAAATTTTTCAGCTCGTCTTCTTCGGTATAGGGATTGCCGTCCGTATCCCAAGCGAAAGGCACGCTCAATTCAGCTCTTATCCTAATTTTCAAGCGATTGTTTGTGGAAAGGAAGAAATTTTCCACCTTATGGAATTTGTCAATGTCCACCATAAACTTACCCTTTGACGGTAATGCAACGAGATAGGGGGTGAGCTTCGGGGAGTCGGAGTTAAGCAGAGGGGTTGATGTGTTCATAAAGAATATGAGCTTATCTCCTGCTAAAAAAGTGTGATTTTCGGGAAAGCTCCCGTCTTCCAAATCCAAAATCTCCACATCGTCCATAAGCAGATCATATGTGTCTCCATTATCAGATTGCCACCTTATATAACCTTCTTCAACTTCCAAGATAGTACCCTCGAATTTTCCGAATGAGTTTTCATTTAAACCCTCAAAAATATTTCTTTCGGGCTCTTTTTTTTCACCTTCCTCTTTTTCTTTTTCTGTTTGGACATTCTCATCAACTTTTTCAACGGGAGCTTTGTTGTCCGAGCAGGCGGTGATAAGAGAAAAAATCAGGACTAAAATTAAAATTTTTATGTTAATCATCTCCTAACAAAAAATCTCCCGCCAAGTGCAGGAGATTTCTTTTATTTTTTTATTTCTTTCGTCAAAACTTCAACTGCCTTTTGGAGCTGAAGATCTTCTTTTAGGTGTTCAACTCCGATGCCTTTGATATCTTTCGGAAGTTCAACTTTATAATCCGGCTCGATACCCTTTTTGTGAATACTCTCCCCATTCGGCAGGTGATATTCGCTCTCGGTAAGTTTAAGACCCGAGCCGTCGGGAAAAGAGTGAAGTCTTTGTACAATTCCCTTTCCGAAACTTCTCTCTCCCACAAGCTTTGCTCTTTTATTATCTTTCAGAGTTCCTGCTAAAATCTCCGAAGCACTCGCCGAACCTTTATCAATCAGGACGGTGATGGGAATATTGTCCATACGGCTGTCGCTGTTTCTATAAACCTTTTCTCCGGCTTTATTCTGCACATATATTATGTTGACTTTTCCCAAGAGATCATCTGCAATTTCTTCCACTACATCAAGCAATCCTCCCGGATTTCCCCTAAGATCCAAAATAATGCCTTTTGCTCCCTTGCTCTTAAGCTCTGAAAGCCCCGAAGAAAATTCCGCATAGGTATCATCGGAAAAGGAGGTGATTTTCAAAACCCCGATTTCACTTTTCGGTATCATTGCGGTTTTGACACTGTCCACATGGATAATCTCCCTTTTAAGCTCAAGATCCATAAACTTTGACTCACGAAGAATTTTAATCTTTACTTTGGTATTGGGTTCGCCCCGCATTTTCTTTACCGCTTGGTTCATCTGCTCGGCGGAATATTTTTCACCGTCAACACCTACTATAAAATCTCCCGCTCTTATTCCCGCTCTTTCGGCAGGAGTGTCGGCAATCGGAGAAACCACGGTGATATATCCGTTCTCTCCGGGACTTACAACTATCCCTATTCCTCCGAATTTTCCGTTAGTTTCCTCCATAAAGGCCTTATACTCTTCTTTTGTGAAATACTCCGAATAAGGATCTCCAAGAGCCGCCACAACTCCTTTAAGTTTCCCCTCATAGAGAGCCTCATCCGTAACTTTGTATAAATAGTTATTCTTTATAAGAGAAATAATTTCTTTAAACTTTGAGTCCTCCTTTGCGGCATCTTTGAGATTTGAAAATTCAGCTGCGGACACCAACACATTGGCATCGCTTGCCACACTCAAAAATTTCCCCAAGAAAAAGAACACCGTGCAGCTTACAACCAGTATTACTGTAAAAAATACAATATGCTTCTTGTTCATAACACTACCTTTCTATGGTGAAACCCAACCTATCGGGTTTTGGAATTTTCCGTCTTTTCTAACTTCAAAATGCAGGTGAGGTCCTGTTGATCTGCCCGTAGAGCCCACAAGGGCAATTTTTTGTCCTGTGCTCACCTTTGCACCGTTCTGAACCAAGATAGATGAACAGTGACCATAAAGTGTAACTATTCCTCCTCCGTGATCCACCATAACCATCTTTCCGTATGAGGAATACCACCCTGCGTGAATTACGGTGCCTGTTCCCGATACTTTTATCGGAGTACCGCTCGGTGCAGGTATGTCAACTCCCGAGTGGAACATATTTTTCCCCAAAATCGGATGTATCCTGTTTCCGAAAGGGGAGCTTAACTTTTCTCTTCCCGGTAAGGGCCACGCCAACTTTCCTCCCACATACTTGGAGTTTGAGGGTTTTTGCAGTTCCAGAATTTTTTTGGTAAGAGCATTGGCAGCCTCATTGAATTGATTAAGACTTTCCTCAAGCTTTGCCTTGTCGCTGTCAAGACGACGCATAAGATCCTGCTTGGCTCTGGTTGCTATAACAAGTTTTTCCTTTTGAAAAACAAGCTCATCTTTCTTCTGCAGGGTATAATCCCTCTGTTTTGAAAGGAGAAATTTGGTTTCCTCAATCTTTGCTCTATCATTTTTTATTGAATCTATGAGCTTATAATCCTGTTGAGCCAGTGCAATCACAAAACTTTTTCTGGTGAGATAATCACTTAAATTCTTTGCGCTAAGGAGCAGCTCCAAAGAGGAATAATCCGGAGTTTTTTGCATCACATTGAGCTTTTCTCCGAACAAATCCATATTATTGTTAAGCTCTATTATCGTATTTTCCAAAATAATTTCATTGTCGGAAATTCTCCCGTCAAGCTTTTTTATTTCAAACTGCAAATTTGAAATGGCGTTTGAAGCATCGTCCACTTCCCGATCCAACTTCTCAATCTCTCCTGCAACAATACTTCTCTCAGCTTTAATTTTCTTTATCTCCACCTTTCGTGCCTTTATTTTCTGCTGAAGCTCATTTTTTTGCTTTTGCAGATCCTTAACGGACTTCGCTCCGACGGAATTTCCCCCGAAGAATTGAAAGACCATAACAAAAGATAAAAGCAAAATAAGTTTTTTTCCCATAATACCTCCTAAACGTCCATATGCTTTCTAAGCGACCATATACTTCCGATTGCTCCAACTCCCAGACCTATGGTAATGAAAATAACCAAGGCATCTCCCAAAAGATATTCAGGTGTTACCAAATAACGGGTGAGCAATTCATATAAATCAAGATCCGCATTCCTATAAAACAGAGTATAGAAAAACTCTATCACTAAAACTGCAAGACCCGCAGACAAAAGTCCGGTTATCATAGCCTCTATCACAAACGGTCCCTTTATGAACTCATTCGATGCGCCTACATATTTCATAATGTTTATTTCTTTTCTGCGAGCGGCTATGGAAATTTTCGTAGTGTTTGAGATAATAACCATTGAAATCACAAGCAAAACCGTAATCAAAGCCATTCCCAAAAGATGAATATACTTTGTGACCTTCATAAGATTGTCCATAAGCTCCTTATGGTAATTTGCACTTTCAATCTCAGGAAGCTCCGAAATTTTTTTTGTCAAACTGTCAGCCATACTCAAATCCTTCAATTCTATCTCATAGAAATCCTGAAGGGGATTGGAGCCTAAGTTATCAAGCAAATACGCATCACCGCCCATCTCGTCTTTTAGGGATTTAAAAGCCTCCTCTCTGGATACAAATCTTATGCTCAAAATCTCGGGCATACTCTTTAGCCTCTGCTCCAAGTTTCCAATTTGAAAGTCGGTCAAATCCCTCTCCAAAAAAACCACCACTTGGTTTGCACGCATTTCCAAATCAAGCGTAAGATTATTAGCACTTAGGATAAGAATAATAATAACCCCAAGCAAAACAAAAACACAGGAATTTGAAAGCACTGCCGCAAACGAGGTGCTCAAATTTCTGAAAAATCCCAGCACTCCCTGCTTAATCATGCTCCAAATCAATCTAAATGCCATGATAAAGCCCTTCCCGCTCATCACGGACAATTCTTCCGCCCTTAAGCTCTATTACACGCTTTTTCATTCTGTTTACTATATCCCTGTCGTGAGTTGCCATTATTATGGTAGTGCCTCTGCGATTTATATCCGCCAAAAGCTCCATTATCTCTCCGGAATTTTGAGGATCCAAATTTCCCGTCGGCTCGTCCGCCAAAAGGATAGGGGGATTGTTTACAAGAGATCTTGCCAGCGACACTCGCTGCATCTCGCCTCCCGAAAGTTCTCCGGGGTATTTTGACGCCTTTTTTGTGAGTCCGACCATACTTAACATTATAGGCACACGGCGACGAATCTCTCTTCCCTTTGTGCCTATAATCTCCATTGCATACGCCACATTCTCATACACCGTTTTCTTTTCAAGCAGTCTGAAATCCTGAAAGACCACTCCGATTTTTCTTCTCACCAAGGGAATTTTTCTTGAGCCGAGTTCGGAGAGTTCAAGTTCATTCAGATAAATCTCCCCTTCACTCGGTTCTATCTCTTTCAAAAGGAGTTTTACTATCGTGGACTTTCCTGCACCGCTCTCACCTACAATAAATACAAATTCCCCCGCTTCTATTTCCAAATTCACATCGTCCAAAGCCAACATATCTCTATATTCTTTTTTCACGTTTACAAATCTAATCATAGCTCACCCCAAACTTTACAACCGCTATTCGTTTCATTATAATACACTTGCAGTGAAAAAGATAGGAAAAATACTCCTGAGAGGTGAACTTTTTGCTAAAAAAAAATATACGAATGAAAATTCTCAAAGAAAGAGACGCTCTTTCAAAAGAGGAGAGAGTTGAAAAGAGCGAGCAAATGCTCAAGGTTCTTTTGAGCAGTGACTGCTATAAAAATTCTAAAAGCATAATGGCTTTCATAAACTTCAGAAGCGAACCGGAAATGCTCAAACTGATTAAAAAAATGCTCTCCGACAAAAAAAAAGTATCCGTCCCCGTAACCTATGAGAGCGAAAGAAAAATTCTTCCCTCTCTCATAGACTCTCTTGAAAATTTGGAGGAGGGAGCTTATGGAATATTATCACCCAAAGAAAAAAACTTTATTGATCCGAGGACAATCGATCTCGTCATAACTCCCGGAGTCGCCTTTGATAAAAGAGGATATCGAATAGGCTATGGCGGAGGATATTATGATCGCTTCTTTGAAAAATATCCGAACTCCATAAGAATAGGCTATGCGTTTTCCTTGCAGCTCGTTGACGAAGCGCTCCCGATTGAAAAAACGGATCTTCCGCTGAACGCTCTTATAACCGAATTGGGTTTTGTAAAATTTTATGAGTAATAAAAATCTTTCAAGTCCCAAGAGCGTGAACGAGCTTTTGGAAAAACATAATCTCAAAGCCAAGAAATCATTGGGGCAAAATTTTTTGATTGACGGAAATACACTTAGGAGAATTGCGGAGTGTGCGGCTCTTGATAAGAAGGATTCGGTGCTTGAGGTGGGAACGGGTCTTGGCACTCTCACGGAAGAATTGGCACAAAGAGCGGGAAACGTGGTTTCTTTTGAGATAGACAGGAGACTTGAAATCGTCCATAAGGAAACACTTTCGCAATACGAAAATTTAACTCTGGTGTATGAAGATTTTTTGAAAACGGATCGGACTTCATTCTTTGCGGAGGATAAAAAAATAAAGGTTGTGGCAAATCTCCCTTATTATATTACCTCTCAAATATTGGCAAAACTTTTGGAACATTCCGAAAGGATAGAGAGCATAACCGCATTGGTACAAAAGGAAATGGCGGAAAGAATTTTGGGAGAGGATCGCTCGGCACTTTCCGTTTTCATAGAATACTATGCGCAGGCGGAAAAGTGTTTTAATGTATCGCCAACCGTGTTTTATCCGATGCCCAAAGTCAAATCTCAGCTCATAAAGCTTACAATCAGAGAAAAGACACCCGATTTGGGGGGAGATTTTTTTTCTCTCATAAGAAATGCTTTTTCAATGAAGCGAAAAACTCTCATCAACAACCTGCTCAAGTCGGGAGATTTTGAAAAAAGAGAACAGGCTGAAACTCTTATAAAATCTCTTGGACTTTCCATAGATGTAAGAGCGGAGGCTCTCACTTTGGAGAACTTTATATCTATCTATAAAAATATTCAAAAAAAAATAAAATAGCTGAACTTCAACATTTTACTTGTTGAGTTCAGCCATTTTATTTGCTCCTATAAGACTTTAGATTAAGCCTCTTTTTTAGTACGCTCAGAATGAAGAACGCTCCTCGACCGCTTCCTTTGTGAATTTTGATTCGGGGACACTTTCTCCGAATACGACGGTATTATCAGCCTCAGGCGGATCATCGGTCACTATCATTGCGTGCAAATCTCTGTTATAGATTATGCTCTTGTTGAAGAAAAGTCTGAATACCTCCAAGGGAACATAGACTTTATTATTCCTGACAATCGCCTTTGTCGACATAAGTCTTTCCTTGCCGTTATGGAACACGGCATTATCATCTTTTTCAAAGATGATTGAGTCGAGATCCTTGGTCAAAACGATTTTTTTCGAGTCCATTATAAATTCCGTCTTGTATCCGAAGAGATTTGAAATCAATCCGAGCGGAACCATCTCATAATGTTGGATATTCACAAGAGTATTATCAGGCTGCATCTGACCGTTTATCTCAAGCTTCAAAACCTTCTTGGGAGGAGAAGCCGGCTTTCTGCGAGCGGATCTGCGTCTACCTGCCATACTCACACTTCCCAAAATCAACAACAGAGACAATGTAAGAACAAAAACCCTTTTCATTTTCATAATTCCACCACCTTTCATTGCGGATTATATCATATTATCAGAAATTTTATAATTAAATTTTAAAAAGGCTTAGGAAAATCAATTTTTGCAAACGACCTTAAGAAAAACTAGGAAGAGTAAAGCGAATAATCCGGCATAATCCCGTAAAATGAAAATTTGGATTTTGACTTTATTTACTCCTTCAAAACTTTTTCCTTCTCCGCTTCAATCCTTATCTTTTCCTTTTCTACTCGGTAATTTCTCTTTTGGAAAACAGAAACACCGTAGCAATTATGAAG
>CAUVKI010000030.1:0-23756 GCA_963552605.1 uncultured Tissierellia bacterium
TCTTTAATTTGCGGTATTTATAATTTCCAACATTGAGTTATCAAACAGGTCTATTCAAATAGTAAAATTAGCAAAGGGGTGTTTGAGAAAGATGAATAAGTGGGAAGAGTTTAAAGAAGATTTGTTGGGTGCGGTGAATTTGGTTAGATATGGTTTTCGTACCAATACGAAGTATTCGGAGCTTGAAAATAATAAGGGAAAGATCGGGGAGTTTAGGATTTTTCACGAGCTTGAGAAAGTGAAGGTTCATCATCATACTGCGCTTAATGTTTATCTTCCTAAAAAGAATGGGTATCCGACTGAGGTTGATGTTATTTACATCAATCCTAAGGGCGTGTATATAATTGAGTCAAAGAATTTTAGAGGTTGGATTTTCGGTGATGCGACAAGCAGTAAGTGGATGCAGATGCTTAATCCGAATCATCGTCAGCAGTTTCCAAATCCTATCTGGCAAAATCTTGCTCATATGGAGGCAATTCAGAAATTTCTTTCCTACATACAGCCTGAATATATGCATAATTTTGTGGTATTCGGGGAAAACTGTGAGATAAAGAAAATGATTTTGAGAGAGTCCGGAGCATATGTAATGTATCGGCACGATCTTGCCGTGAAAATTCAGCAGGATCTTGACCATCTGCCGACTGTTTTCAGTAATGAACTGATTGATGTGACTTATCGCTCAATCGAAAACCTATCTTTAAAGATAAGCAAAGAAGAGCATATAAAAAAGCTTGAAAAAAGGCATAATTCAAAATAGGCTCGGCGTTTGTCAAGGCGCAAAAAAAGTCAGAACTTTATAATTTGGAGTTCTGATTTTTTTTGCTTGTTTCCTTGACAAACACCGCTTTGATGTGGTGCGGGATTTGCACCGGCGAGACGAGTTTGAACTTTGAGTGAATGAGCCGGCTCAACTCGGAGAAAAGGTTTAATTGTTGACCGTCGTTTTTTGTACGGGCGAAATACAGCTCACAGAAAATATTTGTTTATCGGGTTGAGTGATTAAAGTTGAAAAAAAATAAGACGGAGTACCCGACAAAGTATTTTCCGTCTTATTTATGCAGAGTTTGCATTCTCAAAACATTGTATCGATAGTTGCAAGCTCTTTCAAGATAGATATTGAAATGATGTTAAACAGGCGCTTTCCTGCAAAGACACTTTTTTTAGAAATTACTCGTATTTTAGAACGGGTTTCCTTGCGGCAAGAGTTTCATCGGGTCTTGAAACAATGGTGGTGTTCGGTGCGCTATGGAGGATATCAGGATTTTCTCTTGCTTCCTCGGCAATTTGCTTCATTGCTCTTGCAAAACTGTCCAAGGTTTCTTTTGATTCGGTTTCCGTAGGTTCAACCATCAACGCTTCGTTTACTATAAGCGGGAAATAGACCGTGGGAGGGTGAAAGCCCATATCCAAAAGTCTCTTTGCAACATCTAAGGTTTTAATCTCTCCCGAATGGTCGTCCTTTAATCCGGAAAGTACCGTTTCATGCATACAAAATTCATCAAAGCTTAAGTTATAATCCTCTTTGAGGAGAGCCTGCAGATAATTTGCATTGAGAACGGCGACTTCGCTTGCTTTTTTAAGACCGTCTCTTCCCATCATCAATATATAGGTGTAAGCTCTTACCAAAATTCCGAAATGTCCCCAAAATCCTTTGACCTTGCCCATTGTGTCGGGAAGTTCCTTTAGGAAATATCTGTCACCGTCTTTCTCGACTACGGGAGAGGGTAAAAATTTTGAAAGAAAACTTTTAACTCCCACAGGTCCTGCCCCCGGTCCGCCTCCGCCGTGCGGTGTGGAAAAGGTTTTGTGCAAGTTTAAGTGCACCGCGTCAAATCCCATATCACCCGGACGAACGTGTCCCATAATCGCATTGGAGTTTGCACCGTCATAGTACACAAGCCCTCCCGCATCATGCACAATTTTTGTAATTTCTTCTATCTCATCTTCAAAAATTCCTACCGTATTGGGATTTGTGAGCATAAGTGCGCAGGTATCATCACCTACAACCTTTTTCAAAGCCCCTATATCAACACGCCCTCTTTTGTTGGATTTGATTTCAATTACATCACAACCTGCCATTACAGTTGTTGCGGGGTTTGTGCCGTGTGCGGAGTCCGGCACAATTACCTTATCACGTTTAAAATCTCCTTTTGCCTCGTGGTATTTTTTTATCACTGCAACTCCAGTGTACTCCCCGTGAGCTCCGGCGGCAGGCTGGAGCGTGAACTCGTCCATTCCGGTTACCTCGCAAAGCGATTTTCCGAGATCATACATAAGTTTCAATGCACCTTGAACGGTTTCTTCCGACTGCATAGGGTGAATACCCGAAAAGCCCTCAAATCTTGCAGTAGCTTCGTTAATCTTGGGATTGTATTTCATAGTGCAGGAACCTAAAGGATAAAAACCGCTGTCCACTCCGAAATTTTTATTTGAAAGATTGGTATAATGACGAACCACATCTACTTCGGAGAGTTCGGGAAAATTCAAATCCGATTTTCTCAAATATTCCGCAGGCAACAATTCCTCAGGTTTTTTTGCTTCAACATCTAAAGGAGGAAGCGTATAGGCTCTTAACCCTTTAACGGAAAGATCAAAAATCAACTTATCATAGTCTTTCATTATAACGCCTCCAATACTCTTACCAACTTGTCTATTTCTTCTTTTGTACGCTTTTCGGTTACGGCAAAGAGAATTGCATTCGGGTCATCAGGAAGTTTAACTCCGCCCAAAATCCCCTCTTTAAGTAGGGCTTCGTTGATTTTTTCAGCCGAAACGGGAGCTTTTATTGCAAATTCCAAAAAGAACGGCTTGTTGTAAAGCGCCTTGAATTTTCCGCTCTTCGTAATTTCGTCAAAAGCATAGTGCGCTTTGGAGAAGGCCTGCTCTGCAACCTCTCTCATACCCTCTTTTCCAAGCAGCGACATATACATCGCACATATAAGCGAGTTTATTCCCTCATTCGAGCATATGTTTGAAGTCGCCTTATCTCTCCTTATATGCTGTTCCCTTGATGCAAGGGTAAGCACATAGGAACGTTTTTTGTTTCTGTCCACAGTTTCCCCTACCAATCTGCCGGGGAGTTTTCTCATATAGCTCTCACGAGCCGCAATAATTCCTATATAAGGTCCTCCGAATGACATGGGAATACCCAAGCTTTGAGCTTCTCCTATAACGACATCAACATCTTGCTTTGCAGGAGATTTAAGTACGCCCAAAGTAAAGGGATCTGTCGACAGGATCATTGAAGATTTTTTGTTGTTTTCATGAACTATGGAGGCGGCCTCTTTCACATTTTCCAAAATTCCATAAAAGTTCGGACTTTGCATAATGAAGCCTGCGGTGTCTTTGGTAAGTTTGGACTTCAAATCGTCAAGCGAAGTTTCTCCGTCCTCGGCTTCCACTTCTATGACCTTTATATTCTGGTAGTGGCAGTAGGTTTTTAATACCTTTATATAATCGGGATTGCAGGTTTTTGAAACAGCAATTTCTTTTTTTCTCATCACATTTGATGCCATAATCGCCGCTTCGGCAAATGCGGTTGCCACATCATAAAGGGAAGCATTTGCAACGTCCATTCCGGTCAATCTGCAAATAAAAGTCTGAAACTCAAAAATATATTGGAGAGTACCCTGACTTATTTCGGGTTGATAGGGAGTATAAGAGGTCAAAAACTCCGATCGGGACGCAATGTAATCTATCACCGTAGGGATATAGTGATCATAGGAGCCTGCACCCATGAAGCAAGGCATTTGGTTTGCATTTTTATTAAGATTTGAAAGATTTTTAAGAATATTTAGAACCTCCGGTTCGCTTTTGGACAGAGGAAGATTAGGTTCTTTTTCCAAGCGGAATTTTTTCGGAATAATATTGAACAGGTCATCGGCACTTTCAGCTCCGATGACCTTCAACATTTCCCGTTCTTCCGTATCCGTTATGGGAATGTACGGATACATACTAATTCTCCTTGGAAGCAAATTCTTTATAAGCCTCGTCGTTCATCAGTTCGGAAGCCTCCGAAGGGTCTGAAAGCTCGATCTTTACGATCCAATTTGCATAAGCGTCTTTATTCAAAAGTTCAGGTTCGTCATCTAAAGCTTCATTGACCTCGATAATCTTTCCGCTCATAGGAAGATACACATCGGTAGCGGCTTTAACGGACTCCACCGAAGAAAACGCATCTCCCTTTGAGATTTCATCTCCCGCTTCGGGAAGATCCACATATACGATATCTCCAAGATGCTCTTGTGCATAGTCTGCAATTCCGACCACGCCGACATTTCCCTCAATCTTAATCCACTCGTGCTCTTTCGTATAGAGCAGACCTTTTGATACTTTTACTTCTGCCATTTCAATTCCTCCTCTTTATGTTTTACAACTAGGGTACAGTTTGTATTTTACTTGCTCTTTGTTTTCTTTGCAAGATATTTTTTGCTGATAATCTCTGCGGGAATTTTTTTGTTTCTCACTACAACTTCAACCTTATTCCCTATAACCGCTTCTCCCACATCAATTAAGACATTTGCAATGCACTTTCCGAGCGTGGGACTCAAATATCCCGTGGTCACATAGCCTATATCTTTGCCGTCCTTTTCAACTCTCGCCCCTTCTCTGGCGATGCCCTTGCCTTTAAGCTCAAGACCTATAATTTTTTGAGAGGGTCCCTCTTCCGCCATTTTCTTAAGAGCGTCTTTTCCAATCCAATTTTCTTTTTTGTCAAAGCCTAAAAACATCTTTAATCCTGCATGCACGGGGGTTACGGTTTCCGAAAGTTCATGACCGTATAGGGGAAGCGCCGCTTCAAATCTCAGAGTATCACGGCAGCCGAGTCCGCAGGGTTTAATTCCGAACTCTTCTCCGGCATTCATTATCTCATTATAAAGTTTTTCCCCGTCCTTGCTGTAAGGATAAACTTCAAAACCGTCTTCTCCGGTATAACCGGTTCGGGAAATAATGCACTCAACTCCTCCCACCTTAGCTTCCATATGGTGGTAAAATTTCAAAGTGTCCAAATCGAAATCAACCAATTTTTGCATAGTGTCCTGTGCCTTAGGTCCTTGAACGGCTATTTCAGCAATATTTTCCGTGGCATTCGTAAGTTCGACATCAAAATTTCCCTTTTTGTCGTTTACCCACGCCCAATCTTTTTCAATATTCGCTCCGTTGACCACATAGAGATATTTTTTTTCATTGTACTTATAGATTAGCAAGTCATCTACCACACCTCCGTCCTCTTTGCACATCATTCCATATACGCACTCTCCGTCTTTAAGTTTACTCACATCTCCGGTAAAGACCGTGTTTGTGTAAGAGGTGGCATCGTTTCCGTTGACCCATATCTCTCCCATATGAGAAACATCAAAAACTCCCACTGCGCCTCTTACCGCTTCGTGCTCGGGGATAAGTCCTCCCCCTTTGTAATCAACCGGAAGTTCATAGTCCGCATATACGACCATCTTACCTCCTCTTCGGATATGCTCGTCATAAATCGGTGTTCTCTTTGCCATAAAATACCTCCCTAATTTCATTATATAGTTGTCATAAGCAAATGACATCCTTATTCTAGTATATAAAAACTGAAATTGTCAAAGCAAAACTTTCAAAAAACTCACAATGTTTTGAAAAGTTTTTTAGGTGTCGGTCGGAGAACTAAAAGTAAAAAATAAATTAACATAATTGTTCTTGTATAAGCGGTGAATATTAAACATTCGTTTTGTTATGTGTTGGGAAAATAATTGACATCTTGTTTTTTTTTGCGACATATGATATACTCCGAATAAATTTTTAGATTAAGGGGGAGATAGCTTTGTATCGTATTCTAACAAAGGAGATTTTGGCTCCGAAGATTTTTCGTATGGAAGTGGAAGCTCCGCTTTTGGCAAAATCCGCTCTGCCCGGTCAATTTTTGGCGGTTATAATTGACGATAAGGGGGAGAGAGTTCCTCTCACAATCTGTGATTATGATTCTGAAAGGGGCATAGTGGAGATTGTCGCTCAAGTTGTGGGAAAATCCAGTGCGAAAATGATGGAAATGGAAGTCGGGGATTGTTTCAGAAATGTGGTCGGTCCTTTGGGAAATCCTTCCGATTTTGTCGAAGAACCCATAGAGGAGCTTAAGAAAAAGAAGTTGCTCTTTGTGGCGGGGGGAGTGGGTACGGCTCCGGTATATCCGCAGGTGAAGTGGCTTAAGGAGCACGGCATAGGAGCGGATGTCATATTGGGTGCCAAGAATAAGGATTTTGTAATTCTTGAAGAAAAGCTCGGAAGCGTTTCGGAAAATCTCTATGTATGTACCGATGACGGCTCTTACGGTTTTTCGGGGATGGTCACCAAATATATTGACGAGCTCATTGTAAATCAGAAAAAGCACTATGATCGCTGCGTGGCGATAGGACCGATGATTATGATGAAGTTTGTGGTACTTACCGCAGATAAATATAATCTTGAAACCATAGTTTCCATGAACCCGATTATGGTGGATTGCACGGGAATGTGCGGAGCATGTCGTATTCTTGTGGGAGATGAAACAAAGTTTGCCTGTGTGGACGGTCCCGAATTCGTCGGGCAGATGATAAACTGGGATTTGGCTATGAAGCGTTCGGCTCAGTACAAAGCGCAGGAGAGCGCATCAATGGAAGAATATCTCAAAGGGAGGGAATAAAATGCCTAATTTTGTAAGAACACCCATTAAGGAGCAAGCTCCCGATGTGAGAAATAAAAACTTTGAAGAGGTATGTTTGGGATACACCGTTGAAGAAGCGATAACCGAGGCGAAACGATGTATTCAATGCAAACACAAGCCCTGTCAGCTGAGATGTCCGGTTTCAATCGACATACCCGCCTTTATAAAGGAAGTGGCTAATGAAAATTTTGAAGCCGCATATAAAGTTCTCTCCACCTACACCCAGCTTCCTGCGGTCTGCGGAAGAGTTTGCCCGCAGGAGACCCAGTGCGAAATGAAATGTACCATGGGAATAAAAGGAGATGCGGTCGCCATAGGAAAACTTGAGAGATTTGTGGCGGATTGGGCTAGGGAGCACGGAGTTAAGAACACCGAAAAAGAACCCTCCAACGGACACAAGGTTGCGATAATCGGGGCGGGTCCTGCGGGAATTGCCTGTGCAGGAGTTTTGGCAAAAAAAGGATATTCCGTAACTATGTATGAAGCCTTGCACGAAAATGGAGGAGTGTTGGTTTATGGGATACCCGAATTTCGTTTGCCGAAGGAAAAGGTGGTTAAAAACGAAGTAAATAACCTCAGAGAACTTGGAGTGGAAATAATAAACGATGTAATAATCGGGCGCACCCTTACCATAGATTGTCTTTTTGATGAAATGGGATTTGAGGCGGTATTTATAGGTTCGGGAGCGGGACTTCCGAATTTTATGAATATCCCCGGGGAGAATTTGAACGGAGTTTATTCCGCAAATGAGTTTTTGACCAGAAACAATCTTATGAAAGCTTTCAAACCCGATTATGATACTCCCATTCGTGCGGGAAAGAAAGTTGCGGTTGTCGGAGGGGGAAATGTGGCGATGGATGCCGCTCGAACGGCAAAGCGTTTGGGAGCTGATGTTACGGTTGTTTACAGAAGAACTCAGGATAATCTTCCCGCACGTGTGGAAGAAGTGGACCACGCTATGGAGGAGGGGATAAAGTTTGAATTTCTGACTTCCCCCGTAGAGATCTTGGGTGATGAAAACTTTTGGGTCAAATCAATAAGATGTGCCCGTTATGAGCTTGGAGAAAAAGACGCTTCCGGAAGAAACTCCGTAAATAAAATAGAGGGTTCCGAATTTGAGGAGGAGTTTGATACGGTCATTATGAGCATAGGCACTTCACCCAATCCGTTAATTTCCTCCACCACCAAGGGATTGGATGTCAATAGAAAAGGCTGTCTGATAGCGGACGAAAAGGGTGCGACCACAAGAGAGGGAGTATTTGCCGGAGGAGATGCCGTAACCGGTGCGGCAACGGTAATTCTCGCTATGGGAGCGGGAAAGGACGCGGCAAAAGCAATCGACGAGTATATAAAATCCAAATGAGCAAAAACACCTCTGCAATCACAGCGCAGGGGTGTTTTTTTTGTTGCAGTCGCAACTTATCGTGATAAATTATATCGTTTTTTTTTTTTTTTTTTGATTGCGTTCATAACATTATCAACATATATGGTATAATGCCAAAGGGTTGATAAAATTTGACGGTTCAAAAAATAAGGGGGAAAACGATGAATAACTTGGAAAGATATGTTTCCGTGTTCAAAGAATTGTTTGATGCGGATAAAGAAACCTTATTCAAAGGTTTCAGGTACGAAGACTCTCCGAGGTGGGATTCTATGGGGCACTTGTCTTTGGTGGCAAATTTGGAGAAAGAATTCGGAATAACTATGGAATTTGACGATGTTGAGGACTTTTCGTCTTTTAGAAAGGGTATTGAAATCCTTAGAAAATACGGAGTGGAAATCTCCTTGAAAAATTTGGAGGGCTTTTAAGTGGGCAAGCTTGATAGGGTTTTACTCCGCTCAATAGAGTACGAAGATTTGCCGAAAGTTATGCAATGGAGAATGAGTCCCGAAATCACAAGGTATATGTATACGGATCCCGTACTTACCCTTGAGGGACAAAGAGAGTGGCTTAAAAAGATCAAAAACAATTCCGATGTAAAGTATTATATAATTGAGATCGGAGGGGAGGGCTGTGGAGTAATAAGCATAAGCGGACTTGAGAGAGAAGACGGAATTGTAAGTTGGCAATATTACATAGGAGAAAAAAGACTTAGCAGTTTGTTTTTAGCGTTGTCGTTAGAGATGAGCCTCTATGATTATATTTTTTTTACACTGGAGAAAAAATCCTCAGTACTCAATGTGTTTTCACTAAACGAGGGAGTGATAAAGCTTCATCTTATGTGCGGGTGTACAATAAAAGAAGAAAGGAAAAGTCATATTGTTAAAAACGGAGTTCCCTATGATGTGACCCTTTTGGAAATGACTTCCGAGAATTGGAGAAAAATTCGTGAAAGTAAACGCTATGAAAAAATAACTTTTGAGTAATAAAAAAACGCCTTAAGCGGGCGTTTTTTTTATTTTCTTCAAGCTCTTGTTTTTATTGGAGGAAACTACATTGTGCGACACAAAGAAAAAATTGTGAAATTTTAAAAAATTTCACTGGACAAATCATCAATAAGGTGCTAAAATTTAAGTAAGATATATTTTAAGTTAAGACAAGTGGGTGATATATCTACACTTAACAAAAGAGGAGGAATGAAAATGAGCAGAAAAGTAGTGATTGCAGGTGCGGTTCGTACAGCTTTGGGAAGTATGGGAGGATCTCTTTCAACGGTGCCTTCGGCAAAACTCGGTGAAATCGTGGTGAGAGAAGCTCTCAAGAGAGCGAATGTTAAGCCGGAAATGGTTGATATGGTTTATATGGGGTGCGTTTTGCAGGCGGCTCAAGGTCAAAACATCGCAAGACAGGCAAGTGTTAATGCAGGCATCCCCGTGGAAACTCCGGCTCTTACATTGAACATAGTGTGCGGTTCGGGGCTTGAAGCGGTAAACACTGCGGCAAATCTCATAAGAAACGGTGAAGCGGATATCGTGGTTGCAGGCGGTGTTGAGAATATGTCAATGGCTCCTTATGCTCTTACAAAAGCTCGCTACGGCTATAGAATGGGAGAGGCCTCAATGATGGACACTATGGTTCACGACGGTCTTACCGACATTTTTAACCACTATCATATGGGAATCACCGCAGAAAATGTTGTGGAAAGATACAACATCAAGAGAGAAGAGTTGGACGAATTTGCAGCACTTAGTCAGCAAAAGGCGGCTAAAGCTCAAGCTGAAGGAAAGTTTAAGGACGAAATCGTGCCTGTTGAAGTAAAGCAAAAGAAAGAAACGGTTATGTTTGACAAAGATGAGGGAGTCAGAGCATCTTCGACGGCAGAGGGGCTTTCAAAGTTAAAACCCGCTTTCAAAAAAGACGGAACCGTTACGGCAGGAAACTCTTCCACCATAAATGACGGAGCGGCGGCGGTAGTGGTTATGAGTGAGGAGAAAGCGAAGGAATTAGGAGTTAAGGCTCAAGTTGAGTGGGTAGGAAGCGCTTTGGGCGGAGTCGAACCCGAGGTTATGGGCATAGGTCCCGTCGCTTCAACCAAAAATCTTATGAAGAAGCTTAATATAACCGTAAATGATTTTGATTTGATTGAAGCTAACGAAGCTTTTGCTTCTCAGTCGATTGCCGTGGCAAGAGATTTGGGATTTGACAAGAGCAAGGTCAATGTGAACGGAGGAGCGATAGCTTTGGGACACCCTGTGGGCTGCTCGGGCTGCAGAATTTTGGTTACTTTGATTTATGAACTTTTAAGAAGGAGCGATGCAAAAACCGGTCTTGCAACCCTTTGCATAGGCGGAGGAATGGGTTGCTCGACTATGGTAAAAAAAATATAGTCTGACTATATAGAGCAATGATACGCAGCGGATTTTAAGATATGGTTTTTAAGTTTTTTCTGAATGAGCTTAAAATGCTGTGCTTTCTGCTGCGTATTTTTTGCCGAATTTTTTTAATTTTCGGTGCAAATTTCACCTTAGAGACTCTAAACATCAGATTATGTGGTATAATGGTTGCGGTCTGCAAAAGGAAAGGAGGGGAATATGGCTTTTGTAAAGGTAGAAACAAATGAGGCGGTTGCGGTTGTGACTATCACGAGAAGTGACAAACTGAACGCTTTGAATACCGAGGTGTTGGAAGATCTATATCGTGCTTTTTCATCAATTGATTTGGAAGAGATTCGTTGCGTGGTTCTCACGGGCGAGGGAAACAAATCTTTTGTGGCGGGTGCCGATATAGGCGAGATGAGAGACAAGAACAAAATGGAGGGCGAGGAGTTTGCCAGTCGAGGGAATTTCGTTTTCAGGAAAATAGAAACTTTTCCCATTCCCGTGATTGCAGCGGTAAACGGTTATGCTTTGGGCGGCGGAAATGAGCTTGCTATGAGCTGTGATATAAGGATTTGCTCGGATAATGCGGTTTTCGGTCAGCCCGAAACGGGTTTGGGTATTACTCCGGGTTTTGGAGGAACTCAAAGACTTGCCCGTATCATAGGCTCGCTCAGCCGTGCAAAGGAGCTTCTCTATACCGCAAAGAACATTAAAGCGGATGAAGCTCTTTCATTGGGGCTTGTGAGTGCGGTTTATCCTCAGGCTGATTTGATGAATGAAGCTATGAAGATGGCAAAAAAAATTGCTTCAAATGCACCCGTTGCCGTGAGAATGACCAAGAGGGCTGTAAATGAAGGTTTGGAGCTTCCTATGGACTCGGCAATTACATTGGAGGCGAGGTTATTCGGTTCCTGCTTCGCTACGGAAGACCAAAAGGTGGGAATGACTGCATTTTTGGAAAATCAAAAGGAAAAGGTTTTCAAGAACAGGTAATTTGATTTAGAAAGGAGAGATTGTTATGAAAGTCGGAGTTATCGGTGTCAGCACAATGGGCAGCGGAGTTGTACAGGTATTCGCTCAGGCAGGTCATGAGGTAAAGATTGCAGGTCGAAATATGGATCGTGCTGAATTCGGAAAGTCCAGTATAGCTAAGGGATTAGAAAAACTCGTTAAAAAAGAAAAGATGACAAAAGAGGCTTGTGACGGGGTTTTGGCTAAAATAATCCCGTGCCTTACCAAGGATCTTGGCGATTGCGACTTAATCGTGGAAGCCGGCAGTGAGAATATGGAACTCAAAAAGACCATGTTCAAGGAACTTGACGACATCTGCAAAGAAGACACAATTTTTGCGACTAACACCTCATCGCTTTCAATCACGGAGATTGGAGCGGGATTAAAGCATCCTATGATAGGTATGCACTTTTTCAACCCCGCACCTATGATGAAGCTCGTAGAGATTATTCCCGGACTTAACACACCGGACGAGTTGGTTGAAAAAATCGTTAAAATAACGGAGGAGATCGGAAAAACTCCCGTCAAGGTAAATGAAGCGGCAGGATTTGTGGTGAATAGAATTTTAATTCCCATGATAAATGAAGCTGTGGGAGTATTTGCCGAGGGAGTTGCTTCCGCTGAGGATATTGACACCGCTATGAAGCTTGGTGCCAACCACCCCATGGGACCTTTGGCTCTCGGAGATTTGATTGGAATAGACATCGTGCTTGCAATTATGGAAGTGCTATACCACGAAACGGGAGATTCCAAATACCGTCCGCATCCTTATTTAAGAAAGATGGTAAGGGGCGGCAGACTCGGCAGAAAGTCCGGAATGGGCTTCTTCGATTACAGCAAATAGTTTTTAAGGGAGGACAGAATGGATTTTACTTTAAGTAAGGAGCATAAGCTCGCACAACAGCTTTTTCGTGAATTTTCATTAAACGAAGTAAAACCGCTTGCACAGGAAATTGACGAGCAGCACAGATTTCCTGATGAGACCGTAGAAAAAATGAAAAAATACGGCTTTATGGGAATTCCTTTTTCACAAGAGCTTGGAGGTCAAGGCAGTGATATACTGACCTATATCTTGGCTGTTGAGGAATTGGGGAGAGTGTGCGGTTCGACTTCGGTTATATTATCTGCGCATACATCTTTGTGCTGCTGTACAATTGATGATAACGGAACGCCTGAGCAGAAAGAAAAGTTTTTGCGACCCCTAATCGACGGCAGAAAGCTTGGAGCATTTGCTCTTACGGAACCCGAGGCGGGAACAGACGCCGCAGGACAGCAAACTCACGCTGAGCTCGTCGGAGATGAATATATCCTTAACGGCTCAAAAATATTTATCACCAACGGAGGAAAAGCTGATACATTTATAGTATTCGCCATGACCGACAGAAGTAAGGGCACAAAAGGCATAAGTGCGTTTATCGTTGAAAAAGGCACTCCCGGATTTGAAACCGGTCCTGATGAAAAGAAAATGGGTATTCACGGTTCTTCAACAACGGAGCTTATCTTTATCGACTGTCATATACCCAAGGGAAATCTTTTGGGGAGAGAAGGCAAGGGCTTTAGTATCGCTATGCATACCCTTGACGGAGGACGTATAGGTATTGCCGCTCAAGCGTTGGGAATTGCACAGGGAGCGATGGATGTGGTTGTGGATTATGTCAAGGAGAGAAAGCAATTCGGAAAACCCATTGCCAAGTTCCAAAATACACAATTCAAGCTTGCGGAAATGGAGATGGAGCTTGAAGCTGCAAGGTATTTGGTTTACAGAGCGGCTGTAAAGAAAGATTTGGGTCAGCCTTACAGTTTTGAGGCGGCTATGGCGAAATTAAAAGCTTCCCGCACAGCTATGTGGATTACCACTCGTGCGGTTCAAATGTTGGGCGGCTATGGATATATGCAGGATTACGATTTGGAACGTATGATGCGAGACGCAAAGATTACGGAAATCTATGAAGGTACCTCGGAAGTTATGCAGATGGTTATCTCAGGCAACTTATTGAAGTAGGAGGATGGAATGAATATTGTTGTGTGCGTAAAGCAAGTGCCGGATACAAACGAGGTTCGCATAGATCCCGTAAAAGGCACTCTTATTCGTGAGGGTGTGCCCTCGATTATGAATCCGGACGACAAAGCGGCGTTGGAGTTTGCACTTCAGGTAAAAGATGAACATGGCGGAAAAGTTTCGGTAATTTCAATGGGACCTCCCCAAGCGGAAGACGTTCTTCGTGAGGCTTTGGCTATGGGGGCGGACGAAGCTTTTCTCGTAACGGACAGAGCGTTCGGAGGAGCGGACACTTGGGCTACTTCCAAGACTATTGCGGGTGCGGTAAATAAGTTGGATTATGACTTGATTGTCTGTGGAAGACAGGCAATTGACGGAGATACCGCACAGGTTGGACCCGAGATGGCTGAACATTTGCATGTTCCCAACATAAGCTATGCTCAAAGTCTTAAAGTGGACGGAAACGAAGTTGAAGTTAAACGTTTGTATGATGAGGGATATCATGTTGTGCGTGCGAAGATGCCCGTTTTGGTGACGGCTCTTTCGGAAGCCGTGAAGCCTCGTTATATGACACCCAAGGGAATTCACGACGCCTACAAAAAAGAAATTAAGCAGTGGACTCGTGCGGATGTGCCCGTAGATGATTCAAATATAGGTTTGAAAGGTTCGCCCACAAAGGTTGCGCAGTCTTTCCCCAAGAGCGTTAAGGCACCCGGTATGAAGATTGAAGAATCGGTAGAGAAGTCCGTGCAATTTATCATGGATAAGCTCCAAGAGAAATATTTACTGTAAGGAGGCACAGATGTCTGAACATAAAGGCGTATTTACATTCGCACAGCAAGTGGAAGGAGTGCTTACACCCGTTTCGTTGGAGCTGGTAGGCAAGGCCGGAGATTTGGCAAAGGAATTGGGCACTGACGTTACGGCGGTGCTTTTGGGAGAAAATATTCAGGAGTTGGCGACCACGCTTGTGGAGTATGGTGCCGACAGAGTAATTGTGGTTGACAGTCATAAGCTTAAATACTATTCGACCGAGCCTTATACACAGGCTTTGGATCATGTTATGAGAGAATACAAGCCGGAAGTTTTCCTGATCGGCGCTACGGCAATCGGTCGTGATTTAGGACCCAGACTTGCGGGAAGAATTCACACAGGTCTTGTTGCGGACTGTACTAAGCTTGAGATAGACGAAAAGAGCAAGGATTTAAGAATGACACGTCCCGCATTCGGCGGAAACTTGATGGCGACAATTCTTTGTCAGGAACATCGTCCGCAGATGGCAACGGTTCGTCCCGGCGTTATGGTCAAAAATATCAGGGAGAACGGCCGAAAGGGAGAGATCATAAACTTCAAGGCGGATATGCCCGAGAACAATTGCTACGTAGAAATTAAAGAAGTAGCAAAGAAGATGGAGAAGAAGATCGATATACAGGATGCAAAAGTTCTTGTATCCGGCGGACGCGGAATGGCAGGTCCCGATAATTATAAAATTCTTCGTGCACTCGCAGATGAGTTGGGCGGAGAGATTTCCGCATCGAGAGCGGCTGTTGATGCAGGGTGGCAGCCGAAAGAAAACCAAGTCGGTCAAACGGGAAAGACCGTTCGTCCTTCGCTGTATGTAGCATGCGGTATCTCGGGTGCAATTCAGCACTTGGCAGGTATGGAAGAATCCGATTATATAGTGGCTATAAACAAAGATCCCAATGCTCCGATTTTCAATGTTGCAGATGTCGGAATCGTGGGAGATCTTTTTAAGATTGTTCCCGAGCTTACAAAGGCTGTTAAAGATTTGAAAGCTAAAAAAGCTGAATAATAAAAAATGCTTCGTCATTTTATGGCGGAGCATTTTTTTTGTGACGCTCCCCGTTTTCGATGCATCGGTGTGCGATTGAATTTTTTGAAAATCTCAATCGTTTTTTTTATGTTATAATCCCCGAAAGAAAGTGGGGGATAGTATGGCTTTTTGTGCAATTTCCTCAGCTCCCGGAGAGGGAGGCGTGGGGATAGTGAGAATGAGCGGAGAAAATTCTTTTTCTATAGGCAGAAAGGTTTTTAAGGGAAAGGTGCCCGATGACTTCGACCGTAAAATGCTTTACGGGCATATTGAGGATGAGGGAGTTTTGATTGACGAGGTGCTTATTGTCTTTATGAAAGCTCCTAAGACCTATACCCGTCTTGATACAGTCGAAATTTTTACTCACGGAGGATTTGTGGCGACAAGGCGTGTATTGCATACTCTGATAAAAAACGGTGCGAGAGCTGCGCAACCGGGGGAGTTTACAAAAGAAGCTTTTTTAAACGGAAGATTGGATCTTTCAGAGGCGAAAGCCGTATCCGACTTGATAAAGGCAAAGACCGACAGAGCGTATCAGGCTTATCTTTCAAAACTTGAGGGGAGTGTGTCCTCGGAGATAAAAAAACTTGTGGAGTTGTCCGTGGATATGCTTGCCAATATAGAAGCGGCTGTGGATTACCCCGAGGAAGATTTGCAGCTTATGGAAGAAGAAATTCTTAAAGAAAGATTAAAGCTTGCTTTGGATAAAACCAACGACCTGATCTTTAGGGCAAAAAACGGAAAGATACTTCAGGAGGGAATTTCCGCCGTAATCTTGGGAAAGCCGAATGTGGGAAAGAGTTCAATCCTAAATTCAATGCTCGGCACGGAGAGGGCGATTGTGTCGAATATTCCCGGAACCACCAGAGATACCCTTGAGGAATTTATACAGGCGGACGGAGTTTTGATTAAACTTATAGACACCGCAGGTATTCATGAAGCAGAAGATGAGGTTGAAAAAATCGGGGTGAAACGTGCGGTGAAGAAGGCGGAGCAGGCGGATTTGATTATTGCGGTATTCGACATTTCAAGAGTCTTTGACGAGGAGGACGAGAAAATCCTTGAGCTGATAAAAAATCACAAGTCCATAGTCATTTGGAATAAGACGGATTTGGGGGAGGATTTTTCCGATGAGGTAAAGGAAAAATTTTCGGGGCTTTTTGTTTTGAGGACTTCATTCAAAAATCCCTATGAGGCGAAGAAACTTTTTAAGGCAATTTCTTCTCAGGTTCTCGCTTCTCTTTCAAGCGAGCAAACGGAAGTTATGATGGACGAAAGAGAGCTTTCATTGCTTGAGAGGGCGAATGAAGATTTCGGGCATGCTCTTTCGGATATTATGCGAGGAATTTCTTCCGATATCCTGACGGTGGATTTGGAAGATGCAAGGCGTTCACTCTTGGAAATCACAGGGGAGCTTGCAGGAGAAGAAGTGATAGACAAGATTTTTGAGGATTTTTGTTTGGGAAAATAGTTTAAGAGGGAGATTTTATGGAATTTTTAAAAGATTTACCGGCAACATATGAGGCGGGAGAATATGATACGGCGGTTATCGGAGCGGGACATGCAGGGTGCGAGGCGGCTCTTGCCGCTTCAAGAATGGGTTTATCCGTAATCATTTTCACGATGAACCTTGATGCAATTGCACTTGAGTCCTGCAATCCGAACATCGGAGGTACGGGAAAGGGGCACTTGGTCAGAGAAATTGATGCACTCGGAGGGGAGATGGCAAAAAATGCGGACAAAACTTTTTTGCAATCAAGAATGCTCAACCGTTCAAAAGGACCTGCTGTACATTCCCTAAGAGTTCAGACGGATAAAAGAGCTTATCACGATGAGATGAAAAAAACTCTGGAAAACGAACCGAATTTGCGTCTAAAACAGGACGAAATAGTGGATTTCATAGTTGAAGATAATGAAGTAAGAGGGGTTTTAAGCAGTACGGGTGCAATTTACAGAGCAAGAACCGTCGTGGTTGCAACCGGAACTTATCTGAACGGGAGAATTTTTTACGGCGAAGTGGATTTTTCATCGGGTCCCGACAGAATGTTTCCCTCTCTCAAACTCTCCTCCGCACTTGAGAATCTGGGGCTTGAGCTTAGAAGATTAAAAACCGGCACTCCTGCACGAATACATAGAGATACCATTGACTTTTCAAAAATGGAGATACAACCCGGAGACAGCGAGATAATCCCGATGTCTTTTGAAAATATGTATGAGGGTTTCGGGGCGAATATAAAACAGATGGAATGTCATCTAACTTATACCACTCCGGAAATGCACGAAATAATACTCAATAATATCCATCGCTCAAAGATGTATCGGGGAGAGATAAAGGGGGTAGGGCCGAGATATTGCCCCTCGATAGAAGATAAGGTCGTGAGATTTAAAGGACGGGAACATCATCAGGTGTTTATAGAGCCTGAGGGGAAGAATACAAAGGAGATGTATATTCAGGGCATTTCTTCAGCACTTCCCGAGGAAGTTCAGATTGAGATGTATAGAAAAATTTTGGGACTTGAAAATTCCGAAATAATGCGCCCCGCCTATGCGATAGAATATGATGCCATAGACGCTCGGGAATTAAAACTTACCCTTGAGCACAAAACTTTGAAGGGACTTTTCTTTGCCGGTCAGATTAACGGTTCGTCGGGATATGAAGAAGCGGCGGCTCAAGGGATAATTGCAGGGATAAATGCGGCGTTGTCGGTGAAAAAAGAAGAACCTTTCACACTCGACAGATCCGAAGCTTATATAGGAGTTTTAATTGACGACCTTACGACAAAAGGCACGAATGAACCCTATCGTATGATGACCGCCCGTGCGGAGTATAGATTATATCTCCGTCAGGATAATGCGGATTTACGGCTTACCGAAAGGGGATATAAGATAGGTTTGGCAAGTGAGAAACGCTATAGAAAAATGCTTGAAAAAAAATCAGCCATAGAGGACGAAATCAAACGCCTGAAGAAAAAAATAATAAAGCCCTCCGAGGAAGTGAATACCTTTCTTAAATCTCTAAATTCCACAAAAATTTCTTATGCCCAACCTCTTTCAGAGCTTTTGAAAAGACCTGAACTCTCTTATGATTTGCTCTATGAACTGGATAAGGAGCGACCTTCTCTTCCCTTGGAGCATCGTTTGGGAACGGAAACGGAAATAAAATATGAGGGCTATATCAACAAACAACTCGGGCAGATCGAGCATTTCAAAAAGATGGAGAAAAAACTTTTAGGAACTTCTTTTGATTACGAAAAAGTGCCGAACCTCTCAAACGAGGCTCGTGAAAAACTTGTGAGAATAAAACCCGACACCTTGGGGCAAGCTTCAAGAATATCCGGAGTTTCTCCGGCGGATATAAATATGCTGTTAATTCATATTGAAAAGGAAAGGCGAAAAAAATGAATGAACTCTTTTCCGTCTACGAAAAACTTCTGCTTGAGTGGAACGAAAAAATAAATCTCACCGCAATTACCGACCCGAAAGAAATAAGGATTAAGCACTTTGAGGACAGCCTGAGTCTGTTTGAAACGGGGCTTTTTGACGGAGAAAAAAAAGTGCTTGACCTCGGGAGCGGAGCAGGGTTTCCCGGCATACCCATAAAAATAAAAAACCCGTCTTTGGATATCACCTTAATGGACAGTCTGGGAAAGAGAGTTAAATTTTTGGAAGCGGTGATTGAAAAACTTTCCCTAAAAAAAATAACCGCCGTTCACGGACGGGCGGAGGAGTTGGGACGAAATGAAATTTACAGAGAAAGTTTTGATGTGGTTGTAAGCCGTGCCGTAGCGGAACTTCCTACCCTTTTGGAATACGCCGTACCGTTTGTAAAGGCGGGAGGGTATTTTATAGCTATGAAAGGAGCAAATGCCGAAGAAGAGATAAAAAAAGCCGAGAACGCATTAAAAGTTCTCGGCTGTTCAGTGGAAGATACAATCTCCGTAAAGCTTCCTCCCGATATCACGCACTGCCTGATTGTAATCCGTAAAAATAAAAAGACCGAAAAAAAATATCCCAGAGGGCAGGGAAAACCGAGAAAAAATCCTCTCTAAGTTTCCATGATTTCCGACAAAAGTTCTCTTATCTGTTTCCTATAAATCGGATGAACAAAAAACGGAGCTATTTCCGCCATAGGATTAAGCACAAATTCTCTCTCGTGAATATAGGGGTGGGGGATTTTTAATTCATCTGTATAGATAATTTCATCATCGCAAAATAGAATATCAATGTCCAATGTGCGTGCAGCCCATTTTTCGTGTCGCTCCCTTCCCAAAGTTTTTTCGATTGAGAGGAGTATCTTCAAAAAGTCCTCCGGTTCTTCATAAGAAACTACCTCGATTGCTTGATTTATGAAGTCGGGCTGATCGGTCTTTCCCCAAGGTTTCGTTTCGTATAATGACGAAACCTTTTTTATCTGCGCTTCATTTCCTAAAAGTTCCAAAGCTCTTTTTAAGTTTTCCTCTCTGTTTCCCAAGTTGCTTCCCAGCGACAGAAAATATCGGTGTCTCTTTCTATGAACTGAAACTTCCGCATATTCCAAAGGAAGTCCTATGGGTGCCCAAGGTTTTTTTATGGAAAGCTCCGCTTCAAAAATCACCGGACATTCCCTGAATACCTCCAAAAGAGTTTTAAAAGCGCAAGTTTCTATGAGATCAAAAGTGTTTTCCTGAAGATATTTTGTAATTTTTCGGCAAAGCACTCCGTAATCCACGCTTTCTTTCAAGTTCTCGCAAAGGGCTGCGGACTTCATATTATATTTGGCTTTAAGGCTCACCAAAAACTTTTGCCCCAATTCCTTTTCTCCGGGAAAAAGCCCGTGATTTGCCATTACAACCAGATCTTTTATTATAAGATTATCCATATCTACTCCATAATTAAATCAAAATATGATTCTTCTTTTCATCCGACCATTTGCATTTTTCCCTGACCTCACAAAATCCACAGGGACGGGAAATTATATCCGCCTCGTGAAAGGTGCTTAGGAGAATATCGGGAGTATACTTCCTGTGATTAAGAATAAGCTTTGAGATAAGGGCTTTTTCCTCTTCGGAAAAAAGAGTGGGGCTTAAAAGTTTTTTTGCTCTCTCAACTGAAGCAATTTCGTGAGAAATTCCGAACTTAATCTCGTCAATTCGTCCCAAGTCGTGCATAAGAGCTGCGGAATACAACAAATCCTCGGATATTTTTATCCCTCTTCTGTTGCAGAGAATGACGGAAATTCTTGCCACGGAGAGAAAATGAAAAATATCGTGTCTGCAAAACTCACGATCTCTTTCCAAAAGAGCAAGCTCTTTAAGCTGACTTCTATAACTTTCACTCTCATATATTTTCAGATGTTCATTCATATATTCATCAATTGCAGAGCCTCTTCACGCTTTTGATAATCCTCGAATATCCCCCTGTATATGGCGGTGCGGGTGAGAGTACCGGGTTTTTTCACCCCGCGCATAGACATACAAAGATGTTCAGCCTCGATTATAACGATTACACCCTTGGGTTTTAAATAAGTCATAAGAGCATCAGCCACTTCCCTCGTAAACCTTTCTTGCACTTGCGGCTTTTTTGAATAGACATCTACCGTGCGTGCAAGTTTTGAAAGCCCTGCAATCTTTCCGTTCGGGACATATGCAATATGCGCTTCTCCTATGAACGGCAAAAGATGATGTTCGCACATAGAATAAAACCTGATATTTTTTTCTATCACCAAATTATCTCCCTCGGAAGAAAACACCTTTTCAAGATGTTCTTTCGCAGTTTTTCCTATCCCCTCAAAAACTTCCTCATACATTCTTGCGACCCTTTGCGGTGTTTCTTTAAGTCCCTCTCTCAAAGGATCTTCCCCTATAGCTTCAAGAATCATAAAAACAGCCTTCTCAATTTTTTTCGTATCCATATTTTCCCTCTCCTAAAAGTTGGTTTCTCCAAGCAATTCGGGGATACTATATCATATTTTAATATAAAAAAATCTCCGAAATCGAGATATCGAAGATTTTTAAAATCCCACAAAAAGACTTGCGGTTTCAAAATAAATTAAAAGAGCCACCGTGTCCACCAAAGTGGTCAGGAGAGGTCCCGTCATCACGGCGGGATTTTGACCGAAGTTGCTCGCAGCCAGAGGAAGAACCGCTCCGATCAATTTGGAAATCACAATCGTAATTCCCAGAGTTATGGATATCGCCGCCGCAACCGTTATTGAAACATTGTCCATCAGAACCACTCTTAGAAAGTTCACGCACATAAGAGTGAGTGCGACAAGCGAGCCTATTTTCAATTCTTTAAAGACAACCTCTCTCCAATCCTTAACGGTGATTTCCTCTTGAGATATTGCACGAATGATTGTCGTTGAGGATTGGGAACCCGCATTTCCTCCCGAATCCATAAGCATGGGAATATAGGCTGCAAGAAGTGCATTTGCCGCTAAAAAATCATCATATCTTTTTATGACAATTCCCGTGAATGTGGCGGTGACCATCAAGATCAAAAGCCAAGTGATCCTCTCTTTAAAAATTGCCACACTCGACATTTCAAGATAAGATTTCTTACTTAAAGCCATTCCCTGCATAGCCGCCATATCTTCATAGAGTTCATCTTCAATTACTTCAAAAATATCGTCCGCAGTTATAATTCCAAGCAGTCTTGTTTCCTCATCAACCACGGGGAGCGTCAAAAGATGATAATTTGAAAACAGCCTTGCCGCTTCCTCCTTGTCCGTATGCGCAGTGGCGGAGATTACATCTCTGTTTACAAGCTTTTCGACTTCTTCCGACTCGTTTCTTAAAAGATCGGGGGTATTTATATATCCCGTAAGTTGTCTCTCGTGGTTTACAACATAAATTTTTTGAATATTGTCCGATTTTCCGTCAAAGGATTTTATTTTTCCTATCAGGTCTTTTCTGAGTGCACCCTCCTTGACCTTTATCAAATCCAGCGTCATAAGACTTCCGACGCTTTCGTCTCCGTATCTTAGAAGCTGATTTATTTCCTTTCGCCTTTGCTCGGGGATATATTTTATTATCGAGGAAATCACATTCGCCGGAAGCTCCTGCATAATATCCGCCAACTCATCGGAATCCATCTTTGAAATGAAATCCAACTTTTCTATATTTATCAAAGTTTCAAGCAGAGCTTCCCTGTTCCTGTCCTCCAAGTAATAAAATATCTCCGCCATTTTTTGCTTAGGCACACTCTCTATTAAAAATAATATATCCTCCTGCGTAAAACTTTCAAAAGCTTCGGATATGTCAACGGGGCTCAACTTCTCCAACTGAGCTTTGGTGAGAAGTTTCTCCATATTGCATCCCTCCTTTTGAATTATCCGCCCGATATCGGGCGGTGTTTCTTTAGAAACGGCTCTCTATATCACTTAACATAGCGGAAACCTTTTCGTTCATCTCCAAGAGAGCGTCTTTCATTTCGGATTTTTTTTCCGACACATAGTCCTCATCTTTAATTGAAGTGAGATTTATCTTCACATTATAAAACGCACCCTCCATCGCAAGCTTCAAGTTCAAAAGCCCCACTCCCAAATCCGTTATGGAATTGGGATTTCCCTTTTCCAAAAGTTTTTGAGCAAGAGGTAGCAATTTTAAGGTATTAATCCCCACCTCGAACGGAACGTTTGCGGCAATTTTGTACTCTTCCTGAATTTTACCTGAGCGAATTTTTTTCTCTTCATCGGTGGATTTCGGCATCTTAAACGCCGCCATAACCCCATTGAAAGCCTCCGTGTCCCTATCCACAGCTTTCAGAAAAAAATCTATATGAGGTGCGGCATCTGAAGAAAGTTTTTTAACCTCTTCATCTTTTGTCAAATTCGCAACCATACTGAAGAGTGCGGACGCTTGGGCGGCAGCCAGTGCCGAAACCGATCCTCCTCCGGGAGCGGGAGAGTCCGAAGCCGTCTCCAAAACAAAATCTTTTACCGTCTTTTCTATAAGCATTCAAAAAACCCCTTTCTTTAAGTAGTCACAGCGAAACTAACACTGATAATCGTACCATAAAAAGGCTCAACTTTAAAGTTGTTATTTATACCATTTATAGTCGATTAATTTACCACTACGCACATGAGTCCTCACGCAGTATATAGTCCAAAGCATCAGAAAAAGAGGGAAAATTAGGTAAGATTTCCCTCAGTTTTCTTTTTAGTGCTGCCCAGTATTTTTCTATCGGATTTAGTTCAGGGCTATATGGCGGTAAGAATATAAGCCTTAGTCCTTTTCTTTCTATCATCTCTCTTAATGCCTCTTTTCTGTGGAAAGAGGCATTGTCCATTACTATTGTGCTTCCCTTCGACAGTTTATTAAGCAGTTCATTCTCCATCCACCATTCAAAAAAAGCACTTGTCATAGTTCCTCCGTATACAAATGGTGCGATTAGTTTGTTTCCAATCTTTCCTGCCACAACACTTTCTCTTTTGTATTTCTTACCGCTTATTCTTTCTATTACTTTTTTTCCTCTCTTACTCCTTGCATATTCTC
>CAUVKI010000031.1:0-23511 GCA_963552605.1 uncultured Tissierellia bacterium
TTATTATACTCGCTCATTTAATACCTGTCAAGTGTTTTTTTTATTTTTTTTCAAATTTTGCAGCCATTAGGTAAACTGTGCATAAATGACAGGTCGTTATCACAAAAACATCTCGCCATAAAAACAAAAGTATCAAAAAAAAAGAGGGAAATTCAAGTAAGATTTCCCTCAGCACTCTTTTGATAATGCCAAATATTTTTATATCTGTCTTTCTTTGATACGAATGGTGCAATTAGTTTGTTTTCAATATTTCCTACTATAACACTTTCTCTTTTATATTCCGCTTATTTTTCCTATTACTTTTTTTTCCTCTCTTAAGTCCAATGCGCATTGCAAAGTGTTATAAAATTTGAACGCCTTGTCTGTCAAGAGATCTTGCGCCTGAAATGACGGAGTCGATGAGGGAGAAAACTTTTTTTGAATTATCCACAGCTCTTGAATATGCAGCCTCGGCTTTTCTTACATCTCCAAAGATAAGCGCATCTATAGCCGTCTTCCCTTCTCTATGAAGTGCTTCGTGGCATTCATCAATCGCTTTCCAATCATTTTTGATTTCGGGTTGAGTTATCTTAAAAGCGTGGTAATATCTTCCGAAGCCGCATTTATGACCGTTGGTTTGAAGAGGGGTTATGTCTTTGGTTTTTATCATATGCTCAAAATTTCTTATCCAAGCGGTGTGTGCGGTTTTAGCTTCTTCAAGAATTGAAATAAAACGCTTATTTGATATGGGGTGCTTTGAGCCGATTATTCCGTCCATCATATTATTTATTACGCTCGAAAGGCTGTCATCAACTTCGGATATCTCTTTTGATCTTTCCTTTGACATCTCAAAGTCTCTGGACACATCAGCTGCGAGTTCGGATAACTTTTCAGCGTCTTTGCTCGTAGCCTCCATTGAACAGGATACTTCTCCGGTGGATACGGAAATTTCACGCATTGCATTTGAAACGGATCTTATAGTTTCCGTAACTCCGCCGAGCATTTCCGCATTTCCTCTTACTGCACTCGTAACGCCGTCTATCTTTTTGCTCATCTCGTCCGTAGATTCCAATGTCTGCTTAAGACTCAACTGTCCCTCGTCCGCCACATTACGGATATTTTCCACAAACGACCTCATACCCGTCAATTCTCCGGTCGTATCGTCCGCAAGTTTTCTTATTTCATCCGCAACCACCGCAAATCCTCTCCCGACTTCTCCGGCACGTGCCGCTTCAATCGCCGCATTCAAGGCTAAAAGGTTGGTTTGATTTGCTATGGCCTGTACACTTTCAACGATTTTTCCTATTTCCTGCGAAAGATTTATTAAGTCTTCAATTTTTTTCTCAAGTGATTCGGTATCCTCCGTCATTTGATTTTTAAGCTCATGCACTTCTTTTAGAAGTTTGACGGACTCTCTGTTTCTTGATCGCAATTCGTCCGCTTCGCTTGAAAGCGTATCAACATTTGTCATAGTTTCCTGAACAAATTCATTCACATGAATCATACTTGCGGTCGTTTCTTCGACAACCGCAAGATTTGCCGCTGAAACCTCCGCAATGTCGCTTGCTACCGTTTCCAATTTATTTGAGATGTGCTGTATGGATACATCAAGATTTGAAGTTCGGTTTGCAATTTTAAGTACGCCGTGCATCGAATCGGAAAGCAGTGCTTCATTATCTACGAGCTTGCCGATAGTATCGTACACATCTTTATAGTCGGGATCCGAATAAAAATTGTTTGAGGTTTTTCCCTCGAGTTTGTTGTCTATAAACTCAGCCACCTGCTCCATTTCACGGTTCGGCTTTTTTTTAAAAGGGTTTATCATTTTGCTGCATCTCCTTTAAGTATATCCTGACATTTCCTTTGGCGAGCACCATGGGAAAGTCCGCTAAAAAATCATTTATGCGATTCTTTATATTTCCTAAGTCCAAGTTCCAATAATTCCATTGCACGCTTTACCGATTCCGTATTTATGCAGAAAGAAAGACGAATTTCATTTTTTCCGAGTCCCTTTGTGGCATAAAAACCTTCCGCAGGAGCAAACATCACCGTTTCTTTATTATCTTCAAAGTCGGTGAGCATCCAAAGTGCAAAATCTTCCGCATTTTCTATCGGGAGCTTTACTATTACATAGAACGCTCCCTTAGGTTTTTCGCACACGACACCCTCCATTTTTGAAAGAGCTTCATATGCCGCATCTCGCCTTGATTTGTATTCATTGTAGGAATACTCCATATAGTCGTCCGGAGTATCGACAAGTGCCGCAGCTGCAACCTGTTCAATCGTTGCCACGCAGAGACGATTTTGAGCAAGCTTTAAAATATTTTTGATTACTTCGGGATTTTTTGAAGAAACCGAACCTATCCTTGCACCGCATGCACTGAAGCGTTTGGAAACCGAATCCGTAACGATCACTCTATCTTTTATGTCTGAAAGGGAGGCAAAGCTTATGAACTCTTCCCCGTCGTACACATATTCTTTATAGACTTCATCGGCAATTATAAAAAGATCATATTCCTTTGCTATATCCGCAATCATTTGTATTTCGTCTTTGCGATAAACCGTGCCGGTGGGGTTTCCCGGATTTGCGAGGAGAAATGCTTTGGTTTTATTTCCGATTAACTTGATTATTTCTTCTCTTTTAGGAAGATGAAATCCCTCTTCCGCCACGGTGGTCATTGCCTTGAGCTTTGCGCCGGTAACGCTTGCAAATCCGTTATAGTTGGTGTAAAAAGGCTCGGCAACGATAACTTCATCTTCGGGGTCGGTCACCGCAAAAATTGCAAATATCAACGCTTCGCTTCCACCCTGCGTAATTATGATATCCTCGTAATCAAAACCCATATTGTGCTTTGCGTAATACTTCACCATACTTTCAATCATAACCTTTTCACCTTGGCTGTTTGCATAGGCGATAACAGGTCGTTCAAAAGCCTTGAGTGCATCGAAAAAAACCTTGGGAGTTTCAATGTCGGGTTGTCCGATATTGAGGTGATAAACTTTTTTTCCCTCAGCTTTTGCCTTGTCTGCATAGGGAACAAGCTTTCTTATCGGGGAAGCCTGCATACTCTTAATTCTTTCCGAAACTTGCATCACAATCCCTCCTTACATTATTTAAAAGACAGCTCATTATATCACACTTTTTATTTTGTGAACTACCGATTATATGGTGAAAAAGCTGAATTATAGATTGCAGTCTGTTTTTTCATTCTCTTATAATTCGTGTGCGCTTTCTTCTCCCTTAAGAACCCTTAAAGCTCCTTGAGTGAGGGCTTCCATTTCGTGCTCGCCGGCGATAACTTCGACCTTTCCCAAAAAGGAAATGCGTTCTGTTATTTTTTCTATGAGCATTTCGGATTTTGTAAGTCCTCCGGTTAAAATTATTCTGTCAATTTTTCCATATAGTACGGGTGCGAGGGAGGATAGACTCTTTGCCGTTTGATACGCCAAGGCATCGTGTACGAGTCTTGCTTCATCATCTCCGTTTTTTATTCGTCTTTCTATTTCAATCATATCGGTTGTTCCGAGATAGCTTACAGTTCCGCCTTTTCCTCGGACAAAATTGAGCATAGTTTTTTCATCGTGTCCGAAAGCATATTTTGTATAAGCCCAAAGCTGTAAACCGCCGGTTCTCTCCGGTGTGAAAGGTCCTTCATCGTCAGCCACAACATCGGTGGCTTTTCCTTTATTCATCGCCAGCATTGAAATTCCCCCGCCAAGATGTGCTGCAAGAAAATTCATATCTTCCATTCTGCAATTTTCTTTTTGCGCAACTTTATGACAGCACGCTCTTATATTCAAAAAGTGTGCCACGCTTATTCTTGGCAATTCTTTCAATCCTGAAAGTCTTGCAACATCGGAAAGCTCGTCCACCGATACGGGGTCGTATATAAAAGAGGGAATATTTGAGGGCTTGGCGATTTTGTAGGCTAAAATTCCGCCAAGAAGCGAGATGTGAAGATTGGTTGAAGTTTTTAGGACATTAAGGAGCTTTTCATTCATTCTGTAGGCTCCGGACTTAAAAGGAATTGCGGGACCTCCCCGTCCTACTATTGCAGAAAGATCTGAAATTTTCACCTCGTGTTTTTCCAACACCTCATTTATGTCTCTAAGCCTTAAGTCATATTGCTCGTATATGGATTTGAAATCTTTCAAAACTTCGGTGTCGTATTGTATGACATAATCCCAAAGAAAGCTTTCATTTTCATACAATGAAATCTTTGTGGAAGTCGAACCGGGATTGATTGCGAGAATTTTCATACCCCTCTCCTTTTCACCAGCGCCGCAAGTGCGATTGACGAGAATTTTTCTTCAGCACTCATACTTCGTGAGGTCAGCACGATGGGATATAAAGCTCCGTAGATTATTCCTGAAAAAATTCCTCCACCCGCAATGCTCAAACTCTTTGCAAGAATGTTTCCGCAGCACATATCGGGAGTTAAAATCACATCGGCATCACCTGCAACCGGACTTTCAAATTTTTTTATGGCGGCGGCTTCCTTTTGATAAATCAAATCAAAGGATATGGGAGCTTCCACAATGCACTTTCCAAACTCTCCCTTTTTAGCAATTTCCTTAAGCTTCACTCCCTCTACGACTTCTCTCAATTTGGGATTGTATTTTTCTACAGCGGCAAGCACTGCGACCTTCGGCTCTTCATAGCCTAAAGAATACAGAAAATTTGAAGCGTTTTTTAAGATTTTGATTTTGTCCTCAAGCGTCGGATAGGGTATCATTCCTCCGTCCGTGATATAGAGGAGCTTATGATAAGTGGGCATTGAAATCGCCGAAATATGTGTGAACACATTTTCCCGTTCCTTTATGGGATTGTCGTTTAGGAGAGCTTTCAAAATTACCTTCGTGTCGGTATTTCCTTTCATCACAAATTGAGCTTCTCCATTGTTTGCGAGCATAACCCCTATCGCACAGGCTTTTTCATCGTCGGGTTCATCAATGATTTCCGGTTTATTAAACTCATTTTCTAAAATCCGAGTAATTTTTTTCTTATCTCCTATCAGTATCGGAACGGCTATTCCCCTTTTTTGTGCGTTTAAAGCCGCTTCTATTGTATGTTCGTCGTGAGCGGCAACCACTGCCATCGTCTTAGGTTTGTCCGACACTTTGAGTAGATTTAGAATTTCATCAAAATTTTTAATCATATTCCTTGCCTTTCATCGGCAGCTTCTAAAATTCTTCTTCACTGCCAAGTATTCCCAAAAACTCTCGGCGAATTCTCTGACCCGTTTTTGTCCCCGCAACTCCTCCAAGCCCTGTTTCTCTAAGAGCGGGAGAGAGCTCCTTTCCGACTTTTCTCATAGCTTGGCATATTTCCTCGAAAGGAACGAAACTTGTTACTCCCGCCAAAGCCATATCTGCGGAAAAAAGGGCGTTCATAGCACCGCTTGCATTTCTGAAAGTGCAAGGGTATTCCACAAGTCCGGCTATGGGATCGCACACCAATCCGAGCACATGCAGGAGAGCAAACGATGCCGCGTTAAAACACATCTCGGGGCTTCCGCCTCGGAGGAATACACAGGCGGCTGCCGCCATTGCCGCGGCGGAACCCGTTTCAGCCTGACAGCCTCCGTCCGCTCCCGAAAAGCTTGCATACTCTCCGATAAGTTTGCCTATTCCAACTGCGGTGAGCATAGCTTCAATAAGTTTTTCATCATCATAGCCGTATTTTTCTTTCATACTCATCAAAACGGCAGGCAAAATTCCTGCCGAGCCTGCCGTCGGACTTGCCACAATTCTCCCCATAAAAGCGTTGCATTCAAGAGTGGAGAAAGCCATAGCCATGGTGTGTGTGAGAAAATCTCCGGTGATACTCTTCTGTGATTTTGAGTAGGTTTCCATTTTTTTTGCAAATCCGTCAATCATACCGTATTTGGTGGAGTGTTCAACAAAGAGAGTATCTTTTGAGGAACTTTCCATAACATTGAGCATTTCGGAGAGTCTTTTTTTTATCCTTTCACATGAAAGACCCGTGTGTTCTTTTTCTTCCTCAAGAACAAAATTCCAGAGGTGTTTATTTTCTTTTTTACAGGCTGAAATAAAATCTTCGGATTTATAAAACATCTCAATACTCCTTGTTGGGCGGAATGTATTTCGCAAAAGCGAACCTTTTATTTTTCAAAATGCTGTCGTCCAAATCTCCCTCGACGGGTCGGTCAAGCTCGACTATTAGAGTTATCATATCTCCCTCACCTTTTAAGGTTTTCATCGACTCTATGTTATATTCGTGCCACATAAGTTCCGTTGAAACATAGCTTATCATTCCGATTTTATCCTTATACTTGACCATAATCGTGGGAAGAGTGCCGTCAAAGGAGAGAGGCAGACCGTTAAAGCTGAAGATTTCAATTATTCCTCCGCCTATTGAAGAGCCTGTGACATAATTTTCTTTTCCGTCTGCATATCTGTATACAATTTTTACGGTGTTCGGGTGCACATCTCCCAAATCCGCCTGTCTGAATTCATATTTTAATCCCGTTTTTTCGGCTATTTCAAAAGCATCACGAATTTTTATATCATCGGGACGGTATCCCAAAACTCCGGCGAGCAGCGCCTTATCCGTGCCGTGTCCCTGATAGGTCTTTGCAAATGAGCCGTGAAGCTCGAATACCACCGACTTAAATTCAGGTTCTACAATTGAAGTGGCATTTCTCGCAATCCGACACGCTCCCGCCGTGTGAGAGCTTGAAGGTCCTATCATTATAGGACCCAATATATCAAACACTCCGTATCCGTTCATCTCTTTACTTTTAAGGTCAAAGCTTTTTCCAAGCTTCCAAGTTGAGCTTTAAGGGCAGCTGTCGGCAAGGCGATATTTATTCTTTCATAGCCCTTTCCCTCTTCTCCGAAAGTATATCCTTGAGATGTGAAGAAGTGCGCCTTGTTTTTCATAAAATCCTCAAGCTCTGTTTCATTCATTCCCAGTCCTCTGAAATCCGCCCAAAAGATATAAGTACCTTCCGGTTTGGAATAGGGAATATTCCATTTCTTGCAAAAATCGCCCATAATCTGAGCATTTTTTTCCACGACCGAAATCATTTCCTCTACCCAAGGCCAAGCTTTGGTATATGCAATTTCACAGGCTTTGTACCCAAGAGCATTGACGGTGTCGTTGCACATATTAAGGATTGTCTTTTGAAATTTTTTTCTGAGTTCGGGATTGGATATGATGATATTGGAACACATAAGCCCTGCAATATTGAAAGTCTTTGAGGGGGCAGTCAGGGTAATGGTGATATTCTCCACTTCCTCGGATATTGAGGCTGTAATTGTGTGGGAGTGATTTTTATACACGATGTCATTCCAAATCTCATCGGATATTATTACGAGATTATTTTCCAAAGCGATTTTTGCGGTCTTTTCCACTTCCTCTCTTGTCCACACACGCCCTGTGGGGTTGTGGGGTGAACAAAAGAGAAGGATTTTATTTTCAGGCTCTTTCGCCTTTTTTGCAAAGTCCTCGAAGTCTATTGTATAGGAACTTTCATTGTTGATTAAGGGAATGTTTATTTCCTTGCGATTTGAATTTTTTATAGCTTCTCCCATAGGAGGATATGCCGGACGAAATAATATGACCCCATCTCCCTTCTCCGAAAACGCCCGTATCGCTCCGGTAAATGCGTTTACCACCCCGGGAGTTGAAACAATCCAGGCCGGATCGATTTCATAGTGATGTTTTCTCTTTAACCACTGACATACCGCCTGAAGCTGAACAGGATATTGAACGCTGTATCCGAGCACCGCCTCACGCAGATAACTCCTAAGTCCCTCTATAATTTCCGGTGCACTTTGAAATTCCATATCCGCAACCGAAAGAGGAATAATATCTCCGGCACCCTCGGGATATTCTTTAAGCATTTGCTGCCATTTTCTTGAGCCCGTCCCCTGCCTGTCGGGCAGCGATGTAAAATTATATTGCATAAGAAGCCTCCAATCACAATTCAACACGATTTTTCAGTGCCATTTGTATTGTCATACTGTCAAAAAATTCCAAATCCGCACCCACCGGAACCCCGTGAGCAATCCGACTCAGTTTAATTCCCCGTTCCTTTATCTTTTCTATCAAGTAGAACGCCGTTGCATCTCCCTCAACGGAAGGATTTGTTGCAAGAATTACTTCCTTTATGGGTTCGCTGTCAAGTCTTTTCAGAAGCTCGGGGATTTTCAAATCCTCCGGCATAACTCCCGAGATGGGAGAAATAGCCCCGTGCAGCACATGATAAAGTCCCCTATATCCCGAAGTTCTTTCTATTGCACTTAGATCTTTGGGCATTTCCACGACGCAGAGCGTGCTGCAATCACGTGAAGAATTTGAACATATATTGCAGCACTCGCTGTCGGTATAGTTGAAACACTTATTACAAAAATGTATCTTCTCCTTAAGTTCAAGCAATGCGTCAGATAATGATTGAACTCTCGATTTCGGCTCTCTGAGCAGATGAAACACCAATCGTTCCGCCGACTTTCTGCCAATCCCCGGAAGTCTTGAAAGCTCGTCAATAAGTCTTTCAACCGGTAGAGAATAAGCGGTCATATTTAGAACCCGGGAATATTAAGCCCCGGAATGTTAAGTCCGCCGGTAATCTGTCCCATCTCTCTCGCCATCATCTTATCAGCCTGATTTAATCCGTCGTTTACCGCAACCAAAATTAAATCCTCAAGCATTTCCACATCGTCCAGCACTTCGGGATTGATTTTAATTTCAATCAACTCCTTTTTGCCGTTCACTTTCGCAGTTATCGCACCGCCTCCTGCCGTTCCCGTAACTACGCTTTCCTCCATTTTAGCCTGAGCTTCTTCCATTTGTTTTTGCATCTTTTGAGCTTGACGCATCAAGTTGTTCATATTCCCGCCCATTCCCGGGAAACCGCCTTTTTTTGACATAATTCCTCCTTAGATTACAGTTATATTTTCTTTTCCGAAGTACTCCGTTATTTCCTCCATATCATCGGAAGTTTCGGAAACTTCCGATATCGGAACTCCCTCATCAAGTCTCAATTTCATTTTTGCACCCAAACTTTTGCTAAGAGCTTTTTCCAAACTGCCAAGCTTCTCCTTCGGTGCGGCGATTTTGAGCCTTAATGGCGGTATCTTTCCTTTATCCAGAAAGATTGTGTTGTTTTCAACTTTAAGAACCTTCATCTCCCCGAGCACGGTTTTGGTCGGAGGCATTGTTTCAGCTATGACTTTTTGCCACGCTTCTATGATTTCTTTTTCTTCGGGAGATTTTTCCACATTCTTTTCAATATCCAACGGCTCATCGGTTTTTTCCTCGAATCTTTCAGGAGTCTGAACTTCTTCGGTTTTCACATCTTCAGGAACTCCCAAAAAGACTTCCGTCTCCTCGTAATATAAAGGTTCAGGTTCATACTCCTCATCCTCAACTGCGGGTTTTAGAAAAAAACTCCTCTCTTCATTGCTGATTTTTTCTCCGCCGAAAGGGGCGGAAACCGGAGGAGCTTTGTGGAAATCGATGGTTTCCTCGAAACTCATAACCGAAACGAGCAATGTCTCGAGAAGTATCCTCGGAACGCTTGAGCGTTTTATCAAGGCTTCCTTATCAATCATCAGAGAAAGCACTTCCTCTATCTTTGATTTCTCCACCCTCTCCGTTATCTCCACAATAGAATTAAAAATGGAATCCGTAAGGCTCAGAATAGGTTTTGCTCCCTCTCCCAACAGCTTAACAATTAAAACGGCTCTGAAACTTCTCATAAGATCCTTATAAAGCACTAAAATATCCTTGCCCGCATTATCCGCCGCCTCTATTCCCAAAAGGGCTTCAGGATTTGAAATGAGTACGGCTTTTGCGATTTTGAATAGGGCTTCATCACTTAGCGAGCCGAAAATTTCCGCAGCGTTCTCCTCGGTTATCACATCGGGGCAAAAGGTCAAAAATCTCTCAAGGATTGAAAGAGAATCTCTGACGGAGCCCCCCGCCTCCCTGACAATCATATTGAGGGCTTGGGGCTCGATTTCTTTTTTTTCGTCCTTGAGGATATTGAGGATATTGTCAGAAAGCACTTTCTCGGAAACTCTTGAAAAATCGAAACGCTGACATCTTGAAAGAATTGTGTCTGGAAGCTTTTCGGGCTCGGTCGTAGCCAAAATAAAAATCAAAAAATCCGCAGGTTCTTCAAGAGTTTTGAGCAAAGCATTAAACGCCTCAGAGGTCAGCATATGCACTTCGTCCACTATATAGCACTTATATTTTCCGTGAGACGGAGGATATACGGACATCTCCTTCAAATCTCTTATATCCTGTATGGTGCGTTTGCTCGCCGCATCCATTTCCAAAATGTCCATGGTTTCACCCGAAAGTATCGCACGACAGGTTTTGCATTCATTGCAGGGATTACCGTTTATCGGATTTTCGCAATTTATTGCACGGCTCAAAATCAAAGCGGTTGAAGTCTTTCCCGTTCCTCTGTCTCCCGAAAAGAGATAGGCATGAGAGATATTATTGCTTATGACCTGATTTTTCAAAGTTCTTACTATTATATTTTGACCCAAGACTTCATCAAAGGTTTTGGGTCGGCGCACTCTGTATAGAGTTTTGGGCATAGCATACTCCTTTTAAGTTTTTTTCTTTGCAGGCAAGTTGGCTATTATTATTGCACAAAAACAAATTGCAGCACCTACTATAAGCTTAAATGAAACCGGTTCTTTCAAAAATATTATTCCGAGCATTCCCCCGAATACGGTTTCAAGGCTCAATATGATTGAAGCAATGTTTGAACTTACATGCCTTTGAGCAATGTTTTGCAAGGGGAGTGCAAGGAGAGTACAAAAAATCGTGAGGTAGACCAAAAATCCGTAAGGAGCCAACTCGACGGGAAGAGGTGACGGCTTAAATATTGAAACTATATTTGCCAAAACCGCCACGGTTCCCAGCTGAACAGTGCTTAGAACCAAAGGATCCGCCTTTGAGGACCAAATTTCGACTATGTAAATATAGTAGGCATAAAAAAATGTACTTATGAGGGTCAGCATATCTCCCAAATTCAGGTTTGAGAAATCGTTCATTCCGCTTATTATGGAAATTCCGAAAAAACATAGAAACGCTGCAAAAATTTCTTTCGGCTTCGGATATTTTTTATTCAGTACAAACGAAAAAAATGGAACAAGCACCACATATGCACCTGTCAAAAAAGCCTGCTTGGACGAGTCGGTATAGATTGTTCCGGTCTGATTGATTAAATACGCAAGAAAAATCACCGTACCCATTCCTATTGCGGCACGATAAACTTCTTTGCTTGTGCCTTTAAATCTCTTATGGTATATTAGAAACAGGATAAGTGACGCTGCTGAAAATCTGATAGCGATAACCCGTATCGGCGTGAAATATCCCAAGATGTATTTAGTAATCGGGTAGGTCGAGCCCCAAAGAAACGAACACAAAAAAATCATCATAACGTACCCTATGTTTTTCACAAAATCACCTCTCTGTAATTATAACAAATTTTTTGCAGTTAAGGCTTTCAAAAAATCAAAAAAAACTTAAGGAGCAAAAAAAATGATTTCTCTGATTGCGGCATATGACAGAAATTTCTTGATAGGAAATAAAAATAAACTCCCATGGAACATTCCGGGTGAGCTTGAAAGGTTTAAAAATCTCACCACGAATAATGTCGTTTTGCTAGGAAGAAAAACTTTTGAGGGAATGAAACCTCTTAAAAATCGTTTGACCTTGGTTATCACTCATAGCCCTTTGAGAGTTTCGACTGAAAATCTGCGTTTCGTTTCGTCCGTCGAAGAAGCCGTAAAAATTTCAAGGGAGCTTAAAAAAAATTTATACATAGCGGGAGGGGCAGAAGTTTACTCTCAAGCACTTCCCCTTTGCGAAAGGCTTTTTATAACGGAGATAGACGAGGAATTTTTCGGTGATACCTATTTCCCCAAATTTGATGAGAGCGGTTTTGAAAAATCCGTTGACTTTGTTTGTGAGGGAGAGATTAAGTATAAATATCTCACTTATGTGAGAAAATACTGCTGAAGAAAAAAATTGAAGGATAAGTGTTCTAAGCACAAAAAAAAGGAGAGATTGATTTCAATCTCTCTTTTTTATCTGGAAACCTCCACCATAAAGGTTGTAACCATCTTCCGACCGTTTAGGTTGCTTAGATTTTATATACTTCACAAACTCATCGAAGGTGCAGCTTTCTCTTTCATCTCTCTCTCCGAACTTAAACAGATCCTTATATCGATACGCATGCCATGATTTCTGAACGGCAGTTATATCAAAGCAGGGAAACACGAGAGAATTTTTGCAGTCAAGCAAGAAATATTCATCGAAAATCACATCCATCTTCAAGAGTTTAAAGTCCTTCATCTCTTCCACGGTTCTTGAGCTTTCAAATGCTCTAAGCTTCTCAACAAAATTCTTGGAATCTCCTCCAAACTTAACAAATCTGTAAGAATTTTTAGAACCGGGCTTAAGTCCAACTGCAATAAAAGATTCCGCAACGCCGTTAATCTCGGTTACAAATTCCCACACACCCCTATCTACCGGCACAAGCTTATCCTCTTTTATAAACTTATCCCAGTCAGGAGTATGTATCTTTCTGCCTCTTCCCAACCTGAACCTTCGCACATCACCGTCTAATTTTAAATCGGGACTTCTTCTTACCAAATCTCTTACAAACTGCAGATCGCCTCCTGCAGCTATTATTGCAGCCTTGGGAACTTCCGATTGCTCAAACTCCAAATCTTCATACACATCTTTGCTCGCAGCATATGAAATAGCTGTAAGAGTGAATAATATTGCAAAGACTGAAAAAAATACCTTTCTCATTCTTTTTCTCCTTTCCGTTTTAAATCACCTGAAATCGTATATCGTGTCTGCCCAATAATGCCAGTATGCATATCCGCCCCTTACATCATTATAATCCAGCAAATAAAATCTGCCGGTTGCGGGATCCATAATTGACACACAGTCCATGCCTGTGGGGAGCATTGCATATCCATTAGCAAGCACCATGTGTCCTTCATTCCCTCCCCAAAGAAGCATACCTATGATTACAGGTCTTCTACGGATGGATATCTCAGCCTTTATGGAATCGAAATTCAAGTAAGACCCTATCACCCGTGAATCGACGCCGTAATACCTCAGTCCGCGTGCCACATCATATGGATTTGCCATTATGTCATACACACCTCCAAAAGTTGCTCTGCAAAAATCCGACTGAGATACATATATGCCGAAATAATCCAGCACGGATTGACTGCATGCCGCCCAACACCAATTGCTTTTCTCTTGCTTTACCGGCAAAACCCTGATAAAATCATTCATAGGATACGCATGCACAACGCAGGTGCTAAAAACCATAACCAGAACAACCAACAAAATTAAAATCTTCTTTGCTTTCATGGATACCCTCCTTTCCAAAAACAACACCGTCTACTCTTACTCTCCGAGAATTTCAATGCCAAGATACAGCAATGAAATTCTTGATACCTACAAAAATTTCATAATGCTCCCCCCTTTCTTAAGTAATCACACTCCCAAATGCAGAGTCTGATTTCAACCCCCGTAACACGACATTTCTCTCTCAATGGAGAGTATAAATTATCCAAAGAAACAAAACAAGCTTTATTTTTTATTTCACACATAAAATGTTTTTATGAAAAACATTGTAATTGTAAAAATATTTAAATAATAAATTGTAGGGTACGCTTGCTTTCTGCATCTATATTATATTCTGACCCGAGACTTCATCAAAGGTTTTGGGGTGGCGCACTCGGTATAGAGTTTTAGGCATAGCATACTCCTTTTAAAATTACATTCTGTTTCCTGCGATAGCATTGTACCTTTAGATCTTTTATGATAGACTGGAAATGAGAACTGTAATAATATTCAGCATGCGATCAAGCCTCAAAAAAAACTTAAGGAGCAAAAAAAATGATTTCTCTGATTGCGGCATATGACAGAAATTTCTTGATAGGAAATAAAAATAAACTCCCATGGAACATTCCGGGTGAGCTTGAAAGGTTTAAAAATCTCACCACGAATAATGTCGTTTTGCTAGGAAGAAAAACTTTTGAGGGAATGAAACCTCTTAAAAATCGTTTGACCTTGGTTATCACTCATAGCCCTTTGAGAGTTTCGACTGAAAATCTGCGTTTCGTTTCGTCCGTCGAAGAAGCCGTAAAAATTTCAAGGGAGCTTAAAAAAAATTTATACATAGCGGGAGGGGCAGAAGTTTACTCTCAAGCACTTCCCCTTTGCGAAAGGCTTTTTATAACGGAGATAGACGAGGAATTTTTCGGTGATACCTATTTCCCCAAATTTGATGAGAGCGGTTTTGAAAAATCCGTTGACTTTGTTTGTGAGGGAGAGATTAAGTATAAATATCTCACTTATGTGAGAAAAGACTGCTGAAGAAAAAAATGCGGAATCCGCACTTTTATTTCGACAATCGGATGGGAAGGAGGAACGCCAATGGAATTTAGCAGAAAGCAATATATGAAACAATTGATTTCCAAAATGAATAACGGAAGAGTGAAAATCATTACAGGATTGCGTCGTTCCGGCAAGTCCTATCTGTTGTTTCAATTATTTGTAGAATATCTTCGTGAAAATAATGTATCGGAGGATCGGATCCTATGCCTTGCCTTGGATGAACTTGCAAATGCAAAATATCGGGATCCTTTTGAATTGGATCGATATATCCGAGCGAAGATTGCGGACTCGAAAAAATGGCATTATGTTTTAATTGATGAGATACAATAAAAGGTTGGAAGTAGATTTTGTTGTAAACCGCAGCAATCGGCGTTTTTATATTCAGTCGGCATTGTCCGTTTCTGAGCCGGAAAAGAGAAAACAAGAGATTGCCTTCTTAATCCGTATCCCGGATTCTTTCCATAAAATTGTGGTTGTCCGCGATTATATCAAGCCATGGAGAGATGATAACGGGATTTTGTACATCGGTGTGGAAGAATTTCTGTTAAATGACGATGCAATAGGGTTATGACGGGAATCTTGGAGACAAGCTTTATTTAAAATAGACTGTACTTTCTAAGTATGACTTAAGCATTGATGTCCTGCCAATTAAAAAACTCCCTTAACTTGGGAGTTTTTTTAATCCTCAACCTTAACCGTGATTTATTGCAAAAACAACACTCTGTCCAAATAAGTCCGTTTATGGTAGTATGTTCATAGGTCATTAAAAAATCGATAACGAAAGGAAAAGGAATGAGAATAAGAAATGCAAAGCCCGAAGATTTTGCCGCCATAGAAAAACTCTATGCAATCGCAAAAGAAAAAATGATGAAAACCGGAAACTTAACTCAATGGAAAGAGGGCTACCCCTCAGGAAAAAACATTGAGGAAGATCTCAAAAAAAATGCTCTCTTTATACTCGAGGACTATTACCCTTTCGGAGTTTTCACCTTCATAATAGGGGAAGAACCTACGTACAAAAAGATACAGGGAGCTTGGCTAAACGATGAAGAATATGGAACTCTCCACAGAATTGCCTCCTCGGGAGTTCGCAAAGGAGTTTTTAGTGAAACCATAAAGTTTTGTGAGCGCATAATATGCAATATAAGGATAGACACGCATGCAGACAATAAAATTATGCAACACCTAATTGAAAAATCAGGGTTCGAACATTGCGGCATAATCACCGTGGCTGACGGAACCGAACGGTTTGCATATCAAAAAACGAATAGAAAGGTATGATACAGATGTTTTTAGTAAGCGCATCAAATATAAGCAAAGATTTTGCGCAGAAGAATATTTTATCCGACATCTCCTTTTCGATAAACGAGGGGGATAAAATCGGACTGATAGGACTTAACGGCTCGGGAAAAACCACTCTTCTAAAAATGATTTTAGGTCTTATCCCTGCGGATAACGGCGTAATTCACAAAAATAAAAACTTAAATATGGGATTTTTGGAACAGCAAGTGGAAATTTCTTCAGAAAAAAATTTATATGATGAGTGCCTTGAAGTTTTTGAAAATCTCATTGAAACGGAAAACCGAATAAATGAACTTACTAAGGAAATTTCAAAGGAAAGCGCGAGAGGGGAATCGGAAAGACTTACAAAACTTATTTCCGAGCTTGAGATGCTGAATGAGGAATTGGCAAATAATGACGGCTACTCATATCCCTCTCTCATAAAAGGGACTCTCAAAGGACTTGGATTTAAAGACGCAGATATGGAAAAGCCTCTAAGACTTCTATCGGGGGGGGAAAAAGCGAGGGTTATGCTTGCAAAGCTTCTCTTAAGAAAACCCAATTTCATATTGATGGACGAGCCTACCAACCACCTTGATGTCTATGCAACGGAGTGGCTTGAAAATTACCTTAAGGGTCTTAGGGCAACTATGATTTTGATAAGCCATGACAGATATTTTTTGGACAAGATTGTAAATAGAATTTTTTTAATCGACCATAAAAAGCTTACCGCATACGACGGAAACTATACCATATTTATGGAAAAGCATAAAAAGGACTTGGAAATTCAAAAAACTCACTACGAAAATTACCAAGACGAGATTAAAAGACAAAAGGAAATCATCAAAAGGTTTATCAAATACGGAGGGGAACGCTATAACCGTCTTGCAAAAAGCAGACAAAAACTCATAGATAGGATGCAGGAAGTGAAAAAGCCCGATGGAGAAAATAAAAAAGCTGTGATAAGGTTTACTCCAAAACTCACCTCAGGACATGAAGTTTATAGAGGTACGGGGCTTAAAAAAAGTTTTCCGGATAAAGTCCTCTTTAGTGGCATAGATTTCATAATTTACAGAGGAGATAAACTCGGGCTTATCGGTCCCAACGGGGTGGGAAAGACCACGCTCTTTAAGATGATATTGGGAAAGGATTCAAACTTCGAGGGAGAAATCCTCGAAGGAACTCAGGTGCGCCCTGCATATTACGAACAGGAGCTTAACATATTCGATCCTGAAAAAACCGTTATTGACGATTTGTGGGACGCTTTCCCGAAGATGACGGAATCCGAGATTAGAGGGCGACTTGCACAATTTTTATTTTTCGGAGAAGATGTTTTTAAAGAGGTGGGCACTTTGTCCGGTGGGGAAAAGGCAAGACTCTCTCTACTTAAACTTATGCTCTCAGGTGCGAATACCCTATTTATGGACGAACCCACCAACCACCTTGATATAGATTCAAAGGAAGTTTTGGAAAATGCCCTGCAAAACTATGACGGCACGGTAATAACCATTTCTCACGACAGATATTTTCTAAATGCCGCAACAAATAAAATTTTGGAACTTTCTTCGCAAGGTATCAGAGAATTTGCAGGAAATTATGATTACTATGTTGAAAAAAAGAGCGAAACGGAATTTTCCTCCGAAGAAGAATACGACTTTGAAACAAAAACGGAACGCCTGAAAAAGCAAAAGAAAGAGCGCATAAAAAAACGGGCGGAGCAAGAGGCCCGGAGAGAGAAAAAATCTCTGGAAAAGGAAATCCAAGACCTTGAGGAAAGACTGAAAGAAATTGACACAACCCTTTCTCTTTCAAAAACCTATGAAGAAAAAAATCTTCTTGATGAATTGCTGGAGGAAAGAGAAGCACTCGAAACAAGGATAGAGGAATTATATTCAAAGTGGGTGGAAACGGATGATGATTTGGAAATTCATCAAAAAGATTAGAAATTCTATTCGGCAAAGCTGCTGCAAAACGGTTCGGCAGAATAGTTAATTAAAAGATTAAAACGCTATATCTATATGGCATTGCAGTTCATAACCATAGGCTTAATTGACAAAATGAATACCAAAAAGTATAATTGAGAAAATTTATAACAGAAAGAGAGAGTGATTTCTTTGCGAATACTTTTTGCCATAAGTCAGGTGCCTGAGGAAACGGGCAGCGGAATTTTTACGCTCTCATTGATGAGGGAGAGCGAGAAAAAAGGGCATACAAACGGGCTTATATACGGAATGAATTTGGACGAGGGAGTGATAATAAAACACGCTGAAAAAAGTTATCCTATGATTTTTAACGGCTTCGATCTCCCATACCCCATCCCCGGAATGAGCGATCAAATGCCCTATACCTCCTGTCGCTTCGATAGACTTGGCGAGTCGGAACTAAATGATTATATTTTAAAGTGGAAAGAAAAAATTTCCTTTGCGGTTTCAGATTTCAAACCTGATGTCATTCTCACCAACCACTATTTTATTTTGTCGTCTCTGATAAAAGATTTGGTGTCTTGTCCGGTATTCGTGATAGGACACGGCACGGGAATAAGACAGATGAAAAGAGGTATGAGCATAAATTCCGAAATAATAGAGGGAATAAGGAAGTGCGACGGATTTTTTGCATTGGGAGAAGAAGGGGCAAAAGATATTTCCGAGATTTTTTCAATACCCGTTGAAAAAATTTCTTTAACCTATGGCGGATACGACTCTTCAATTTTTTATCCTGCAAACTCCAGAAACTTGGGAGAACAGCCGGAGTTTTTATATGCGGGAAAGATATCTTTGGAAAAGGGAGTGCATAGCCTTATAAAAGCTTTTGACAGAATGAAAAGAAAATACCCTGCCAAACTCAATCTTGCGGGAAGCGGGGAGGGCGTTGAATACGAAAGAATAATACACTTGGCGGAGATGGCGGGAGATATAAGACTTCACGGCAGACTTTCACACAATGCGGTGGGAGACCTTATGAGATACACTCAGATTTTTGTACTCCCGTCATTTTTCGAGGGATTGGGGCTTACCGCCATTGAAGCCTTGGCAAGCGGAAATTATGTGGTTAGTTCAAAAATACCCGCACTCCAAAAAATGCTTGGAGACGAAATGAATATGCGGGGAGATATTCTATTCATTCCCACGCCCCAAAAGGATAAGTATGAAGATTTTTCAGCAAAAGATCTTTCCACTTTCGAAAAGTTTCTAGAGGACGCAATGACGGAACAGCTTAAAAAGGTCAAAGAGGGTAAGTTCACCTCACTTAAAACATTAAAATCGATATCCGGATTTTCGTGGGAGAAAATTTTTTCCATAATCGAAGATAAAATCAGAGAATCGATTTAGGGGAGGAGAAGATGAAATCCATAGCAATAATCACCGCAAGAGGTGGCAGCAAACGAATTCCCAAAAAAAACATCAAAGATTTTTTAGGAAAACCCATAATCGCCTATACGATTGAAGCTGCCATAGAGAGTAAGCTTTTTAATTCGGTAATGGTTTCCACTGACAGCGAAGAGATTGCTGAAATTTCAAAAAAATACGGAGCAGAAGTTCCTTTTTTAAGAAGTAAAAAAAATTCCGATGACTATTCCACCACCGATGACGTGCTTTTGGAAGTCTTGGAGGAATACAAAAAACGGGGAGAGGAATTTGACATAATGGCGTGCCTCTATCCCACTGCACCCTTTCTAAGTGCCGAAAAAATAAAGAGTGCTTGGAAGATTTTGACGGAAAAAAATGCGGGGAAGGTTATGAGCGTTGTAAAATTTTCTTTCCCTCCGCAAAGGGCATTGCTCTTAAGAGATGAGCTGGTCTATCAATATCCGGAATTTGAAAAGACAAGAAGTCAGGATCTTGAACCCATATATCACGATGCGGGTTGTCTTTACATTTGGAACACGGATTTTTTCTACAACACTGAAAAAAATCTTAAAGTTCTCCCTCTCATACTCTCAGACTATGAAGTTCAGGATATAGACACCCTTTCGGATTGGAAAATTGCCGAGGCAAAGTATTCGGCTTTGAACAATTCAAAATAACTTTTAAGCTGTTATATTTTATGTTCAATAAAATTTATAGAATATTAGTATGAAATTCTAAGTTAATTGACTATATTTTCTCATAAAAAAAGACCCCCTTGATTGGGAGTCTTTTTTTAATTTATTTTTACAAAAATGTCGTCTCCATCTCTTTCAAGTAGAAGTTTCGAGCCGTCTTTAATTTCTCCGGAGAGAAGTTTTTTTGCAAGGAGGGTTTCAATTTCATTTTGCAAAAAGCGTTTTATGGGGCGAGCTCCGAACTGCTCGCTGAAAGATTTTTCAATTATCAGATCCTTTATTGCGTCCGAAACTTCAAGGGTTATTCCTTTTGTTTCCAATCTTTTTGAGAGGAGAATAATTTGAAGCTCTATTATTTTATAAACGTCCTCCTTGGTCAGGGGTTTAAACATCACCACTTCATCTATTCTATTCAGAAATTCGGGTCTAAAGGAGGATTTTAACAGGAGGTCAACCTTTTTTTCGGCTTCTTTGGAAATTTCCCCGTTTTCCACCCCGTCAAGCAGAAACTCCGAGCCCAGGTTCGAGGTCATTATTATGACGGTGTTTTTGAAGTCAACGGTCCTTCCCTGATTGTCGGTTAGTCTTCCGTCGTCAAGCAGTTGCAGAAGTATATTAAACACATCGTGGTGAGCTTTTTCTATCTCGTCAAATAAGATCACCGAATATGGTCTGCGACGAACGGCTTCGGTGAGTTGACCTCCCTCGTCATATCCCACATACCCGGGAGGAGCTCCGACCAATCTTGATACCGTATGCTTTTCCATATATTCAGACATATCTATTCTTATAAGATTTTTTTCATCGTCAAACAGCGTCTGAGCCAGCGCTTTCGTAAGTTCCGTCTTGCCCACCCCCGTAGGTCCCAAGAATATAAAAGAGCCTATGGGTCGGTTCTCGTCCTTAAGTCCGCTTCTCGCCCTTAGTACGGCATCGGAAACCGCTTTCACAGCTTCGTTTTGCCCGATAACCCTTTTGTGGAGTTCGTCTTCTAAATGCAGAAGCTTTTGCTTTTCGCCCTCCTGAAGTTTTGAGAGGGGAATGCCTGTCCATTTGGAAACCACCTCGGAAATCTCTGTCTCGGTCACTTCTCTTCTTACAAGGGAGTCAGCCTCCGAGGGGTTTATCTCCGAAAGTTCCTTTTCAAGTTTGGGAAGCTTGCCGTATTTCAATTCGGAGAGCGTTTCGAGATTATATTTCCTTTCAGCTTCGGCAATCTGCGCTTTCACTTCGTCAATTTGAGCCTTGAGAGTTTTTTCCGCCTCAAGATGTTTCTTTTCTTTTTCCCACCTTGCACTTAGAGCTTTAAATTGGGACTTGAATTCGCTCAACTCCGCCTCAAGTTTAGAGAGGCGTTTTTGGGATTGTCCGTCTATTTCTTTTTTGAGGGCTTCTCTTTCAATTTCAAGCTGCAAAATTTTTCTTCTAAGTTCGTCCATTTCTTTGGGCATTGAGTCTATTTCAGTACGCACCATTGAGGAGGCTTCGTCCATAAGGTCAATTGCCTTGTCGGGTAAAAATCTGTCGGATATATAGCGGTTGGATAATATCGCCGCCGCAACCACCGCAACGTCGGAAATTCTAAGTCCGTGATAAATCTCATACTTATCTTTTAATCCTCTGAGTATGCTGATAGTGTCTTCAACCGAGGGCTCTCCGACAAGCACCTGCTGAAATCTTCTCTCCAGAGCCTTGTCCTTTTCGATATACTTTCTGTATTCGTCAAGGGTGGTTGCTCCGATTGTAAGGAGTTCCCCTCTGGCAAGCATAGGTTTTAAAAGATTTGAAGCGTCCATTGCTCCGTCGGTTCTTCCTGCGCCTACTATATTGTGAAGCTCGTCTATAAAAAGTATTATTCTTCCATCCGACTTTTGAATTTCTTTAAGCACCGCTTTAAGTCTTTCCTCAAATTCTCCCCGATACTTCGCTCCTGCAATCAAAGCTCCCATATCCAATGCAAAAATCGTCTTATCTCTAAGACCATACGGCACATCGCCTTTTACAATTCTTTCAGCCAATCCCTCAACCACCGCCGTCTTTCCCACACCCGGATCTCCTATGAGGACAGGGTTATTTTTGGTGCGTCGCGATAGGATTTGAATAACCCGTCTTATTTCGTCATCTCTGCCTATAACGGGATCCTGTTTTCCACTTCTTGCGATTTCTGTAAGATCACTTCCGTATTTCTTTAAAACATCGTAAGTGCCTTCGGGATTATCCGATTGCACGGTCTGATTTCCTCTAACTTTCTTAAGAGCTTCCAAAAACCCGTTAAGCTTTATGCCGTTTGAAACAAAGATATCCGAAAGGGTTGAGTGCTTCTCTTTGAGCAGGGCGATAAAAAGATGCTCAACCCCTATATACGAATCTCCAAAGTTAAGCATCTCCTTTTCCGCCGTTTTTATGGCATTATTCATATCATTATCCGCATATACCGAGCCGCCCTGCTGTTTGGGAAGTTTTTCCACTGCCCTTTTCAAGTCGGATATCAATTTTTCTTTCGGGGCGTTCATAAGAGAAAGAACGCTAGGAATAAGTCCTTCACTGTCTTCCGTAAGTGCGAGGGCTAAGTGCATTGTCTTAAGCTGAGGATTTCCGAGAAAAACTGCAAGCTCCTGCGCCTTTTGAAGAGCCTCCTGACTTTTGGTTGTCCATTGGGTCATATTAGCCTCCTTACTTGTAATTATTCTTTATCTTTTCAAAACACTTCAAGCTTTCCTCATCGTAGAAATCGGGGTTTACTATATTCACCATCAAAAACAAATCTCCGGTGTTGCCTTGCATATCCTTATAACCTTTTTTGGGAATTCTGATTTTTTTTCCGGAGGATACGGATTTAGGTAGAGATACTTTAATTTTTCCCTGAAAAGTATCAGCCGTAACGGTTTCTCCAAGCGCCGCTTGCCAAGGGTAGCAGTCAAACTTTTCGGTTATGTCAAGTCCGTTAAGGGAAAGTTTTTCGTCCGATGATATATGCACGCTGAATAAGATATTGCCGTCTATATTGAATTTTTCTCCCTTTACCTTTATTTTCTGCTCATCCTTTATTCCTGCCGGCACTTTTACAACAACCTCTTTTCTCTCTCCGTCTATCATAAGCCTTATTCGCTTTTCAACTCCCTTAAACCCCTCCTCTATGGAAATGGTCAAATTGCTCTTAAACTCTTGAACTTCTCTTTTTCGTGCGCCCCTCCCCAACAAATCATCAAAGCTTATTCCGCTTGCGGCTTTTTTTCCGAAATTCCCCATATTTCCGAAAATGGTGTTGAAAAAGTCGCTGAAATCCCCACTCGTCTGATAAGTATAGCTTCTATTATAGCCGTACTTGGAAGGGTCAAAAGCATCTCCCTGAGAATAAGAACCGAATGTGTCGTATTGAGATTTTTTCTTGGGGTCGGAAAGCACCTCATATGCCTCGTTGACTTCCTTAAATTTTTCCTGAGCTTTTTGGTCATTCGGATTTAAATCCGGATGATATTTTTTTGCAAGCTTTCTGAAAGCTTTTTTTATCTCTTCCGGAGAGGATTTTTTTTCAATTCCTAAAATTTTATAATAATCTTTAAATTCCATTTTATTCATCCTTTCTCTTTTCTCCTTTAGATGATACACCGTTTAATAAAACTTGAAACATATTTTTAATGCAAATAAAATCTCATATCAAACAAAAATAAAACTTGCAAACAAACCCATTTATGCTAATATGAACTCATAAAAAGATATAATGAAAGGTAGAAAGCAAAATGAGCAAACTTAAATTCAGCGCAACGAATGACTACGCCTTCAAAAAACTCTT
>CAUVKI010000032.1:0-23302 GCA_963552605.1 uncultured Tissierellia bacterium
GCTTTCCGTCTTTGGTTTTTGCCAAGACGTCTACGATTGCGGCTCTTCCTATTGCATTTTCCATATTGTATTGGGTGATACTTTCTATCACCTTTACAGGATTTTCAAGAATTGTGTTTACCAAAATTTCCGTGCATTTAGGATTTTTGAATACTGCCCTTGAAAAAATATCATTCATAATTACCGCATTTCTTATTTGCAATTTAACTTCTTCTTTTTCACTTTCACTGGGCTCTTTCTTAAGTTCTTTTTCCATTTCATTCCCCCCTTTAGGTTATTATATCATACTTTGTGGTAGAACCTTCGTATGATGACATTACCCCTATTTATAAAAATTATTTTGTGGGAGTGCGTGGAGAAAAAACTTTTCTTTGCACTCAAGTTTTTGACTGCTTTTTGTTTACCGCAGCGTGTCGAGTACACGCCTTGACTTTCAAATTCTAAAACTATATAATGGCGACGACGCTAGGGGAGCTTTTGCTGAGAGATTTTTATCGACCCTTTGAACTTGTGCGGGTAATTCCGCCGAAAGGAAGCCGGCTCCGTTTTTTTTGCGGGGCTTTTTTTGTGTTTAAGAAAGGAGATTTTATGAAGAATGCAGCAATCGCAGTACAGGTTTTGCCAATCTCGGAAGATGACAAAGAGGTGGTGAGAATAGTCGATAAAGCAATAGAGGCTATTCAAAAGTCCGGTTATTCCTATGTGGTCGGACCTTTTGAAACTACCGTTGAAGGAGATTATGAAGGGCTTATGGAACTCTTAAAAAGCCTACTTCCGATAGCGGTGGAGGCGGGAGCAAAAAAAGTCGCACTCTATTGTCGGATTTTTTATTCCACCGATAAGATGATGACTACCGATGAGAAGATTTCAAAATACAAATAACCTTTTAATCCCCTCGGTGCTGTTTTTATTTTTGCTTATGGCGTGGGAGTGCATAGCGAGGTTCGGGGTCGTTCCTGATTTTATGCTCCCCGCTCCCACGACAATTTTTTCCGCAGCCTTATCCGACAGAGTTATTCTGTGGGAGCACCTCAAAGTAACTCTTTCGGAAGCAGCGATAGGATTATCTCTCGGAACTTTGGCGGGCGTTTTTTTTGCAGTGCTTATGGATCTTAGCGATAAGATAAAAAAAGCTTTGTATCCTTTGATAGTGCTTTCTCAGACCGTTCCCACGGTCGCAGTTGCGCCTTTGCTGGTTTTGTGGTTCGGGTATGGAATACTCCCGAAAGTTTTATTGGTAGCTCTCACAACTTTTTTTCCGATAGCCGTCGGGGTATTTGAGGGGTTTAAATCAGTGAAAGAGGAATATCTCAATCTTTTTAAGTCAATGGGTGCATCTCGTCTTAAAATATATTCTCTTTTGAAGTTTCCCTTTGCGGTTCCATATTTTTTCGCAGGGCTGAAAATTTCCGTGTCCTATGCGATTGTAGGTGCGGTGATTTCCGAATGGTTGGGGGGATTTTCGGGGCTTGGGGTTTATATGACGAGAGTCAGAAAGGCTTATGCTTTTGACAGAATGTTTGCGGTGATTTTTATTATTTCAATCATCAGTCTTTTATGTATGGGATTGGTTTCGATTGTAAGAAAAGTTATAGTTAAGTGGGAAGAATAGGGGGAAAAAATGAAAAAATTTGCGGCATTGTTGATTTTATTTTTGCTGTTTACATCTTGCGGACAAAAAGAAGAGGATTTGAATGTGGAAATTGTTGACGATAAAGATAGTTCTCAGCCCTCCGAGGGGAGATATCAGGGTGAGGTTGAGAAGGTAAACTTTGTTTTGGACTGGACTCCGAACACAAATCACACGGGAATTTTTGTTGCGAAAGAAAAGGGATTTTACACCGAAGAGGGAATAGATCTTCAAATAATTCAACCTCCCGAAAACGGAGCGGAAGTTTTGGTTGCTTCGGGAAATGCCGATGTGGGTGTGTCTTTTCAGGATGTGATGACAAATGCACTGTCAGGAGATAATAAGCTTCCCATTAAGGCTGTTGCCGCCATTTTGCAGCATAACACCTCGGGAATTGTATCCCTGAAAGGCAAGGGAATGGATCGTCCGAAAGGATTGGAGGGACATTCATATGCCACATGGGATTGGGATATTGAAAAAGCTATACTCGAAGATGTCGTGACAAAAGACGGGGGGGATTTTTCAAAGGTTAAACTTATTCCGAGTACCGTAACGGACGAAGTAACCGCACTAAGGACAAATATGGTGGATTCAATTTGGATTTATTACTCTTGGGCAGGGGCGGCATGCGAGATTGCAAAACTCCCGATTGATTACTTTGCTTTCATAGACATAAATCCCGTATTTGATTATTACACGCCGGTGATTATTTCGTCTGAGAAATTTATGAATGGAAATTCGGAAATACTCAGAGCGTTTTTAAGAGCAACGAAAAAAGGTTATGAATTTGCGGCGGAAAATCCCGACGAAGCGGCAAAGCTTTTGTTAAGGGAGGTTCCGACTCTCTCGGAGGAATTGGTGATGAGAAGTCAGAAACTTATCTCCAAGGAGTATATCTCGGACGCTCCCTCGTGGGGTGTGATTGACTCAAAGAGGTGGAACGCATTCTATAACTGGCTGTTTGAAAATAATCTTATAAACGAAAAAATTGCTGAAGATGCAGGATTTACCAACGAATTTTTGAAATAAATGAAAAGCGTGGAAATTCTAAAGGCAGTCAACATAAAAAAAACTTTTTCGGAAAAGAAAGTCCTAAGAGGGGTTTCCTTTTCCATTGAGAAAGGTGAAATTGCATCTATCGTGGGAGTGTCGGGGAGCGGAAAGAGCACAATTTTTAATTGTGTTGCGGGAACGGTAATTCCCGACTCGGGAGAAATTTTTATAAACGGGAGCTTGAAAAACGGAGTTCAGGGAGAAGTCGGATATATGCTTCAGGACGATTTGCTGCTTCCCCATATGACGATTGAAGAAAATGTTGCACTTCCTCTCCTGCTTGGAGGAATGAAAAAAAAAGAGGCTCTTTTAAAAGTGAGACACTTTTTTGAATTATTCGGACTGAAAGGCACGGAAAAAAATTACCCGAAAGCTCTTTCGGGAGGTATGCGTCAGAGAGCTGCACTTTTTCGCACCGCTATGTGTGAGAGAGAAATAATCCTCCTTGATGAACCTTTCAGCAAGCTCGACAAAATAACCAAATCTTCTCTTCATCTCTGGCTTATTGATATGGTGTCGGAACTTTCTCTCACCGCCCTCTTCATCACTCACGATATGGAAGAAGCCGTCTTTCTTTCCGACAAAGTATTTGTGTTGGGAGAAAACGGGATTATAAAGGCGGAAATTAAAATTGAAAGACCTCGCTACGAAAGAGATGATTTCATTTTCAGTGAAAGTTTTCTTGAGTATCATAAAAAAATTGCCGATTTTTTTCGGTGAACTTCGGACAGCAAATTGTTGCTGTCTTTTTTTGTCGAAGAAAATTTACAATCAGTTATAGTAGTGATATGATAAGAGTGTAAGATGCAATAAAGATTTTAGAGGGAAAGCTGTTTAATATATGCCGAAGAAAAATCGGCAAACGGTCGGCATATGTATTGAAAAATATAAGGGGGTAGGTGAGATATGGGGATAGTCGGAAAAAAATGACGGGAAGAATGAAACGATTTTTTTTGCTCTCAATCCTCTTGATTATTTTTACCGGTTGCGGAAATAAAGATAAAATTTCCATCTCCGAAGCGGAGAGAGATGAAGGTTATATTCTGCTTTCCGAATACGGAATTAAATATAAGGTTGATGAGTTTAAAAGACACGAAAAAAATATTTCCAAGTATGAGAGATTCGGAGACTCCAAAGAGGATCCTCTGGAAAGACAGTTGATTTTTGATTTCCTGTCAGATGAATTGATTGAGCGCTACAACGAAATTGAAAATCAGGATTTGGATTACGAGGATAAATTTGAGAAATTCAATGAGGAAGTTTGGGAAAAAACCAAACCTCTGATGGCTTTTTCCATAATAAAAAGCAAAAAGCTCCCCAAAGATGAAAGGGAGCTGAAAGAAATCACAGGATTTGATTTCAATAAGGAGCTTGGGAAATCCGGAGGGGTTGTTCAATATTTTTCCGTTGCAAACCTCAACCCGTCGGAGCTAAGTGAAACTTCAAAAATTTTATATGAAAGGCTTCTAAGGGCTGCCGGAGATTCGGAAGAAACTATTATCGCCGCCGAACCGTTGAGTACGAGAAAGAGTTTAGGAGAAATTAAGGATCTGAAATTCTCCGCAGAGGATTTATACGGCAATCATATAGACGAAAGTTTTTTCAAAAAATCCAAATTTACCGTGGTAAATGTGTGGGCGACTTGGAGCGATTCTTCAAGGCATTCTCTTTCCTCTTTAGCTCTTATGTCTATGCATTGCGAGAGTAAGGGCATTAAAGTTTTGGGGATTGTTGCGGATTCGGAAGACAAAGATATAAATTTGAGCCTTGCAAAACAGTTGCTGCGTGATAATTATTTATCTTATCCCAATCTTAGAAATTCCCCCGAAATAGAGAACAAAATAATTTCCTGTATAGATTCTCTCCCCGTGATATTTTTTGTGGACAGAAACGGCAATGTAGTGGGAGATGTATTGATTGGAAGAAGAAGTGAAAATCAGTGGATTGAAGAAGTGGACAAGATGTTGGATAAATATGAATGAGGAGGCGTTTTTGTTGGAAAAGATTATTGTATTTTGTGTGTATGGAGGAAAGAGCACCGAACACGAGGTATCTCTCCTAAGTGCTAAGGCGATGTCAAACAGTCTTGACAGGGAAAAATATTCTCTAAGACTGGTTTATATAACGGAACAAGGTGCGTGGGTAAATTTGGGAGAAGCTCCGAAACACATTGAAGATACATCTATTCTCAGAGGAAAAACCGACAAAACTCCCTCCGAGTCGATTGCGGATTTTCTGCGTGATTTCCCTAAAGGTAAGAAAGCCATTTGCCTTTTGGCTTTGCACGGAACAAACGGAGAGGACGGAAGAATACAAGGACTTTTCGATATGGCGGAGATTCCCTATACGGGAGATGACTGTATGAGCTCCTCGTTGAATATGGATAAGAGTGTGATGAAGACTCTCCTTTCGGAAGCAAAAATCCCTCAGACGAAATATTTGAGTTTTACGGCATATGATTACAATAAAAATCCTGACGACTTCGTAGACAGAGCGGAGAGGGAACTGGGATATCCTATGTTTGTAAAGCCCGCAAACGGAGGCTCTTCCGTAGGAACTTCCCGTGCGGCGAACAGAGAAGAGTTTAAAGAGAGCATAAGTCTGGCTTTTAAGTACGATTATCGGGTAGTCTGCGAAAGAGAAATAGTAGGAAGGGAAATTCAAATATCCGTTTTGGGGCTTGATGAGCCGAAGGCTTCGGTGCCCGGAGAATTTATAATGGAGCGTCCTTTCTTTGACTATGATGCGAAATATATAGATAAAAAAATAATTCCCATAGCTCCGGCGAGAATGAGTGCGGAAACGATGGAGAAAATGAGAGATTGCGCTGTGAGAGCCTATAAAGCCACTCGTGTTTCGGGACTTGCCAGAGTGGATTTCTTTATCACTGAAGATGAAAGTTTTTATGTCTGCGAGTTGAACACAATGCCCGGGTTTACCGAGCTTTCTTTCACTCCGGTGTTATGGGGAAAAACGGACGGAACAACCTATCAGGGTGTGGTTGAAAAACTGATAGAGATGGGCTTTGAGTCCTACGAGAGAAGAAAAAAACTCTCAAGGCACAGATAAATGACCGCAAGAGAAATATGCGATATAACTGAAGGTGAGCTCAAAAATCTCACGGGTGAGGAAGTCATATCAGATTACTCAACAGATTCCCGAGAGATTTCGGACAACTCGCTTTTCATTCCCATAGTTGGAGAAAGAGCGAACGGTCATAGCTTTTTTAATACCGAATTGGCTAAAAGAGGGATAGTGAGCCTTTGGAATAAGAACGAACCCTTGCTCGAAAATCTTCCCGTTATAGTTGTAAAGGATACTTTAGAAGCTCTTTACAAACTGGCACATCACCGCTTGGAAAAGACCGAAGCGAAAGTAATCGGCATTTCGGGTTCCAACGGAAAGACTTCGGTCAAAGACTTTCTCTTCTCCATACTTTCAAAAAAGTTTAAAACCCATAGCAACAGAGGAAATTTAAATACCGACATAGGGCTTTCCTTAACGCTTCTTTCAATGCCTCTTGACACGGAATATGCAGTGCTTGAAATGGGGGTGGATCATTTCGGAGATATGGAGCTGTTGTCAAAGATAGCCCCTCCCTCTTATTTTATTTTGACCAATGTCGGAGAAGCCCACCTTGATGATTTAAAAACCAAGGAGGGTATTGCGAGGGCAAAGACCGAATTTGTGGAGAACTTGACCGACTTTGAAAATTCCGCCATTTTTTACAACGGTGATGATGCTTTTTTTAAAAAAGCTCTTGAAGCGAGAAAAGCTGAGAAAAAAGCAAAACTTTTCACTTTCGGCTATGGAGAAGAAAACGATTTCTTTCCCATAATTGACGAAGATGGAGAGAGAATAATATTTCATCTGAATAAGAATAAAAATCGGATAAGATTGAACGCCATAGGCAGACATCAAGCCTTAAATGCCGCCGCCGCCTTTTCGCTTGCCTATACGCTGGGAATTGAAGCCTCCGACATAATAGAGGGGCTTGAGGGCACAAAGCTTTCAGGATTTCGCACTGAACTCACAAAGAGAGGCAAGTTTACTTTTTTGAATGATGCCTATAAATCAAATCCGTCCTCTCTAAGAGCGGGGCTTGAAGCTTTCTATGCTCTTGAGGGCTATTCTCAAAAAATAGCCGTTTTGGGCGATATGCTCGGAATAGGAGAAGATGTTGAGGCTTTTCACAGCGAAATCGGAGAAGAATTGGATTTTGAAAAAATATCTCTGGTGTTCACTATGGGAAATTTTTCAAAAAAACTTCACCAAGCCGCAACCAGAAAATTCGGCGACAGGGCTTGTCACTTTGAGGACAGAAAATCTCTCATCGAGGCGATACGAAAGAATTCAAAGGAAGGAGTTTTGATTTTCCTTAAAGCCAGCAACTCGGAAAAATTTTATGAGCTTATAGAGGAGGTAGTATATGAATAAGGAAATTTTTAAATATGACAAATATCGTTTGGTCACAAGATCCGATTTTGACGGATTGGTGTGCGCAATGATATTGAAGGAAATGGGAATTCTTGAAGAAATAAAATTTGTGCACCCCAAAGATGTGCAGGACGGGACTATTGAACTTACAGACAGAGATATAACCACAAATCTTCCATACGATTCGAGAACCGCAGTGGTGTTTGACCACCACGAGTCGGAAGAAACCAGAAACGCCGATGTTGATAAGAAAAACTATATTCTTGAAAGTGATGCGCCCAGTGCCGCAAGGGTGGTTTATAACTACTTCAAAAAGGAACATCCGGAAAAGCTTAAGAGAATAACCGAAGAAATTATGACGGCGGTTGACAGGGCGGACAGTGCGCAGTACACCAAAGAGGAAATTCTAAACCCTAAAGGCTGGGTGCTTTTAAATTTCATAATGGACGCACGCACAGGGCTTGGAAGATTTAAGGAATTTACCATATCTAATTATCAGCTGATGATGGAATTGATCGACAATTGCCTTGATCACGGAATAGAAGATGTGTTGGCTCTCTCCGATGTGAAAGAAAGGATTGATTTTTATTTCAAAGAGCAGGAAGCGTTTAAAGCACAGCTTGAGAATATTGTAAAAATCGACGGCAAGGTTTGCGTGATAGATCTGAGAGAACAGGAGATAATCCATGCGGGAAATCGTTTTTATATATACGCAATGTATCCCGAAGTGGAAATTTCAATCCATGTGGCGTGGGGCTTTAAAAAGCAAAATACCGCTGTTATGATAGGCAAATCAATAGTAAACCGCAAATCGGATTTCGATATCGGAAAGCTCTGCCTAAAATACGGAGGGGGCGGACATAAAAATGCTGGAACCTGCCAAATCGACAATGAAAAAGCCGACGAAGTGATAAAAGAAATAGTTGCGGAGATAAACGGAGCATAAAAACAGCCTTGCGGCTGTTTTTTTTCTGCGTAAAGATTTAAAATAATTTTTGTATAACCAGGAATTTGTAGTAATATAATAACGGTACGTTTATAAATTGGAAAGTGAGGAATTTTTATGGCAAGAAATATAGGCACGGTGGCTAGGGGGATTCGCTGCCCGATCATTCGCAAGGGAGATGATTTATCCAAGATTGTAACCGAAAGCGTTATTGAAGCTGCAAAAAGTGACGGCTTTGAGCTGAAAGACAGAGATGTGGTGGGAATTACGGAATCAATAGTTGCTCGCAGCAGAGGGAATTATGCCTCCAAAGAGGCAATCGGAAAAGATGTGAGAAACAAACTCAAAGAAGGAACCGTGGGAGTTATTTTTCCAATCCTGTCTCGCAACCGATTTGCAGTTTGTTTGAGAGGAATTGCAAAAGGTGCGGATAAGATTATACTGATGCTTTCATATCCTGCCGATGAAGTGGGAAACAGGCTGTTATCCGATGAGCAGCTGGAAGAAAAAAACATAAATCCCCATTCCACAACCCTTACATTGAGTCAATTCAGAGAACTTTTCGGCGCTCCGCTTCACCCCTTTACGGGCGTGGATTATGTGAGTTATTATAAAAAACTGATTGAGGAAGAAGGAGCTGAGGCGGAAATTATATTCTCAAACGATGTATTTGAGATTTTAAATCACACAAACGATATTATCCACTGCGATATTCACACAAGGGAAAGAACTCGAAGACTCCTAAGAGCGAAAGGAGCAAATTCGTACGGATTGGACGAGATTTTAAACAGCTCCGTTGACGGCAGCGGATATAATTCAAAATATGGTCTGCTCGGCTCAAATAAGAGTACGGAAGAGAGCGTAAAATTATTTCCAAACGATTGCAATGATTTGGTGCGGGATATTCAAAAAAGCTTGCTAAGGGAGAGCGGAAAACATATAGAAGTTATGGTTTATGGAGACGGAGCTTTTAAAGATCCGGCAGGAAAGATTTGGGAATTTGCCGACCCCGTGGTTTCTCCAGCATATACCGACGGACTTATGGGAGTTCCTAACGAGTTAAAACTCAAATATCTTGCGGACAACGACTTCAAGGATCTCAAGGGCGAAGCTCTCAAAAAAGCTGTTGCAGAAAAAATTAAAAACAAAGACGGCTCTCTTGTCGGGAAAATGGAATCCGAAGGAACGACTCCCAGAAAACTTACCGACCTTATCGGCTCGCTTTGTGATTTGGTGAGCGGTTCGGGAGATAAGGGAACTCCCATCGTGCTGGTTCAGGGCTATTTTGATAATTACATAAGTGAGTAAAAGAAAGGGGATACTTAAAATGAAAACTTTAAAGACGCTTTTTTTCACGCTGTTGACGGTAATATTTATTCAGGGTATAAGCTCTTACGCTTTTTCTCCGTGGAGCGGAAATGTCAATACGGACGGAGTGCCGAAAGATAAGGTTTGGAAAATCTTATTCAACAAACCAATCCTTGAGACTTCAGTGAACTCCAGAAATTTTTTTGTGAAACTTAAAGGGAGCAATGTGGACGACCCTGAGTTTCCCGTCAATTTAAATTTTGACGGGGTGAGTACGGTGAGAGTTATTCCAAAAATTGCTTATTCTCCCGATGCCGAATACACTCTCTATATCAAGGACGTTTATGCAAAAGATGCAGATGAAAAATTATCCAAACCGATTTCACTTGACTTTCGCATTGAGCGTTTGGATTACACGGAGGAAAAATATTTTGATTTTGATCCCTCTATCGGAATGATTTTAAAATATCATAATGACGGACCCGATGTAGTATCAATTCCTAAGAGTATTTGGGGAGTCGAGGTGAAGAGCATAGCCTCCGGTGCTTTTGATAGGAGCAATGAAGAAAATAAACTGATTGAAGTAATAATCCCTTCAACGGTTAAGAGTATAGGCGACGGAGCTTTTTTTGGAAATAACATTCAATTCCTCAAGCTCGGAGAATCCGTGACCACCATAGGGAGAGGTGCTTTTGAAAAAAACAATATAACAAAGCTAATCATTCCCGACTCGGTTAAAGCAATCGAAAACAACGCATTTTGCGGCAATCCCATCTTTAACCTGAGACTTGGAAATTCAGTTCAAAGCATAGGCAACAGGGCATTTGAAGATCATAAACTCAAAAGTCTTGCGATACCCGATTCTGTTATGACCATAGGAGATTACGCCTTTATGAGCGGAGGTGTAAATAAGATAAAAGAGCGTTATACTTTAAGTCATTTAACGCTTGGAAAGTCCGTAAGACAGATAGGGAAGGAAGTTTTTGCAAATCAATTGCTTGAGTCCGTTCAATTTCCAAAAACAATTTATAAAATCGGAGACGGCGCTTTTCAAAACAACCCCATTAAAAAGGTTGACATTCCGGAAAATTCAGCGCTGGCATCAATCGGAGATTTTGCCTTCTCAGATAATAAACTGGAAGTTCTTTCACTTCCCGTTAATTGCAAGACCATAGGTGAGAAAGCTTTTTACAGGAATAATATTTCCCATATACGAATTGAAAAAAATGTCACGAGTATAGGCTATATGGCTTTTGCGGAAAATAACATAACCTATCTTACGCTTCCTGATTCTCTTACCTCTTTAGGAACGAGATATGGTGAATCTTCAGCGTTCAGTTCAAATAAGATAAGAAATCTTACGCTTTCAAAAAATTTGACTGAAATACCTGAAAACGCATTTCAGAACAACTATATAGAGAGCTTGGAAATTCCCGAGGGAGTTCTTGAGATCAAAGCGGGAGCGTTTAGAAATCAAAATTCCTCTCTCACCTCTCTGAAGCTTCCCAAATCTCTTAGGTTTATAGAAAACAACGCATTCACAAATAATAGCTTACTAAGAGAAGTGAAGGTTTATAAAAATACCAAAATTGATTCAAGCGCATTCGATAAGGATTGCAAAATTGAAGTGATTGACAATTAAAAAACGCCCCTGCTTGGGGGTGTTTTTTTGTGTCGATAATACTCACGTTTTCTTTTTTAATTCATTCGATTTGTAAGATTAAAACACTCTACAATAATGACAAAATTGCTTTCCCTAATTTTTCAGCGTCCAACCCGAAGTTTCTTCTCTTGAACGCAAAAAGTCTCTGTAAAGTCCTTCCTTGGTCGCAAGTTCGAAAGGATCTCCGTCCTGTACAACACGTCCCTCTTTCACTGCAATAATATGATCTGCATTTCTCACAGATTTAATGCGATGTGCAATCATAATGACTGTCTTATTCTTCGTAAGTGATTCGATGGCGGAAAGAATTTCATGCTCATTCTCCGCATCAAGTGCGGAAGTCGCCTCATCCATGATGATAATCGGCGAGTCCTTAAGGATCGCCCGTGCGATGGAAATTCTTTGTTTTTCTCCGCCGGAAAGGCTGCTGCCTCCTTCGTCCAGTATGGTATCATAGCCGTTAGGAAGCGATTGAATAAATTCATCGCAGCGTGCAGCTCTCGCAGCGGCTCGCACTTCTTCCGGACTTGCATTCGGCTTCCCGAACGCAATATTGTTAAAAACACTGTCTTCAAAAAGGTAAACCTTTTGGAACACCATACTGATTCGTTTCATCAGTTCTTCATAATCCGCTTCACGGATATCCGTTCCGCCGATTTTGATACTTCCGGAATTTACATCACGAAACCTCGGAATCAACTCGCAAAGAGTTGTTTTTCCCGAACCGGAAGGTCCGATTACCGCCGTCAACGAATGCTCTTTGATTTTAGCGGAAACATCGTGAAGAACCTCATTATCCCCATAGGAAAAACTCACATTTTCGAGCACAATATCATTCGTTCCAATCGGCTTAGGCTTGTCATTCCACTTCATCTTCTCCGCAGACTCCACCGCCGCTATTTCGCTCAACCCGCTGTCAAGAAGCCCAATCATCGAAAGAATGGAACCGGCTTGATTTAACGACATATACACCATAAAACTGAACACCGACAGCATAACGGTCTTTACAAGTGTAATTTCGCCCACCCGATACAGCCAAAGTGCACAGACGAATATCAACATTTCAAATACCGCTACAACCAGTCTGCTCAAAAACTGAGAAGGCATTGATTTGTTGGTCAGATTGATATTTGCGTCTTTACTGCCGTTGATAGCATCATTAAGTTCCGCGTTCCCCTCTTTAACACTGAACGCTTTGGTCACTTTAATGCCCTGAAGAAAAGTGAGTGTAGCTTCTGCAAGGGTACTCTGCGCTTTCTGAAGAGACGGTGCATTCTTCTTAGAAACTTTCATCTGAAGATCCACCGTCATAAGATACAGAACCATACCGATAACGGTCAAAATTCCGATATGCCATTCATAAAAACAGATTGCAATGAACATAGCAAAAGCACTGAAAAAGCCCGAAGCTGTGGTGATCATTGCCATAGTCGCACCTGTTTCAACACCGCTTAAAGTGGTTGTCAGTGTTGCAACAATTTTACCGGATGCGTTATTATTGAAAAATCCAAGAGGAAGCATTTTCAAAAAATTTCCCAGCCCTATTCTCTTATCCGCCGTCATATAGAAGCCGATTGCCACACTGCCGGAACTCTCAATAAATGAGGTAAAAAAACTTCCGCCCGCACATAATGCCGTCAGTATGATTATGTTCCGAATTGCAGATCCTGCTGGAGCTCCGTTTGTTATCACATCAATTGCGAGCGTAATCGCAATCAATTGAGTGATACCGACAAAAGCACGAATAAGAGACATAATCAGAGTAACCGCAAAAGTTCCATGCTGATTTTCACTGAATTTCCAGAGCGTTTTAAATGTATTTATCACTTTGAACCTCCCAAAGCGGCTTCCTCCGATTCCTGATCTTCTTCCGAAAGCATCCACATCATACGGTAGTCCGAACAGGACGCCATCAATTCCTCATGCGTTCCCATATGCTCTATGCGCCCGTTTTTCACATAAAAAATTCTGTCCGCGTCTTTAACCGTCAAAAGTCTGTGCGCAATAACAATCAGTGTCTTTCCTTTTGCAGCTGCGGAAAGCGAAGCTTGAATTGCGGCTTCATTCTCAGGGTCGGCACTTGCGGTAGCTTCATCTAAAATCATTATCGGCGCATTTTTCATCATCGCCCGTGCAATAGTAATCCTCTGTCTTTCTCCGCCGGACAATCGACCTCCACTCGAACCCGCCATGGTTTCATAGCCATTCGGAAGTGACAAAATGAACTCGTGACAGCCGACCTTCTTCGCAGCTTCTTCAACCTCCTCATCTGTAGCGGAGGGAACCCCCAGACGAATATTATCCCTGATTGTTTTGTCAAATAAAAAAGTGTCCTGATCGACAAAAGCAATCTTCGCATTAAGAGCTTCCTGTGTATATTTCCGCATATCACGACCGCCGATACTTATGTTTCCTTCGCTCGGATCCCAATATCCTGCGATAAGCTTACCGAGTGTGGATTTTCCGCTTCCCGACGGACCTACAAAGGCGATCATACTGCCGTCCTTAATTTCTAAAGACACTCCATCAACCACTTTCTTTTCCGTTGTTCCTACATCACCGCCCACAGCATTTTTTACGGATTTGCCATAGGAGAAGCTGACGTCATTAAATACAATATCATTGTTTTCAAATACGGTTTCTTTCCCTCTTTCAAGCTCCGGATAATTCAACACATCACGAATTTCCTTGGCATTTGTCCCCATCTGCGCAGCCTGATCGACATATGAAGAAGCCGTTATAAGCGGCGTGAAAATCCCGAACGAAAGCACAATGAGAAGGAAAAACATCGGTGTTTCCAAACTCCCGCCATTCCAGAATATCAGCCCGAAAATCAACACCGGAAAGATGGAAAACGGTGCAATTGCCATTCCTAGGGAGGAATATATCTGCGTCTCCTTCATCCAGTGCACGTTATAATCCGCATGCCCTCTAACTGCGTCTTTATACTTATGATAGCTTTCCTCTGTCTTTCCGAAATTTTTAATTACTTCAATTCCGTTTACAAATTCAACGATGGCTTGGTTCATTCCTTTTGCCGCTTTGATTTGCCCCTGAAATTTTTGTTCATAACCGTTCATCATTCCCATACTGACTGAGAGTCCCAATATAATCCAAACGGTCATAGCAAGCGCAACTCTCCAGTCAATAAAGAACATCCAAATAACCAAAAAAGCAGGTCCCAAGAGATTACCGGTCATTTCCGGAAGCATGTGCGCCAATGTTTTCTCAATTCCTTCGATATTGTCCACAAGCATAGTTTTAAGCCTACCGCTGCCGTTTTCCTCGAAATAACCGAGAGGCAATCTCAACATCTTTTCTGCAAGGCAGCTTCGAATATCCCTGAGCGTTTTGTATGCCGCTTGGTGCGAAATCCAAGTGGAAATGTTAAGCATAATCCCGCTTCCCATCTTGCACAAACCGAGAAAAACACAAAGCTTAATCACCCTGTCCCAGACAATCGACGATGCAAAAAGCTCTACAACAATCTTTCCCGCAAAAATATATGCACCGACATTCAACAGCACCGAAAAAATACTGATAATAACCGACAAAGCATATCCGCCGTTGTATGGACGCATAAATACGCCGAGTTCCTTAAAAAAGGATGCCGATTCTTTATTACTTTCCTTTCCGTCTTTTTTTGGCAACTCCTCCGCTTCTAAATCCGTCGTGCCTACTTGGCTTTGATACTGTTCAGTCTTCATCTTCATGAGCTCCTTCAGCCTTCAGAATATGTTTTCTTACCACACGCTTTCCCATCAGGGAACCGACAAAGGCAACCGCCGCCGTTGCGAGAAGCAGAACAATCCAACCCCATGACATAATAGAGTGCCCTGCGCTGATGACAACGGACTTCACCTCATCGGAAGTTTTTACACCCATCATTTCTATAGTTTTATTGAGAGCGAACACATAGGGATAAACCGTACTTCCGAAACACATTCCCACCTGCTGAAGAATATAGCTTATAGTCAATCCTTTCATATTCCCGTAGCCGGTTTTAGATAAAATAATTTCAGAAATAATGCCGGCAACCACATAAAGCAGTGTGTATGGAAGATAGAAGCCGATAACGCCCTGAATTATGCAATAAATTAGGATTGCTCCTTTCTTTCGCACTTTTACACCGATGGTGAACACGACCATACCGTAAAACAGAGCATAAAAGATCGGCATGAGAAGTAATGTCACCGGTGTTGCATACAGGAATGATCCCAGTGCAAAAACTGCAATGTTAATCAATGACAAAAGTACAACAGTGATAATGTCTTTTGTTTTTAATGTGGTTGTTTCCATTTCCAACTCCTTTCAACAATTCAACTTGCAATAAATTAAAATATAAGTTATGCCCATTCAGTGTCCGTAAAATTGCCTCAAAATAGGGCAATAATCTGCGCATAAAAAAAGCCGAAACCAATGAATATTACGACTGCCGCCGTGATAAGCAAATCCGCTGCGCCAATCTTAAGCGCAATATACGATTGCCTCCGACCTGTTAAAGAAATTCCGCGAGTCTCCGCCGATGCGGACAATGCCTCTGCGATCCGTATAACCCGAAGCATAAGCGGTGCAATAAGAATTTCCATATATTCCGGTAATGCCAGAATTTTATCGGTAAACTTACTGAAAAAACCCCTGGTTTGTACCGACTGACGCATCAGCGACAAATCTTTATCCAGCACCGGAATGAAACGAAACATCACCGCAAATACCATAATTACACGCTCCGGCATACGTAAAAAGCGAAATGCCGCAAGCGTTTTCCCTCCGCCGTCATTACTGACCACTGCCGTCATAAACTGCCAGATAACTATAAAACGCGGAATCAGGTTCATCAACAAAGTTGTAATGGCATTCGGAAAGAGGAGATAGGGGAACAGAAGAGCAGCATACACAACTGCGTACATAAAAGAGGATTTATACTTGCTCTCATAAATATTGATGAGCATTCCCGCAGTAAACATCGCCGTCACCAGAGGTGTATCCACAAACACGCTGGTAACACAGCAGCAAAGCATAATGACCAGCTTAATGCGAGGATCAAAAATCCGCTTTCGCCTAACGGGAGAAAACATCTTTTTCGCCGTCTCAAGCCTGCAATCCCTATACTCTCGAAACTTGTGAAGCATTTCATCGGAGTCCAGTGTGAAGCAATCTTTCACACTCCCGTTTTCCAACCATACACATTTCGTGCATACTCCCGCAATAAGCTCCAGATCATGCGTGATAATGAGAACAATTTTCCTTTGTCTTATTTCATTTACAATCTGAATGCAAGTTCGCAGCGAACGACCATCCAGTCCCGCAGTAGGCTCGTCCAAAATTGCAACGGGTTTTTCCGTAAAATACGCCAGAAGAAGAACCAACTTCTGCATCTGTCCGCCGGAGAGCGTGAAAGGGTGTCTATTCCGAAGTTTCCAAAGTCCCGAAAGCTTGAGCATCTTCTCCATCTCATCTTTAAGCGGCTCCGTGATTTTTCTCCCGTATTTAAGCTCATTCCAAACGGAATTGGTAAAGAACTGAAACTCCGCTTCCTGCATAACGAATATGCTCTTATTCTGTAATTCCTTTGCCCCTTGTGCCTTATCGTCAAAAAAAACTTGTCCGTGCGCCGGCTTGAAAATTCCACAGAGAACCTTCCCCAGTGTCGTTTTTCCGTTACCATTCGGTCCGGCAAGCGCCACCGCCTCTCCGGTCTTAAGGCTAAGCTGCGCATTTTTAAGAATACTTTCCTTCGCACCCTTGTAGCGGAATGTTATTCCTTCACAGCAAAGTGTATGCACCTTAATTTCCGATGACTCTTCCGCTCCGCTTTTATTCGGATCCTCACGACGCAGCACGACATCCCGTATTTCAGGCATTCTAAGCCCCATCTCGGTAAGCTCTTCTTCCGTCAGCCGAAGCATTTCCTGCGATGAAAACCGTTTTGCAATCGTACCTTCGTCCATATACCAATATTCATCAGCAAGCCCTGCGAGATAATACAGCCGGTGTTCACTTACAATGACGGTTTTTCCGTCCGCCTTAAGCTCCTTAAGCATCTCCCTTAGCTTAACAATTGCACTCTGATCCAAGTTTGCCGTTGGCTCATCCATAAGAATGATGTCGGTATCCAAAGCCCATGCGGACAAAATCGCAATAAGCTGTCTTTCTCCGCCGGAGAGCTCAAACACTCCGCGATCCATAAGATGTAAAAGTCCGAATTTTTCAAATCCCCGCTTAACCCTCTTTACCATCTCTTCATGCGAAAAGCCGAAATTTTCCAGACCGAAAGCAAGCTCCGAGGAACTGTTTAAGGTGAAAAACTGTGACCTGGGATCCTGAAAAACCGAGGACGCCTGCCTTCCGACATTGCCAATGCTTAAATCTGAAATATCTTTGCCGTTTAGCATACAAAAGCCCTTAAGTTTACCCTCATAAAAAGCGGGAACCAAATGATTGATACAACGCAAAAGGCTCGATTTTCCACAACCGCTGCAACCGCAGAGAACAATAAAATCTCCCGACTCGACACGCCCTTTCACATCCGTCAAAGACGGTTTTTTTCGCTCGTTGTATGTAAATCCCAAATCAAACGCTATTTTTTCACTCATATCCTTGTGCAAGCCCTCTCCAAGCTATTGTGCACAGCTAACCTGACAGCGAAAAAATCGGAGCGGCAAAATCTTGCTGCTCCTTCTTTGTCACTCTTACATTCCAAAGCTAAAACCTCCTTGGACTTTCACCTGCGTGTTCATTTGATTCGAGTGTGATTTAATAAGCAGTGATGAAGTCCTGTATCATTACAAATTTACTTCTTAATTAGGATATAAAATTATCCTAGGTTAATTATTTTACAACTTTTGTTGTAAAAAAACAATATGGGAATTTTTCGGTGAAGAAAAAATAATATAGATTGTTTTGACAGATAATTGAAGAAGCAAATACTATTCGCTGTAAAATTTTAATTCATTCTAAATCAGATGCCAGGAAATGAATGAGCATAAAAAAATGAATAGTTAATTTTCTTTATGTGTTTACCTTATTTGTTATTTGCGAAATTATGAGTCGAAATTTTTTGAACAGATTTTTTTTGTTGAATCATTTTTCCATAAAAAAAGAATACTTGACAATGGACTTTGCAAATGCTAGAATTCCAATTGTGTCGGAGTGATTTCGGCAAATATGATAATGAGGAGGTGAAATATTGCCTACGATCAATCAACTGGTTCGTAAGGGTAGAGCGAAAGTAACCTATAAATCCAAGGCACCTGCTTTAAATGTAGGGTTTAATACTTTAAAAAATCGTGCCACGGATACTCACAGTCCCCAAAAGAGGGGGGTTTGTGTTTCGGTTAGAACCGTCACTCCTAAAAAGCCCAACTCGGCTTTGAGAAAAGTGGCAAGTGTCAGGCTCACAAACGGACAGGTAGTATTGGCTTATATTCCCGGCATCGGACATAATTTGCAGGAGCACAGCGTTGTGCTTATCAGGGGTGGGAGAGTTAAAGATCTTCCCGGTGTTCGATACCATATCATTAGAGGTACTCTGGATGCCTCCGGTGTGGACGGCAGAAAACAAGCCAGATCCAAGTACGGAGCTAAGAAACCTAAAAAATAACAAATGCAAGATTGTCAATCATATTTTTTTGATTGTATATATACAGCATTTGGCATTTGAGAGCGAATCGTAATTGAAATCCAAAGAATGTGTGGATTGAAATGAGGTGGAAAGCTTAGTACCTATGAATATCTCAATGGTTAGGAGGGAAGGAAGTGCCAAGAAAAGGACATGTGCCCAAGAGGAAGGTTATGCCCGATCCCTTTTATAAGGATCAAGTTGTAACCAAACTCATAAACGGCATTATGCTTGACGGAAAGAAAGGAATTGCCCAAGGCATTGTGTATGGAGCCTTCGGCTATATTGAAGAAAAAACGGGTGAAGATCCGCTTGATGTCTTTATGAAAGCTATGAATAATATTATGCCGGTTTTGGAAGTAAAGGCAAGAAGAATCGGCGGGTCGAATTATCAGGTTCCAATGGAGGTGCGCCCCGAGAGGAGGCAGACCTTGGGACTTAGGTGGCTTATAAATTATTCCAGAGCAAGAGGCGAGAAGACTATGCGTGAACGCCTTGCAAAGGAGATAATGGACGCGGCATCGGGTCAGGGAGCCAGCGTTAAGAAGAGAGAAGAAACTCATAGAATGGCGGAGGCCAATAAAGCATTCGCACACTACAGGTGGTAATTGTGGCAAGAGATGTAGCTTTAAAGAATACTAGAAATATCGGCATTATGGCACATATTGATGCCGGAAAGACGACGACGACGGAGAGGATTCTCTTTTATACGGGAAAAATCCATAAGATCGGAGAAACTCACGAGGGTGCCGCTCAAATGGACTGGATGGAGCAGGAGCAGGAAAGAGGAATTACCATAACTTCCGCTGCAACCACGTGTTATTGGAAAGATCATAGGATAAACATTATAGATACACCCGGACACGTGGATTTTACCGTAGAAGTTGAAAGATCTCTTAGAGTCCTTGACGGAACCGTTGCGTTATTTGACGCAAAGAGCGGAGTTGAGCCTCAATCCGAGACGGTTTGGAGACAGGCTGACAAGTACAATGTGCCCAGACTCTGCTTTATCAACAAAATGGACGCAATAGGCGCGAATTTTTTGATGTCGGTCGATACGATAAGAGACAGACTCAATACCAATCCCGTACCCCTCCAGCTTCCAATCGGAGCTGAAGACGGATTTATCGGAATTGTGGATTTGGTCGAAATGAAAGCTGAAATATATAAAGACGACTTGGGGCAGAATATAGAAATTGTTGAAGTTCCCGAGGATATGAAAGATATTTGTGAGGAATACAGAGATAAGATGCTTGAGGCGGTGTCGGAATTTGACGATACCCTTATGGAAACTTATCTTGAGGGCGGAGAAATGAAGCCCTCACAAATCAGAAAGGCAATCAGATCCGCAACGATTGCAAATAAATTGGTTCCGGTTTTATGCGGTTCGGCTTATAAAAACAAAGGCGTGCAGTTTTTGCTGGACGCTATTATAGACTATCTCCCCAGTCCCCCCGATGTTCCCGATATCAGGGGAGTAAATGACGACGGAGAGGATATAACCAGAAAGTCTTCGGACGAAGAACCTTTTTCCGCTCTGGCTTTCAAAATAGTTACGGATCCTTTTGTAGGTAAGCTTGCATACTTCAGAGTTTATTCAGGAGTATTGAAGTCGGGCTCCTATGTGTTAAACACCACAAAGGGAAAGAGAGAAAGAATTGGAAGACTTTTACTTATGCACGCAAATAAGAGGGTTGAGCTTGAAGAAGTTCATGCGGGAGATATTGCGGCGGCGGTAGGTCTTAAAGATACGGGAACGGGAGACACTCTCTGCGATGAGAAAAATAAGGTTGTATTGGAGAAGATGGAGTTTCCTGAACCTGTAATAAGAGTTGCGATAGAGCCGAAGACCAAAGCGTCTCAAGACAAAATGGCGGTGGCACTCGCAAAACTTGCAGAAGAAGATCCCACTTTTAAGACCTATACCGATGAAGATACCGCACAAACCATTATTGCAGGTATGGGAGAGCTTCACCTTGAGATTATTGTAGACAGACTCTTGAGAGAATTTAAGGTCGAAGCAAATGTCGGAAGTCCTCAGGTGGCATACAGAGAGAGTATCACCAAGGCTACCGACGGCGAGGGAAAATTTGTCAGACAATCCGGAGGACACGGTCAATACGGACACGTCAAACTCAAGATGGAGCCTTTGGAAAAGGGCGAGTACGAGTTTGTCAATGCGATTGTCGGAGGAGCAATCCCCAAGGAATATTTCAATGCCATCGAATCCGGCGCAAAAGAAGCTTTGCAGTCGGGCATATTGGGAGGATATCCCGTTTTGGGAGTCAAGATTACGCTCTATGACGGATCGTATCACGATGTGGACTCCTCCGAAATGTCATTTAAGATTGCGGCTTCAATGGGTGTCAAGGATTGTTTGGCAAAGGCGAATCCCGTAATCCTCGAACCTGTTATGAAAGTCGAAGTTATAGTTCCCGAAGAATATATGGGCGATGTTATAGGCGATTTAAACAGCCGCAGAGGAAAGATTGAGGGAATGACCCTTTTGAACGGAGCTCAACATATTCACTCATATGTTCCGCTTGGAGAAATGTTCGGATATGCAACCGATCTTCGTTCCAAGACGCAGGGAAGGGGAGTATATTCTATGGAATTTCACCATTACGACCCCGCACCTAAGAGCATTATGGAAAAAATTACAAAACATGAGAAATAAATTGGAGGTATTATAATGGCAAAAGCACATTTTGAACGTACGAAACCCCACGTCAATATCGGAACGATAGGGCACGTTGACCACGGCAAGACCACTCTTACCGCAGCAATCACCTGCTGCCTGCACGAGGTGTACGGCACCGGAGAATTCGTTGACTATGCACATATTGACAAAGCTCCCGAAGAGAGGGAGAGAGGTATCACAATTTCAACAACTCACGTTGAATACGAAACCCCTAATCGCCACTATGCGCACGTTGACTGCCCGGGTCACGCGGACTATGTAAAGAATATGATTACCGGAGCGGCTCAGATGGACGGAGCGATTTTGGTTGTTTCCGCAGCGGACGGAACAATGCCCCAAACTCGTGAACACATTCTTCTTTCCCGTCAGGTGGGCGTTCCGAAGATTGCAGTTTTCTTAAACAAGGAAGATCAGGTTGACGATCCCGAACTCATCGAATTGGTTGAGATGGAAGTAAGAGAATTGCTTGCGGAATATGACTTTGATGAGAACTGCCCCATAGTGGTAGGCTCCGCACTTAAGGCTCTTGAAGATCCCAAGGGAGAGTGGGGACAAAAGATCATAAAGCTTATGGAAGAAGTGGACGCATATATTCCTGAACCCATGAGAGAAGTTGATAAACCTTTCCTTATGCCTGTTGAGGATATCTTCACGATCACGGGAAGAGGAACGGTTTCCACCGGCAGAGTTGAGGCGGGTCAACTGAAGGTGGGAGATGAAGTTGAACTTGTAGGACTTACCAATGACATAAGAAAAGTTGTTGTAACCGGAGTGGAGATGTTCAAGAAATCCTTGGACTTCGCACAAGCAGGAGACAATGTAGGTTTGCTTTTGAGAGGTGTGCAAAGAGATGAAATCTCAAGAGGACAGGTATTGGCAAAGCCCGGTTCAATAAAGCCTCATACAAAGTTTGAAGGACAGGTTTATGTACTTTCAAAAGAAGAGGGCGGAAGACACACTCCTTTCTTCAACGGATATCGTCCTCAATTCTATTTCAGAACCACGGACGTAACGGGAGATATCAAGCTTCCTGAAGGTACGGAAATGGTAATGCCCGGAGATCACGCAACTTTCACAATCGAATTGATAACCCCCATCGCTATGGAAGAGGGTTTGAAATTCGCTATTCGTGAGGGCGGAAGAACCGTCGGAGCGGGAACTGTTTCAAAAATTCTTGAATAGGATATTTATTAAAAAGCTTTCGATTTTTCGGAAGCTTTTTTTTTGCAATTTTCAACTAAAGTTTAGGGAATATAGGTCGATAGTGGCTATGGGGGCGGAGTATCCCCAAGTGCGATCGATGGCACAGTAAGTATAATCGCAGGAGGCGGAAGGTTTACTCAAAGGTTTTAGAAGGAGGTTTTTGTTATGAAACGCAAGTTGTTTCTGTTGGTAGCCGTAGTTTTGTTGTTTGCTGAATTGGCAGCACCCACAGCGCAAGCGGCAAGAGTTTTCTCTGTTGAGAGTGAGGTTGAGACAGTAAGAGCAGGTAATTACTTGTTTTCCAAACCTATACGCAGGCTTAATTCTCTTGACGGAATTATGGCATCAACATCCGTCTACTCCGGTAGCTGCTCCGGAAGTGAAAGACATATTACGTCCGTGAGAGTGTTCTGCAATGTGAGTTGGGGCAGTTCTCCATATATTTTGGAGATAAGATCCCCTGGAGGTAGAGTCGTGAGCAGATGGTGCGGCACTTCCACCACCTCATACAATTTTTCGGATTTTGACGGAGAAGATCCCAGAGGTAACTGGACTGTGTCGATCAGGACACAAGGAAAAGTGACCACTATGAGCGGATCTCTTACCGTAAGATACACTTTCCAGTAATATATAAGGAGGTGATAAAGAATGTATATAAGCAAATACTCCCTTTATGCAAGCTTGCTGCTTAACAATTTCAACAATCCCCGTAATAATCAAAGAAGCACCATCGATAAGAA
>CAUVKI010000033.1:0-23189 GCA_963552605.1 uncultured Tissierellia bacterium
TCTTCTGCGGACTACAAATTGTTTATATCCATAATTCAAAGAAATAATAGTATTAATTAAAAACGAGCCGAGCATAAAGCAGGGTAGCAGCTTACGAATATATACGGAAAACATATAGACAATGCCGCCGGAGGTTGTCGGAAGTTTCGGTACGACCAATATTTGTATCGCCAACAGCACGACAAATATTACTGCGCTCTTAAAAACCATAAACTTTTTTTCCCGCAAAAGCAGCAGAAAAGGAATTAAAGTGAACAGGCATTCTATGAAAATACTTCCATTTAGAAAAACTGAAATGCTTGTAATTGCGAGAATTAGTAATTTTGTTCTCGGATCCAAAGACATTTACACTATCCCTGCCCTCTCAAAGTGTTTTTTAAGCAGTCTCTTTCCAATCATACCTCCGATAAAGGCACAGACAAGAGTTCCCAAAATCATTGCAGGAATTGCCCACCGGTTGGTTCCAATCGAGTGAATAACTTCGGAGAAAGATGAAACATTTCCTTTCTTATTCATAAATTCATCAAATTGAGCCGGCATAATAGCCATAGGAAGATATGCTCCCATCGGTGAAAGGGAAAAGAGGCAGTAAGCTGAAAGATTTTTTTTGAAAGATTTGAAGTCTCCTGAATCGGCAATTATATCCGCAATAAATCCAAAAGCGATAAAAAACGCTGACATCATCCAAAACATTCCGGTGATGAACAAAAGAAGCCCCGCCAAAATTCCCAAGATTGAAATCGCTCCACGTTTCGGAATTTTCGCCGCATAAAGCATAAAAATACTACCTGCGAATAGAGCCACTATCATGGGCATAAACGGAAAGGTAATCGGGGTCATCTGTGCAACTCCTCCAATCACAAATGCAACCGCAAAATATATCATTGAGAAAACCCCTATGGAGATAAAATCTCCGGTCTGCAGTGAATTTTTTTTGTTGTTCATAATATCCTGTCCTTTCTTGAATTTTTACTAATATACCAACGGTATGTACCGGTGGTATATTAGCACTCATTCTTTTAAGGGTCAAGATTTTTTTTAGATATGTTTGCAAAAAAAAACAGCACTGACGGTGCTGTCAAAAAAACGCCCAATTAACTCCTTTTTTATAACTTCCTCCTTAAAATGAGAAGCTTTGAAAATAAACCCGTCCACATTTGCCAAGATTTCATTTTGATTAAATGACAAAATATTTGGAAAGTGATATAATCGAATCGGAGTAAAAAGGGGTTATATATTTTTGGAGGTTGAAGTATGAGTATAAAATTGTCAAGATTTCGTGTTAAGGTTGGAAAGTCACAAGAAGTAGATATGTGGATGAGTTTTTTGAATGAAAATATGGAAGATGTGTTGCTTACTTTAGCTGGAGAAAAAATGTATGTTGAAACTATCTTCAGAGAGAAAACTGATGACGCTGAGTACCTTTATTGGTATTTTATTCAAGGGAAAAATGGGACAAGGGTAGAGGATTCTAATTCGTGGATAGATAAGAAGCATCTGGAATACTGGAATGAATGTATTGATGAAAACTACCACATTGATATTCCAATGCAAGTTTCCATGATTCCTCATCGTATAGCTAAGTTGATGTCTGATGGAATTGAGGAATAATCTCCGGCATAGTACGAAGTAACGCACAATCGAACAAAATTGTTCAGGAAGTAGAGGAAAATAGCTGATACTTCCTTTTTTTGATACATAAATCTTTGTTTCCAATCTTTTCGGAGATATCCGTAAGAATTTCACTTATCCAAATTTCTTCCCCTGCCATTCCCTTTCTCATAAAGAGTCGGTGCTTCTGCTTTTTTGTCCAAGTTCTCCGCTCAAGTTCACGGATTAGAATTTTCATTTTCTCTTTGTGCTCGTAATCTACACTTTCAAGTAGCTTGGGATCCAATTTTTCACAATAAAAATCCCTACACCTCAACGGAAAGGTAATCGGGGTCATCTGTGCAACTCCTCCAATCACAAATGCAACCGCAAAATATATCATTGAGAAAACCCCTATGGAGATAAAATCTCCGGTCTGCAGTGAATTTTTTTTGTTGTTAATAACATCCTGTCCTTTCTTGAATTTTTACTGATATACCAACGATATGTACCGGCGGTATATCAGCACTCATTCTTTTAAGGGTCAAGATTTTTTTAGATGTGTTTGCAAAAAAAACTTCCAATTAACTCCTTTTTTTACAACTTCCGCCTTAAAATGAAAAACAGGTTGTATCGACAACGCTATTTATTTTTGGCAATCATTGAGCTATAATTATCGAAAAGATGGAAAGGAGCAAGTATGAAAACTATTTTATTCGGTTTTAACGAGATATTCTGTCCGAATGATCCCGGTCGCCCTCTCAGAGGAAAAGAAATGAATGATGCAAAGATTTTGAAGGATGCATATATCGCCATAGAGGGGGAAGAAATTCTTGAGGTGGGAGTCGGTGAGGAGTATAAAAAAATTGCAGATGAAAAGACGGAGTTAATTGAGTGTGCAGGGCTTTGCGCTTCGCCCGGACTCATAGATTGCCACACTCATTTGGTTTATGGGGGCGATCGCTCGGGAGAATTTTCCAAAAAATTAAACGGTATGAGCTATCTTGACATACTCGCCGAGGGAGGAGGTATCCTCTCCACTCAAAGAGCAACGAGAGCCGCCACTAAAGAAGAACTTAAAGAGAAAACCAAAAAGCTTTTAAGCTTTATGCTTCGCCACGGGGTAACCACGGTCGAAGCGAAATCCGGCTACGGGCTGGATTTTGAAAATGAAAGAAAGCAAATGCTTGTAGTCAAAGAGTTGAATGACGAGTCGGATATTGACTTGGTTTCAACTTTTATGGCGGCGCACGCCATACCCGAGGAATATAAGAATAACCCCGATGCTTTCATAGATGAGGTTATAAAAATGCTCCCCAAGGTTAAGGAAGAGGGGCTTGCGGAATTTTGCGACGTGTTCTGCGAGAAGGGAGTTTTCTCTGCCGAGCAGTCAAAAAAACTTCTTCTTGCGGCAAAAGATTTGGGCTTTCTTTTGAGGATTCACGCCGATGAGATAGCGTCCATAGGTGGAGTGAGAGTGGCGTGCGAAACGGGTGCGGTTTCCGCAGAGCATCTGATGATGACGACCGATGAGGACATTGAAAAAATGGCGGCTTCGGGAGTAATCGGAAATCTTCTCCCTGCAACCACTTTTTCGCTCATTGAGGATACTTATGCTCCGGCAAGGAAGATGTTGGAAAAGGGAATGGCAATTACAATCTCCACGGATTCAAATCCCGGAAGTTGCCCTACGGCAAATCTGCCCTTTGCAATGCAGTTGGCATCTCTATATATGAAACTCACTCCCGTTGAAGTCTATAACGCCGCAACAATAAATGCGGCATACAGCGTCAATCGGGCGGAAAAAATCGGCTCGTTCGACAGCGGAAAATTTGCGGACATTACCATATATGATGCGCCGAGCCTTGCCTATACGATATACTTCTTCGCCACAAACTTGGTGTGTGGAGTTTACAAAAAGGGAAAGAAAATAATTTGAAAGGGGAAATAAAAAAATGAAAAGAGTTATGTGCATTCCGAATTATTCGGAGGGAATTGACTTGGAAAAGGTGGAAAAAATCGTCCAATGCTTCAGAGGAAAGGAAAAGGTAAAGCTTATAGACTACCAATCGGATAAGGATCATAATCGCTCGGTGGTTGAGGTTATAGGAGAGCCGGAAGCTTTGGTGGAAGCCGTTTTTGAGTCGGTAAAAGTTGCAGCGGATTTAATTGATATGTCAAATCACCACGGTGCGCACCCCAGAATGGGAGCTACCGATGTAATTCCGTTTATTCCCATCACGGAAACCACTACGGAGGATTGTGTGGCTTTGGCGAAAAAACTTGGCGAAAAAATCGGAAACTTGGGGATACCCGTATATCTATATGAAGATGCCGCAACTTCTCCTGAAAGACAAAATCTTGCAAAGGTAAGAAAAGGTCAATACGAAGGATTTTTTGACAAAATAAAAGAAGAGGGTTGGAAGCCTGACTACGGTCCCTCCGAAATGAACGAAAAATCAGGAGCAACGGCAGTCGGCGCACGCTTCCACCTGATTGCCTTTAATGTAAACTTACGCTCCAAGGATTTTTCTATCGCAGACGCCATTGCAAAAAAAGTTCGCCATATCGGAGGAGGGCTTCACTCGGTAAAGGCTATGGGAGTGGATTTAACCGAAAAAGGCGAGGTTCAGGTGTCAATGAACTTGGTGAATTTTGAAAAGACGGCGGTATATCAGGCACTTGAAATGGTAAAGAGCGAAGCCAGAAGATATGGTGTCGAAGTATCGGAAACGGAACTTGTGGGAATGATTCCTCTCAAAGCGCTTGCGGAAAGTGCGGCTTATTATATGCAGCTTGAAAATTTCAAAACGGAACAGGTTATAGAAACTCTTTTGATTGAGGAATAATCATTGAGTTTTAGGAACAAAATTTTTTTAATGGGTTTGGTTGTTTTGCTTCTGACAGCTTGCGAGGATAAAGAAAAACAGCCTGCGTCTGAGAATAAAATAAATCAAGCGGAGGAAAAATCCGAGTCTAAAGAAGGTAAGCATAAGTACAGTGAGGATTTTGATATCGAAGTTGAAAAATCTCCTGTTGACTATAATAAAAACGGCAACGATGATTATAAGGATTTTTTAATCGGAGCAAAAAAGGATGCTCAAAATCATCCGAGGTATGACAGCTCTTATATAAACGGAGGGTATCCTGATGAAAATTCCGGAGTATGCACCGATGTAATCTGGCGTGCATTTAGGGAAGCGGGATATTCTCTCAAGGATATGGTGGATACTGACATTAAAAATAATATGAAAGACTATCCTAGAGTTTCTTCGCCCGACCCTAACATTGATTTCAGGAGAGTGAAAAATCTCCACGTGTTTTTCAAAAAATATGCAGTAAGTTTAAGCACAGACATCAATGACATAGAGCAGTGGATGCCGGGAGATATTGTGTTCTTCAAAGGTGATTGGCACATAGGAATTATTTCGGATTATAGAAACGAAAAAGGGGTGGCATTCGTAATCCACAATATGGGGCAGAGTGAAAGGGAGGAAGATTTTTTAAGCCTATTTAACCCTCTCGGTAAAAATAAGCCCTCAGGTCATTATAGATTTGACGCCTCTAAAGTTGAGGAGATACTGCTCCCTTGGGCTGACTGACCTCTTATGGTATTGATAGTAATTCTCGTGTTGGCAAACGAATGACATTTTAAAAAAACAGGTTTTTTTTAGCCAAAATTTCTAAGGCGGAAAAACCTGTTTTTTTATTCTGTTTTTTCTTCGCAACAAAAAAATTTTCCAAGTTGTATTTTGCAATAAAAAATACCGACCTGCCAACAGACGGACTTAAAGTCCAACTTTTGGCAGGTCGGCACAAAACAAAATTTTTACTACATCATTCCGCCCATTCCGGGGTTCATAGGCATTTCAGGTTCTTTTTTCGGAATTTCCGAAACAGCCGCTTCGGTTGTCAAAATCATTCCCGCAACGCTTATCGCATTCTCCAATGCGGAGCGGGTAACTTTTGTGGGATCCACAATTCCCGACTCAATCATATCTGTATAAGTCTCTTTTGCCGCATCAAAGCCCACTCCGGCTCTCTCGGTTTTTACCATCTCAACGATAACCGAGCCTTCAAGACCCGCATTTTGAGCAATTTGTCTTAGGGGTTCTTCCAAAGCTCTCATAACAATTTTTATTCCGGTTTTTTCATCTCCGCTCTTCTCGGAAAGAAGTTTCATAACCTCGGGCAAAGTATCAATAAGAGCGGTTCCTCCTCCTGCAACGATTCCTTCTTCCACTGCAGCTCTGGTTGCAGCAAGAGCATCCTCAATTCTCATCTTCTTTTCTTTAAGTTCGGTCTCAGTAGCCGCTCCCACTTGGATAACCGCCACTCCGCCGGATAACTTTGCAAGTCTTTCCTGAAGTTTTTCCGAATCAAATTCGGATTCGGTGTTCTCAAGCTGAACTTTGATTTGTTTAATTCTGTCGTCTAAAGCTTTCTTATCCCCGTTTCCGTCAACGATTACGGTATGCTCTTTCTCAACTTTGACTTTTTTTGCAGAACCCAAAAGCTCAATATTCGCATCTTTCAGCTCATATCCGAGATCCTGAGAAATCACCGTGCCTCCGGTAAGAACTGCAATATCTTGAAGCATTTCCTTTCTTCTGTCGCCAAAACCCGGAGCTTTTATCGCCACACAGTTGAAAGTTCCTCTAAGCTTATTGAGCACCAAGGTAGCCATTGCCTCGCCTTCGACATCTTCCGCAATTATCACCAAAGGTTTGCTTCGTTGTACAATTTGCTCAAGCAACGGGATAATGTCCTGTATATTTGAAATTTTCTTATCGGTAATCAAAATCATCGGGTTTTCAAGCTCCGCAATCATCTTTTCGGAGTCGGTCACCATATAGGGCGACACATATCCCCTGTCAAACTGCATTCCCTCTACAACCTCAAGATGAGTTCCGGTGGACTTGGATTCCTCAACGGTGATAACTCCGTCATTTCCCACTTTTTCCATTGCGTCGCTTATCAAAGCTCCGATTTCGGAATCTGCAGCCGAGATTGAAGCAACTTGCGCTATCGCTTCTTTTGACTCCACTTTTTTGGAAGATTTTTTCAATTCCTCAACAGCTTTTTCCATAGCGGCTCTCAAACCTCTTTGGATTTCCATAGGGTTTGCTCCCGCCGCCACATTCTTTAAACCCTCTCTTACAATTGACTGCGCAAGGAGGGTTGCGGTCGTAGTGCCGTCTCCTGCTACATCATTTGTCTTGGTTGCCACCTCTTTAAGAAGTTGAGCACCCATATTCTCAAATTTATCTTCAAGTTCAATCTCTTTTGCAATAGTCACTCCGTCATTGGTGATTGTAGGAGAACCGTATGACTTCTCCAAAACCACATTTCTTCCCTTGGGTCCTAAGGTAACCTTAACGGTATCCGCTAAAATATTGATACCTCTTTCAAGCCCTTTTCTCGCTTCTTCACCATATCTTATATCTTTTGCCATATTACACCTCCTACTGAATTACTGCAAGTAAATCCTGCAACTTGATAATAGTAAACTCTTTTCCGTCTATTTTAATTTCGGTTCCGGAATATTTGGGGAAAATCACTCTATCCCCTACCTTTACCTGATCCTTTTTCTTGTCGTCAGCCAAAATCTCCGCTCCTATTGCAAGCACTTTTGCAATTTGGGGCTGCTCCTTTGCCGCTGAAGGAAGTACAATACCGCCTGCCGTTTTCTCTTCCGCTTCTTCCTTTTCAATAAGAACTCTGTCGCCTAAAGGTTTCAAATCCATTATAAATCCTCCTTTTTATAATCATCATCGTTGTTAGCACTCAAACAGTTTGAGTGCTAACAGAGTCATTCTATCAGCTAAAAAACAAAATACAAACTCCAATTTCAGTCTATTATTCCTAATTTTTTTTAAAATCTCTTTAGCTTAAGTTTTTTCTCGATTTTTCTTAATTTATAATTTTTTCTCTGCTCGCACTCAAAAAAAAGTGAAGCGGATATCATCGTGGAATAATCACAAAAAGTGCGAGCAGATTATAGCTCGCTTTTTTTTGCACCGAAAAATTTTTGTTTCACGCTTGACTTTTTTAAATCTCCAAAATATAATTAACCAAAAGGTTAAATGACGGAGAAAGGGCTTAGCATATGGGTATTCAAAATACGATGAGGGCATTGGCGGATCCGACCAGAAGAACTATACTTAAGCTTTTGAAAAAGGATAAGTTGTCTGCGGGAGAAATAGCTGAAAATTTTGAAATCAGTTTACCTGCCGTTTCAAAACATTTGACAGTTTTAAAAGAGGCGGATTTAATTCGAGATCAACGGGAGGGAAAATATATTTTTTATGAATTAAACGCCTCGGTGCTTGATGAGATTTTGTTGTTGATTAAGGATTTGAGAGGAGATGACTTATGAAAAAGTTGTATTTCACCTTATACGCTGTGATTTTTGTGTGTGTTGCAGGAACGGCGATTTTTTTGATTTTCGCCCCTGAAACAATTCCCGCTCACTACAATTTTTTAGGAGAGGTCGATCGATTTGGGAGTAAGTATGAAGCTATAATCTTTCCGATATTCAACGTTTTGATGGCAGTATTCTTTTTATACTCAGCCAAAAGGGAGCATAAGAAGGAGCAAAACGGAAATGAAAAAATACTTCTTTATGCAGGACTCTGCACTTTGATTTTTTTCACCGCGCTCGGATTTTTCTTTATGGTTAAGGCTTTGGGAAACAATTTAAAACCTTCGGTCAATACAATGAAGTTTATTAACATATGCGTCGGAATTATGCTTATTGTGCTGGGAAATATAATGCCTAAAACGAGAAGAAATCAAAATTTCGGTATTCGCACAAAATGGAGTCTTGCAAGTGATGCGGTGTGGCAGAAAAGTCATCGGTTCGGAGGAATTTTTTCCGTTATCTGCGGACTGTTAATTATATCTTTGTCCTTATTATTGTCAGGGATTTGGAACTTCATTGTTATTATAGCGGTAGTTGCATTCTGGCTGCTCGGAACCATAATCGCCTCATATTATTTTTTCAAAAAGGCAAAATAAAAAGCGGTGCTTAGAGAAGCACTGCTTTTTTTAATTCTTCCAACGAAAGTATTGCCTCTTCGGGTAAAGCGTCCCGACTTTTCAGATTTTTCAAAAAGTTCAAGCGATAATCCAACGCTTCTACCCAAAGTTTGAGATAATTTTCATCGCCCATATCCGGCAAATAACCCTCTATCGGAGAATATGAAAATCCCGACAGACCTTTAATCGGTTCAAACGACAGCTTATATAAAGCCAATCCCTCAAGAAGCTCCAATGTGAGTTCTTTCGGTATATCCTTGTCGAGAAACGCTCCGGTATTTAAAATATAACTTTTGATTCCTCTTTCTTCAAAAAGTGCTTTAAATTTGTAGTAATCATCGGAGAGCGGAAAAACTCGGAAAGGATTAGCATAGGGTTCAATAACCAAAGCGTTCATATCCTGATTTTCCGATAACCTCTCGGCGGTTGTTCTCTTGGTGGCAAGAGTTGCACCCATTACAGAGGCGAGTATCGGATTTTCCAACCTTACAATAGGAGGAAGGACTCTATCTTTCATAAGCCAGATTATTGCATTCACCGGCTCATCAACACGATTTACTCTGTTTTTTGTCCACACTTTTGATTTTATTGCACGCCCGTTTCCGTTTCTTATATCCTCCGAAACCAAGACCACATTTCCGTTATCGTCCAATGTAGCCCCGCAGTTTTGAACTGTCAAAAGATATTTATTCACGGGGTCGTCAACGGGATAATCCTGCATTTTATCAAAATAAGACGGTTCGATTGCAAAAGTCTTTGCGTCCGAATTGCGAATGACATAGGCGTCATCGTGCAGTATGGAGATGTCAAATTTTCCGCCGTGAGTGTTGTGTGTCAGGGTTGACTTTCCCGAACCCGAAAGACCGAAAACCCCGCAGGTGAACGCACCCTCTTTAAGATTGTATCGTTTCATTCCTCCGTGGCAGGCGGCAAAACCGTTTCTGTTGGCTATGTTCCAAACAAGAGTCAAGGTTCCCTTTTTATGTTCTCCGAAATATCTCATTCCGCACAAGAGCAAAGCGTTATGGTCAGGGTCAAACAGTGCAAGTCCGTCTTCGTACCCCTTTGCATAATAGTCCGGCAGTGATAAAATCCAAACATCTCCTTCAGGATATTCTTTTGAATTTTTATACAGCTCATCATATTCGGAATTTTTCGCCTGAAAATTCAAAAGCCAATTATAAAGCGTATTTTCGTATCCCTCTTCAACCAAAAGATGAACTTTGGTGATAAACTCATGGTCAAGCCCTGCGTATGCCTCCGCATGATAGAGTTTTTTCCTCTGGGCATAAAATGCGGCTTCTCTTGCAATTCCCGAAAGTTTTTTTATATCTGAATCCTTATCCACTATAACTCGTGCTTTCGCATATCTTCCGGTGATTTCTCCATCGTTAAATAAAAGCACGTTCACTCCCTTGGGAAGTCCGGATTTTTCCGGTTCATACACTTTTTGAGAAAGTTCAATCGTGCCGCTTGAGTTTTTGGCAAGTTCATATGCCTCACCCAAACTCTTCACCTCTTGGATATTATTTCCATAGCGAACGGTTTCCACCGTTGTGCGGAGCGGAGAAAAAATCGGATTGTTTTTGCGTATTTCCGATTGCTTAAATTGACACTTGGTTGCCATAACTCCTCCTCTTTTTCTATAAATATTCTAAACAAACTGACAATTACTGTAAGCCATTTGCAAAGAATTGTCAAGGCAAATAAAACAAATCTTCACAACAAAAAAACACGCCTCTTTCGGCGTGCCTCACCCTTGTTATATTGACACCAAAAAATTGTTTTCATTGGATACTATGTCCGCCACAAGAGATATCAAATCGAAATATCCCACATCGTCAAGTCCCAACATATCCAAAGCTCTGTTGCTCCTCGCATAAGCCATACCGTCCGCACCCATTCCTTCTCCACCTATGTCCATAGTAATAGAATCCGCCACGTGCACTATATTGACCATCATTATATTGTCGTCCGCCTGCTCAGGGGCGTGATGCCAGCGAATGGAGTCCACCAAGTGCTTGGGTAAATTCCATTTCTCCGCAACCATAGCTCCGATCTCGGTGTGACTAAACCCCAACACTCTTTCCTCCGCTTGATCAAAGGGAATTTGATCTTCCGTGACCATAGCCATAATCTCGCCATATTCCTTCTCAAGATATTGACTGAGAATGATTTTTCCAAAATCATGCAAAAGTCCCGCAATGTATGCTTCTTCCTGATCTTTATATCTTATGCGCTTGGATATTTCTCTTGCGGCAATGGCGCAAGTCTGAGATTGCTTCCAAAGAGCATTGCTGTTCATTTCATAGCCCTTAAGTTCCACATTCATAAGCTTGGAAAGCACGGACGCAAAGGCAATTCCCTTTATGGCTTTAAACCCGATTAGAACGGCAGCTTGAGAAATAGTAGAAATCCTGCGATTATATGTATAGTATGCGGAGTTTGCCACACGCAAAATTCTGGTTGTAAGAACCTGATCCATAAGAATGGCTTCTTCCAAATCCTGAATTGTGGAAGTCGGTTCTTCCGTGACACGTATTATATTTCCCACCGCAATAGGCAATGGTTTCACATCCTGCACTTTAAGTACTATTTCCTCCAATCTAACTGAACCCATACATTCCTCCCAAAAATACTATAAAATAAATAAAATCAACAGTAATCCCCAAAAAACTCATTTGAAGTATATCGCAAAACCTTAAGAAAAACAAGTATTATGATTATGTACTTTCAACCCAACCGAAACTTTCCATTCCTAAATCAATTATACTACTAAACAACATAAAAATCAATTTACCCTCCAAAATCTTGCAAAAATACTTCGTGATAGTGAAAGTCGTAAAAAAATTTAATTTGTTTCACGAAAAAAAACGATCGAGATATAGTCGATCGCCTTCTTAACCAAAAGCTTTGTAAAATTCTTTCCTGTACTCCAAAAATCTGTCGTCTTCAATGGCTTTGCGAATGTTTTCCGTAAGCGTAAGAAGAAAATATAAATTGTGCACCGTAGCCAAATGATAGCCCAAAAGTTCCTCGGTGTTAAACAGGTGTCTTAGGTAGGCTTTAGAATAATTTTTGCAGACAGGACAGCCGCACTTATCGTCAGGAGATGAAAAATCTCTTTTATACTTTGCATTCTTTATCACCAGCTTCCCTCGTGAGGTGAAAAGGGTGCCGTGCCTTGCAATTCGTGTCGGCTCCACACAATCAAACATATCAATTCCGTGCTCGATTGCTTCAAAAATATAATCAGGTGTACCTATTCCCATAAGATACTTCGGGTGAGTTTCAGGAAGGAGAGGGGAAGTGAAATCCAAAATCTCAACCATTTTTTCCCTAGGCTCTCCTACACTCAACCCGCCTATCGCATAGCCGTCAAATCCGATTTTAACTGTTTCTCTTGCCGAATATTCTCTGAGTTCTTTCTCAAATCCACCTTGCACTATCCCAAACAACAATTGATCATCGTGTCCCTCGTTCGCTCTCTTACATCTCTCAGCCCACCTTAAAGTCCTCTCGGTAGATTCTTTCGTGTATTCCCAATCGGAGGGATAAGGAATACATTCATCAAATGCCATCATTATATCCGAGCCGAGGTCGTGCTGCACTTTAATCGAAACCTCAGGGCTTAAAAATTGCAGCGAGCCGTCTATATGAGATCGAAACTCAACCCCCTCTTCCGTAATCTTTCTTAACTTTGAAAGACTGAACACCTGATAACCCCCGCTGTCGGTAAGAATCGGCTTTTTCCAGTGCATAAATTTATGAAGTCCTCCTGCCTCTCTTATGATATCGCTTCCGGGGCGCAAAAAAAGATGATAGGTGTTGGATAAAATAATCTGCGCTCCGATTTCCACCAATTCTTCAGGCTCCATTGTCTTAACCGTAGCTCTCGTGCCGACGGGCATAAAGGCGGGTGTTTGAATTACTCCGTGAAGAGTTTCAAGCTCCCCTCTTCTGGCTCCTGATTTGCTTGATACTGATTTTGTCTTAAACATATAATCTCCCATTTCTTCGTATTCTGCCAACCGAGAAAATTTTAGCATACTTTGCACAAAAAAAGTGCTATGAAACAATTTTTTATCATCTCACGGCACTTTTTTCATTACAACCCTTATCGAGAACATAATCATAAACGTGGCAAGGCAAAAATATAATGTGTACAGCAGTCTGACCGAAATTTTCATAACCCAATTAAAGTAAACTTCCCAATCGTGTAATATGACAGATTTTAATTTTTTATCCCTTATGAAAAAAATCGAACCTGAAGTGAGGACAAATCCCGATAGACAAACTGGCTAGGATTGGCATAATTTTAATTTTCAATCAACCTAACTTTATAAAGTTTTTAAGTATCGCTGCTCCCAAATGTGAGATTTGCAACTTCTGATGGATTCTTCAAACAATTAAACTCAATTTGTCTTCTGTATTCCGATGGAGGCATACCTGTCTGTTTCTTAAATGAGGTGGAAAAGCCGGCAACGGTATCAAACCCTACTTTTTTTGCCAGCTCCTCTATGGATAGATCGGAATCAGCCAATAGATGAGAAGCATAGTCGGTTTTTTTTGACAGAATATATTCGGTAATAGTACACCCCGTAAATTGTCTGAATAAATTTTTTAGCTTTGTTGCACTCATATTCGCCAATCTGGAAAGCTCAGCCAATTTTATTGTGTGTGAAAAATTATCATCAATGTGCTGAATAACATGAACTATACCTTCATAATCCTTGTTTTTCTTAGGTAATCTGCCATTTCCCATTTCAAGCACCGCAGACATAAGAGCATAAGCACCTGATATGTAATATAGTTCTGCGGCCATTCCGTTTAGAGAGCAAGCATATATTTTTCTTAAAACATTCATAATCTCTGCCGACCAATTGTGCTCTCCTCCCATATTTTTCAAAATCTCAAGTGGACTTGATTTTTGTGCTGTAAAAAGAGTTTCAAGATGGATTTTATAAAATGACGGAGAATATAGAACTTCGGTATAAGCAACCCGACTTCCTTTTCGCATCAAGGTATTTACAGTGGTGCCATTTTCCTCCAAGTAGGCGATGATCTTGCCCGGAGGGAGGTGCTTTGCATATTCAAGACGAAGCGAGATATAGAGCGAATCGTTCGGCATTGTAAGCTCGGTATCTTTTAGAAAATAAAAATCACATTTTGTAACTACAAAGTGCTCCTCGTGAGGCAGAAACCAAAAATATCCCTCTGTTATATGACTATTCCCCCGAAAGAAATAACCACAGCCAAAGGGATTGTTTTCATCATCTTTTACCATTCCCATATCATTACACATGGAGTTTATTATATTTACCATTATACACCATCAATTTTTCTATTAGACATCTTTCTTTTGAGAAAAGACATATATGCACTTAATCTATTGCTCAAACGAATTAGGATATACTATACTCACAGTCGGATACGATCCACCCGGTACAATTTAACACAAATACATTAACATTTCAAGGGAGATAAACAGTTTGAAACTTGATGTTCGTTATAAATTCTTTTTATTGATACTTATCAGTGTGGTGGCATTTTCTGCAAAGGATATTAGATATGGGAGTATTGTCTTTGCGATTGTCTGCATGATTTCTTTTCTTCTGGGACAAAAAAGGAAGACCATGAAATTTATGGTAGCCTATGTGCTATTACTTTTATTTGTTGTATTTTCCGAGTATTTACCGGCAGTTTTGAGCAGTATGATTTTGATGGTTATTTTATGCGCAAGAATGTGTATGCCTATTATGCTCTATGGACAAACCTTTTTAAAAACCACATCGGTCAGTGAAATGGTAACAGGTCTGTATGCGATGAAGATTCCTCGTGCATTTATCATTACTTTTGCGGTTGCTATGCGTTTTTTTCCTACTGCAAAAGAAGAAATTTCTTATGTTAATGACGCTATGGCACTTCGAGGAATAGAGTTTTCCCTGCGAAACTTAAGACTACGACCGGCAATTGTGTTTGAAGGGTTTATTGTGCCGCTTTTGGTTCGTGTGTCCACCATTGCCGAGGAGCTTTCAGCAGCATCAATCACTCGCGGATTGGATAATCCTGCGCCCAGAACAGCATTCACAAAACTTAAAATGACATTCAAGGACACGCTTGTAACCATTTTGTTTACAGCGCTGCTGATTTTTGTTCTGTGGTTGCGAGCGAGGAGGTGATAAATTGATTGAATTGGAACAGGTCAGTTTCCGCTATGCAGAAACGGAAACGGAAGCATTAAAAAATATTTCTCTTAAAGTGGATAGAGGTAAATGTGTAGTGCTTTCAGGAGGCTCAGGGTGCGGAAAAACAACTGTCACCAGACTTGTAAATGGATTGATTCCAAGTTTTTATCCGGGAGAACTTTCCGGAACTGTAAAAATAAACGGAGAAGATATTGCCGGACGAGAGCCGCATGAATTAGCTGCACAAATCGGTTCTGTATTTCAAAATCCGAGAACGCAATTTTTCAGTACGGATACAGATAGTGAAATTGTTTTCGGTATGGAAAATTGTGGGATTTCATATGGAGAAATGCACCATCGTTATGAACAGACAATAAATGATCTCAATTTAGAGAATCTATGCGGGAGAGATATTTTTTCGCTTTCAGGTGGAGAGAAACAGCAAATTGCTTTCGGAAGCGTCTATGCACTATCTCCTGAAATATATGTTTTGGACGAGCCGTCTGCGAATCTTGACAGGGTTGCAACTTTAAGACTTCGAAATCTTCTTTTGCAGTTAAAAAATAGCGGAAAAACTTTACTGATTTCCGAACACCGTCTTTATTATCTTCGTGATGTGGCGGATCAGGTGGCGTTAATGAAAGACGGAAAGTTGACAGGACTTTACGATATGGAAGAGCTTGCTTTCGCACCTGTGGAATCTCTCAATCGTATGGGACTTCGTACACTATGGGATATTGAAGTTTCACCTTCTCCTATAAGCTATACCACGAGAGACTCCGCATTGGAGATAAGAAATCTTTCAGTGAAGCGAGGAAAAAAAACTGTGTTGAAAAACATCAATATTTCGGCAGATTATGGGGATATTGTCGGAATAATCGGAGAAAACGGAATCGGAAAAACGACATTGGCACGAACGATCTGCGGGCTTATGAAAGAGAACACGGGGGACATTTATTTGGCGGGACAACGTATGAATATACGTATGAGAAAACAATTTGCTTTTCTTGTAATGCAGGATCCGAATTATCAGCTATTCAGCGATAGTGTGATTGGAGAAATGGCACTTACCGCTTCCGGTGAAATGCCAAATCCGGAAGATGTACGGAGAATTTTGTCGGCTTTAGAGCTTACAAGTGTCCAAGGCAGACATCCGCTCTCTTTATCAGGAGGGCAAAAGCAGCGTTTATGTGTAGCTCTTGCGGCTTTATCGCCTGCACGTATACTCTTTTTTGACGAACCGACAAGCGGACTTGATTTTGAGAATATGAATCGTGTGGCAAAGATGTTAAAGGAACTTTCCAAGAAAAAAACTATTATTGTGATCTCTCATGATAATGAATTTCTGAATCTTGCTTGTACGCGAATCATATCCTTATCAAAATGAACTAAAAATAGAAAGTGAGGAGAATTTCAAATGAATCAAAACAAAACTACTTCCAATACCAAACTGGGTGGCCGTGATTTCATAAACATTGGCATTTTTACCGTCATATTTATTGTGCTTTTTATGGTGTGCATTATGGTTATGAGTCTAACCATTTATACTTTACCGTTTGGGGTTGCATTAGCTTCCTTCATTACGGCCTCCGTATATATGCTGCTTCGTGCAAAAGCACCTAAAGCCGGCGCAATTACGCTGTTTGGAGTTTTATTCGGGCTGGTTATGTTCGTTATGGGCAGCGGCTGGCCAACACTTGCAGCGGTAATTGCGGGTTCCGTTATTGCGGAATTGGTTGCAAGAAGCGGAGATTATAAGAGCTACACTTTAGAGGTCATCGGCTATTGCATTTTAATGCTGGGGACTGCAATAGGCTCATACATTCCGTTTCTCGTAATGAAAGATTATTATCTTAAACTTGCTGAAGGGAACAGTATTAACGGGGAATTTATGTCCCGCTTGGTGGAATTTATCAGCGGATCATATCTTGCTTTGGCTTTAGCTGTTACAGTTGTTACAGCTATGTTGGGAACAGTATTGGCTCGTGCCGTTTTCAAAAAACATCTTGTGAAAGCGGGATTAGTCAATGAGACAAAGTGACGAAAAAAAAAGAAAGCAAAAATCGGTATGTCGCGTATTGATAGTGAAAAACTGCTTGCGCATAGCGGATTATTCTCGGGACTATATCATACCCAGCAAAATAATTGCGAGTGGATATTTTGATAATGAATGGATTAACGGACAGGAGGAACTATGAATAGCAGCAAAGAAAAAGAGATGATATTAAAAGACAATATGTGGAAAGTTTGCATAAACCTTTCGTTTCCCGCAGTTATTGCAATGTTTTTGTACGGACTTAACACAATCTGCGATATGCTTTTTATAGGCAGATATGTAGGGGAAACAGCATTTGCCGGAGTTTCCATCGTGTCACCGTTGACGCAGATTCCGCTTGGGTTAGGTTCTCTCGTGGGTGTGGGCACAGGATCCTATTTGAGTATTTTAATTGGAGAAAATAACACTAAGGTTCAGAAACGGCTATTGGGTAATGCGAATACCGTTATGTTAATTTTTACGGTTATTGCTATGACTTTAGGCTTCCTGTTCTTAAATCCGCTGCTTAAGGTAATGGGGGCGAGCGGTCAGGAACTCTTATATGGAAGCAACTATTTTAAAATCACATTGATAGGAGCGTTGCTTTGGATTGGCGGATTAGCCTACAATATGATTGTCAGAGCTGAAGGAAAAATGAAAACTGCTGCCCTAATGATGGGGATCGGTATGGTTGTAAATATTATAGCCAATTACATACTGATGGCAATCTTGAATATGGGTGTGGAAGGTGCTGCATGGGGAACAAACATTGCTATGCTCGTCTATGTTCTTTTGTTCTTTGCATATTGCAGAATGGGACATACGAGTTTCGACACCAACGAGTATAAATTATATTATGATAAAGAGGTGTCAAAAGAAATAATATCTCTTGGAATGCCTTCGTTTATACTGTCTGTGATGACCGTTATTCAGGGTGTGATTATTCTTAAGGCTCTAAACACCTATGGAACAACATCTGATGTGGCTTTTTATGGGATTTCCTTTCGGATTATGAACCTTCTGATGACGCCGATTTATGGACTTATGAGGGCGTTGCAACCCGCTGTCGGAATTAACTATGGTGCCAAACAATACGATAGAGTGATTAGCTTTTATAAAATTTTTTCATTTGTCGCATTTGTATTGGTCTTGCTTATGTGGCTTCCTTCTCTGTTGTTCCCCAACGAAATTATCCGTATGATGATGCCCGATGCCTCTTTTGGAACAGAAAGTCTTAATTACTTCAGATTTATAGTAAGCATTGTACCATTGCTCTGTATCGTTTTGACAGCAATGACATTTTGGTCTGCAATAAAAAAGCCGAAGCCTGCGATGCTTATAGGAATAGGACGACAGCTTATTCTATATATCCCCCTGATGATCATTTTGCCGAAACTATTTGGAATATCAGCTATATATTATGGTTCGTTCGCCATCGATGCTTTTTTATCGCTTATTATTGCAGCTATGATGTTGCGTGAGTTCAAGCTCTTGAGAACAAAAGCCTGATCTTTTGTAACAACATTTTTCAGACCTGCGGCTTAAAGAAAAGGCGTTCATAAAAAAATATGCCCTTTGTCAGGGCTTAAATATCTACAAGATGAGCATTGCATCTCCGAAGCTGAAAAATCTGTATCGCTCCCTTATCGCTTCTTCATAAGCTTTTAAAATTTTTTTTCTGTCATAAAATGCACTCACCAACATAAGGAGCGTTGATTCGGGCAGGTGAAAATTTGTAATCAGACAGTCCGCCGCTTGGAACTTAAACCCCGGATGGATAAAAATATCCGTGTATTTGGTTTCGGGTTTAACTCTGCCGTTCTCTGCGGAGGATTCCAAAGTGCGCACCGAAGTGGTGCCGACTGCAAAAATTTTTCCTCCGGATTTTTTTATGCTGTTAATCCTCTCCGAAGCGTCATCCGATATGTGAAAAAATTCAGAGTGCATTTTATGCTCTTTTATATCCTCCGTTTTCACCGGCAGGAAAGTACCCATACCCACATGAAGCGTGATTTTAATAATATCTATTCCCCTTTGCTTTATTTCCTCAAGAAGCTTGGGGGTAAAGTGAAGCCCAGCGGTAGGAGCTGCCACCGATCCGTAATCCTTGCAGTAAACCGTCTGATATCTCTCTTTGTCCTCAAGTTTTTTAGAAATATAGGGAGGTATCGGCATTTCCCCAATCTCGTCAATGATAGAAAAAAAATCTCCCTCATATTCAAACTCTATCTCTCTCGTGCCATCTTCGTTAACTTTTTTTACAGTGCCGAATATTTTTGCGGTTTTTGAAAAAAATTCAAGCTGCACTCCCTCTTTTAATTTCTTTGCAGGTCTTGCCATAACCTGCCACGCTTTTTCAAGAGGTTTCACAAGCAACACCTCTATCTTTTCGTCCTTTCCGATACGTTTTGAAAAAAGTCTTGCAGGGATTACACGGCTATCGTTTATCACCAATCCGTCGCCCTTTTCCATATATTCCGTGATATCCTTAAAACTTCTGTGCTCAATCTTACCGCTGTCCCTATGGATAACCATTAACCTCGATTCATCCCGTTTCTTAGTTCCCTCTTGGGCTATGAGTTCTTTCGGCAGTTCATAAAAATAATCTCTTGTCCTATCGCCATCCATTTTCCACAACCGCTCCCTTATAATAAAACTGCAAAATTTCCTCGAACGAAAAACCCTGATTTGCCATTTCGACTGCACCCGCCTGCGGCATTCCCACTCCATGCCCATAGCCCTTTCCTTTGAAAATCACTTCCGAACCCGACTCAAAACGAAGTCCGCTCTCTCCCACTCTAAACCACGAACTCTTAAAACCCTGAGCTCCCAAAATCAGACGAAATGCATTTCCCGTAAGCTCAATTGACCTTTCAGAACCGTTAAGTCTCACATTTTTAACACTGCCCGTTTCATTGTTCAAAACAAGCGAAAACGAGCGAAGTTTTCCTATATCTTTTCCCGCCTCTCTTAGAAGTCTTTCAATCTCATCTCTTGAGATTTTTATATTCCAAAAAAAATTCTTGCTTGAGGCGGAATAAGGGTCTTTGACGGAGGAAAGATATTCTATCTTCTTTCCGCCCCACACTCCGTCCGAGGACTCCGTGTATCCGCTCGAAACCGAAAAAAATATTGAATTGCAAAGCTCTCCATTGAATTTCAAAATTTTTCCAGAGGTTTCTTTCACCGCCGAAGTTGCATCATCGGTTTCTTTTTCTATTCCGAAATAAACCTGCGACATAGTGGTATCGTCCAGATTATAACCTTTTTTTATAAACTTCTCCCTGTTTGCCAGAGCAAAGCTCCTCGAAGCGACAGCCTGAGCCTTGAGAGCTTCTTTGGGAGCGGTATCTCCAATCTCCGACGGCACAACTCCCATAAGGTAAAAATCCAGTATAATTCTGTTTATGATAATCGGCTTACCTTCGTAGAGCTTAAAAAAAATATTCCCCCTATAACCTTTGCCCTCGACAAAAATCGGAGTGAATTCTCCGTCAGGGTGCATAAGCATCAACGAATTCATACTCTCCCACGCCGCTTCCCCTGAGGGAAGAAAAATCCTGAAACTTTCATCTGCAAATCTCACCGTAACTTCCGGCTCCCAAATCGCCCCTATTATTCGCCCCTTTCCGTTCTTTAGAATAAACCCGTCTTTGGAACTGAGTTTCACGGAATAAAAATTCTTTACGGGTCGGGTCAAGCCTATGTCCAAGGTATAAAAATCTCTTGCATAAACTTCCCTCGGTATCAACAAAAAAAGAAACACCATAACGACAAGCTTTTTCATTTTAATCATTCTCTCCTCAGATATTTAAAAGCCTCCTCGGTCAAAATCCTTCCCCTAGAGGTTCGGCTTATAAAGCCCATTTGCAATAAAAACGGCTCATACACATCTTCTATCGTTGAGGACTCTTCTCCGACCGTTGCCGCAATACTGTCAAGCCCCACGGGTCCCCCGCCGAATTGCCTGTCAATCACTTCCAAGATTTTTTTGTCCATTCTGTCCAAACCTTTTTCGTCAACCTCAAGAAGTTTTAATCCGTCATCGGCGGTTTCTTTGTCTATAATTTTTTTTCCGTGGTATTGAGCAAAATCCCTAACCCTCTTTAGCAACCTGTTTGCAATTCTCGGAGTTCCCCGAGAGCGAGCCGCCATTTCCTTAGCTGCGTCCTCTTCAATTACTATCCCCATTATCTTAGCGGAGCGCTTTATAATTTCCTTTAATTCCTTAACGGGGTATAACTCCAAAGACATCATAACCCCGAAGCGATCCCTAAGAGGTGAGGTTAAAAGCCCCTGTCTGGTCGTTGCGCCGATCAACGTAAAAGGTGAGATATCAATTCTTACCGACCTTGCGGAAGGACCTTTGCCTATGACCAAGTCCAAAGAATAATCCTCCATTGCGGGATATAAAATTTCCTCAACACTTCGATTTAACCTATGTATTTCATCTATAAAAAGCACATCATTCGGTTCCAGATTTGTCAGAATACTCGCCAAATCCCCCTGTCTTTCTATGGCGGGTCCGCTTGTAATTTTCATATTCACTCCGAGTTCATTTGAAATAATCCCCGCAAGGGTGGTTTTTCCGAGCCCCGGAGGACCGTAAAGCAAAACATGATCCAAACTCTCTCTTCTCTCTTTTGCCGCCCCGATAAAAATTTCAAGCTTTTGCTTTGCCTTACTTTGCCCTATATACTCGGAAAGTTTTTTGGGACGAAGATTTACCTCCGAAACATCTTCCTCCCTCGCCTTGGCATCCGTAATTCTTTCGCTCATCTTTTCTCACCACTTTTCAGGTTCTCTTATACAGCAACTTAAGTGCGTACTTAATCCAATCTTCAAGCGCACCCTCATTGAAATCAATCTCGGAAGAAACCTTGCGAATTTCTCCCTCCTTATATCCCAAAACCGAGAGAGCATCAAAAAACTCCGCATTTCCGAAATTTCCGTCTTTGTCGGAAGCAATCGAAAAATCCGAAACCTTGCCCCCAAGCTCCAGCACGATTCGCTCAGCCGTCTTTTTCCCTATGCCAGGAGTTTTGGATAATAAAGCACTGTCATTGTCAATCACCGCCCTTGCAATCTCGGAAACCTTTGCCGATGAAAGAATTGCGCTTGCACTTTTCGGTCCGACTTTAGATACGGCAATGAGAAGCTTAAACATCTTAAATTCATTCTCGGTTAAAAAACCGTAAAGTTCCAAGCCGTCGTCTTTAACTGAAAGATATGTGTAAAGCTTTACATCTTCATCTCCCTCTTTCAGCTTTGAAGAAGTGGATAAGGGAACTTTAATCCTATAACCTATTTTATTGTTTTCCAAAACTATCTCATCTGCCGAAGCGTAGGAAACATTCCCCATTATATACGCAAACATTATCCCAACCTGAACTCCTCTTTAAACTTTAAGCTGTGTCCATGGCAAACCGCTATGGCAAGAGCGTCCGCCGTGTCGTCAAGCTCGGGACGCTTTTTCAAATTCAAAAGCAGCTTCACCATTTCTTCAACCTGTCTTTTTTCAGCTTTCCCATATCCCGTAACCGACTGCTTGACTTGAAACGGAGTGTATTCATAAATCGGAATTTCTTTTTTCACAGCTTCCAAAATTTCCACGCCTCTTGCGTGACTTACGGAAATCCCCGTCGTAATATTCTTATTAAAAAACAACTCCTCAATCGCCATCTCGTCCGGCTCATATAAATCAAGAAGCGTTTTCATTTCTTCCGATATCATAAGAAGTCTTTTGGGGAGTAAATAATTTTTTGGGGTCTTAATTGCGCCCATCGCCACTAAATCAAAATGATTTCCCTCATAATCCAAAATCCCATATCCGACAATCGCAAGCCCCGGATCAATTCCAATAATTCTCACTACAATCACCAAGCGAATTTTAGCACAATTTGAACGAAAAAAAAAGCCGCAGCGTTCAAACCACAGGTCTAACATAAAAAAAATTTTGAGAAGCGCAGCATTTCTTATCTCTCAATGAGAGCAAAATAAATCCACTGCTTTAAATTTTTTTAGGGCTTTCAGTATTTTTCTTAGTAAGTTTTACTAACAACTATCTGTAGATTGTCGATATACCATATGAAAATTTTTTCCGAGAAGTCTCGTTGAAAATTTACGTAAGAAAATGAGGTGGATTTTAGAATGGAACAAATAATAACGGAAAAATTGGCTGCAAATATTTATCAGCCGTCTCCGTCCGCACCTTTTGATGTGAAAGGCACCGTCATTAAAAAAGACGGAAAGTCCGTAACGCTCGCTCAGGAAATTGAGGGGCATAAGGTGGAGATAGAACTCAGGCTCAAGGATGAGATAACACAAAAAAAAGG
>CAUVKI010000034.1:0-22972 GCA_963552605.1 uncultured Tissierellia bacterium
GGAGAACAAGAATTCATGAAACAGGATATAAAAACTCAGTTACTAAAAAAAGACTAATAACTTTGCTCTTTCAGCTATCCATTCCGGCTGTAATGGGAATGATAGTAATTGAATTATATCCTCTCTTGATGGCGGTTTTGAAATGAATATATTTCAAGCCGCCATTTCCTTTTTATAGTATTTTAATTTTATGAGCCGAATAAATTAAAAAAGAAAACGTGGAAATTGCACACAAGCTTGATTCGTAATTCTAAGTTAATCGACTATAACATTGGAACTCGTAGGAAACTTATTACTTGCTTTGTATCCGTATATGACAGCATAATCTTAGTATGTACTTTTAAAAATATATATTTGCTCCTTTGCGCCCTATCGGAATTATTCCGATGTAGCATTTTTTTTTGCAAGGAAATACTCCCTCGTTGTCGCTCTTCCCCTTTCTCCTTATTAAGAACTGTGGAAATTTTCCAAATTAAGTTTTGCGGCGACAAATACTCCCAATTGAGGCGAGAAAAAAGTTAAAATCCCAAATCCTAAGAAAGAGAATATTGCAAATATTATCAAACAGTGGCAGAGGCTATGATAATAGTCACATTAAGAATTGGTTGCGAACTAAAGAATATGAGTCAAATACACCGATTGACGGCAAATAATTATGCGTCGGTTGTTTTGTAAAAATAATTGTGATAGAATTTCTCACAAAAGTTTTAAGGAGGTTTTTTAATGGAGGATTTTTATGTGGAGGAATATAATCCCGAAGGAAAAATAATGACCGTAATAGGCTTGGGGTATATAGGGCTTCCTGCTGCCGCAATGTTTTCTTCAGGCTTTACGGTTTTCGGATATGATAAAAGTTCTGATGTGAGAAAATCTTTAAGAGAGGGGAATTTTTTCGTTGAGAAAGATGTTTGGGAGTTGCTGAAAGAAGCGAAAGATTCCGGAAGATTTAATATTATTGACGAGATAAGGGAATCCGATGTATTTGTGATATGTGTGCCGACTCCTTTGACCGATGAGAAAAAAGCAGACCTTTCAATGGTAAGAGAAGCGTGCGAAAATATTTCAAAGGTGATAAAAAAAGGGGATACGGTGATTTTGGAGTCCACTTCTCCTCCCAAGACCTGTACTGATTTTATCGCTCCGATTTTTCTTGAAAAGACGGGATTTCATGCAGGTGAAGATTTTTATTTGGCACACTCCCCGGAGAGAGTAACTCCCGGAAACATAGTTGAGGAATTTTTGAATAACAGCAGAGTTATAGGCGGCTATGACGAGAGAAGTGCCGAAGTCGTTTCGTCTATTTATCAGAACTTCGTAAACGGTGAGATTTTTACTACGGATTCTACAACCGCAGAGTTTTCAAAGGTTGCGGAAAACACTTATCGAGATGTGAATATCGCCCTAGCTAATGAGTTTGCAAAGATTTCTGAGGAATTGGGGGTGGATGTAAGAGAACTTATAAAACTTTCCAATCTCCACAAGCGAGTTAATATTTTAAGTCCGGGACCCGGAGTCGGAGGACATTGCATTGCGGTTGATCCTTGGTTTTTATGCGGGATTTCCGATGAGGCGAAGCTTGTGAGGTGTGCAAGAGAGGTAAACGACAATATGCCTCGATACACTTATGAAAAGATAACTGATATCTTGGATAAGGGAAAGATTGTGCTTTTGGGACTTACTTTCAAGCCCGATGTGGACGATTTCAGGGGAAGCCCGATAGTTGAACTTGCAAAGATGCTCTTGGAAAATAAGAACTATACCGTTGAGCTTTTAGACCCTTACGGGGCAAAAAAGAATATGCGGATAATGGAAAACCCCATAAAGGACGATGTGATAAACGCAGTTCAAAATGCGGATTTGGTCGTTTTGGGAGTCAATCACAGGGAGTATTCAAGCTTGGGAATTAAAGTTATAGGTCAACTTATGCGCACCAGAAGATTTTTAGACACCAGAGGAGTTTATAAGTGGACGGATTTGGTGATGGCGGGATTTGAAGCTCATTTCTTGGGAAACGGAAAACATTCATAACTTTTTGAAGTTGAGCTGAATTTCCGACCATTGTAACAGGAGGGTATCAAAATGGGCAGTGTTAAAAAAGTTTTAATGATTGCAAATCAATTCCCTCCTATGGGGGGAGCCGGAGTTCAGCGAAGTGTGAAATTTGCAAAATATCTTTCAAGACTAGGCTGTGAAGTAATGGTGATTTCAAAGGACAGATCAAAGGGAGTGCTTGACGATACTTTGATTTCGGATATTCCTGACGATGTAAAAGTGGAAAGGCTTAAGGGAGTGGAGCTTGAGAACAGTGAAGGGTTTTTGAAACTTTTCAAAAAAATATGGGCAAAGTTTTCTTCTCCCGATGCGGAAGCGCTTTGGGCAAGAGATAACAGGTGGGATATTTTGGAACTTGCCGAGCAGTTTGAACCGGATATAGTTTACACCACCAGTTATCCTTACAGTGATCATATCGTGGGAAGATTTCTCAAGAAAAAGCACCCCGAATGGAAATGGGTTTGTGATTACCGTGATGAATGGACCAACAACCCATTTCACAGGGATAGTTTTTTCGGACGGCTTAAGCTTAGGAGGGAGCGTCATATGGAGCTTGATATCAATTCCTCCGCAGATTTTTTGATTGCCAACACTCCTAGAATGCTTGCAAGTTTTCTTAGGGATATTCCGTCCCTTATCACCCATTCCGATTTTTTGCCTAACGGCTATGATGAAGAAGATTTTTCGGGAATAGATGAGAAGAAAGACAGAGACAAACGTTTTATTTTGACGCATACTGGTTCTCTCTACGGAAGAAGAAACTTAGATGAGATTTTAGACGCTATAACGCTTTTAGATATAGAGGGAAAGGTTTCGAAAGATAAGTTTTTACTAAGAATTGTGGGAAATGTCTATGAATCCGTTATAAAAGAGTATTCGCAAAAATATGGAGTTTATATTGAGAGAACGGGATATGTTTCTCATAGGGAAAGTATTCGATATCTTTTTAGATCCGATGTGCTTTTGCTATTAATCGGGAAAGGTGTGGGAAGCGGGAATTTTTACACGGGAAAAGTCTTTGAATACTTGAGAGCTAAGCGTCCCATTCTGGCAATTGTGCCCGACGGCGTGGCAAAAGATTTGATAAATGAAACCCGCACCGGACTTTGTGCCGACCCGAGCGACACTCCTCAAATCGCTGAAGCATTGGAGAGACTTTATAGATTGAGAAATGAATTCTCACCTGATTTTTCCGAAATAAAAAAATATTCAAGAGAAGTTCAAACTGAAAAACTTCTCTCTATATTCGAGAGTATTAAGGGGGAGAGATGAAAAAATTTAACTTTGTGGACTTATTTATTTTGGTATTCGTGGTTGCAGCAGTTTTTGTGTTTCTGAAGTACGGTGCATTGAAAAAAGCCGTGGCGCACAGCGAAGAGAGGAAAGTGCGTTTTGAATGCCTTGTTAAGGAGCAACCCAAGGAAATATTTGACGCACTTAAGGTTGGGGATAAACTCTTTGCGCAGTATAGAGAGCAGCCTGCGGAGATAATCTCAATAGAAACCTTTAGAGAAGTGCCTGAAGATGAGGAGGATTTGTCGAAACTTTCCGCAAAAGTGGTGTGTGAAGCGAGAGTTCTTCATGACGGACCCTATATGCAGCTTGGAGGACAGGAAGTTAAAGCGGGAATCGACTATATCCTAAAAACAAGGGAATTTGCCGCAAATTCACTTTTAACCTTCGTGGAGGTTATGAAATGAAGATTATAGACGAGAAAGGCAGGTTTTTCGGAAAACTTTCCGTATTGGATATCATAGCAGTTTTAGTTTTGGTCATTTTGGTGTTTTTTGCCTTTTTGAAGATTATAAACAAAGATATCTCGGAAGTTTCCGAAGGCTCAAAGCAAAAGACGGTTCTTTATACAGTGAGCTGTGAAAATATAAAAGGGATTTTCAGGAGCGTCAAGTTGGGAGATAGGGCAGGGGAGCAAAAAGCGTATTTTCCGAGTGAAGTGGTCGATATAAAAATTCAACCAGTAATCCGTGTCGATAAAAAAAGCGGAAGGGAAATTGAAGATCCGTATTTGGAAAAAGCTTTGATTACCTACAAAGCCACCCTGCCCTATCAATCGGAGAGCATTAAGCTTGGGAAACAGGAAATTCGTTCAGGGCAGAATTTTTTTGCGGAATCGGACTGTTATAGGTTAAATGGAGTTATTATTTCCGTTGAGGATTTGGAATGATTGAATACATAAAGCAAAGCTTTTTTTTTGGCGTAATTCTAAAGTTTTATGAGCTTATTCAAAATAGCGTGATTTTCAGGTTCGCAAGTATTAAAGCCCGTGGGAAAAAACATATTTTTTTGGTAGAGCATTCGTTTTATTACAGAATTGTAAAGACGCTCGGAAAAAAAATTGACGGATTGTTTGAATTTTTAAACGGTGCATATGAAAGGTCGTTTTTTTCAATTATAGTTGAAAAATGGCTTTCTATCACCTCCGGAAGTTTTATTATAAGAAAACTTAAGGAAAAATCCGGACTTGACAGCTTCGGTAGTTTTCTTTTAATAATTCCTGTGTGTTATATGTTAAGCGATTTTATAATACGAAGAACTCCGATAATTTCCAAGTTCGGGTCGGTTTGGGACGAGCTGTTTCTGATTTTTCTCTTTATGTACGCATTTGCGAAAAGGGTCTTTAATAGAAAAATTAAATCCCGTCAGACCGTTATGGGGCTTCCAACCTTGATTTTGATAATAACGGGAATAAGCTGTCTTTTGGTTAAGCAACCAAATTTGGACATCGCAATTGAGGGATTTCGTGCGATGTTTCAGCAGCTTTTGTGGTACTTTATCTTTTCATTTTTCATAAGAGAGGAAAAAGAGGTAAAGTTTTTCACTTCGGTACTTTCGATGTTCGGACTTTTTTTAGGACTTCACGCCTGTTATCAGTTTGTAAGGGGTGTGCCTATGCCCGGCAACTGGACCGATGTTACGGAAAGTGTTCGCACCAGAGCTTTCTCAATAGCGGGAAGCCCGAATATTTTGGGAGCGATGTTCGTCTGTCTGATTCCTATTTCATTTTCAAAAATTTTTGAAACCCGAGGGTTTAGGCGAATGCTTAATCTTACAAGTTGCATTTCAATGCTTTTGGGGCTTGTATTCACTTTTTCAAGAGGAGCGTGGCTTTCCTTTATAATCGTTTTGGCAGTGTTCATCTTGATTTTGAATTTCCGACTTATTGTACCTTTCGGATTTTCGGGGTTGATAGTTTTGCTTACGAATAACCCTGTAAGCCGCAGATTTTTACACCTCTTTACTCCTTACTATCAGGACAGATCGGGTGCAGGAGGGCGGATTTATCGTTGGGGAGTGGGACTTAAGACTTGGGAAAGATCAAAGGTGTTTGGAGTCGGCTTGGGAAGATTTGGCGGAGCGGTCGCAATCAATAATAATCTTTGCCCATTTTATTTGGATAATTATTATTTGAAAACCTTGGTGGAAACGGGAATTTTCGGACTTTCCTTCCTTCTTATATATATAATCTGGTTTTTGATATTCGGTTGGAAAGTTATAGATTCTCAAAAAACTAAAAGGGATATAATCCGCACGGCATGCATTTTTTCAGGAGGGTGCGGAGTGCTTTTACAAAACCTTGTTGAGAATATATTTGAAGTGCCGGCGATGATGGTGATTTTTTTCTTGGCAGTTTCATTGCTTGAGACGCTTCGTATGAAGGAGAATTTAGAATGAGAACAGTTTGCGGCGTTCGTTTTAAGACAGCCGGCAAAATTTATGATTTTGATCAAGCGGGAACGGTTTTAGAGCGTGGAGATAAAGTAGTGGTTGAAACCATTCGGGGAATAGAATTCGGAAAAGTTGTGTATTGCGGAAGTGAAGTTGAGGAGGAGGATATAAAATACGAGCTCAAAAAAATCTTAAGAAAGGCGACTAAAGATGACCTTGTTCAGCAGGAGATAAATCTTTCCAGAAAACCTTATGCAATGAAAATTTGCGCAGAGAAGATTAAGAAACATAACCTCCCAATGAAACTGGTTGATATGGAATATACCTTCGATGCCAACAAGGTGATATTCTATTTCACCGCCGAGGGCAGAGTTGATTTCAGAGAGCTCGCTCGTGATCTTGCATCACATTTTAAAATAAGGATTGAACTTCGTCAAATCGGAGTGAGAGATCAGACAAAAACCCTTGGAGGTTTCGGAATTTGCGGCAGACCTTGCTGCTGCAGTATGCACCTTAGCGAGTTCTGTCCCATTTCAATAGTGATGGCAAAAAATCAAGGACTCAGTCTTAATCCTTCAAAGATTTCAGGACTATGCGGAAGATTGCTCTGCTGTTTGGATTATGAGGATGAGGTCTATAAGGAGGAATTGAAAACTTTGCCAAAGATTGGGGAAATTGTGAAAACTCCCGAAGGAGAAGGGGTCGTGATGAAACAATTTGTGCTTTCGGGAAATTTACAGGTGAAGATAGTCAAGAAAAACGAAGAAATTTTTCAAAATTTCGATAAAACTCTGATCCAACCGACAGGCAGACGTCTGAATATTGATTTGAATGACGGAGAGGAAGTTTTTGACGATAAGATTTCGGAGGATTAACTGCGGGTAGTCAAAAACGAATTTTTGTAGTATATTGTCGGTGTGGAGAGTAAACTTATAAAAAATGGAGGTATTTATGAAAATTTTGGTTATGAATTGCGGCAGTTCCTCTTTGAAATATCAGCTGATTGATATGAAAGATGAAAAGCTTATAGCAAAGGGCTTGGTGGAAAGAATAGGTATTGACGGCTCGGTGATTACACACAACACCATAGGCAAGGATAAGGTGAAAACGGAAACGCCTATGAAGGATCACAACGATGCCGTTAAACTGGTGATTGAGGCACTTACCGATCCCAAAACCGGAGCCATTTCCTCTATGAAGGAAATAGACGCTGTCGGACATAGAATGGTTCACGGCGGAGAAAGATTTGCAAGCAGTGTGCTCATTGATGAAGATGTGATGAAAGGTGTTGAGGCTTGCAATGATCTTGCACCGCTTCACAACCCTGCAAACATTATAGGCGTTCGTGCCTGCCAAAATGCTATGCCCAATGTCCCTATGGCTTTGGTGTTCGATACGGCTTTTCACCAAACTATGCCGAAATCGTCGTATCTTTATGCTCTTCCTTATGAATATTACGAAAAATATAAGGTTCGCCGCTACGGTTTTCACGGCACGAGTCATATGTTTGTGTCGAAGCGTGCGGCGGAAATCTTGGGAAAAAAGGAAGATGAGCTTAATTTAATAACTTGCCACCTCGGAAACGGTGCAAGCGTTTGTGCGATAGAAAAGGGAAAGTGCATTGACACTTCCATGGGACTTACGCCGCTTGAGGGCTTGGCAATGGGCACAAGATGCGGAGATATGGATCCGGCTATAGTAACCTTCATTATGCAAAAAGAGGGTTTAAGTGCAGCCGAGATGGACAATGTTATGAATAAGAAGTCGGGAGTTATGGGTCTGTCCGGAATTTCCAGCGATTTTCGGGACTTGGAAGAAGGTTTTGAAAAAGGGAATGAAAGAGCGAAGATTGCCATTGAAGTTTTCGTCAAGCGTGTAAAAAAATATATCGGCAGCTATATGGCTGAACTTGGCAAGGTCGATGCGATTATATTCACGGCGGGAATAGGAGAAAATTCCCCGTTTATAAGAGAGCTTGTGTGCGAGGGCTTGGAGAACTTGGGAATTGAATTTGACAGGACAAAAAATGATTTCAGGGGAGAAGAAAAATTCATCTCCAAAGAAAATTCCAAAATAAAGATAATGGTCATTCCTACAAACGAAGAATTAACCATTGCGAGAGACACTCTTGAATTGTTGAAGTAATTATTAAGAAAAGGCGAAAGCCTTTTTTTATTGCCTTGAGATTAGGAAACAAGGCAGGTATAATAGTAATAGCAGAGAAGTTTTTTTCAGTCGGCAGTAAACTTACTAAATATGGGTTTGTCGGTTGAAGATAGTGTTTGAAAAACTGAAAAAAGGGCTGTTCAAACAACAGTTTCTTTTTAGACTTAATAAAAAAGGAATTTTAATGATGGTTCACACAAAACGCACACTCGGCGCATATTATACGGAAAAGAATATTTTCACTCTTCCGGAAGTGGAAGAATGGCTTAAAAGAGCGGGAGAAATTTCAAATATACTGGAGCCGTTTGCGGGAGGAAATAATCTTGTAAAGATGTTTATTGAGGCATTTCCGAATGTCAATGCACGTTTCACATCATATGACCTCTTTCCCGGGAAAAATTCCTATCCATCTGTTCCCATTTTTGTTAAGGACACTCTTTCGGATTACCCCTCGGGATTTAAAATCACCATAAGCAATCCCCCATATCTCGCAAAAAACTCCGCCACTCGCAGAGGACTCCCATTTCCAAGTGATGAATATGATGATCTATATCAGGCGGCTCTGGAAAAAATGCTTGACAATTCGGAATATGTGGCAGCGATAATTCCCGAATCTTTTATAACACAGGGTAAATATTTCGAGAGGCTTCTAAGTGTTACCACTCTTAATATTCCGATGTTTAAAGATACTTCATGTCCGGCTTGTCTTGCGTTATTCATTCCCGAGCTTACAGATGATTTTTCGTGCTTCCGATTTTTCGGCTCTCCTCACAGGATAGGAAGTTTCAGGGAAATAAAAAAAAGCCTGGGAGAAATCCCAAAGCCTCTTATAAAAATGAAATTCAATGACCCCTCAGGTCAAATCGGACTAATTGCCGTTGATAACAATAGATCCCCGTCTATAAAATTCGTGGAGGGAAAAAATATTCCCCGTGAAAAGATAAAAGTCTCCAGCCGCTCTTTTACGAGAATTTCTTTGGAGCTTCCAAATCTCCCTATGAAAAAAATCTTAAGCCTCTTAAATAAAGAGATATCGAAATATAGAAAGGAAACATCGGATATATTCCTGACCTCATTTAGGGGATTGAGAAAGGACGGATTTTATAGAAGAAGATTGGATTTTCGCACTGCAAAAGTTATTATCACAAAGGCTTTACTCACTCTTTACTGAGGATTTTTTGCTCTTTTCATCTTCAATTTTTTTATATTTTTTAGAGAAAATTTGCTCTAAGTATGAGTAAGTAAAGACAATGTTACGACTTGCATATACATAAAGGGTTATAGTAGCTCTAATAATTAGAAAAAATATAATAATGGTAGTTAAGAAAACAAGCCATTTCCATAATTCATTTTGAGAAAAATTTTTAAAAATATCATTTATCGATTTAGCTGAAGAAATATCTTTTAAAATATCATTTATCAAATTAGCTGGATAATCATCGTTATTATTTACTAAATATAATAAAATGGAGAAACATAAAGCAGCGAACGCAGTGAAAACTCCAACAATTGCGATATCTTGAATTTCACTTTCTTTTTTTGCCCGAATTACAAACAAGCACTTTTCCAAAGCTTCGGTATTATTTTTAGGGTTTTTGAAAATTTCATCGACCCACTTCTCAATCATTGAAATATGACCTTTATTTTTCTCGACAAGCTGTTTAATCTCCTTGCGGATTTGTTCAACACTATCCGGAATTACATATTTATTCGTTTCTTCATCAGGTGTTTTATTCTTTTTACTTTGTTCCATTTTTTCGCTAAGCATTTCGATCTTTTCGGTAAGCATTTCGATCTTTTCGGTATTTTTTTTACTTTGTTGCTCTATCTCATTAAGTTGCTCTATCTCATTAACAGACTGTTCGATATCCTTGCTTGGTAACATAATATAATCTCCCTTCTTTGTAAATCCCAATCGTCATCTGTTGAAATAAAAAATACCGCCTTGCCGCCGCCCACCTAATTCACCCCGCCCTCAAGCAGGTGGGTGTCCCGATCGGAGTTTTCAACTTCCCTCTAAAGGCGTGCCGTAGACTCCGATACATCGAACTCCCAATATCATTTTGTCGGTTGAATTATAATGAGCTTGCGCACAAAACAGTATCTTCTTGATGTATGATAACAAATTTTCCGAAAAATTACAAGCTTTTTCAAATTTCAAAAAGTAAAGAGCATATCAGTCTCATTCGGATTTTTTTGAATATCTGCAATATTCTTTTCAATTCTTTTGATCAATTGTTTCAGCTTAAGCTCCTTGTCCGTATGTCTTTATTTTTTCCGCAATTATTTTATATTCGGACATTTCTTCAAGCTTACCCAAATCTATCCACTCAAATGAATTTACCTCGTCGGGGTCAATATTCACCCTTAATTCCTTCCTTGCAAAAAATAAATATTGCAAGTCATAGTGATAGTGAGCTTTCTCTTTTTTCTCAAGATTTTCGGGAATAATATGCACGGAGATATTAAGGGGCATAAGCGGATTAAGAGGATTTATACATCTATATTCCAAAAACTTCGCATCAATCCCCGTTTCCTCAAAAAGCTCCCTCTTTGAACCCTCAAGCGGATTGGCATCCGAAAGCTCTATATGACCTCCGGGCTGCAAATATTTATCCAAAGCTTTGTGATGTATCATAAGTAATTTTTTACTTGTGCTTGATACGACAAATGTGGACGCGGTAAAATGACCGATAAAATTTTTTCTGTCAATCATAGAAATATCATCTTTATTTCCAAGCTGATCACAAACGGCGGAAAGTTTTTCGCGTTCTTCCTTGTTTAACTCCAAATAATCATTCACAATTTTTTTGTATCTATCCATAATTTCCTCCCCTTATCCTAATACATGTTTCTTTTGCCGCCGCCTTTCACGGAATATTTCTTAATCACCAGATAATAAATACAGCTCGGACTCTATCATATGCCCTATTGAGTGTCAATAAATTTCAAAGGACGCAACACGACAAACGCACGAGAAATAGTACCAACCAAATCCCTACATCAAATCAAAAAAAATATTCCAAACTGAAACAGAAAACAAATAATTTTTTAATTTTAGAATAATAAATGCACAACAAAAAAAGCCGCTAATTCCTCCAAAGTTTAGCGGGCAATATCATTTTCTATAAATTTATAATATTCTCCAAACGTTTCTCCGAATTTGTCCCGATTGTAAATCGTTTTTTCCTCAAACTCAAAGGTTTGCTTCCGACTTCTATTAACTGTGAAATTGCTTTTATCTCATTAGTTTTTTCAGCCACATTTCACAATAAAAAAAACATTTGACATTCGATTTTGATTTGCATATAATAGGCAGCGGTTTGTGGAGAGATGGTTGAGTTGGTCTAAGGCGCACGACTGGAAATCGTGTAGACGGTAATCCCGTCTCGGGGGTTCGAATCCCCCTCTCTCCGTTGCGCTAGATGGGGTGTTAGCGGTACCCTGTAACCTGCAATCCGCTCCAGCAGGGTTGAATTCCCGACAGCGGTCGAGTGGGGTCGAAGCCGGTTCGATTTAGCGGGTGTTGAAGAACGGGTCTTTCACAATGAGAGCCCTGTGAACCTCGTCAGGATCGGAAGATAGCAGCGATAAGCAGTGTATCATGTGTTGAGAGGGTTCCTGTTTGGAGCTTGCGGTCGAATATCGTTCGGTTCTTTTCGTTCAATGTCGGGTGCGCTACATATTCTCGAGTATTCTCGAGATTTTTTTTTGCCATTTTTTTTATTTTCAAAAAAATTGATATATAATACTGCCGTAATCTACGGAGGTGATAGTATGAAGTGTCCTGATTGCGGATTTATGGATTCAAAAGTCATAGATTCCCGTCCCACGGAAGACGGAAGCGTAATCAGAAGGAGAAGAGAATGTCCCGAGTGTGCAGCTCGTTTCACCACTTATGAGCGATTGGAAAAAATTCCCGTCATTGTGGTTAAGCAAAACGGCGAGAGGGAGAGTTTTGATCGTGAAAAACTTTTTCGGGGGATTTTGAAGGCTTTGGAGAAGAGACCGATAGCACTTGAAAGAGTTGAAGAAACCGTTTCAAGAATCGAAAAGGACATTTATGCTATGAACTTAAAAGAAGTGCCCTCATCAAAAATAGGAGAGCTTGCCATGAGAGAGCTGAAAGCTTTGGACGAAGTGGCATATGTCAGGTTCGCCTCGGTTTATAGGAGGTTTGAAGATGTGAACTCTTTTATGGAGGAGCTCAGAAATATAATAGGCAATCCTTAGGTCAATTCTTTCTCAAGGGAGTTGAAATATATAGCTCCGTTTTGTTGAGGCGAAAGGAAGGGAAATTATGAGAAAGGAAAATGTCAAGGTCATTATTTGGGGCTTTGGCGCAATGGGCAGCGGTATGGCTGATATGCTGCTGAAGAAAAAAGGCGTTGACATTGTCGGCGTGATAGATATAGGCGACAAGGTCGGAAAAAGTATGTTTGATTATGTCAAGGCGCAAAGAGAAGATCGTAAAGATGTAATCATAGGCTCAACCGAGGATTATATCCAAGACAAAAGGGCGGATGTTGTTCTTCTTTGCACCGATTCTTTCGTCAAGGGAGCGTTTCCGAAGCTTAAGTTGATTTTGGAGCATAAGATGAATGTGATAACCACGGCGGAGGAAATGGCGTATCCTATGGCTCAATATCCCGAACTCGCAAAGGAGCTTGACGAAATTGCAAAATCAAATGGGGTTTCGGTCTTGGGAACAGGGATAAACCCGGGACTTATTATGGATTTGTTGGTTGTGATTATGACAGGGTGCTGTGAAAGTGTGGAGCATATCATTTCACGCCGTGTGAACAGTCTTTCTCCGTTCGGTCCGACCGTTATGCAAGAACAGGGAATCGGACTTACTCCGGAGGAATTTCAAGCCAAAGTCGATAAGGGAGAGATGTCCGGGCATGTGGGATTTCACGAATCCATTCAGATGATTGCGGACGCCATCGGCTGGAAGATTGAAAAACCCATAACTCAATCAATGGAGCCGATTATCACTGATGTTGAAAGAAAGAGTCCGTTCGGTTTTGCGGCAAAAGGAAATGTTGCGGGAGTGGCAATGAAAGGTTTCGGAAAGGTTTTTGGAGAGGTTAAAATTGAAATGGATCACCCCCAGCAAATTGAGCCTGACAAGGTCGGAGTTTCAACCGGAGATTATGTGATTATAAAGGGAACTCCCGATATAAATCTTTCAAATGTTCCTGAAGTTCCCGGAGGAATAGGAACTATTGCGATGGTGGTCAATATGATTCCCCATATAATAAATGCAAGACCCGGGCTTAAGACTATGATTGATTTGCCCGTTCCCAGAGTTATTATGGGGGATATGAGAGAGCTTATCGAAGAGTAATTGAATTGAATTTATTGACGGCGAACCCGAGCTTTAACTCGGGTTATTATTATTTATTGAAAGTTAGGAGACATATATGGACGCAAAAAAAGGCGATTGGGTGAGAATTCATAATGTCGTGCTTAAGGCTAAAGAACGCACGGCAAATCTCCCCGAAGATACAAAAAAAGTGGATTTGGAGATGTGGGACAAAGGCTTTCTTATGAATGAGTCTGCGAATATAGGCGATGAAGTGGAAGTTGAAACCTATATAGGCAGAAAAGAGAAGGGAACTATGGTTGAAGTGAACCCTCACTGGGAGCATAGTTATGGCGAATGCGTACCGGAGCTTCTCTACATAGGAAAACAGGCGAGGGAAATCCTTGAAAAGGCGGAGAAATAAAATGAAAGATATGAGCTATAAAGCCGTTATGGCAAGAAACAATGAGATAATAGAGAAAGCATCGGGCATTGATTATAGGAAGTATGAAAATGACGGAATTGCTTTTGACTATGAAAAAATGATGGCTGATGTACCCTATACCTTTGATGAAATCAGAAAAATTCAATCTGAAATCGGCGTGGGAAATACTCCCCTTATAGAACTTAGGAATTTAACCCGACTTGCAAGGTGTTTTGCACCGAAAGGCAAAGGTGCAACAATTTTGGTTAAGGATGAGTATTCAAATCCGTCATCAAGCTTTAAGGCAAGGCGTGCCTCCCTTTGCTGCTATGAAGCGAAGCGGCTCGGATTTAAGGGAGTGATTGCGGCAACCAGCGGCAATTACGGTGCGGCTGTGGCAAGTCAGGCGGCAAAACTCGGACTCAAGTGCATAGTGGTGCAGGAGTGCTATGACTCAAGAGGTATAGGACAACCCGAAATAATTGAAAAAGCGCGGGCTTGCGAAGCATACGGAGCCGAGGTTATGCAACTTAGCGTAGGACCCGAACTCTTCTACACTTTTCTTATGCTGCTTGAAACGACGGGGTATTACAATGCCTCGCTCTATTCCACCTTGGCAGTGGCGGGAGTTGAGACACTGGGATATGAAATCTCGGAGCAGTGCAAAAGCAGGTATGGAAAAAATCCCGAAGTCGTCGTTGCTACAAACGCAGGCGGAGGAAATATTACCGGAACCGCCAGAGGGCTCATAAGGGCAGGCGCAAAGGAAACAAAGAGAGTTGCTGCAAGCGTAAGTCTTTCAGGACTTCATATGGCGTCCGATCACGATTTTAACAGAAAGTCTTTTACCACGGGGCATACAGGGTTCGGAATACCTTATGCGACTTGGCCCGATCGCTCAGATGTTCCAAGATCTGCCGCAAGACCCATAAGATATGTGGATAGATATGTTACCACAAATCAAGGCTCGGTGTTCTATATAACGGAGCTTTTGGCACAGCTTGAGGGAATGGAGAGGGGACCTGCGGGAAACACCTCGCTTGCGTGTGCTTTCAAACTTTCTCAGGAGATGAACGAAGACGAACTCATTGTGGTGCAGGAAACCGAATATACGGGTGCGGGAAAACATATCAATCCGCAGCTCACCTTTGCAAAGGCGAACGGTGTGGAACTTATAGCGGGAGATCCGAAAGATGAAGTGCCGGGAAAAAATATAATTTTGCCCGAAAATCCCTCCTATGTTTCAATAAGAGAGGAGAATATTTCGGAACTTAAAGCGTCGCTTATAAAAAATTTAGTATCCCACGCAGGAGTAAAAAAAGTTTCGGCTTCCGACATAAAATTCCTTGCGGAAGACTCAAATTCCGATGAAGGTTTCGTTAAGAGGACATTGGATAATTTGGGGATTGCCTACTGATTTTTGAAAATTGCAAGGTATTTTTATATATTAGGAGGAATATATGAAAAGAGAAGACGACTTTCAGGAAAGAAGAAAGCATTTGGCAAATCTTTCCGAAGAGGAACTTAAAGATAGATTTTGGAGTTTGGCAAGTCAGATTATGGATCCCTTGATTGATCTTGCAAAGAAAAATACTACCCCCTCTATTGAACGCTCGGTGATTTTGCGTATGGGTTTTTCGAGCATGGAAGCTGGAGCTTTGGTAAAGGGGGTTATGGAGCATGGATTGATGGGCAAAGGAGCAGGGCATGTGGTCTATAAAATTTCCAAGCTTAAAAATATCCCCATAAGAGAAGCAGGGCTTGCCCTGATTGACGGCAAATACTGGGAAGATGCGGAAAATGCGTTTAGGGGGTAGAAAATGGAATATGAACCTTTGAAGAAAAATGAAAAGATAAACATAGACTATATCCTAAAAGATTTGGACAAGTACGAGCCGAGAAGAAGGGGTTGGGCATGGAGAGAGCCGGTCATACCTCAGGAAATTTATAAGTTTGAATATCATGAGACTTCAAAAAATTTGAAGCAGTCTCAGGCACTCCCCTCGGCAAAATATTTTGACAATATGGACCCTCAGCCGCTCCCTATAATCACGACGGAGATTGCGTCGGGGCGTTTCGAGGATGACATCAGAAGAATGAGAATGGCGGCGTGGAGAGGGGCGGATCACTTGATGGTAATTCGTACCGCAGGGCAAAGTCATTTTGACGGACTGATTGAGGGAACTCCTCAAGGGATCGGAGGGATTCCCGTGACACGCAAACAGGTAAGAGCACAGAGAAAAGCGATTGACCTGATAGAAGATGAAGTGGGAAGACCTATTAACTACCACTCCTATATTTCGGGAGTTGCGGGACCCGATATTGCCGTTATGTTTGCTGAAGATGGAGTAAACGGAGCTCACCAGGACCCTCAATATAATGTACTTTACAGAAACATCAATATGGTGAGATCTTTCGTTGACGCCGCCGAGGCAAAAAAAATTATGACTTGGGCGGATATTGCGCAAATTGACGGTGCGCACAATGCCAATGCAACAGCAAGAGAAGCGTGGAAAGTTATGCCGGAACTTATGGTGCAGCATGCCCTAAACTCGATTTACTCGGTTAAGGTCGGTATGAAAAAGGAAAATATATGCCTTTCAACAGTACCTCCCACCGCTCCGCCCGCTCCCTGTATGCGTTTGGATTTGCCCTATGCGGTTGCTCTTAGAGAATTTTTCTCGGAATACAGAATGAGAGCGCAACAAAATACCAAGTATATGGAGTCCTCCACAAGAGAAGCCACCGTAACTCATGTTTTGAATTTGCTTATTTCCGAGCTTACAAGTGCAGACATTCAATCAACTATCACACCCGACGAGGGAAGAAACGTTCCTTGGCATATATATAATATGGACGCAATCGACACCGCCCGTCAAGCCTTCAACGGTATGGACGGACTTAAAGATATGGTTTCCCTGAGAAGAAACGAGGGGGAATTGTATTCAAAAGTAAGAGAGCTTAAGGAAAGAGCGGTGTTGTTTATGGAGGAGATATTGGAAGCCGGAGGATATTTCAAAGCGGTTGAGGAAGGATTTTTTGTGGACTCCGGTGAATATCCCGAAAGAAATAATGACGGCATAATAAGAAAAATTGATGCGGGGGTGGGAGTCGGAGCGATTTATGAGAGAGATCCCGATTACCTTGCACCGGTCACCGCACATTTCGGAAACAACAATGTCGCTCAATATGATCCCTCCGCCGAAGATAATCCCTCAAAGCTTATCGGGGGATGCACCTTTGAGGATCGCTCAAAGATTGTTTACATTGACGAATTGGACGATATTGACAATGTAAATGTGAGAATGAAAGATACGGAAAAATTCAGAGGCACTGAAGTTGTTCGTCCCGAAATGGAGTGGGCGGGAGACGGAGTGGTTCAAATTACTATGTTTCTTCCTGCGGATATCCGCACTGCGGAGGCTGCGGGAATTTCCATCGGAGAAAAAATGGGGCTTAAAGATGTCGTCTGCATTCATAAGGAAATTTTACAGGCGGCTGAAGGTACCAGAATTGAAATAAAGGGAGTGTTCGGCGAAGACATAAAGGTGAGCGATTTGGTAATCCCTCCCGAACCTGACGAGATGAGCTTTGACGATTTAAGAGCGGCGATTGAAGCTCACCCTATGAGAGTTGTGGCGGCAACAGTCGGAGACGATGAGCATTCGGTCGGATTAAGAGAAATTATTGATATCAAGCACGGCGGAATAGAACGCTACGGAATAGAATGCCACATTTTGGGAACATCAATACCTGTTGAGAAACTTGCGGACGCGGCGATAGAGATGAAAGCTGATGTGATTTTGGCATCTACAATCATAAGCCACGACGACATTCACTATAAGAATATGCAAAAGCTAAATGATGTGTGCATAGAAAAGGGAATTAGAGATAAGGTTATAATTTGTGCGGGAGGCACACAAGTTTCAAACGAGCTTGCAATCAAACACGGAATGGAGCAGGGTTTCGGAAGAGGTTCAAACGGTGCGCAAGTTGCAACTTTTCTGGTTAAAAGAAGAAAAGAAAAATTTGGATTTTAAAAATTTGTGGTAGAATTGCGGCGGATACTTTTTGAAAGTATTTACGCCGCATTTTTATTTTTTTAGAGAACGGAGAGGTGCTTATGAGAAAGTTTATTATCGTTTTGTTTTTTTTATTCCTGCCTTCATATGTCAGGGCAAGTGCGGACGCCTTGGTTTCTTTGCAGTCGGTGGAGCTTAACGGTAAGGCTGTGCATATTGCGGGATATCTTATCAACGGCAATAATTATTTTAAGATAAGAGATCTTGCGGCGGCGTTGAAAAACACAAGCTCAAGATTTGATGTTTCCTATGATAAGGAGCGTGAAGCCGTGAAGATAATCTTTGGCGGAAAATACGAGGGAAGCGAGGGGGATTTAAAACCTCTTGTAAAGGGAACAAAAAAAGCTCTGGAAAGTCCGCAGGTTATATTTAAAGACGAAGAACCTCTGAAAGTTTCGATTTACTCCATTGACGGAAACAACTATCTGAAACTTAGAGATTTGGCGAATGTGCTGAACTTCTCCGTTAAATATGACAACGCACGCTCGGTGGTGGAAATTTTTACAAAAGAGCTTGGCGACAATTTGGAAGGTGTTGAGGAAATCACCCTATCGGCATTTCCAAAAAAGGGAGTGCCTCTGAGAAAGTATCTGTATGCGATTTCATTTTCCGTGAAAGGAGCAAAGGAAGCAACTCCTAATTATGATTCATCGGAAAATATATTGGTTCTGCTTACGGATTCGGGTGAGAATGTTCAGCTCGGCTCTCTCAAAGCGATATTAACTCAAGGGGAAAAGAAAACGGAAGTCGTGATAGACAAAACCGGAGTTATTACTTTTGAAGCCATGGAAGAAGTCGGAGCGAAATTTGATGAGTCGTATACCATAACGCTTTTTTTGAATATGAATGGGGAAGAAATTCCCCTATTCTATTTGAAACACTAATTTTTGCGCAGTTAAAGTCGATAATTATTCAAGAGTTGAAAATAATTAGGAGGGATTTTTTATGAAGAAAATTATCAGCGTGCTTTTGGCGGTGTTTATGATTATTCAATTTGCACCTGAGTTGAAGGCGGCACCGGAGCCGTATGAAGAGGTGGTCAATAAAATAGACCAGATCGGGTCTATCAGTTCGAGCAATTATATGGCCGAGAAGACCAAGATAAATGAGGCTCGCACTGCATATCTTAATCTTTCAAAGGAGCAGCGCAGAAAGGTAAGCAACTATTCAAAGCTTATCAAAAGTATGGAAGATTACTACGATCAGGTGGCTTTAAATGAGATTTCTCTTTCGGGAACAACATTGAGTATAGGTACCAAACAAATCAAGAGTATAAGAGAGCACAGCTCTTTTCCCATAACGATGGCAACGCTTAAGGCAGATTATATTGAGCCTATGTATGAATTTGAACAGGGATATAATCGACTCTCGACCATAGCGAAAGGCACACCGGATATGAGGGCTGCAAAACGGCTTTATGATGAGAGGCGTTCCTATTTGGACGATGTCTATTATGACGGCTATAAGTTCACAAACAGAAACAATGAAGTCTTTAAGTTCCTAAAAACCTATTCTCAGGACTCCAAGTTTAAGGTGCTTTTGAAGATATTGATTGATGTTGGAGTTTTCGTTGATAATCCCATAGCCTCGAGTTATGAAGATCCCTTGCCCTATGAAAAAGCGGCGCTTCAGGATATGCTCTCCGCTTTAGGATATAAAACCGATGACTACACCGAGGACAGTTCTCTCACGAATATTGAAAAGGTTAAAAAATCAATTCTTGAGGATTATTTCAAAGCTAATGACCCTACAATCAGAAGTCTTATAGAGGCAAATGAAGAACTTCAAAGACTTATAGGAAGCAACACCATGGGGAATTATGTAAATACGGTCAACCGTTTTTTCAGCGACACTCTTGTTCCTTGGAAAAACTATGCGAACAATCCTCCCACCACAACCAATATCGCATTGAAGGATTATATAGAGAGGGAAACAAGATATCTTTTAAATCCCGCAAATGCCGGCAATCACTCTCAATTTGATCCGAGAAAAGAGGATTTTCAAAAACTTTTCAACTTAACATCGGGTAATCCCGACAATGTGCTTGCCGAAAAAGATGTTGAATATCCTGATGCACAAAATATTGATGAGAATACAACTCCCCCGACCATATCTCCAAGGGGAAACAAAATAAACAACCTTGAAGATCTTTTCAAACAGCTTAGTGTGAGCTATGCAAAGATGGATTACAGAATTGTAAATAATCCTACGGTGCAGGCAAGAAAAAGACAGGTTGATAAATGGTATCAAGATTCTTTGCAGGTTATTTATGATGAGAATAGAATAGAAGGCTTTAAGAGAGAGGCAAAAACCGTAAGCGATTTGTATTCTCAAATGAGCGAAGCCGACAAGGAAAATCCCAGTAAGATAAATGGAATACTGGGACTATACAACGGGCTTTCCTTTGAGGCGAAATCCTTTTTGACGGAAGAAAATATAGGACTTAATAAGCTTTTGGCAAAAGCCAAGGGGATTTTGACCGCAAAAAACTTTCTTGCAAACCCCAACACACAATCTGTTTTAGGGCTTAATCCCGATACCGTTGAGGAAACCAGTCGCTCAAATATAGAAGAAAGACTGCAAAAATATAAAACCGATGTTTCCCTTTCAGGAAAGGAAACAACAGTTATGAAAGCTGCCGTCAAGAAAATGGAAGAATTGCTCAAAACTCTTAATGAAAGAAAAAATGACGCTTGGAGATTTAAGATAGAGAACGCAAGACTTCTTGAATTGGAGCCGAGTGATATCTTCCCTGAGGATAAGGGAAGAATAGTTGCGCTTGAAAACGCCTATAACTCACTTACGGGAAACGGCACTTTGAAAATAAAAGATAATTTGGCTGCGGAAAAAGCTAAAATCGACGGACTTGTCGAAGCACTCTCAACGCTTGAGGCACTTGACTTCGTTGCAAATCACCCCGTGATAAAAAAAGAGACTGCCACTGTTGCGGCGGAAGATGAAGCGGAATTAAAGACGGCGTTAAATGATTTTGCAAAGCTTAGCGATAAGGCAAAAAATTTGGTTAAGACCGCTCCTATACTTAACAGCCATCATTTTAAAGAAAATTGCGAAAAGCTTGATGACATTTATGAAGCCAAGATAAAAGATGTGAAGTTAAGTGATGCGCCGTTTACATCAATTGTTGATTTAGAGCCGAACGATGTGAACTCCGGCAATAAAGACGAGATTAAGGCAAAGATTGAGACGCTAAGAACTTTGATAGGCGATGCAAAAAGGTTTGCGATGCTCTTTGAGAGCGTGTATCCGATTGCGGGAACTCCTAAAACTCTATTATTTGAGGGTTATTTGAATAAGCTTAAAGCTTTGCTTGAGAAAATCAATGAACTTGAGGCGAACCTCAGTGATCAGGATAAGGCAAACGCCTTTGCAGAGAAGCACAAGGATATTTTGGAATTTTTGAGTACTCCCGGCGATGCAAAGATGAGAGATGGAAACAAAAAAGATAATTTTGATGCCATAACCAAGGCTCTTGATGAGTTTAAGGCTTTGTCCGACGGAGTTAAAGGTAAGCTTGAAAATCCCGGTGCAACTTACACGAAACCTAACGGAACTTCTGCTATGAATACTATAATCAAAGAGGTAAATCTCAATGCGATCAAAAACAGTGTGGAACTTGATATAGAGGCGGAAAAAGCTGCATATACGGGTGCTGCCGATTTTGAGAAATCTCTTACCGGTATAGAGTCTTTGCCTCAAGCCGAGCAAAAGCATAGAGATTTTGAAAAACTTGAAAAGAGAGCCGAGTCGGAGGAGGAAATTGCAGGAGTTCCTAATACTCCGTATATAAAAGAGCTTAAAAGGAGAATTGCCGATACTCTAAATGAATTAAAACAGCTTCACAAGGCTTTGAATGATGAGATAATACCGATTTTGAAGGTGGAGAAGGCTTTGGAAGATTCAAATCTTTTAAGTCCCGGCACTTCCTTTGAAGATCCTGAAAACATTAAAAAACTTCAGAATTTGGCAAAGCTTTATAAAGAAATTCCCGGAGTTTCCAACGAAGACGCAAGAAGACTTAAGGAAAATCTTGAAAATAAAATTTTACCTTTAATTGATAGAATGAAGAATTTGGCGGCTCAAAGACTTATACAGTTCGAGCAGAAATATGCACGTCTTCTTAATTCAACGGAGGTTAGTGTCGAGGACTACGGAGAAGTATTAAACGCTCTTAATGAATTAACTCCCATTGAAAAAGGACTGTTTGATGACCAGATAGCGGAAAAGGACAGAGCAGCTTTAGACAGGTCGAAACTGGAGGATATTAAAACGAAGATTGGGGAAATCTTAAAGATTGAGGCGGAAGCTTTCTTACTGAAACATTCGGAGATACTCAATATGAAAAATCCTCTAAGCAGCGATCCGTCCGTTATGAGAGCAAAAGAGCTTGATCCCGAGCATAGAAATGAATACTTCAACAGGTGGCTTGAGTTGGCAAAACTTTGCGATGAGGAATTTTGGAAGCTTAAAGATGCAGTTCAATCCGAGGTCAACCGTCTTCATTCAAATGTGTGCGGAAAAACCGTGGTGGAGGATATTTCCGAAAAAATAGCTCAGCTTGAGGCGTTGCTAAAGGGTGAGAGTTATGAAAATCCTTTGCCCAATGATATTATCAATGCCGCACCTTTCATTCCCAATAAGAATATCGTGCCTTATGATTATGAATGGAAGATAAGATTCAATCAGCCGATTTCGGAATACTCCCTTTCTGGAATTTATGTTTATGACGCTCAGTCAAAGGGAGCGGACGGAATTATCCAAAGAGCTCCTTTTGTAATCCCCGAATTGAATTTAGAGGGAGATGTCGTAACCCTAAGACTTAGGGGAGGATTTTATCAGCCGGGAGGAAAGTATTATATTTATATAAGCAACACCGTGCATACGACAAACGGCAAAACGCTTTTCCCTGCACAAAAGATGATATTCAGAGTTCATTAACAAAAAGAGAGTGCTGTTTTCGGCACTCTCTTTTTTGTCGGAATTGATTTATAGTCGAGAACAATGAAATAAAAAACAGCCGAACGGGGCTGTTTTTTTTGTGGATCTATTTATGACTTTATTTTCAAAATCAACTCTCCCAAATTAGTACATTGACGATCATAATCGATCTTAGAAATATCACCAGAATTTTCAATTGCCTTCTCAACTTTTTCGGAAATCTTTTCAAGTTGGCTATAGTTCGCTTTATACTAAAATTCTATAAATTTATTGAATATCAAATATAAATATGCTAAACTA
>CAUVKI010000035.1:0-20573 GCA_963552605.1 uncultured Tissierellia bacterium
GCTTTTTTTGAGGTGTCGGCACTGTCCCTTAATATAAGGTCGGTTTAGAGATTTTCTTAAGCTTTACTCATAATCATAAAGCTCAGCCCATAATCTGATATCCGATTATGGCACATCTCCTTAAGTAATTTTTCCGGTTACCTCCTTGATTAAAATTTGCGACCCTAATTGTCGCATGGTACAAATTAAATCGGAAGTTTTTCAAAAATAAATAGATATTTCTTGAATTGTAATAAAATTGTAATAGTCTAATATATTCCAACTTGCCTCTGATTATGTGGTTGATTAACTTAGCACATCGTTCCTATCAAATGTAAACTTCATTTGATTCCACACGGCACTATCATGTTTTTATAGTGTTTTAATCTTACAAAAAAAACTCCGAAAGTATTCTTTCGAAGTTTTATGAATCCTCACAAGCTTACGTCCGTTATTTTAAGATTATCTTTTCGGATATCCACGAACTCAGTTCCCACCTTTATAAGCGGAAAATCTTTTTGCACGGGATCAATCGCAACGATCACTCCCTCTCTTCCGTCACTTAACAAAACTCTATTTCCTATATAGAATTGGGCGATATTATCAACGAACACTCTTACCATATGAGGATCGAGTTTACTGAAACTTTCCCTCTTTAAGTGTCCCGACGCAACAAAAGGCGAGTCTTTTTTTCTATAAACCCGATTGGTGGTCAAGGCGCTGTAAATATCACAGATCGCAACTACTCTTGCAAGCTTCGGAATTTTTTCTCCCGAAATCCCTTTGGGATATCCCGAGCCGTCCATTTTTTCGTGGTGCAAAAGAACGGCTTGAGCAATATCTTCATCGAAGTCGGAATATTTTTTTACGATGTCGTAGGAATACTGTGAGTGTTTTTTAATAATCTCAAATTCCTCATCGGTAAGCGGACCTTTCTTGTTGACAATTTCTTTGGGCATCAACATCATTCCTATGTCGTGATAAACTCCCGCAACTGAAAGCCTATACAAATCCTCCTCCGAATATCCGAGCCACATTCCGAGTTTCGGAGCTAAGATTCCGACACTCATTGAATGGACATAGGTGTAGTCATCGGAGGAGCGCAAAAGCATAAGCTGATCCACAATATCTCCTTCTTTGCACACCCCCTCAATCAATGCGTTAAAAGCATTCTCATCTCCTCTTAAATCAACATCTTTACCGCTTGCCACATCCTCAAAAACATCTTTAATTTTTGTTTCTATCTTTTCATAACCTTCCGACATCTGTGAGTTTACGCGGCTCACAAGCTTGGGATCTTCCACAAATACTTTAGACACACCGCTGTTTTCTATTCGATATATCAATTCTTCAGTGAGTTTTGTCCCCTTTCCTACCAGAATGTTTCCCGTGGATAAATCATCAATATCCTTGCCCAGAACATCTCCCTCTTTCAGTTCATAGACACTCACTTCCCTACTTGTCATAGCTACCTCTTAATATCTCCATAGCCCAGTCGGCTCAAAATTAAATCATAACCTCCCGCCCCGTAGGTCAAACTTCGGTTGATACGGCTGATTGTAGCCGTGCTTGCACCGGTCTTTTGCTCAATTTCATTATAGGTGTGGTTTTGTTTGAGAAGTTTTGCCACTTCCAATCTTTGAGCGATACTTTGCATTTCCTTGACGGTGCAGATATCCTCAAAAAATCTGTAATACTCCTCGGTATTTTCCAGCAATGCTATTGCTTCAAAAAGCGAGTCCAATCTGTCTGATTGGATTCTTGATTCATATGCCATCTTTCCTTTCCTCCTCTAAAATAATCCTAAGATTTCTCCGTTTTCTTTTATATCCATTTTATTGGCAGCAGGAACTCTCGGAAGTCCCGGCATTGTCATCACATCGCCGGTCAATGCGACGATAAATCCCGCACCGTTAGATATCCTCAATTCACGAACCGTAATCGAAAAATCTTTCGGTCTTCCCAAGAGCTTCGGGTCGTCCGCCAAAGAATACTGAGTCTTTGCCATACATATCGGTTTTTTATCAAATCCGTAGCTCTCAAGTTCTTTCATCTGTTTTTTTGCCGAAGAGGTGAATTCCACTCCCTTAGCTCCATATATCTCGACTGCAACGGTTTCAATTTTCTCCTTTATGGAAGCATTTTCATCATAGAGCGGTCTGAAGTCCGACTTTTGATTCTCCGTTATGCTGACAACTTCTCTCGCCAAATCCTCAGCTCCCTCGCCCCCCTTTGCCCAAACTTCGCAAAGCACTCCTTTAGCTCCCATCTTTTCAATTCGCTCCATAAGAAGTTTTATCTCTGCGTCCGTATCGGTGGGGAATTTATTTATTGCGACCACTAAAGGTACTCCGAATTTTTTAATGTTTTCAATATGTTTTTCGAGGTTGACGAAACCTTTTGAAACGGCGTCCAAATTTTCGCCGTTCAGCTCATCTTTCGCCACTCCTCCGTGATATTTCATAGCTCTTATTGTTGCCACAATCACCGCACAATCGGGATTAAGACCGCCGAAACGGCATTTTATGTCAAAAAATTTTTCCGCTCCCAAATCCGCTCCGAACCCCGCCTCGGTTACGGTATAGTCCGCAAGTTTAAGTGCAAGTTTTGTGGCAATCAGGGAATTGCAGCCGTGTGCGATGTTCGCAAAAGGTCCGCCGTGAATTAACGCCGGAGTGTTCTCCAAAGTTTGGACGATGTTGGGGTTAAGAGCGTCTTTCATAAGGAGAGTTACCGCTCCCTCCGCATTCAAATCCTTTACATACACTGCCTCGCCTTTCAAATTATAGGCGACAACCATTCTTGAAACTCTTTCCTTAAAGTCCTGCAAATCACTTGCCAGACAAAAGACAGCCATTATTTCGGAAGCGACGGTTATATCAAATCCGTCTTCTCTCGGAAAGCCGTTGGGTTTTCCTCCAAGCCCCACGACCACTTCTCTCAATGCCCTGTCGTTCATATCAAGCACACGCTTCCAGACAATTCGCCTTTGGTCAATTTGAAGAGCATTTCCCTGATGAATGTGGTTATCAATAAGTGCTGCAATCAGGTTGTGTGCGGAAGTGATTGCGTGAAAATCTCCGGTAAAATGAAGATTGATATCCTCCATGGGAACTACCTGAGAATATCCTCCCCCCGCAGCTCCCCCCTTTACTCCGAATACGGGTCCGAGTGAGGGTTCTCTCAAAGCGGAAACCGCTTTCTTTCCGATTTTATTCAGCGCCATACTCAATCCGATATTCACCGTCGTCTTTCCCTCGCCTGCCGGAGTGGGGTTAATTGCCGTGACCAAAACCAACTTTCCGTCCGGTTTTGATTTCAAGTCTTTCAAATCGTTCACCGAAATCTTCGCCTTATGTTTTCCGTAAGCAATTAAGTTTTCACCGCTCAAACCGATTCTTTCTGCCACTTCCGTAATATCTTTCATCTTTGCTTCCTGTGCAATCTGCACATCGGTTTTCACATATATCATCTCCTTATGTGTAGTTTTTTATATCTTTCCTGTATTGTATTCCTTCAAAAGAAATTTTTTCAATCGAGTTGTAAATCTTCTTTGCACACTCTTTGTGAGTTTCCCCCGAAGTCCACACCGTAAGCACTCTGCCTCCGTTTGTATAATAATCTCCGTCTTTTTTTACAGTGCCGTTATGAAATACCTCTATGCCCTTAGGTAGCAAGTCAAGCCCCGAAATCTTAAAGCCCTTTTTATACTCCGAGGGATAACCGCTGCTTGTGCAGATTATTGCAAGAGTTTTTTCTTCGCTCCACTTAAAATCCTTTTCCCCAAGAGAACCGTCTATGGATTTCATAAGCAGCTCACATAAATCAGACTCAAGCCTCGGCAGGACAACTTCCGTTTCGGGATCTCCAAAGCGTGCGTTAAACTCCAAAACTTTCGGCTCACCGCCGCAAATCATAAAACCTATGAAAAGAACACCCGTAAAATCCATTTTTTCTTTTGCAAATCCCCTTTCAATCGGTTCAATCACTTCGGATTTAATCTTCTCAAGGAGTTCGGGAGTAAAAATCGGAGCGGGCGACATACAAGCCACTCCGCCCGTATTCAATCCCGTATCACCCTCCCCTATCCTTTTGAAATCTCTGGCACTCTCCATCGGAAAAATCTTATTATGGCTCACAAAGCAAAGCAGCGAAACCTCCTCACCGTCAAGAAATTCCTCGACTACAATCTCGGCTCCGGCTTCCTTAAAAATCTTTTCGTCCAAAACTTTCCTTACCGCCTCGTTGGCTTCCGCCTCCGAGTTGCAAATCAAAACCCCTTTTCCGGCACAAAGCCCGTCCGCTTTGACCACGACGGGAAATCCGAACTTCATTCCTTTCATTGCTTCTTCAGATGATTTATAAACCTCATATTTAGCTGTCGGGATTTTGTACTTCAACATAAATTCCTTTGCAAATTTTTTGCTTCCCTCAAGGCTCGCCTCTCTCTTTCGAGGACCGAAAACTTTTAACCCCTCGCCCTCAAAGATATCCGTTATTCCCCCCGAAAGCGGAACTTCCGGTCCCACAACGGTGAGGTCTATTTCTCTATCCTTTGCAAAATTCAAAAGTGCGGAAAAATCATTTTCATTGATTTCTAAATTTTCACACTTGGGATAACAATGCCCTATCGAAGGAGCTATATATATTTTTTCGACAAGAGGGGATTTTGAAAGTTTCCAAGCTAGTGCGGATTCTCTTCCTCCCGAACCTATCAGCAAAATCTTCATTTTCTTCTCCTAGTGTCTGAAATGTCTTGTGTCGGTGAAAATCATAGCTATACCGTTATCGTCCGCCACTCTTATCGACTCTTCATCTCTTACAGAACCTCCCGGCTGAATTACGGCGGAAACTCCCGCACTCGCCAAAGCTTCCAAGGAGTCCTTGAACGGAAAAAAAGCGTCGCTCGCAATCACCGAGCCTTTGACTTTTTCTCCCGCCCGCTCGATAGCCTCTCTCACCGCCCAAACTCTGTTCACTTCACCCAAACCTATTCCTATGGTCGCATTTTCCTTCGCTATAACGACTCCGTTCGACTTAACCGCCTTTGCACACTTCCACGCAAACTTCAAGTCCGAAAGCTCTCTTTCACTTGGAGCTCTCTTGGTTACAACTCTAAGCTCCTTTGTGTAAAGCTCGACATCTCTATCCTGTATCAACATTCCTCCGAGCACCTTTTTCATATCCTTTGAGCGGTATTTATCTTCGCCTATGCTCTCTATTGCAAGGAGTCTTAAATTTTTCTTCGTCCTTAGGATTTCCAATGCTCCCTCAGAAAAGGACGGCGCAATCACCACTTCCAAAAATACTTCCTTGAATTCATTCGCCGTTCTTTCGTCCACTTCACGGTTAAAGGCGATAATCCCCCCGAAAATCGACACGGAGTCGCAATCATATGCTCCCCTGTACGCTTCATAAAGCTCGTTTGCTATGGCTATTCCACAGGGATTTGAGTGTTTTACCGCCACGCAGCAGGGTTCATCAAAGCTTTTTAACGCCTCCAACGCACCGTTTGCATCATTTATATTATTAAAAGAAAGAGGTTTACCGTTAAGCTTCACCGCACTTGAAAGAGTGCCTTTTGTGTCCTTGGGCGTACTGTAAAAAGCGGCACTCTGGTGGGGATTTTCCCCATATCTCAATTCCGTCCGATTCTTCAATCCCACGGCATAAAAGTCGGGATAATCCACTCCCTCGATTTGGTTGAAATAATCCGAAATCACGGCGTCATAATAAGCCGTAAAGTTAAAGACTTTTCTTGCCAAATAGCGATTTGTCTTTTCGGAAACCCTTCCGTTCTCTTTAAGCTCGGATAAAATCAGAGGATAATCCGAAACGTCTATGACCACCGACACAAATCTATAATTTTTTGCGGCGGCTCTTAACATCGAGGGTCCGCCTATATCAATTTTTTCTATTATCTCGGAGTGAGACGCACCTTGATTCCAAGTATCCTCAAAGGGATAGAGATTGTTCACAATCATATCTATCGGTTCTATGCCGTGAGCTTTCACGGCTTGTTTGTCATCTTCCGAATCTCTGCGGTATAAAATCCCTCCGTGAATTTTCGGGTGAAGAGTCTTAACTCTGCCGTCAAGCATTTCGGGAAACCCCGTCAAATCGGAAACCTCTGTTACCGAAATGCCGACCTTTTTTAGTACATCATAAGTGCCTCCGGTCGAGATTAAATCCCAGCCGAGAAGTGATAATTCTCTGCAAAAATCTTCAATTCCCGTCTTGTCATAACAACTTATCAACGCACGCATATCATCACTTCCTAATCGAAACTTTATCGCCGTCAATCAATATTTTTCCGTCCAAAAAATACCCTACCGCCAAGGGCAAAAGCCTATGCTCCACCTTGAGCACTTTTTTTTGCAAGCTTTCAGCCGTATCGAAAGGTTCAACCGAAACGGCTTCCTGTAATATAATCGCTCCGCCGTCCGTTTCTTCATTCACAAAATGTACCGTCGCTCCTGAAAGTTTGACCCCTCTTTTAATTGCAGCTTCGTGCACATACATACCGTAAAACCCCTCTCCGCAAAAACTCGGAATAAGGGAGGGGTGAATATTGATTATTCGGTTTCTATATTCATTTATTATCACGGGAGTTAAAATTCTCAGATATCCTGCAAGCACAATAAAGTCGGTTTCACAGTTTCTAAGGATTTTCAAAAGCTCCAAATCATATTCTTCATTGCTCTTGAAGTTTGCCCGAGAAAGATACTCCGTGGGTATTCCGGCTTTTTTTGCCCTCTCCAATCCGAATGCGGACTTTCTGTTTGAAAACACCGTGGAAATCTCTCCGTTTAATTCTTTTGAAGAAACTTTATCTATGAGTGTCTGTAAATTTGTTCCGCTTCCGGAGATTAAAACGGCAAACCTCACCCGAGCACGACCTTTTCTTTTCCCGACTTGATTTTCCCTATCACGAAATAAGGCTCTTTTGCCTCGTCCAAAAGCTCGGAAAGTCTTTTCAAATCCTCCGGCGATATGATTAGGATAAATCCTATTCCCATATTGAACGTGCCGAACATCTCCCTTTCCTCAAGCTCTCCAATTTTTTTAAGCACCTCGAAAATTTTCGGACGGGGGAAACTTTCCACATCTATATCAGCACAGAGTCCGTCGGGTATTGCTCTTGGAATGTTTTCATAAAATCCTCCGCCGGTAATGTGGCACATTCCGTGAATTTTTACTTTATTAAGGAGAGAAAGCACCGCATTAACATAAATCTTTGTGGGAGTCAGAAGAGTTTCTCCGATTGATTTATCCAATCCCTCGACTTTTGAGTCAAAGGAAAGCCCCTCTATTTCAAATATCAACTTCCTTATCAGTGAAAAACCGTTTGAATGAACTCCGCTTGAGGGAAGTCCTATAATTAAATCTCCCTCCCTAACCGAAGAACCGTTTATTATATCCGAACGATTTGTAACACCTACCGCAAAGCCCGCCATATCAAAATCCTTATCGGAATAAAACCCGGGCATCTCGGCGGTTTCTCCCCCGATCAAAGCCGTCTTTGCCTTAATGCAACCGTTGGCAACTCCCTCGACAATCTTTGCCATTCTCTCAGGCTCAAGTTTGCCTGAAGCGATATAATCCAAGAAGAAAAGAGGTGTAGCTCCCTGACAAAGAATGTCATTCACGCTCATTGCAACCAAGTCCTCGCCCACCGTACCCAAAACATCGGACATAATCGCAAGCTTTAACTTGGTTCCCACTCCGTCCGTTCCCGACACCAAAACCGGATCGGGAAATTTCTCCGTGTCAAGGCGAAAAAGACCCGAAAAACCTCCAAGCTCCGAAATCACTCCCTCGGTGTAAGTTTTTCCTATAAATTTTTTTATGAGCCTTACTTCCTCATATCCCGCTTCCTTGTTCACTCCCGAAGACGCATATGTCTCTTTCACTGCGATGCCCCCTAGTGGTTAAGTTTGGAGTTTTGAACCTGCACATCTTCTATCATTCCGAGCTTATGATTTGAGAGCGTCTTTCCAATCTTGGGATACTTCAGCGCAAGTATTTGAGCTGCGAGTATTGCCGCATTTTCTCCCGCATCGACCCCGACCGTCGCAACGGGTATTCCGCCGGGCATCTGAACGATTGAAAGGAGAGAGTCCAGCCCGTCCATAAATGAACTCTTTGCAGGCACACCTATTACGGGAACGGTCGTCATAGAGGCGATTATCCCTGCAAGATGTGCGGATTTCCCCGCCACGGCAATTATCACTTCCACTCCGCCGGCTGACGCTTCCTCCGCAAACTCCTTGACCGCCATGGGAGATCTGTGAGCCGAAAGCACTCGGCATTCATAAGGAATTTCAAACTTCTGAAGCGTATCCGTAATTCTGTCCAATATATCTCTGTCGGAAAGGCTTCCTATAACAATACTTACTTTCATAAAATAACCTCCTTAGGCATAATCTTATCTTTTCCGCCCATATAAACTCTAATCGGTTCGGGAAGATAAACCGAGCCGTCCTCATTAAGATGATTTTCCAAAAACGCTATAAGCATTCTGGGCGGTGCGACCACCGTATTATTCAAGGTGTGAGCGAGATACTTGCCGCTTTCTGCGGAAACTCTGATTTTCAATCTGCGGGATTGAGCATCACCCAAGTTTGAGCAGCTTCCCACCTCAAAATATTTTTTCTGTCTGGGACTCCAAGCTTCAACGTCCACGCTCTTCACTTTCAAATCAGCCAAATCTCCCGAGCAGCATTCGAGAGTTCTTACGGGAATTTCAAGCGATTGGAAAAAGTCCACAGTATTCTTCCAAAGCTTCTCATACCACATCATACTGTCCTCAGGCTTGCAAATAACCACCATTTCCTGTTTTTCAAACTGATGAATACGATAAACTCCCCTCTCCTCAATGCCGTGCGCCCCCCGCTCTTTCCTAAAGCAGGGAGAATAACTCGTAAGAGCCAAAGGAAGTTCACTCTCGTCTATTATCCTGTCTATAAACTTCCCGATCATCGAGTGTTCACTGGTGCCTATCAGATAAAGGTCTTCGCCCTCAATCTTATACATCATGGCGTCCATCTCTTCAAAACTCATCACGCCCTCCACCACGTTTGCGTGAATCATAAAAGGAGGAACATAATAAGTAAAACCCCTGTCAATCATAAAATCTCTGGCATAAGAAAGAATTGCGGAATGAAGCCTTGCCACATCACCTTTTAGATAATAAAACCCCGATCCCGAAACTTTCCTTGCAGAGTCGATATCTATCCCGTCAAGCTTTTCCATTATATCCACATGATAGGGGATTTCATACGACCTTTCCTTGGGAGTGCCGAACCTTTCAAGCTCCACATTCTCGGAGTCATCTTTACCTATCGGCACACTTTCGTCAATAAAATTCGGAAGCCTCATCATTATCTCGGTTATCTTGGAAAAAAGTTCTTTGGTTTCTTCGGAAAGCTTCAAAAGCTCCTCATCATCAAAGGCTATTTTGCTTTTTAACTTCTCAGCCTCGTCCTTTTTTCCTTGGCTCATAAGATTTCCTATCTCTTTGGAGTATTTATTGCGGTTCATTCGGATTTCCTGCTCTTTAGCGAGAGCTTCTCGATATTTTTCGTCCAAATCTCGCACCTTATCAACCAAGGGAAGTTTCTCATCCTGAAACTTCTTTTTCAAATTCTCCCTTACTCTCTCAGGATTTTCTCTCACGCACTTAATGTCTATCATAAACAAAACCTCCACACTTTTTTCTTTTTATATTTTACCACACTATAAACAGACGTCAATAGTGTGCGAAAAAAAATGATATCATCGACAAATTTTTTTTGTACAGTCATCACTCACAACCCTTCTCTTCGTCATAATTTTGGAAAAATATCTCAAATTCGTCCACAGCAAATAAAAAAAGGGCTCTTTTGCCCTTTCTTAAAGTGCTCTGAAAATCTCGGGGCGCAGCTTTCCGAGATTAAGAGCTTTTTTTATTTCGTCGGTCATTCTTTTTTTATCTCTGTTGAGCGTGCCCTTAAGGGTGAGATAATTTGAAGCGTGGTTTGCCCGAAAAATCGTTCCGTCGCTGTCTATATGCTCCAAAAATATCCCTATTTCATTAAGACATTCCTTCGCATTCATAAGCTTGAAACTTCCGTTTACCAAATCGTCATACATAGGTGCGCCTTCTTCAAGATAGAGAGTGAGAAATGAAATATAATCCGTATTCGTTCCGCTCATCACTCTTGCACTTTCCAAGGCGTGCCTTTCGGAATTTTCAATTCCTCCCAAGCCGCTTATGAGAGTTACGCTCGTGATAAAACCCGCCTCTTTGGCCTTTATAAGGGCGGCTTTGGTTCTGTCGTGATTTACTCCCTTTCTGATTTTTTTCAAAAGCTCGTCATCTCCGCTCTCCACTCCTATATAGAGCATCTCAAGTCCCGTCTCTCTTAGTAGAATGAGTTCCTCAACGGACTTCTGCTCTATGTCCTGCACTGCGGCATAGGAAGCTATGCGCTCAATGCGGGGCATTTCCTTTTTTATCTTCCTTATGATTTCCAAAAGGTCGTCGGTTTTAATAATCAATGCATCTCCGTCCGCCAAAAAAACTCTCTTCCAAGCGTATCTTGAAACTTCTTCTATATCTCGAAATATTTCCGACATAGGCTTGATGTGAAACGAATCGTCTTTATACATTCTGCAAAAAGTGCAGCTGTTGTGTGCGCACCCTACCGCCACTTGCAAAATTAAACTGTATGCTTCACTCGGCGGACGAAATATCAATCCCTCGTAGTTCATAAAATCCCTCCTTTCAACCAAACCAAATTATAGAGAATGATTTAGGGTATGTCAATTTATCAGGATTTTTAAAGCACAACGCGTGTTTATAATCTTTAATATTGAGTTGCAGAATAGATTTGTTTTGATGATACTTTTTTCCTTTCGTGCGTTTGTCGTGATTCTTTATATTGTGCTTGATTATTTTTTTTGCTGATGTTATACTGTACTCAGCATTTCAGGGCGGGGTGCAATTCCTCGACCGGCGGTATAGTCCGCGAGCCTTTCGGCTGATCGGGTGCAATTCCCGAACCGACGGTATAGTCCGGATGGGAGAATTGGAATGCCCTTTTGCGGGCTTTTTTTGTTGCTTAAAAAGTTTCTAACTATTGGGAGGAGACATATTTATGTTTACGGGAATAGTTGAAGAAAGAGGGTCGGTAAAAAAAATAACCCGATCGGGAAGCGGTTATTCTCTGGAGATTTCTGCTGAAAAAATTTTGGAAGATATAAAATTGGGGGACAGCATATCGACAAACGGAGTGTGTTTGACCGTATCCGGTCTTACGGGAAACGGTTTTACCGCCGACTGTATGAAACAAACGCTCGATATGACCAACTTTTCCGAACTTAAGAGCGGAGACTTCGTCAATCTTGAAAGAGCTCTTGCAGTAGGCGAAAGACTGGGAGGACATTTCGTGTCGGGGCATATAGACGGCATAGGAGTTGTAAGGGCGATAAAAAAAACTCAAAATGATACGGTGATAAGGATTGAAGTTGATAAATCGCTGATAAAAAACATTATCTCTCAAGGTTCGATTGCCGTTGACGGGGTGAGCCTTACCGTGTCGAAATTGCTTGACGGAGCGTTTGAAGTATCCTTAATTCCGACTACTTTGAAGGATAGCGGATTGGGAGATTTAAAAGTGGGCTCAAGCGTAAATATCGAAACGGATATGCTTGGAAAATATGTTGCAAATATTGTCACTACCCCCGGTTTAACCAAAGAGTTTTTATTTGAAAACGGATTTTAAGGAGAGAATTATGAACACAAAGGATTATGCGGAAGAATTTGACACGGTGGAACAGGCGATAGAGGATTTGAAACGGGGAAAAATAATCCTCTGCACCGACGACCCTACCAGAGAAAATGAGGGAGATATGATATGTGCAGCCGAGTTTGCGACTCCCGAAATAATAAATTTAATGGCGACCCGTGCCAAAGGGCTTATATGTATGCCTATGAGCGAATCGGAAGCCAAGCGTTTGAATTTTCACCCTATGGTCGCAAAAAATACCGATAATCACGAAACGGCTTTTACGGTTTCCGTGGATCACATTGAAACCACAACGGGAATAAGTGCATTCGAGAGGGCTTTGACGGCAAACAGGATTGCGGATGTAAAAAGCAAGCCTGAAGATTTCAGAAGACCGGGGCATATGTTTCCTCTGATTGCAAAAAAGGGCGGAGTGCTTATGAGAAACGGACATACGGAGGCTACCGTGGATCTTTTACACTTTGCCGGATTGAGAGAAGTCGGAATTTGCTGTGAGATTATGGAAGATGACGGGCATATGATGAGAAAATCCGGAATTTTGGAGTTGTCAAAGGAGTTGAACCTCACTTTTATAACCATAAAAGATCTTCAGCGATATAAACGCAGAAATGAGTCTCTGGTCTACTGCGATGCGATAGCAAAACTCCCCACCAAACACGGTGTCTTCACGGCACACGGCTATGTAAACAAACTTACGGGAGAACATCATGTGGCATTGGTTAAGGGAGAAATCGGGGACGGAAAGAATTTGCTCGTCCGTGTACACTCGGAATGCCTCACGGGAGATACTTTCGGTTCACTGAGGTGTGACTGCGGAGATCAGCTCGCAAAGGCTATGGAAAGAATAAATGAAGAGGGAAGAGGAATTCTCCTCTATATGCGTCAAGAGGGACGGGGAATAGGACTTATAAACAAACTCAAGGCATATAAACTTCAGGACGAGGGAATGGACACGGTTGAAGCCAATGTTGCGTTGGGATTTCCTCCGGACTTGAGGGAATATTCAATAGGAGCACAAATTTTGGCGGATTTGGGTGCAAAATCCCTAAGGCTTATGACCAATAATCCCGATAAGATTTACGGGCTTGAGGGTTTCGGAATGGAGATTATTGAAAGAGTTTCCATCGAAATTCCCGCCAATGACATAGATAAGCACTATCTTCAGACGAAAAAAGAAAGAATGAACCACATTCTCGGAAACTTATAGAAAAGGAGTGAAAGATATGATTTACGAGGGAATTTATTCAGGAAAGGAAATGCGTTTTGCAATCGTGGTCTCAAGATTTAACGAGTTTATCGCAAATAAGCTCGAAGAGGGAGCAATTGACGCTCTCCTCAGACATGAAGTTTTGGATAGCGATATTGATATCTACCGTGTGCCGGGTGCATTTGAAATCCCCTGCGCGGCAAAAAAGGCGGCATTCTCCGGAAAATATTCAGCCGTGATTGCACTCGGAGCCGTAATTCGAGGAGCGACTCCTCACTTTGATTATGTTTCGGCGGAAGTTTCAAAAGGAGTGGCTCAAGTTTCCTTGGCATCTCCCGCACCCGTGATTTTCGGAGTGCTTACAACCGATTCCATAGAACAGGCGATTGAGCGTGCCGGAACAAAAAGCGGAAACAAAGGTTTTTCCGCAGCTATGAGCGCTTTGGAGATGGCCAACTTATACAAGGTAATTGATAGAAAAGAACTTGAGGATTAAAATTTGGCGGGAGGACGCTTGTGCAGATATTATTAAAATTTATGACGGGACTCACTAACAGACTTAAAGTTTTTATATTATTCCTGGAAGCGATTATGGCAATTGCAATGTTGGTTATGGTGGTGCTCAGCTTTATTGACATCGCAAAACTGGTTATGAGCGTTGTCAGGAGCGATGCGGTCGCTTCATATTCCGTGGTTCAGCAAATATTGGCACATGCGCTGCTCCTTGTGATTGCGATAGAGCTTGCAATGATGCTCGTAAACCACTCCCCCAGCAGCGTTTTGGAAGTTGCGCTCTATGCCATAGCGAAAAAAATGCTTCTTTCCGCTTCCGGCTCTTTGGATCTTTTAATCGGAGCGGTTGCAATGGCGGTTGTGTTTGCAATAGATAAATATCTTCACAGTTCGGGGAACATAGGTACGCTTTTCCAAATGGCATCGGCAACCTCAGTGAATGAAAAAAATAAAATAACGCCCGAATAGAAAGAGGCTTGATCCTTAAGTGGGTGTTTTAGAAAAATAAAAAACGGCTAAACTTCAATGTTTTATTTGTTGAGTTTAGCCGTTTATTTTGTTCTTATAGGGCTTTTAAATCCGCTTATTTTTACATCACTGCCTTAACTCCGCTCCGAACCTTCCCGAGAGTTTGTTTAACAATTGGGTTCTCTTCTTCTCTATCTCTTCTTGAGTGAGAGTTGCCGACTCTCCCGCAATCCAAAATCTGAAAACTATGGATTTTTTTCCCACGCCCAGTTTTTCACTGCGGTATTCCTCCAAAAACATCAAATCCTTTACAAGCGGAGCGACGGTATTTTTGATATCCTCCCATGAAACGGAATCATCACAAACGATGGCAAGATCATTTTCCACTAACGGATAAATTTCAAGGGGAGTGAATTCACTCTCTCTTGAGGGCAAGGGAACTATTTCGGACAAATTAAGTTCCAGCAGCACTATATTGCTGTTCTTAATTCCTATATCATTTAAACCCTTTGCACCTAAGGCACCGATCGAGCCCAAAATTTTATCTTCGGAAAAAATATTCAGCCACAAATCAAAATCCGCCCAAGCGGGTTTAGATTGAGATTTGAATGAAACTTTCTTTATTCTCAGGTCGTTTAATCCCTCGACTGAACCTTTCATCATAAAAAATAGTTTTTCCACATCTTTTCCGAAAATCGCTGCGCAAAGATGTTTTTCTTCACGGGGAAGTTTTTCTTCCCATACCGAATCGGAAACTTCTCCCTTCAGGAAAACTTTTCCCGTTTCAAAAATTTTGAAGTCGGAAAAGTGCTTGTCGTTTATCACGCAAGCCTTTAAAATCCCGGGCACAAGTGAATTTCTAAGTCCGGCACAGTCAGGAGAGGGGGGAGAAGCCAATCTCCACGAAATTTCATCATCAAGTCCCGCCGCTTTTATATACAAATCCTCCGCCCAAGGATAGGTGAAGACCTCCATAAAACCTTGGCTAAATGCAAGATATTCCTTAATCTCCCGCTCTGTTTGAAAGTTTCTTTGGTTTATCAGAGGGTTTAGTGAAACCTTCGGAATTTTTGTTTCAAATGAATCATATCCGATCATTCTCGCAGTTTCTTCCAAGATGTCTTCGGGGATTTTTATATCTCCGCTCGATCTCCATATAGGTGCCTTGATATTAAAGTTTTCGCCGTTTTCGGTCAGTTCAAATCCTAAGGGAGTTAAAAGTCTTTTCAAATCCTCTCCGCATAAGGTCTTTCCCAAGCGCTTATTAAGAAAATCAAGAGACACTTCAATTTCGCTTCTTTCGGTCTTTGTGGGATAACAATCCGTAAATCCCACAACTTCCACCGCGGGAATTATTTCCTTGAACAGATGAAGTGCAAGTCTTAAAGCCTCGTCCACACGACCGGTATCAATATTTTTTTCAAACCTTATTGAAGCTTCCGTACGCAAGTCGTATTCCTTAAGTGTCTTTCTCACCACAATTCCGTCAAAATTTGCGGCTTCAAAGATAATCGAGTCGGTGTCGGGAGAAATAGAATCATTCAGTCCCCCCATTATTCCTGCAAGTCCCAAGGGTTTTTCCGCATCCGCTATAACCAAATTATGCTCATTCATAGAAAGCACGGTATCATCAAGAAGTGTAAGCTTTTCACCTTTTTTTGCAAAGCGAACTTCAATTTTTTCTTTAACTTTTCTTCGGTCGAAGGCGTGGGTGGGATTTCCCACTGTAAGCATCACATAATTTGTAATGTCAACCACATTGTTTATAGGTCGCATTCCCACCGAAGAAAGTGCAAGCTGCATCCACTTGGGAGAGGGTTCAATCTTTATATTTTTCAGTTCAACTCCCACATAACGGCGGCAAGCTGAAGGATTTTCAATTTCAACCTTAAGAGGCAAAACTCCCTCAATACTCATACTTTTCGGAATTTTGGGCAAGTCAAAAAGTTCCGTGTGATAAAAGGCGGACATCTCCCTTGCCATTCCATAGTGACAATAGCAATCCGGACGGTTGGTTAAGGATTTATTGTCTATATCCAAAATCCAATCCGTAAGTCCGAGGACTTCGGAGATATTTTCTCCCGCACAACACTCGGTTAAGCCCAAGTCAACAATTTCTCTTCCACCCTTTGGAGGAAACAATTCCTCAAGTCCAACTTCTTCCGCTGCGCAAATCATTCCTTCGCTTTTTACGCCTCGCATTTTGGTTTTCTTTATCTCTACGGGTTCTCCCTCTCCGTGCCAAACCACGAAAGCACCGATTTTTGACACCACAACCTTTTCACCCTCGTAGAGATTTTCTCCTCCGCAAACGATCTGTAAAACCTCATTCCCCACATCTACTTGGCATACTTTTAATTTGTCCGCATCGGGGTGAGGTGATACCGATTTTATAATTCCTACGACTATGTTTTTATATTTGGCTCCCAAATCTTCATAGCCCTCCACCTCAACGGTACGCATTGTAAGATCGTACGCAAGCTTTTCAAGGGTAAGATCCTCGGGGAGTTTCACATATGATTTTAACCAATTTAAAGATAATTTCATTTTTCTCACCTACTTAAACTGCGAAATAAATCTGAGATCCGCACTGTGAAAAAGCCTTACATCATCAACACCGTATCTCATCATAACAAGTCTGTCCAATCCTATGTTTATATAAAATCCCGACCAGATTTTCGGATCAAGTCCCGCCGCTTTAAGCACATTCGGGTGAGGACTTCCTCCGGGCATAACTTCAATCCAGCCGACATTCTTGCAAACCCGACAGCCTTTCCCGTGGCACACCCCGCACTCCATATCTATCTCAAAGCCCGGCTCTACAAACGGAAAAAATCCCGCTCTCATTCTGGTCTGAACATGACGACCGAATACTTTTGAAAGTATTGTTTCAACCAATATTCTTCCCGAAGAAAAGGAAAGATCCTTCTCCACAATCAAGGCTTCATATTGGTAAAAAGCTCTTTCGTGTCTGGCGTCAGTTGACTCCGAGCGATAAACTTCTCCCGGATAGACAAATCTTGCAGGTGCGCCGTGTTTTAAGAGATACCTTACCGAAGCCCCCGTAAGGTGGGGTCTTAGCGCAAGTCTTTCACTTCCGGATTTATTTTCCGTTCCCTCAATCCAATAGGTGTCCATAGATTCCCTTGCAGGGTGGTCGGGAGGGAAGTTTAGGTTATCGAATGCGAACTTCTCACTTGTAATCTCCGGTCCCTCATAAATTTCAAAGCCTTGGGATAAAAAAGCGTCATTGAGGTCATAGCACATTTGAGTTGTGGGGTGGAGACTTCCTTTTTTTGTCGGAGTTCCGGGACGGGTCAAATCTATCTTATACGAAAGGAGCGTTTCACCCTCCAAGAGTTCTTCACTCCTTTTATCCAAAGCCGTTTTTATTTCAAGCTTTATATCATTTGCCCTCTTTCCTATGGTCTTTTTCTCATCCTGAGACAATTTCCCCAAATCCTTTAGGATTGAAGTAAGACTTCCCTTTTTCCCCAGAAAGAGCTTTTCAATTTCAAAAAGCTCATCACGGTTCTTTACCTTTAGAATATCCTCTTTTGCCTTTTCCAAAAGCTCTTCCAATTTTTCAGTCATATCAACCATTCCTCCCTTAGATTTACTCATAAATTATAGCACAAAACAAATAAACAAAAAGATTTAATACTATTATTTCTTTGAATTGTGGATATAAACAATTTGTAGTCCGCAGAAGATACACGAATTTTTGTGGTCGAAAAATAGATACAACCATACTTCTATTGAAGAATAGTATAAATACAAAGACTTATATAAAGTTACGGAAAAGAAAACGGAAATCCCGTTTATGTGAGAATTAAAAAAAAGCGGCAATAACTTTAAAAGCTATCGTCGCTTTTTCAAACAATTTTATAAGCTGAATCTTGAAACTTCGTCCTGAAGCTTTGATGAAATTTGAGCCAAGCTCTCCGACGCTCTGGAGATATCGGCTATTGACTGAACCTGAGTATCCACAGACGCAGCCGCTTCTTCTGTTGTAGCCGCATTCTCTTCGGAGATGGCGGATAAATTCTCAACCACTCTCACAATGTTTCGATTTTCCTTTTCAATTTTTTCAGTTGCCTCATTCAAAGTCCTTACTATTTCTCCTGCATTATCCACCGACACGGAAATATCTTCAAATTTTTCTTCCGTTTCTTTAAGCCGTAAATTTTGGTTATTGACTATATCTCCAACCTGTTTCATTACATCTACCGCTTTCAAAGTCTTAGACTTCAATTCTTCTATGGTGGTTTTTATCTCCTCTGTGAACCTGCCTGATTGCTCCGCAAGTTTTCTTATCTCATCTGCAACCACCGCAAAACCTCGTCCGGCATCTCCCGCTCTTGCAGCTTCTATTGCGGCGTTAAGAGCAAGAAGATTTGTCTGATCGGATATGGATTGTATCATTTCACCCGCAACGGAAATCTTTTCCGCACTCTCGTTGGTTGTTGTTATGGTTTCATTTATCTCTCTTACACCTTTGTTGCTCAACTCAACGGCTTCGACCAGTTCATCAAGACTCCTGCTTCCTTTATCTCTGCTCTCTATAATCAATTCTATTTCTTTTTTCAAATCCTCAAGAGTCAAAACCACATTGCCAAGCATCTTATTGGAGGCTTCAACGGAACTTGCCGCCGACTGCGTATCCTGCGCCTGAGAGGTCGCTCCCTCCGCTATGTTTGAAACAGCCATCGAAACCTCGTCCGCCGACTTAGCTGTGGATTGTGCGGTTTCGGTAAGTTGCTCCGCCGTTATGGCGGTTTTTTTGGAATGCTCGGATATATTTGAAACAATCGCCTGCAAATTCACACGGTGAGTTTTTAATGCACGCATAACAACGCCCACCTCGTTGTCATCGTCCAGATATTTCTTTGCCATCCGAGATTCTTCGGCTATATTGAGATTGTAGTTTGAAAATTTAACTACTGCGCTTTCAATAAGTTCCAAAGGCTTGCCTACTTTTTTCATAAGTAAAATAAAAATTATAATCCCTGCAAGCACCACCGTAACCGCACTCATTATTGCACTTAAAAGGGCGGCCAAAGCAGCGTCTTTTGTCAAAAAAGCAAGAGTTGTTGACGACTGAAGAACCCATTTTTCTTCTATCCCGGGTATATACACGGGTAAAAAAATCACCTTTGATTTCTTTCCCGAGGTTGCAGGAGTACTCTCCACAATGGTTTCTTCATTATCCTGCGCAGCGTCGAAATATTGTTTCACCTCCGGAGCTTTAGCTATCAAATTATTTGTAATCTGACTTTTATCACTGCTGTGAACCACTATTGTTCCGTTTGCAGCCATAAGAATTTTGTAATCATCTTTGGTGGGATATGACTTTGCAAGTGCTTCCTGCAAAGCGTCCACCTGTATATCTAAGGATATTACCCCTATAGGTTCCGAATTATGGATTATCGGAAAGCAATATGAAGCGCTGAAAAATCCCCTTACATCTTTATGCGGGTCGAGCAGCAAACTTTTTTTCTCTTTCATTGCATTTTCGTACCACATCTCACCATCGGTGGACTTGAAAGGTTCAACCGACACATTTTCATTTTCTTCGGAAATATGTAAAGCAAATCTTCCCAATCTGAAATCCTCTTCATCAAAAGCGTCCGGCTCAAATGCAACGGATATTCCGTCAATAGTATGGTTGCTTTTGAATATATCTATCAGACTGTCCTTTAGGTAATCTCTGCTGCGGTACTCTACGGGAACTATTTTTAAGTAGGTTTCAGTAAACAACCTCGCACTCTCTCCCGAATGATATACAGCTGTAAACTGCGTTTCCAAAGCATTTGCAAGTCTTTTTGTTTCTTGATATTTTGATGTTTCCTTGTCCTTAAGAGTGGATTTATAATTGATTGAAATTTCAATAGCAGCTTTAATCCCAAGTATTACAAGCAAAAAAACCGCTATCAAAACCCCAACGGAAAACCCCAAACTTTTAGAAATTCCCGTGCTTCTTCTCTTCATTACCGACACTCCCCCTTATTCATCAATCCGTGAATATTTATTCTCATCGGCAATTATACTACTGTTTTTTTTCTCTGTCAAAATTATCCATCTGCTTAAAATAACTTTTAAGCTTTGAAAGCATTATATATCGTGTAAAACATTTGACAAATGTCGACATTCGCTTTGGATAAAAAATTATTGACTCGCAGAAAAAAATATGATAAACTTCAATTATCGAAGTTTTAAGGAGATGAGTTGACATTAGAAACAGAATAAAATTTTTCCGAAAACCCCTCGGTTTGTCCCAACATAGGCTGGGAAAAAGAGTCGGAGTGTCACGGGTGAGCATAAATAAAATTGAAACCGGAAAGGCAACCCCCGGTCTTAAACTCGCTAATGACATAGCGAATGTTCTGGGAGTGAGTATGTACGAGGTATTCGATCTGGACGGCAATGAAACATATTGCTGCAAGTGTAAAAAAGAAGACTGACAGCTTTCAGAAAACTTGATATCTTTTAAAAAGGACTAAGCAAAAAATGCTTAGTCCTTTTTCGGTTTCGTAAACCCGATCTGACTATTTCAGCTTTTATAGTCGATTAATTTACCACTACGCACATGAGTCCTCACGCAGTATATAGTC
>CAUVKI010000036.1:0-20522 GCA_963552605.1 uncultured Tissierellia bacterium
AAAGCTCCATCTCATCTCTTAAAGAGGGACAAAGCGTTGAGGTTTATTATAACTTGGTGAATAACGCCGCAATAACCCTCAAGGCGAGTTCCGGAAGAGTGGAGTTCGAAGGCTTTATCTCAAGCATAGGTTCAAGTTCTTTTTCAGTTCAAATCGGCAGTTCTCAAAAGACCTTCAGGCTTGACAGCAAGTCGGTTATAACCTACAACGGAAAGACCGACTCCTCGTCGAAAATGGAAGTCAATGATAAAGTAAAGGGAACGGCGATTGAAGATATAATAGAAAAAATGGAAGTTGAAAAGCTTGCAAAATACAACGGCGTGATACAGAACGTGGATTCTTACAGAAGTCTTGTAGATATCCAATACACTGTGGGAAACAATACAACCACCCGTTCTTTCCCGATGACCGATAAGATTACCGTAATCATAGACGGGAAGGTTTCAAAATTTACGGATCTTAATCGAGGTACTCCCGTTATTTTGGCGGTGAGAGGGGACGACTTGGTGCGGATTGAAGCTCAGAAGGATCAAACAATAAAGGGAGTTGTAAAGTCGGTTGAGAGCGGGACGAGTATGTGGCTTGACGGAAAACTTGAGGTTGTAATCACTTCCGATAAAAAAGATTTCAAGCTCTATGCCGACCAAAGAACCGTGATTAGAAGCGGAGGAGGAAACTTCCAACACGTCAACTATAAGTATGTAAATGTCCTTCCCGGTCAAACTCCAAGCGGATATTATTACAGCGAACCCGTTGAGCTTAAAGCCGGAGATAATATTGAAGCCACTTTGATCTATGATTATATATCAAGCTTCCAAGCGTGGAGCAATCAGGAAACTATAACCGGAACGATTCAATCAATCACCACATCATTTAGCGCATTGCCTAGCATCACCGTTACTACGGACGGCAGAAGCAGAACTTTCCAACTCAACTCTCAGACGAAAGTGAACGGGAAGCTGTATGGAACATCTGCCGATACGCAGCTTCAAAACGGAATGCAGGTAAAGCTGACGATTACAAATGATGTTGTGTTGGAGATTTCCACCTTGGGAATGTCAAGCAGTTTGGTGAAAGGTCCGTTGAAAAATATAGCCGGAAATGTTTTGACGGTTTATGATGAGAACACTCGTATGAACAAGATGATAATCATAAGCTCAAACTCGGTTCAAATCACCGATGCGATGGGTACACACTATTCGCTTGATAAGTTCTATAACGAAGTAAGATTAAACGCAATCATAGAGGCTTACGGCTATGTAAATTCCGACGGCTCTATAAATCCCATTCACATGAAATTTGCCAATCAATAAAAAAAAGCCTGCTCATCAAGGAGCAGGTTTTTTTATATGAAAAAATCTTCTCTTTTTCTCTTTCTGAAAAATGACAAGGTTTTTATTCCGATTTTTTTTGCAGACTGCAAAGCAGAGGTTAAGTCCTTTCCAAGATCTTCCACAAAGTGTGCGTCGGAACCGAGAGTTGCAGAAGTGCCGCCAAGCTTAACATAATCCGAGAGAGCGGGGGGCTTGGGGTGAAAATAACCCAAACCCTTTCTTATTCCGGCGGTGTTTATCTCTATAATCTTTCCCATCTCTATGATTTTTTTGAATACCTCAAGCACATACTCCTGATACTTTTCGTATTCGGGAAGAGTTTGAGAGCGAAAATAATATCGGTCTAGGTAGTCAAGATGAGCCAAAGAGTCAAAATCCGAAAATTGATTTAACATTGAGAGCATAGTTTCATAATATTTTATAAGCCCGTCAACGGGGGAATATTTTTCCACATATCCGTCAATGGCTAAATCTCTTTGTTCAACGGTGTGTATGCTCATAAGTATAAAATCCCACGGATAGTTTCTTGCTACATCTTCATATTTTTTTATAAGCTGCGGCTGGATTCCCAGCTCCGCACCGAAAAAAATTTCTATCCTGTCCTTGTACCTTTCCTTCAATACGGAAAGAGTTTTAAAATAATCTTCAATATCAAAATCGAAATCACGCCTTAAAAGATCGGCGTCATAATCCAAATGATCCGTAAAGGTGATGACTTTCAATCCCGACGATATAGCTTTTTCCACCAAAGCTTCGGGATCCGATTTGGAATCAAATGAAAAATTTGAATGAAAATGACAATCAATCATAGTTTCTCCTTTTTTTCAGTCCTTGTATTGCAGTTTATAGAGATCATAGTAAGTGCCTTTAAGAGCAAGGAGAGTTTCATTATTGCCCTCTTCGATAATTTTTCCCTGCTTTAACACAATAATTTTATCCGCATTTTGTATTGTCGAGAGGCGGTGTGCAACTGCAATCGCGGTTCTGTCTTTTAAAATTTTTCCCAATGCGTCCTTTATCAACAACTCCGTTTCGGTATCTATATTGGCGGTCGCCTCATCCAAAACAAGCAATAACGGTTCGTGCGCCAGAGTGCGTGCGAAAGAGAGAAGCTGTCTTTCTCCTGCGGAAAGAGTCGCTCCTTTTTCGGTAATTGTTTCTTCATAACCCTTTGGAAGTTTCTCTATAAACTTGGAGGCATTCACATATTCCGATACGCTTTTTACGGTATTATCGGTTATTTTCTTATCAAAAAGACGAATATTGTCGCTTATCGTTCCCGAAAAGAGAAATACCTCCTGCTGAACCACCGAGATGTTTTTTCTTAACTCATGTTTGTCCAGTTTTTTTATATCCACCCCGTCTATGAGAATTTCTCCCCTTTGGCAGTCATAAAACCGAGTGATAAGGTTGATTATTGAGGACTTTCCCGCACCCGTAGCCCCTACGAACGCCGCACTTTCACCGGGGTTTATTATAAATGAAATATCCTTTAGCACCCAATCTTCATCGTTATAGGCAAACCATACATTTTTAAATTCAATCTTCCCTTTAAAATTTTTCATCGGTACGGGAGAGGGGGGATTTGGAATTTCCCGCTTATCATCAAGTACCGTAAAAATTCTCTCGCTTGAAGAAATTGCTGCCTGCAAAATATTATATTTTTCCGTAAGATCCAAAATGGGTTTGAAAAATCTTCCAATCAATGAAGTGAACATAAATAGAGTCCCGAACTCAACACTTCCCTCAAGCACAAATTTTCCTCCGAAAAAAATGAGCAAAGCCATAGCAACATATCTCAAAAGTTCAATTGAAGGACGAAACATCGCCATTGCACGGGTTTGTTTGTTGTTAATCTCAAAATATTCTTCGTTTTTCCGCTTGAACTTATTATAGATGGCGGTTTCTTTTTTAAATGTCTGAATGACCGTCATTCCTGAAATATATTCATTAAGACTTGCATTTATAGCTGCCAAAACAGCCCTCGCCTTACGGAATAGGGGTTGATTCTCAAATCGAAACCTTATTGTGAAAAATATCATAGGAGGAATTACGAAAATACATAATGACGACAGCTTCAAGCTTTGAGAGAGCATAAGAATAAAAATCCCGATTATCATAAAGAAATCCTGAAAAAAGCTTACAAAGAGTGCGGTATACATTTCGTTTAAGTTTTCAATGTCGTTGGTGGCACGGGTGGTGAGTCTGCCTATCGGACTGTTATCAAAATATTGAGTTGAACGGCTCGCTATATGATGATAAACATCTTTGCGAATTCCGTAGATTATCTTTTGTCCCGTTATGCTCAGAGAATACTCCTGCGCAAAAGTAAAAACGAAGCTTAAGAAAATTGCAGCCAGATAATAGAGAGAAACTCTTAATAATCTATCCAAATTGTTTTTTAGGATACACTCGTCTATTGCCACTTTTATGAGGAACGGCTCCAAAAGATTTAAAACCGTCACCGCCACTATGGAGAGTATTGCGATAAAAATGAAAAGTCCGTAGGGTTTTGCATAAGCTAAAACTCTTAAAAATAAAGCGACTCCGGTTTTCGTGTCTATATTATCGTGTCTTTCCATTACTATCTCACCTTATCCTCAAGCCTTTGTTTCAAACATAGCTTATAATATTCTCCCCTAAGCTTCATCAATTCCCCGTCCGTTCCTCTCTCAACAATCTTTCCGTCATCCAAGACTATGATTTCATCTGCATTTTTTACGGTGGAAACTCTGTGGCTTATGAGAATTATTGAAGCTTCCAAACTTTTAAGATTGTTTAAAATTCTCTCTTCCGTTTGAGTGTCTACGGCGGAGAATGCGTCATCGAGTATTAAAAGTCTAGGATTTTTATAAACGGCACGGGCAAGACAGGCTCTGCTCTTTTGACCTCCCGAAAGAGTAACCCCCAATTCTCCCAGCAAGGTTTGATATCCGTCAGGAAAATTCTCCACATTTGAGTGAAGATCCGAAAGCTTTGCCGCATCTATGATTTTCGGACGGGCTGAACTATCCGTTTCCAAAAAGGAAATGTTATCCTCGATAGTTTCCGAAAAAAGAAAATTTTCCTGAAACACCGTGCCGATATTCTCCCTCATTCCCTTAAGAGAAACCTCTTTTAAATCCCTTCCGTTAAAGAGAATTTTTCCTCCATCTCCCTCACCCAAATCGTAAAGTCTTAGGAGAAGTTTTATTATTGTGGATTTACCCGAACCGGTGCTTCCGATAATTGCCAAACTCTTGCCTTTTTTTAAGGAGAAGGATATATCATTAAGCACCAACCTTTCCGCCGATTTATAATGATAGGAAACCCCTTTAAATTCAATACTTTCAAAATCCAAATCAAGGTCTTCGCAAGGGTCGGTGATGTCGGGTTCTTCCTCAAGGAGCTTATTTATCCTCTCAAGCGATGCCCTTCCCCTCTGAAAATAATTTATAACCATTCCGAAAGCCATCATAGGCCAAATCAACATTTCCAAATACATCTGAAAGGCGATAAAATCTCCTAAAGAAATCTCTTTTTTAATTACGGCGCTTCCCCCCAAGCGTATAACCAAAAACATCGAAAGTGCCGCCACAAACATTATAAAGGGGCGAATTGCCGCAGAAACTTTTATAAGTTTCACATTTGCGGCATATTTTTCATCGGCGGAGTTTATAAAGAGCTCCTCAAAAAGCGCCTCATGAGAAAAGGTCTTTATAACCCTTATCCCTGAAAAATTTTCTCTCACCCTGTCCATAAGCACTCCGAAAACTTCCTGAACCTTTAAAAATCTTTTATGTATAATCTTTCCGGAGATCATAACAAATATAATTATTGCAGGCAGCACCATAAAAACATACCCGGAAAGTCGCCACCCCGCAACGGAAATCATTGAGATGATCGAAAATGCCATCATAAAAGTTGAGTCCACTACCATAATTATGCCCTCTCCCGCCGCCGCTCTTATTGCGTTCACATCGTTTGTCGCAAGCGCCATCAAGTCGCCGGTCTTATTTTTGGTGAAGAATGCCGGAGAAAGAGTCAGAATTTTTTTAAAAATCAAATCTCTTAAAAAGTATTCAAGCCTTCTTGCAGGCACAAAAATATTTACTCTCCATAAATATCTTCCAAGCATCAGAAAAAGCCCTACGGCAATCATAAGCATGGAATATTTTATAAGTCCCTGAAAGGAGAGAATATTTTTTCCGTAATCGTCAGCCAAACCCTTTGTAATCCTCGGAACTAAAAGCTGAGCAAAGTCAATGACAATCAAAAATATTATTCCGACAAGATAATTCTTCCACTGCTCTTTAAAAAATGGTTTCAAGTGAGAAATTTTCATACGCACCTCCGTGCAGATTAGTATACTTCAAAATAAAAAAGTTGCTAATATTTTTTTATAAAAAAATCAGCAAAAAAAGATAGCCCGATCAGGCTATCAAAATTTTCAATAAAGCGGGTGCGCTTCGCAAAGCACTCCTATTCTCTTTTTCAAAGACTCGATATCGGGATTTGGCGAAAGAGTTTCAACAATAATCTTTGCGACTTCTTTCATATCGTCCTCTTTGAGCCCCCTCGTGGTAACGGCGGGAGTTCCTATTCTTATTCCGCTCGTAACCATAGGTTTTTGAGGGTCATTGGGAATTGCATTTTTATTCGTTGCAATGCCGACTTCATCGAGCAGCTTCTCCGCCTCTTTCCCCGTGATATTTTTGCTCCTCAAATCCATAAGGATTAAATGGTTATCCGTACCTCCCGACACCAGTCGAATACCTCCCTCAATCAGACCCTCGGAAAGAGCTTTTGCGTTTTTTACAACCTGTTCAATATAATCTTTGAAAGAGGGCTTAAGAGCTTCTCCGAACGCTACGGCTTTTGCGGCAATGATATGCTCCAGAGGTCCGCCTTGAAGTCCGGGGAAGAAACCTTTATCAATCGTCTTTTTATGTTCTTCCTTGCAAAGCACAAGCCCTCCTCTGGGTCCTCTAAGAGTTTTATGAGTTGTTGAAGTTGCCACGTCCGCGTAGGGAATGGGGCTCATATGAAATCCCGTCGCCACCAACCCTGCAATGTGCGCCATATCCACAACCAACAGAGCATCAACTTCCTTTGCTATCTGCGAAAATTTTTCAAAGTCGATAGCTCTCGGATATGCACTCGCACCTGCCACTATTATTCTCGGTCGTTCCCTCTTTGCAATCTCTCTGACCATATCGTAATCTATTTTTTCGTCGCTCCCCAAACCGTATGAAGAAAATTGAAAGACTTTCCCTGAAAGGTTGACGGGTGAGCCGTGTGTCAGGTGTCCTCCCTCTGCAAGGTTCATTCCTAAAATCTTATCTCCCGGATTTAAAAACGAAAAATAAACTCCCAAGTTGGCATTAGCCCCTGCGTGAGGCTGAACATTTGCGTGATCCGCCTTGAATAACTCCTTTGCTCTGTCTATTGCAAGCTGTTCTACTTCGTCCGCATAAACGCACCCTCCGTAATAACGCTTGCCGGGGTATCCCTCCGCATACTTATTCGTAAAATGCGACCCTGCCGCCTCAAGCACCGCCTCGGAAACGAAATTCTCGGACGCAATCATCTCCAAATGCCCTCTTTGTCGTCCCAATTCCCTATCAATAATTTCCATTACCTTTGAATCGGACTTTCTCAATGCCTCAAAATTCATAAGCTCCTCCTTTGGATTATCTTAAAGTGTTCCCCTACGCTTCACATTATACAATTCTTTGTAGGAAAAAACAAATTTTCTCCAATATTCTTCTCCTGATATTCAGCCTTAAGCTCATCTGCAAGATATTCATCACTCATACAGTGCATATCGGATACCCCGTCTCTAATCAACGGATACAACTCCGAGCGGTAGAAAAAATCCAATGCGCCATCCAAAGAAATCCCCACCCTATTTGCAAAGCATTCAATCACACGGGAATATTTTTTCTGAAGCAGTATAGGATTTGCATTCATAATCTCTCACTCCTTTCAAAATTAAGATATTCCAATGCCTTTTCGGTGCGAAAGCATATCTGCAAATTCGGACTTTCATAGCAAAGGCGTCTTATGGCCTCAGTCTTGTCAATCAAACCGTCAAAAAACAATTCGACAGTGTTAAACACCTTATCGTTCGCCACTCCGCCAATCACAATATCGTAATCCGAACTATCCTTACCGCTGCGGCAATTTAGAATAAAGTCGAGCCATTCCTCGGAATAGAAATCAAACTTCAAAATTTTTAATGATTCATATACAGCCTCGTCAAAAGCGTAGCAGGAGATAACTCCTTTTCTTTCATGGCGTTTAAATTTTTCGCACCATTTTAAGGCTTGTTCATACAAAGGTGTTGTATAAAACCCGAGACCGAAGTCCACATTGGATCTTGAATGTTTTAGATCCGGCTTTGAAACTTCCAAATAAGAGCCGTGATATAACATCATACGGTTATTCCTCTTTCCCTCATCAGCTCAATTATATCATTCACTATATATTCCTTCCCCTGAGTATGCAAAGCTTCATACACGGGCACGATATATCCGTTTAGAATGTCGCTTTTGTCCTTGAATGCCTTATAGACTTCTTCTGCATTAACCCCCAGCCTTATGGCGACATTTTCCACGCAAAATACTGCAAATTCAAGTTCTTCCGAATTTTTGACAGGCTCGTTTACGCTCATACATTCACATCTCCTAAAAATTTTTCAAGCTCGGATTTTCTTCCCATCTGAATGAAAAAGATTAAACGCTAAGTAATACATATTTTCAAAGAATTAAAACGGCATAGAATCCATATCTTCAGTATGATTGAATTGACAAAAAACAAAAATCCAAAGGAGAAGTTTCTACGCCAGTTTCGATTTTATCACAAAGCCATACAAAAATCGAAATATTTACTACTATTTCTTCCTTAATCTGTTCAAATTCACAAAAGGTCTTTTTTTTTCTATTATCTTGATGTATAATCCGACCGATATTCTCAGTTTTGGTATATCAATATAGGAATTGAGGAGTGAAGATTAAATGGATTATTTAGAAAAAAATCAGAGCATTTGGGAACAACTGCACGAACTTCCGAGACATCGCCCCAAGTATCCCTCTGAAAATGTCATACGGTGGATGTTTCAAAATTTCAAATGTGACGGTACGGAAAAAGTTTTGGATATCGGCTGCGGGGGGGGGGCTAACACCCTTCTATTGGCGGAAAATAACATAGAAGCATATGCAGTGGATATTTCTTCTTCTGCCGTAAAATGGACGAGAGAAAAACTGTCAAGTGCCGGTTTCAACGGAACCGTGATTCAATCCAAAGCAAGTGAATTGCCGTTTGAATCCGATTTTTTCGATGGTGTCTTTGCTTATGAAACACTTTATTATGCTTTTAAGGCGGAAATAAAAAAAGAGATTTCGGAGCTTCATCGGGTGTTAAAGCCCGGCGGCAGAGCTATGATTTGTCTTAGGACAACTCGGGATCGTCGATTCGGACAGGGAAGAGAATTGGAGAAAAATACTTTTTTGATGAATACGAAAGGATATTCCGGGAGTGAATGTGCTGAAGATCAAATGGTAATGCACTTTTTTGATTTGCAGGAAATTGAAGAGCTTTTTTCCGATTTTTCAAGGCGGGAAGAAATGCTTATGGAATACGACACCAAAGGATCGAAAAATTCCGATTTTTTAGTAAGGGTGGTAAAATAACTAAGCTTCCGGATTGAAAATTAAGAGGAGGTTTTTTTTGATATTACTTGCAGGAGATTATTTAGGACTTGAAGCGGTGAAGATTTTAACAGAGCACGAACAAAAAATAGAGGTATTGTTTTTAAGCAGCAGAAACAACGGCGGAAAAAATGATGAGATTTTGCAAAAAGCAAAGCTCAACAATCCGGAAGTAGACGTTTATTCCGACCGGGATATTGATGACAAAGGCGTTATTGAGCATTTGAACAGTTTATCCTTGCCCTACGGACTTTCTTTCGGTTGGGGTCATTTGCTTAGCAAAGCATTTATAGAAGCAGTGGGTGGAAAAATTGTGAATGCACATCCGTCATATCTACCTTACCACAGAAGCAGCGGAAGTGTTTTTTGGCATTTTACGGATCAGCAGCCGTTCGGGGGGACTCTTCACTACATTGATGAGGGAATTGATTCCGGAGATATCGTTGCTCAAGAGAGAATTTTTTCCACGTGGGAAGATGATTGTGATTCAATGAAAGGTAAAGTGGATCAAGTGCTTAAGTCATTGCTGATGAAATATTTGCCCGATATCATAAGCGGAAATGTGGAGAGCAGAAAAAATGACATCAAGCAGGGGAGCATTCATCATAGAGATGAAATGAATGCTTTGAGCCATATAGATTTGGATAAGGAATACTCCGCACGTTTGCTGCTCAATATCATAAGAGGCAGGATGTTTCACGGAATCGGAGGTGCTTTTTTTGAAGAAAACGGAAAGAAATATTTCATCGATATGCGTATTCGTGAGGTAAGTGAGATATGATTGTGTCTGTTCATCAGCCGAATTATTTGCCGTACCCCGGTCTTATCGGAAAGATAATTTTCAGTGATAAATTTGTTTATTTAGGCAATGTACAATTTGAAAAAGCGAGTTGGCAGAATAGAAATCGTCTGAGAAACGAGCGAGGAGAAGTATTACTGACAGTTCCGGTGCTGACCAAGGGTAAATTTTCTCAGCGTATTTCCGAGGTGTGCATAAATTATGAAGAAGCGTGGCATGAGAAGCATCTAAAAACCATTTATCGCAACTATGTTCGCACATCTTATTTTACAGACTTTTTCCCATTTTTTGAGGAGTTTTACAGTAAAACCTTTGTTTCTTTGTATGAGCTGGATATTTTTGTTATGAATTATTTGTTGAAGTTATTTGACATTCAGACAGAAATTCTACACGACAAGGATTTTGATTTCAAAGGAGCTAAGACTTTGCGGTTAATTGATATTTGCAAAGAATTAAACTGCGATGTGTTTCTGTCAAATAAGGGCAGCGAAGCTTATGTGGATCTTGGAATATTTGAAGATAAGGGGCTTTGTCACCTGTATTTGGACTATGTAGGGAAACCTTATCCGCAAAAAAATTATCCGGATTTCATTCCCTTTCTTTCCATTTTCGATATGCTTTTCAATATTGGCAAAGATCGAACTTATCAGGTGATTTCCGATCGTGAGAATTATCGGTTTAGCGAAATAAACAAGAAACTCGGGGGGGGGGATAGAGAAAAACATATCAATCCTCAAAGAAGAAAAATCCCTCGTCTTGGCAGGAGAGAAATGATATGTACGAGTTTCAATTCGTGTTCTGCTTAACCGGGAGGGAGTTATGATTGTTTCAGCACATCAGCCAAATTATTTGCCGTATCCCGGTCTTATCGGAAAGATAATTTTCAGTGATAAGTTCGTTTATTTAGGCAATGTACAGTTTGAAAAAGCGAGTTGGCAAAGCAGAAATCGGCTAAGAAGTCGAGAAGGAGAATTATTGCTGATTGTTCCAGTGTCTTCGGAACAATTGTCGGAGAAGAAGATTGTTGAGATAGAGATTGCGGAAAATCACAAGTGGAAGCGAAAACATAAAAACATCCTTTCCTTTTACAGAAAAGCTCCGTATTATAAGGATTTTTCGAGTTTCTTTGAAGATTTATATAATCAGGACTGGAAACGATTGTATGAATTGGATATTTTTATTATGAATTACCTGTTGGAACTTTTTGATATAGACACGGAAATTTTGTATGATACCGATTTCGATTTTCAAGGAGTTAAAACGGAACGATTGGTTGATATATGCAGGCAGTTGGATTGTGAAACATACCTTTCAGGAAAGGGAAGTGAAGCTTATTTAGAAATTGAAAAGTTTACAAAAGAGGGTTATAACCATTTATACATGAATTATGAAGGTTTTATATATCCTCAGCTAAATTATCCGGATTTCATTCCCTTTCTTTCCATTTTCGATATGCTTTTCAACATCGGAAAAGATCGAACTTATCAGGTGATTTCCAATCGTGAGAATTATCGGTTTAGCCAAATAAACAAGAAACTCGGGGGGGGGGATAGAGAAAAACATATCAATCCTCAAAGAATAAAAATCCCCCGTCTTTGCAGGAGAGAAATGATATGTACGAATTTCAATCCGTGTTCTGCTTAACCGACGATTTGTCCGTCTTACCATTTTTTCTAAATCTTGAACAACGTTTTGAAATTCCTGTTAAACGTATGGAAGTTTTGGAAATTCCAAAGTATTCTCTGTTGATTTCTTACAATTATTCAAAGATTTTTTCCGAGGATTTTTTGGGAGCACTTGCGCTTAAACAAAATGAGATTATCAATTTGCATATTTCCTATCTTCCGTTTAACAGAGGTGCACACCCGAATTTATGGAGTTTTTTAGAAGATACACCGAAAGGAGTGTCAATTCATCGAATCAGTGCAGGACTGGACAAAGGAAATATCCTATTTCAAAAAGAGTTTTTTTTCAAAGAGGAAAGAGAAACATTTGAGAGTTCGTATAGACGGCTGCATATTGAAATGCAGCGGTTGTTTTTTGATAATTTCAACCGCATTCTGACAGGAAAATTTTCTGAAAAAATTCAAAAAGAATCCGGAACATATCATCGAAAAAAAGATTTGGAGAAAGTTTTTCAGTTCATTCCAAATTTTTCTTGGCAGATGAATATTGCGGAAGTAAAAGAAGACTTAAGGCGGAAGGGATTCTATGGTGTTATTTATTGACACTTTAAATATCACCGGTTGCAATGAGAAATAGATATTCTGAAAAATAAAAGGAGACAGGTTTATGAAATATAAAACGGAACAAGAGTCATTTTGGGCGGGAGAATTTGGAAATGAATATGTTCAGCGTAATCAAGGAGAAGATATAGTACGTTCAAATCTTCATATGTTTATAGATGTCATTGAGAGAACGAGCGGTATAAACAGCGTGATTGAATTCGGATCCAACATAGGATTGAATTTGAAAGCGTTAAAAAAATTACTGCCGGAAGCGGAATTTTCAGCTATTGAAATCAATATGGATGCCGTTGAGCAGTTAAAGAATAATGTGCCGGATGTTAAGGTATATCATCAGTCCATTTTGGAAACAAATCTTGAAAAGACCTATGATTTTGTGCTGATCAAAGGTGTATTGATTCATATCAATCCGAATGAGTTGCCCTCAGTCTATGAAAAGCTTTATAACGCTTCCTCAAAATATATTTGTGTTTGCGAATATTATAACCCAACGCCTGTAACTGTGGAGTATCGGGGGAATAAAGATCGGTTGTTTAAGCGAGACTTTGCAGGGGAAATTATGGATAAATATCCTGATTTGGAATTGTTGGACTATAGGTTCGTATATCATCGTGATAATAACTTTCCTATGGGAGATTGCACTTGGTTTTTATTGAAAAAAAACAGTGAGGGTGGAAAATGAAAAAAGTTGTAATCTTTTGTGCCAGCGGTTATGGCATGAAGGTGTTTTATTCATTAGATCCTCTAAAATATGAGGTTCTTGCTTTCATTGATAATTGCGAGGAGATTTGGGGAAAATATAATGAGTATGAGTTGGGAAAGATTATAATCGACTCTCCGATGAATGTGTCAAATTACGATTTTGATTTTGTGATTTTGCCGATTGCGGAATATAGCACCCCGATGAGAGATCAGTTGCTCTCATTGGGTGTGGATGAGAAGAAAATCGTTGACTTTATGGCGTGGAATGAAAATCTCGCTTTTGATGAGGAAAGACTGGCGGTAATGAGAAAATGTGTAGGAAAATTGATAAAGGAACAGGTTCCCGGAAATTTAGCGGAATTGGGAGTCTATAAAGGAGAATTTGCCAAGCATTTGAATTATTATATGCCTGATAAGAAATTGTATTTATTTGATACCTTTGAAGGTTTTTCAAATCAGGACAACCATCAAAAGGATGATGTATTCATATGGCAGGGACATTTTCGAGATTCTTCGGTGGAAGAGGTGCTTCAAAAAATGACCAATCGGGAAAATGTGATTGTAAAAAAAGGCTATTTTCCTGATACCGCAGAAGGTGTGGAAGATGAATTTTGTTTTGTAAGTTTGGACGCAGATTTATATTTGCCGATCTTAAACGGTTTGGAGTTTTTTTACCCTCGGTTGGTTCATGGGGGATATATCTTTGTTCATGACGTTTATTCTTATAATTGGACAGGCTGCAAAAAAGCAGTGGACGAGTATTGTAAACAGCATAAGCTCAATTATGTGCCGGTGTTGGACAGGTGCGGGACGGTGATTTTGACAAAGTAAAAATTTTAGCGTTATTTATTTTAGGATTTTATAGAAAGGGCATACTGTTTCTTTTCATATAGGCGGTATGCCCTTTTTTAGAAATTGATGTTTGATTGTCGAGGTTCACGGTGATTTTTGCTCCGATCATCGCATTACAAATGCTAATGAACAAGTCTAAGTGAAAAACTCCCTGAGTGCCGGAAGTTTTTCCGAAGCTTCTCTTCTTCCCATCTGATAAACCCGCTCAAGCTCACTTGCACTCTTTTCCGTTCTCGTTATGCCGAGCGGTTCGGGCGGTCTTATAACAAAAACTTTTCCCGAAGCTTCAAGTTCATCTACCTCTTTTATCTGTCTATTATATCTTTCGTGTCGGGTTTTCATAGCTTCAATGAGCTTTGGATATCCCCCGAGCGTCAAACGCATAAGCCAAAACGCAGCGGTTTTCGGTTTCATATAACCTTTCGGTTGCGTAAGTATGATTAAATTTCTGTCATATCCAAGCTCTTTCATATATCCATAGGGCATCGCATCCGCTATGCCCCCATCAAGGAATTTATGTCCTTCAATTTCCACCGGCTTTGAAACCAGAGGCATTGAGGCGGAGGCTTGAAGCCATTTCAAATCTTTAGCTCCTCCGTCCTTACACTTATGATAAACGACTTTGCCGCTCTCTATGTCAAAAGCCCCCACATAGAAATCCATAGGATTTTTTTCAAAGGTATGTATGTCAAAAGGATCAAGAATATTCGGCAATTCTTTATAGCAAAATTCCTCTTCATAAAGATTGCCCGTTTTAAGCCAAGACCATAAACTGCCATAGCGAGGATCGGAGCAATATCTTTTATTATAGCGAATAGCTCTGCCTATTTGTTCGGATTTATAATTACAACCGAACACTGCTCCGGCACTAATCCCTGCCGCACCGTCAAATTTTATTCCGTTCTCCATTAAAATATCCAAAACTCCACAGGTGAACATACCCCGCATAGCTCCGCCCTCCATAATCAAACCGCTCTTCATATTCCCTCCGAATTAAAAATCTAACACTTTCCGCAATCACTGCAACCGTTGCAAATCAAACGGCTTGCACACTCCCCACAATTTCTCCCGTAGCGAGGAACATATAATTTATCCTTGCTTATAACGCTTCCCCATTCATCACGAAGAATAAACTCAACGGGTTTTCCCTTGAAATTCATACCCGACTTATAAGCCTGACTTGCCTGCAACCGTTTGCCGAGCAATTTATAAAGTTTTCCGTCCTTAATAAATCTCGTTCCGGTCTCTATAAAAGCAAAAGTAACATTATGACTTACACATTCCTCCCTAAGAGACTTCACCCAATCGAAATTGCACGGTCTTGCTCCGTCATAATTTTCTCCTCCGCAAACAACTCTTTCAATACTTCCCGAAGCGAGATACTTCTCTACGCTTATTTTTCCGATAAACGGAGCGCACACAACCTCCTTGTGTTTAAATGGAAGTTTTAGAAGTATGGGAATGCGCTCGTCCGCCCTTTTTTGATTTTCACTCGTAACGCCCAAAATGACATTTTCAAATCCCTCTCCCCAATTTTTCGGCAAATTTTCCAAAACTCTCTGAGGTCTTTTTGTGAGAAGAAAAAATTTCACATCGCATCTTTTTTTTATTATATTCCAAGCTTCCTCTCTCCATCTATCCGCTTCTTCCAAAAAAAAATCCGATGTCATACAAACCCTTATCAGCTCTCCGCTCTTCACCTTATAATTTCCCTTTCTGTCTTTTGAGAGGGGATAGTTGAAACCGTTCTTTGTGCGATATATATTCGAACCGTCTTTGCCTCTTATCCTGTCAAGAAAATACATATAACAATTCTCGCACCCCTCGCTTAACTTCACGCACCCGTGCCAAGGGTTCCATATATCGTGCATACTCTTAACCTCCGATATAAAAACAATATCTTATCCATCATATCACAAAAAGTTTATCATAGTACGGCGAATTTAAAAATTTTGGTAAAAACTGAAATTTTATTATTTTTTTATACAGAAAAATAATTTTATTATTGACAACTTTAAATTTACAGTATACACTACTCTGCGTAAAGGAGATAACAAGATGGGGTCGGTAAAAAATGAAAGCGGGGGTATGTCATTATGAGAAACGAAAAATCACCCAAGTTTAATGTTCTTTATTTGCTTCAAACATCTAAATTTGAACTGTCAATCTATTTTTTTCTGATTATATCGGGGGCAATCTCCTCGTCCGTCTCCGCATTAAAGCTGATTGATGTAGTTCAAGGTATTGTAGTTTCTGATTATCAGAAAGCTATCCGTTTGACCATCTTAAGTATGTTGTTTTTTTTATTGTATTGTGTATTTTCTTTTTTGAGTATGTTGCTTCAAAACAAAATTTTAGAGTCCTCAATGTATTTTTACAAAAGTCAAATTGCAAAAAAAATTAGAAGTCAATCATCCTCAATAGATCAGGGGAGCTTTATTTCAATGCTCAATAATGATACTGAACAAATTGGAGCTGCTTTGTATAACTTTCTTGGAGTGTGCGAGTGTGCCGTATGGGTAGTTGTTTCCGTGGCGAGTTTGTTTTCCGTTCACTATCTCTTTGCAATATGGGCGGTCGTTTTCTTTTTCTTGAATATGCTGGTTCCGAAAATTTTAAAGAAGCATGCGGAAAAGAATGAAGAGAGACGCTCCAAAAATCTTGAGCTTTATCTTAATGAAAGCTCGGACATCATAAGAGGCTTTGATGTTTGGAATCTTTATAATGCCAAAAAAAAGATGAGAGATAAACTCCATGATAAGAATAAGAAATTCGAAGCGGAGCAAAAAAAGATAAATGACAAAAGTGTGCTTTTCGAAAGGATTTCAGGTACGATTTCCGTATTTTTAGGAAATTTTCAGCACTTATTTATACTCTTCTTAATTTCGAAGGAAATTGTAATGCCGGGTGCATTTATGGGAGTTGCGGTACTGTCGGGAAGGTTCTTTGGAGTCCTGTCCGAATTAAGTAATTCAATTCTCAAAATCAGTGGATATAACTACATAATAGATGAAAAACTTTCGGGGGATTTGGAAGTGGACGAAACCCTTTCCGACTTTGACGGCTTTGACATTGAGGTGAAGTCTTTGGAGTTCGGATATACTGAAAAGCCCGTTTTAAAAATTCCGAAACTTAGGTTTGAGTATGGAAAGAAGTATGCGATTATAGGTCCGTCGGGAAGCGGAAAGAGCACGCTTTCCAATATTCTTATGAAGAGGGAACTTGATTATAAGGGAGAGGTTTTATTCGGAGGGAAGAACTTAAAAGATTTGAATGAGTTTTGTTTATTTCATCATATGGGATTTATGACACAGAAACCCTATGTCTTTAATGACACGATTTTAAATAATATCACCCTTGGAGAAAGCTATGATACTTCATTGGTGAAAGAGGCGGTTGAAGAAAGCAGGCTTGAGGATTTTTCGGATAAGCTTGAGTATGCTCTTTCAAATAACGGAGGAAATATCTCGGGAGGACAGGCACAGAGAATTGCCATCGCAAGAGAGGTTATCCACGACCACGAGGTGATGGTATTTGACGAGGCGGTCAACGCTCTTGACCAAAGATTGGTAAGAGAGGTTGTGAATATCCTCCTTGAGAAGAAAGCTACGATAATCTTCATAGCTCACAACTTGGATAAGGATATGCTCTCCGAGTTTGATGAGGTGATTGATATGTCAAAGGTAAACGAGTGCTATGGAGATTAGGAGGGGAATTATGAAAAATAAGTTTAATATTTTTTACCTGCTCCAAAAATCTAAGTTCAGCACATTCCTTTCGATTTTTTTCGGTGTTATTGCAACCGGACTTTCGGTGTTTGCCTCGCTTAAATACAAGGATATACTTAAATTCATAATTGCTCTTGATTATGAACAGTCCTTTTATTCACTCTTTACCATAATGGTCTTATTTCAAATTTCTTCAGGCTTCAGTCTCTTAAGAAAAAGACAGGAGAATAAGACTAAGCAGTCGGCGATGTTATTTTATAGAGATAGGGTTGCAGATAAAATCAGAGCGCAGTCCTCATTAATAGATCAAGGAAATTTCATTTCAACTCTTAATAATGACTCGGTACAGGTTGACAAAGCTCTCGACAGCTTTTTTGTGATTTGCGAGAGCATAACGGGGGCGGTTCTTCCCTTCATAGGGTTATTTAGTCTGCATTATCTCATTGCAGCGGGGGCGGTTGTTCTATTTTTGCTCAATATGATAATCCCTAAGGTTTTGAAAAAGCCTGCGGAAAAGAACGAGGAAAAACGCTCCAAAAATCTTGAGCTTTACCTTAATGAAACGTCGGATATCATAAGGGGCTTTGATGTTTGGAACTTGTATAATGCCAAGAAGCAAATGGAAAAGAAGCTTTGCGAGTACAGCAAAAGCTATGAAGCTGAAGAAAGAAAAATAAATAATAAAACAGTCCTTTTCAGCATAATAACGCTTCTGTTTAACGTGTCCGCTCAAAGTATCCAGTATTTATTTGTAGTCTTTTTGGTTTCGGTGGGAGTCGTCGTTCCCGGAGCGGTGTTTTCCGTGGGAGATTTGCTTGGAAAATTCTTTTCAAGTTTGATGACTTTCGCAAGTGAGATAATTAAAATCAGCGGATACAATCATATAATAGATGAAAAACTTTCGGGGGATTTGGAAGTGGACGAAACCCTTTCCGACTTTGACGGCTTTGACATTGAGGTGAAGTCTTTGGAGTTCGGATATACTGAAAAGCCCGTTTTAAAAATTCCGAAACTTAGGTTTGAGTATGGAAAGAAGTATGCGATTATAGGTCCGTCGGGAAGCGGAAAGAGCACGCTTTCCAATATTCTTATGAAGAGGGAACTTGATTATAAGGGAGAGGTTTTATTCGGAGGGAAGAACTTAAAAGATTTGAATGAGTTTTGTTTATTTCATCATATGGGATTTATGACACAGAAACCCTATGTCTTTAATGACACGATTTTAAATAATATCACCCTTGGAGAAAGCTATGATACTTCATTGGTGAAAGAGGCGGTTGAAGAAAGCAGGCTTGAGGATTTTTCGGATAAGCTTGAGTATGCTCTTTCAAATAACGGAGGAAATATCTCGGGAGGACAGGCACAGAGAATTGCCATCGCAAGAGAGGTTATCCACGACCACGAGGTGATGGTATTTGACGAGGCGGTCAACGCTCTTGACCAAAGATTGGTAAGAGAGGTTGTGAATATCCTCCTTGAGAAGAAAGCTACGATAATCTTCATAGCTCATAACTTGGATAGAGATATGCTCTCCGAGTTTGATGAGGTGATTGATATGTCAAAGGTAAATGAGTGCTATGGAGAGTCAGCCTAAGTCCGGTATGTAAATATCCAAATTTAAGCATCACTATTGCTTCATGAAGCGTTGCTCTCTCCAATACCTCTGGAGAGATTTTTTATTTATTCCGTATCTTTTCAAAATCTCCGTGCTGAAATTTTTCCAAAAATCTATGGAGCTTAATATAGTGCCGTCCATATCGAATACATATGCGTTCATTTTCCCTGCAAAGGCGAGTATCTCTGACCTAGTAATAAGACGGTCTCTTAGTTCCGTAATTTTTTTCCAAAAAGTTATCGGAATGGGCAGGAGCTTTATTCTGTTCACAGCGAATTTGGGTTTATGATATAACTCAAAATATTGTGCATACTCTTAACCTCCGATATAAAAACAATATCTTATCCATCATATCACAAAAAGTTTATCATAGTACGGCGAATTTAAAAATTTTGGTAAAAACTGAAATTTTATTATTTTTTTATACAGAAAAATAATTTTATTATTGACAACTTTAAATTTACAGTATACACTACTCTGCGTAAAGGAGATAACAAGATGGGGTCGGTAAAAAATGAAAGCGGGGGTATGTCATTATGAGAAACGAAAAATCACCCAAGTTTAATGTTCTTTATTTACTTCAAACATCTAAACTTAGTGTAGCTCTTTCGATTTTTTTCAGCATTCTTTCAACCGGAGTTTCAGTGATTGCTTCACTTAAGTGTGCGGATATACTTAAATTCATAATTGCTCTTGACTATAAACAATCCATTTATTCGGTCTTCACCATAATGGTTTTATTTCAAATTTCCTCAGCTCTCGGTCTTTTAATGAAAAGGCAGGAAAACAGAGCCAAGCAGGCTGCAATGTTTTTTTATAGAAACAAGGTTGCGGATAAACTTAGAAGCCGGTCCTCATCGATAGACCAAGGAAATTTTATTTCAACTCTTAATAATGACTCGGTGCAGGTTGATAAAGCCCTCGACAGCTTTTTTGTGATTTGCGAGAGCATAACGGGGGCAGTTCTTCCCTTCATAGGGTTGTTCAGCATACATTATTTCGTTGCGGCGGGAGCAGTTGTTTTGTTTTTGCTTAATATGGCAGTTCCTAAGGTTTTAAAAAAGCCTGCGGAAAAGAACGAGGAAAAACGCTCCAAAAATCTTGAGCTTTATCTTAATGAAACGTCGGATATCATAAGGGGCTTTGATGTTTGGAACTTGTATAATGCCAAAAGCCGGATGGAAAAGAAGCTTTGCGAGTACAGCGAGGAGTTTGAAACCGAAAGAAAAAAAGTCAATGATAAGAGCCTGTTTTTCGATAGTGTAGCTGTTTTATTCAGTACATTCGGGCAAAGCGTTCAATATTTATTTGTGGTTTTTTTGGTCTCGGTAGGAATTGTAGTTCCTGGGGCAGCGTTTTCCGTGGGAGATTTATTGGGAAAATTTTTTAACAGCTTGGTGTTTTTCATAGGTGAGGTCGTTAAGATCAGTGGATATAACTACATAATAGATGAAAAACTTTCAGGAGATTTGGAAGTGGACGAAACCCTTTCCGACTTTAACGGCTTTGACATTGAGGTGAAGTCTTTGGAGTTCGGATATACTGAAAAGCCCGT
>CAUVKI010000037.1:0-20085 GCA_963552605.1 uncultured Tissierellia bacterium
TTTAGCTTATGAGTCATTTTATTTTATTTAGTGTTGCACTTATATTGTAAACCTATAATTTATTCGGCTCATAAGATTAAAACACTATAAAAGGAAACAGCCGAAGAAAAACAGCAAAAATCTTTCAAGTTAATCATGAAACAATCGGTGAATGGGTCAAAAAATACAAAGAAACGGGTGAAATAAAGGACAGGGAATTCAAAAGAAAACCTAAAAAAAATAGACCCCGAGAAAGATGAAACCGGAATAGACACCTATTTACACAGAGAATATGCAAGGAGTAAGAGAGGAAAACTGAGGGAAATATTACCTAATTTTCCCTCTTTTTATGATGATTTGGATTATATACTGCGTGAGGACTCATATGCGTAATAGTAAATTGATCGACTATATCCTCTTTTTTCCATCTCCTCCATAACCAATACATGGTAAATAAAAAGATGATACGGGGAATATGTAAACACATAGTCCACAGTTTTATGTTTCTTTTTCCATCCATTGCCCCTCAGAGCACAACATTCCCTATGTTGTCCAAGAAGCTGATTTTTGGGCAATAAGTAGATAAGTTTTTCATGCCATAGTCCCATATTGTTCTCCTGTCAATAAGGTTGATCTTTCTAAATATTCGTTAGGGTATCTCTTTAGTAAAGTGTTAATGAATTCAATTACAACCTTCTGATTATTTTTCCCTTCCATATATTCATTTAATATATCAAATAATACCTGTTTTTCAATTGTACTTGCATATTTTTTGAAATATCCCCATATGTGAAGGACTGCATTACTAAAATCTTTTTTACTCTCCTTCATATCTCTTGTTTCCCTTATTTTTTCATTTAGCCATAAAACATCCAATTCTGTTCCTTTCAAGTACCCTCTTATCTCCAGATATACTTTATGCGATTTGCTTAGTACAAAATATTTATTTTTTGCCCATAACTCTTCACATTCTCTTCTTATATCTTTGTGTCTCATATTGACGCCTCTTTCAAAATATTCAAACTAAAATAAATCCATATAATGTATCACCATTTAAGCCTCTATTAATGGCATTTAAATTTTTATTTAGATAAGGTATAAATGAATATCCTACATTACCATATGTTAAAGTGGGCTCCGATACAAAGAATTTTCATTACTATAACTTCTTCAAATTCCAATTTATCTTTCTAAATATTTAGAAATATTATACCATTTTCAAGACTATTTTTCTACTGTCATATTCTCTACTTACTTTCAAGGCTTTCATTGTAACAAATAGGAAAAGAGCTGAAGGGGTTGATACAAAATGTTCAATTTTTCTTTATTCTTTCTTTTTAGCTTGTACTACCTTTAATCTTGTTTATCATGATATTGTTCAGCTTTTGGGGTTATGTTATTTTCTTCCAAATATTTGTTTATAATATCTGCCCATGCTTTCCGCCACTCTTCTGCATTTTCTTGCTCATTCCAATCGATTGTATTAATTTTTTGGGTTTTGTAATTGCCATTTTTGAGTTTTATTTTTTTCTATTTTCTCTACACTGTTCCATAATATACCTCTGTCTGAAAATTCCTATGGTGCGTTTTGTGGTAATAGGATTTCTGTATGGGCTATTCCGCCTTTTGTAGTAGTGCCATTCACTGCTCTTCTTTCCCTTTTCTTCAAATTCTGTGTGTATTGCTCCTATGCTTTTTAAACCTTCCCATTCTTCTCTGCCATAAAGCCAAGAGATGTCATTTGTCACATATCCTGTTCTCTTTTCTATTCTTCCTCTGTTTTTTTCAGTCTTTGTCTCTTTAGACATATTGTTTCTGAGTTCTTCATCTTTTATATATTCTTCTATGTCTTGTTTGAGAGTTTTATGATTGTCTTTTACGCATAGCAGATAGTCTGCTTTTCCTTTGCAGTCTTCTTTTGGCAGTTGAGTGCGTCTGCTACAACAACACATCCAAAGAAAAAACAGTAAACCTTTTTTGATTTACTGTTTCTAAAGTTGTTCTATTCTGTTATACAAAATGGGATTTATAAAACCCTTTTCAAATACACCATATCTACCAATTGAATACCCTCCTCATATATCGGATGATTATAGTTATCCGTAAAGAAATTCGAAATAATGTGAGAACGTATAAAACCACATTTCTCATAAAAGGGTATCGTTGACAGACTATCACCTGTTCCCACTTGCAGAATGGAATATTCTTCCCTGTATTTCGTGATGATAAAATCAATCATGGCTTTTGCGTAACCTTTGCCTTGATATTCTGGAACTGTCGCAATGTTTTTAATTTCAAGTACACCCTTGCCCTCATTGGTTACGACACACTCACATTTAATACCATTATCATCAAGTACATACATTTTACCTTTATCAAGATAACGGTCTATCATATCCTCCTGCTCATCTGCCAATAATAGCAACTCGATATAATCTTTTTTGTCTTTTATAACCTCTATTATTTTCATCAACACACCCATAACTTAAAATTTGTTTTACTCAACATTTATAGTATTATACCATTTTTCAGCCCAGTTTTATATCTCTAACTCGTTTCTCTTTACCTATGTTGGTTGCTTTTCTTGTTCCTGTAACTGCTCTATGCAGGTCTTAACTTTTTCTGCCTGTTTTACTTCTTCTCGTATTTCTAATATTTGATTGTAAAGGCTATTTTTCTCTTTTTTCATATTGGCAACTTCTAATTTCCATTTGCTGATAGCTAAGGTATAGTACAATTATTTTTAATTTCTATGGGATTAAAAAGCGTAAAATACTTTCATAAAAACAGATGGAAAAAAACGGTTCGTGTATTTTCTAATGTGTTCCACTAGGCGCACATAAAAAAGCGACTGAGTCTTTCTCAATCGCTCTTTTTGTTTAAAGATATTATCGAATAAACCTAATGTCCTTTTCCCTTTCTTACAAAGGCTCAGCCTCTTAAGCGCTTTTCCGAAATCAGACAAATGGGCAGTATGCTTGGAATATACTTTTTGAAAATTACTGATTTCTCTTATGTCGTTGAAGATCGGCAGGCTCCATAGCCTTGACTTCAACTCCTTTCAAAAGTCCGCTTACTCCGCCTCCGTCCTCAACACTGTAATAAGGATCATCATCTACCACATAATTAGGCTCCGTATAAGTCGTAATAACTCCCTCATAGTTTCTTAAGACGATCTTGGTAGGAGATTGCGAAATAATATATTGCGGCATTGCCGGAGTTTTTCCTCCTCCACCGGGAGCGTCAACAACGAATGTGGGCACGCAGTATCCCGAAGTGTGTCCTCTTAAGCCCTCCATAATCTCAATACCCTTTGAAACCTTGGTTCTGAAGTGCTCAATACCCAAAGAAAGGTCACATTGATAGATATAGTAGGGTCTGACTCTCATCTTTACCAATTCATGCATAAGTTTTTTCATTATCAACACGCTGTCATTAACTCCTCGCAAAAGCACCGTCTGATTTCCCAAGGGAATACCCGCATCCGCCAATTTCCTGCAAGCTTCCACAGCTTCGGGAGTAACCTCCTTGGGGTGATTGAAGTGAGTATTTAACCAAATCGGGTGATACTTCTTGAGCATATTGCAAAGATTGTCGGTAATCCTTTGCGGACATACGACAGGTGTCCTGGAACCTATACGGATAATCTCAACGTGGTCAATTTTTCTAAGCTCGGAGATGATGTACTCAAGTCTTTCATCGGAAACCAAAAGTGCATCTCCTCCCGAGAGCAATACATCTCTGACAACCGGAGTATTTCTTACATACTCAATACACTTATCTATTTGATCTTTGCTCACTCCCGTATCGTTTGACCCTGCAAAACGCCTTCTCGTGCAGTGGCGGCAATACATAGAACACATATCCGTAATCAAGAACAGCACTCTGTCCGGATAACGGTGGGTAAGACCGGGTACAGGTGAATCGGAATCCTCGTGAAGCGGATCTTCCAAGTCGGATTTTGCCACATGAGTTTCTATTACCGTGGGAACCGCCTGCATACGAACGGGGCATTTGGGATCCTTAGGATCCATAAGCGAAGCATAGTAAGGAGTAATTCCCATTCTGAACTTGCTTAGTACCTCGCCGATGTCCTTTTTTTCCTGCTCATTCAAATCTATAATCTTTGAGAGCGTTTCCACATCGGTTATGCGCTTCTTAACCTGCCAGTGCCAATCATTCCAATCCTTCTCCTCGACATCTTTGAAAAAGGGAATATCTTTATAACTACGTGATAACAGATCAGACATTATTTTCTCCTTTCGCTCTTTCAGAAATTTCTTCCTGAAGAATACATTTTTAATAAAATCCAAAAGGCATTCCATAAACACTTAAGAGAGTGTTTGAGAAATAATCCTCCAAACTATGCGTACAATCCTATGAAAAGCTTGATAAACTAAGTTCTCACATTTCCTCCATCACGACCTTAATCAGCTTCGTCCACAGGACTTCCGCCGCAATGTGCATCTCCCAAAGACACACAAAGCTCAATCACTATTTTTTAAATATCCCCTCCCTTACATTTATGGGCTATATTTATCTGTCGGTAAAATACGCACAGCTTCAGACTTTAGGAAAACAGTCCGATAAACAAGCCCTACGACAAAAAAGCGCTATAGAACAACGGTTCCATAGCACTCCATATCCCTGACCAAAGAATATGACAGTCGTATGAATCCTCCTCCATATCGACCTGCGAAATTTTCGCATCGGCGTCCTCAACCTTCGCTCCCGCTACCCTAAAGACGCACCTCTTACATATTCGATTTCACCTGCGCCGTCATTATAACATATTTTTTATCTTTAGCAAATTTTTTTATCAATCAAATTTTTTTTCGTAAGAGTCATTTAAATTCACAGCCATAATCCACATCAAAAAAATTCCGACTGCCGATTGAAACAATAAGAGTAAAAGCTCCCTCTTTCGCATATTCTTTCTCATTAAAAAGTCCGTGTAGGTAATTCCCTTGTCCGTAAAGTTTAAAATAACTTCTCCCTGAGTATCGGAGCGAAGAACCGGTATTTTCATTTCGGAAAATCGGTCTAATACTTCCGGAGCGGGGTGTCCATATGAATTGTTTCTTCCACAGGAAATCAAAGCAAGCTTCGGAGAAACCTTTTTCAAAAATTCTCTTGTGCTTGAGGTGTTGCTCCCGTGATGAGCCGTTTTAAGAACCGATGCGTGAGGTATTATGTCCGTTACGGCTCTTTCCTCTTCTTTTTCAGCATCTCCCGTAAAGAGCATTGAATGATTTTTATGGCTTAAGAGAAATATCATTGAAAGATTTCCCTCTTTCGGGGGAATTTCCGAGCCGTCAGGATATATTATTCTTATTGAAGTATCTTTGTCCAAATGCCAAATCGCATTCGGTTTTGAAAACACCTTGGGAATTTTGGAATTTTTTACGATTGAAAAAATTTTGCTGCGGGAGGGGTACGGCAGTATAAATCTTTTGATTTTGAAATTTTCAATAAGGAGCGGAGCACCTGCGGCGTGATCCGCATCATAATGACTTAAAATCACCGCATCGATGTTATTTATCCCCAATGACTGCAAATAGGGAATTGTTATCCTTTTTGGAATTTTATCTCCGCTTAGGTGTCCTCCTCCGGTATCGCAGACTATGGTTTTTCTCTTCGAACGAATTAAAAATCCGTCTCCCTGACCGACATCAATCATTGATACCGTAAGCGAAACACCGTATAAAAACCGTGAGATTATATCCACAGCTAAAATTAAGCTTAAACTGCAAATTATCATTCGTTTCAAAGCTCCGTTCAATTTTCTTCTTACAGAAAAATTAAGTTCAAAACCGCAGACTGAAATCAAATTTTTTCCGCCTATGATGAGCCATATCATAAAAGCATAGAGTAAAAATTCATAAAGATTGGGTGTTCTTATATTTCTTGAAAAATCGGGAAGATGATTTAAAAAGGTCATTGCAAAGCCGACCAAGCTTACAAGAAAATCCAATAATTTTCCGAAAACGGCTGATAACGGCGGAAATAGTGAAATGGGAAAGAATAAAAGTGCACCCGTCCAAAGAATAAGAGTGAAAATCGGAGTGATTAGCAAATTGGCCACAAATACCAAGGGGTTAAAATAGTGATATGCAAAAAAAGTTACGGGAAGAGTGCCAATCTGACACGCCACAACGACCGCAAGCTGAGAAATGACTATTGAAGCACTCGAAAGCTTGGGTAAAATCAGAATTATCGAAAGCACTGCAAGAAATGAAAACTGAAACCCTACGGTAAATAAATCATAAGGTCTAAGGATTAGGATTATAAGAGCTGAAAGACAGAGGTCATTGAGCTTTGAATCGGGTTCATAGGATAAAAAAGCCGCCTGAAACACACTCGTCATTACAAACGTACGAAAAATGGGACTTTTGAAATCCAAAAGATATGCGTACAGAAATAAAATAAAAAGCATAATAGGAGCGGCAACGGGACGCTTAATTCTTAAGAATGAAAGTGCATATAAAATAAAAGTGGATATTATGGTTATATGCAGCCCCGAAACGGAGAGCAGATGTATTATTCCGAATTTTTTAAAATCCTCACGAACGCTCTCATCAAGAAAATCATAGTCGGCTAAAAAAACAGCGGATAATAATTTAGCGGTGTTCGGATTTGTATACCTTGAAAAGACTTCTTTAACTCTGCTTTGAAAAGCGTTTTTCAGAGCATAACTCAAACCCGAAGTTCCCATTACTTCCACTTCAGCTTTTTTGATTACGACAAATATTTTTTTGCTCTTAAGATATTTTCCATAATTGAAAAGGTTGTCATTGGTATTCTCTTCGGGCGGTGAAAACTTTCCCTTTACTTTTACTATTGTCCCCAAAGGAAAACTTCCCTTGCCATAAACCAACACACGCTCTGAAACTTTGTTCTTAAAAAAAGAAGAAGCACTCGCCCTCACAACAAGGCGTGTGCTTCCTTCATTGATTTTTTGTTCTTCCACAATGCCGACAATCGTTCCCTCATTCTCCAAAAAATTATAAAACACGGAGGAGTGAAACGGCAACGGAATTTCAAAAAAATCCGCAATCGCAATCATCAGAATTAAGAGTATTGCGGGTATTAGAAAGGGAACCTTTCTCATTGTCCTTTCCTTCCCGTTCTATACTCTCCGGATTTTCTCTGATTTATTCTATTTTTTACATTCAAATGCACGTTGTCTTTTCTGGTCCAGGTGTGAAATTGCTTTTTCCATTCTTCAAACTCGCTGTCGGAAAGGTCGGCTTGCTTTTTAAGCTTTCGTCCTCTTCTGTTCAACATAAAAATCAACAGCAAAATCCCCGCAATCATTATTGCCGAACCGTATTGAGAATAACTCATACTATCCTGGCATCTCCGGAATAAATTCTTCCGCCCTCCATCGTCATCGTGATATTAGAAATGTCGGGAATTACACCTATTGCATTCTCCACTCCCACAATCGTCGGAATTTTCAGACTCAAACCTATTATTGCGGATGAAGATGTGATTCCCGCCTCTTCGGAAATAATTCCCGAAGATTTTTGCACAAAAGGCACCAAATCACTTTCAATCCCTCTTACTACTAAAATATCTCCTTCTCTGAAATTATTTTTTAACTTGGAGATGTCGTCCGCAAGCACCGCCCTGCCGTATACCGTACCCTTTCCTATGGGCATTCCGCTTGCGAGAACCCTTCCCAGAGTGTGAACTTTCATCATATTTGTGGTTCCTGAAATTCCCACGGGAATTCCTGCGGTGATTACCACCACATCTCCCTCTTTTACCAACCCCGCCGCGAGAGAAACGGACAAAGAAGCGTCTATGACCTCATCCGTGCTTTCCATTTTGGAAGTCAAAAGGGGAACAACCCCCCAAACCAACGCAAGCTTTCTGTAAACCCTGTCATCGGTGGTTACAGCTATGATGGAAGTTTTCGGGTGGAATTTTGAAATCGCCTTTGAGGTATATCCCGAAGAAGTGGAAGTTATAATTGCAGCGGCATTGAGAGACTGTGCCGTTGAAACCGTTGCCCTCCCTATTGCATCGGTGATTGAGTTTTTTTCCGAAATAATAGGCTCATCGGGCAGAGCTTTTTCCGTTCTCTCAGCAATATTCGCCATAGTTTTTAGAGCTTCGATAGGATAATTTCCAGAAGCGGTTTCTCCCGACAGCATAATCGCACTGGTGCCGTCAAGGATCGCATTGGCAACATCGGTCACTTCCGCACGGGTGGGGCGGGGGTTTCTAATCATCGAGTCAAGCATCTGCGTTGCTGTAATCACGGTCTTTCCAAGTCTGTTGGCTTTGGCGATAAGTCTTTTTTGCACCAGAGGAATATCCTCCACATCTATTTCAACACCCAAATCCCCTCTCGCAACCATAAGTCCGTCCGCCACGCTTAAAATTTCCTCTATGTTATCCACTCCAGATTGATTTTCAATTTTTGCGATTATCTCTATATGCTCTCCCCCGTTTTCGTCCAATATCTTTCTTGCATCGAGCACGTCCTGTGCAGAACGAACGAACGATTGGGCTATCATATCCACTCCGTTTTCTATTCCGAAGAGCAAATCCCTGCTGTCCTTTTCGGAAATCGCGGGAAGGCTTACTTCAACATACGGAACATTAACGCTCTTTCTGTCTTTAAGCTCGCCGCCATTTAGAATTTTACATACTATATCCGTTCCGTCTTTTATTTCCAAAACCTTCATTCCGACCAAACCGTCGTCAATCAAAATCTTATCCCCGACTTTCACATCATTGGGCAAGGATTTATAGGAAACGGAAACAATTTTTTCATCGCCCTTGACCTCCCTCGAAGTCAAGGTGAAAAGTTCTCCCTCCCTTACAGCCACCGCACCCTTTTCAAATTTTTCAATCCTTACCTCAGGTCCCTTTGTGTCAAGCATAATCGCAATTGGAAGACGCATCTGCTCTCGAAGTTTTTTTATCCTCCCGATTTTTGCTCCGTGTTCCTCATATGAACCGTGAGAAAAATTCAACCTACATACATTAAGTCCGGATAAAAACAATTCTCTAAGGATTTCCTCCGACTCGGACGCAGGTCCGATTGTTGCCACAATTTTAGTTTTCTTCATATGGATAATTCCTCCACCAGCTTATATAATTTCTCATCAATCACCTTAGGTGTATTCAATGCGCTCTCCAAATCCAAAGCCTTCACTTCTCCGTTCACAGTCGCAATTGCAATTTTTCCCTCTCCTCTCGCCAATCTCTCAACCGCCGCAGCCCCCATTTTTGCAGCCAGCACTCTGTCGAAAGATGAGGGAGTTCCTCCCCTCTGAATATAACCCAAGATGGAAACCTTTGTATCCACACCGGTCTTTTCTTCAATGGCTTTTGCAATCTCATAGGCGTTTCCCACTCCCTCCGCCAAGGCGATTATGTGATGTCTTTTTCCCCGCACCTTTCCCCTTTCAATTTTATCCGCGATTTCATCTAAATCATACGGTCGTTCGGGAATAATTGTGCTCTCCGCACCACCGGAAAGCCCTGCATATAACGCCAAATCTCCGCAGTGTCTCCCCATCACCTCTATCACGTTCGCCCTGCCGTGACTTCCGGAAGTGTCACGAATTTTTGCAATCGCATCGGCAATATTTTCCACAGCCGTCATAAACCCGATTGTATAATCGCTAAACCCCAAGTCGTTATCTATCGTTGCAGGAATCAGGGCGACCGCAACTCCCTTTTTTTGAAGCTCCAAAGCTCCCTTTCCCGAACCGTCCCCCCCGATTACAATCAACGCTTCAAGCCCCTGCCAGTGAATCATATTCAGAGCTTTTTTTCTGCCCTCTTCGGTGAGAAATCTTTCAGAACGGGAAGTCCTAAGAAAAGTGCCTCCTTTATGAATAATATCCGCCACACTCGACACTTGAAGCTCTTGAACATTTCCGTCAATCAATCCTTCATAACCGTCATATATCCCATAAATTCTATGATTATTATAAATCCCCGATCTCACCACGGAACGAATAACGGCATTCATTCCCGGAGCGTCTCCTCCGCTCGTAAGCACCCCAATCCTCATATCATTCCTCCAAAAGCTTCAATATCTCCTCTTCGGAGAGTTGAGAAATAGTCATTTCCCCTTCCTCAATCACCTTATCTATCAAAGAGCGTTTTTTTGCCTGAAGCTCGTAAATTTTTTCTTCTATTGTTCCTTCCGCGACCAACCTTATCACCTGAACGGTCTTTTTCTGTCCGATTCTATGAGCTCTGTCGGTGGCTTGATCCTCGACGGCGGGGTTCCACCACGGGTCAAAGTGAATAACGGTATCGGCTGAAAATAAATTAAGTCCCGTTCCCCCCGCTCTGAGAGAAATCAAAAACACCTCTCCCTCACCCCTGTTAAAAGCTTCCACCCTCTCCCCTCTGATATCCTGCTCGGTTTTTCCGTCAAGATACTGATAAGATATTCCAAAAGCCTTCAATCTCTCCTCAATCTTTCCGAGCACCGAGGTGAAAGAAGAAAATACCAACGCCCTCCTTTTTGACTCAATTAAATCGAAGAGCAAATCCATAAGAGCGTCAAGCTTTCCGCTTCCTCCGTCATAATCTTCAATGAAAATGGATGGGTCTTGGCAGATTTGGCGAAGTCTGGTAAGGAGAGATAAAATCTCAAATCTGCTCTTTTGCAATCCCTTTTCTTCAAGCTTTTGCTTGATATCGCTCTTCACGGAAAGCAGATGAGCCGCATATATTTTCTTCTGAGGAAGAGTCAAATCAATTTTTATCTCCTGCTCAATCTTTTCGGGAAGCTCTTTAAGCACATCATGCTTTAATCTTCGCACCATAAAAACTTCAATATGCTCTCTCAAAGCCCTGAGAGAAGTCTCATCTCCTGAAATTATGGGCTTTTCATAGACGCTCGCAAATTTATTGCGACTTAGAAGATATCCCGGCATCAAAAAATCGAAAACGGAATGCAATTCCGAAAGAGCATTCTCCATAGGTGTACCTGTGAGCACAAAGCGGGATTTTGCTCTCAAAGTCTTTACGGATTTTGCGTTTAGAGAGGAATAACTTTTAATATACTGTCCCTCGTCCAAAACCACGGACTCATATAAATTCCGCTCGTACAACAAAAAATCATTTCTCATAAGCGGATATGAAGTCAGAACCACATCGGCTTTTTCGGACTCGCTTATCAGCAGTTTTCTCTCGGCTGAAGTTCCCTTTATGACAACCACATCTAAAGACGGGGCAAATCTTTTAAATTCAGAAACCCAATTTGACACTAAAGACGTCGGAACCACCAATAAACTCTGCCCATACCCCTCATCTCTCATACTCTTCAAAAAAGCTATCATCTGCAAGGTTTTTCCAAGTCCCATCTCGTCCGCAAGAATTCCCCCGAACCCGTAATTATGTAAAGTACGCAAAAATCTGTAGCCTCTTATCTGATAATCTCTTAATACTTCCTTCAATTCAGACGGCACAGAATATTCTTTCTCGGTTCCGTTTCTTATATCAAAAATCAATTCATTAAGCTTTACATTTTCCTTTATTGTAAGGTTTTCTCTCTCTTTCATAAATTTTTCAAGATATAAAGCCCTATACTTTGAAAATCTTATCTTTCCGTTGGAAACGGACGAAAAATCCAAATCTCCGGTCAGCTCAAGCTCTTGAAGATCATTAAAAACGCCCCGCTCAAGCGAAATGAAATCTCCTGATTTTAAACGAAAATATTTTTTTCTTTTCTTAAGGGAAAGAATTATCTCGGAAAGCTCCTCCTCGCTTGCATTGGGTATGTCCAAGCTAAATTCCAGCATATCTATATCGCTGTTATATCCGAAATATGACTTTACGGGTTCATTCGTATTTTTTATGCCGTCTTTGAGATCCTCGGAATAATAAACCTCAATATGTTTCGCATTTAAAACCGACTCGGAATTCATCAAAAACTCATAAATATCTTCCTCGTTTTTTATAAAGAATTCCCCTGAACGGACTTTGAAAGGAGTTTCTTCAAGCCCTCTTAAAATCTGCTCCTCAAGTAAAAAATCTCTCACCACATTTTGAGTTGTCTTTTCCGCTTTTTTGTTCAGAGGATTTATCTCATGCTCACCGTACCTGAAAATCAAATTTCCTACAAGCTGCCCCCTTTTCATATCAAGCTTTAGAACAGCCTTTAGGGGATTAATTTCATATTTTCTCTTCAGCCCCTCGTCTATCTTAATTTCCTGCTTGCGGTTTATTTTAATCAGCACATTATTCATAAACAAGGGTATATTTTCGTCTTTTATAAAAAGCTCGTCTTTACTCGACTTCATAAATTCATATGCCAAGGGAGCCATCATTTTCCTATAATCTTCACTTGGAGAAAAAATTTTTCCACCGCAGTAGACATAAGAGAAATCATCTAAGAGAGGCACAAGAGATTTATCCGTTTTCTCGAAAATGCACCCTCCCTCCGCACTTTTAAGCTCAAGTGAAAAATTAGGGTTTCCGTCAATAATCCTCAGGTCTTTTTCATCTATATTATGGGCTTTATCCTCAAAGTCAAAGCTTAGCGGTCTTAAGAATTTAAAAATCAAATTCGCTTCACTTTCGGAAATCAAAAAAACCTTTCTATTTGAAGAATTATAACTATAATGTTCCGAATGAACACCTTCCAAAGCGTAAAGACAATCAAGCAGAGCCTCTTCTTCTTCGGAAAATCTTTGTGTCCTCGCATCATAAGTAAACCCTTTTCCGTACTTTATGATGGTCCCTAAAGCTCTTGCACTCAAAAAATGGGAAACATTCTTCATCTTATACAACCTGCCCTCTCCAAGTTGCATCTCCATTCCCAGCAAATCATCAAGCTTAACAAGCTTTGTCTTTAAATTGATTCTCTTGGTCTTTTCGGACAAAAAATCTTCATCTCCATAAACCTCAACGAGATTACTGAAAGCTCTTTTGTCATAAAAAATCCCCTCCTGCTTCAGATGTTCTATTGCCAAACCAAGTGCCATTACCATATGAACACAACAGCCGTACCTTTTAAACTTCCAACAGGAGCAGGAGCCTTTTGAAAAATCGTAATCTTCGTCAAGTTTAAGGTTCACAACTTCATAGTATCTTGAAAATTTTTCGCTCGGATTCACTCTGATAAAATTTTCAATTGACTTAACTTTGATTAAATAATCCCTTGAATCTGACGACACGCCGAAACTTTTCACCTCAAATTCGGTCTTTGCAGCTTCCAAAACATATTCTTTAGGAAAAATTTCCATAAAAAAATCCAATCCCAAATTTATCACAACTCCCGCCTCCTCGGATTATAATACCATTACACCTTGCAATTATCAATTGAAAATTGTTGGAGCAAAGCTTTAGGTTCTTCCGTTACGCAAAAAAAAAATGTCGCAAAAGCGACACCTTTTTTTAGCGAGAACCAATAAGATTTGCAAGAGCGGAAATACCCATAACCATCAATACGAATAAAAGAATACCCAAGACAACAGCCACGATAATGGTTATTATCAAATATCGCTTGACATATTGCTTAAGCTCATCTCCCCGAAAATAACGATAGAACACGGAGGTTGAACAAACCGGAGCCAAGAACAGAAAAACAATCCAACCGATCCTAAGCGGTACAAACTGGGTAATCCAAGCCAAGATGCACTTAATAGCCGTCGCAATCATCAGGAAGCTATTGCGCTCATCTTTCATATTCTCATCTCTTCCATAGGGAAAATCAATTCTTCCGGAGATGTACCAAAGCATAAATTTTTCAATCAGATAACTTATGATCACCCCTAAAATAGCGCCAATAAATCCGCCGAATGCAATTGAACTCTTGTTAAACGAATCTCCCAGATGTAAAAACACTCCAATTTCCGAAAAAACAATCGAAATTATGACAGTAGCGGCAAAAAGTATCCAAAAGCTTGAAGGAGTTCCCTCCGCCGACCAATGCAACAGCCCGTCCAACTTTTCGTTGACAACCGCCGAGATATTTTCATAGAATCCCTCAGGACTGCGTTTGTTTAAATCGTCGAAATCATCTTCAAAAGCTTCCTCTCCGGGCTGCTCTCTTTCAGAAAAATCTTCAATCCCCTCATATTCATCTGTCCTCATTCCGCAATTCGGACAAAACTTATCCCACTCATTGAGCGTCTCTGCGCAATTTTTGCAAAGCATTTGACCACCACCTTTCTTTATATCATTATACACTGAAATTGTATAAATAAAAATTACAAAACTCTAAATTTTTTATATAATTGCCGCTCAAAACAGTTCTGCTATAATAAAGAGGGGTGAACTTTATGGATATTACAGCAATCATAGCTGAATTTAACCCGTTTCACAACGGACACTCGGCGTTATTAAAAAAAATAAAAATTGAAAATCCTCAATCAATAATAACTGTGATTATGAGCGGTTCATTTGTGCAGAGGGGTCTTCCCGCAATAATAGACAAGTGGAGCAGAGCGGAAGCCGCGCTTAAAAACGGTGCGGATTTGATTTTGGAGCTGCCTTATTTTATTTCCGCCTCTCCTGCACGGGATTTTTCCGAAGGAGCTGTAAGAATTGCAGAATTTTTCGGGGCGAATACTCTTGCATTCGGGAGTGAAACGGGAGATCTTTCGCTGCTCAAAAGGGCTTCTGAAGTTTCACTTGAGTTTGGCGAAAGACATTCGGAAATTCTTAAAAGAAAACGCCTCGGTTATTCCTACTCGGAGAGTATGCTTGAAATTTTATCCGAAAAGATGCCGACCGTAATTAAGGGGTCAAATGATATCTTGGCTATTGAATACATTCGCACCATATTATTGAATGATTTTAAAATCAAACCTGTGGCAATAAAAAGAGAAGAAGAGAAAAATTATCTCTCGGCATCTTCAATCAGAGAAAAAATATTATCCTATGATTTTTTTTCCGTTAAAAAAAATCTTCCGGAAAATTCTCTTAAAGCCATAAAAAAATATTCCCGCTTTCCCACCTTGGAATATTATTTTCCTAATCTTATTTATCTTATAACCGCAACTCCAAAGGAAAAACTCTATGAAATTTACACGGCAAGAGACGATTTGGTAAATTCCGTTTCCAAAGCAAGAAAAAATTTTTCATCTGTTCCCGAAATTATTGCAGCGGCAAATAAAAAAAATCGCAGCGTATCAATGCTTTGTCGTTTCTTTCTAAATCTTCTCATAGGGCTTACCAAAGAAAAAGCCAAAATGCTCAAAGGTGAAGAAGTCGTCTTTCGTGTGCTTGGAGCAAACAAAAAGGGATTTATGGCACTTAAGAATAAAAATGCCGTGGTTAAATTCAAAAATAAAAATTCCAAAGTGCTTGAGCTTGAAAAACTTGCAACCGATCTCTATTACCTTGCCGTTGACGGCTCAATAAATCGGGATTTAACAACCTCTCCGATAATAATTGATGCTTAGAATATTTGAGATTATACGCTTAAAAAGTTTTTTCTTTATAGCTGCTTAATACAAAAAAATGCTCGGAAATTTTCAGATTCTGTGCTATTATAATCAACGATATAATAAATACATAAACTTTAAGGAGGAAAATTGACGAAGATGAAAAAAAAGAGAGAGAAATTCCGATCGATAAGAACTCAGCTTTCTATATCAATCGGAACTATGATGTTGGTTGTGGGACTGAGTATTCTCCTCGTAGGAGCGACACTTACCCAGTTGGCGTTTAAGAAACAGATTTATGACGACATCTCAATTATTACAAAGCTTGCCGCAGATCGAATAGATTCGGATATTAGGGCTGCGGAGGATCAGGTTGCTGAACTTGCAGGTAATTTTCCGATGAACGAGAAAGCGAGTAAAGCGATAATTTCGGAATATTACCAAAAGAGAGCTGAAGATATGGGTTTTGAATTATTTTTTGTGGTGGACAAAAACGGAAAAGGAAAAAATCTCACTTCTTCCGCAGAAACTTTTAACGACCTCTCGGGCAGCGAGTTTTTCAAGCAGGCAATTCAAGGCAATGTTTACACCACAAGTCTGATTAAAGACGATATTAGCGGAAAGAAAATTTTTGTCATAGCTTCTCCCTACTACAAGGGCGAAAGTATTGCCGGAGTTTTTGCCGGCGTGAAAGATATTTCTTTTATAAGCAATTCGTGCAAGAATTTCAAATGGAAGGATTCGGGAATTCTTTCCGTCTACGACAAAAATTCTCAGATTATAGGGCACACCAGAGGCGAGATAGTTGCTTCCGATTTAAATCTTCTTGAAAAAGCCAAGTCCGACAGCTCATATAAAGAAGTTGCAAAATATTGGAAGGAAAAAGTTATGAAGAGCGAATCGGGAGTCGGAGATTATTTTTTTACGGGAGATCAAAAATATGCCGGCTTTTATAACATTAAGGGAAGAGATATGTCGGTTTTGGTTTCCATAAACAAGTCCGAAGTGAAATCGGGTCTTACGAAGTTTATGGCGGTGATAATTATAACCGTACTTACGATTTTGGTTATATCCGTTCTTTTGATTTATTTCGTGCTGGCAAAAATTATTGCGCTCGGCTTTATAAATGTTGAGCATGATATTTCAAAAGTTTCGCAATACAATCTCACGGCTCCGCCATCAAAGGATTATTCTTATAGAAATGACGAATTGGGAGATATACACAGCTCTATAACGGCACTTAAGGCTAATCTTTCAACATTGGTGAGTCATATTAAAAACTCCTCAAATGCCCTTGAGGACAAGGCTCAGGATTTTTCTCAAAACTGCGAAAAGGCAACCGGTATTTCTCAGGAGATGTCAAGCGGTATTGATGAAATTGCACAAGGGGCGACTTCGTCCGCTGAAGATACGCAAAACGGCGTAATACAAGTACAGCTCATAAATGAACTCCTTGATAAGAACCGTCAGGATTTTGAGGCTTTGGCTCATTCGTCGGAAGAAACTGAGCGTCTTAAAAATGACGGTGTTGAAAAGATGAGAGCGCTTTTGGAGTCAACCAAGAAAAATCAGAAGATCTCGGAAGATATACAAGTTGCAATGAGTGAAACTCAAAAGAGCGTTGATGAAATAAAGACGGCAGGTGAAATGATTCAATCCATTGCCGACCAGACAAATCTTTTGGCTCTCAATGCGGCGATTGAAGCTGCCAGAGCGGGAGATGCGGGCTTGGGCTTTGCCGTGGTTGCGGAGGAAGTAAGAAAGCTTGCAGAAAATTCCGCATCTTTCACAAAACAAATCAATCAGTCCGTAGCGGAACTTCTTAAACGCACCTCATATGCCATAGAAAAGATTAAAGAGTCTTCCGACATAGTCGATGAACAGTCCCATAATGTAGGAGATATGGAAGAAAAATTTGATGGCATAACGGAAGCTGTTGGAAAATTGCAAATAGCTTTGGAGAATGTAGTTGAATCGAACGAAAAGATAGGGGACGCTCAAAACACTTTAACTTCGATTATGGAGAACGCTTCGGCACTCTCCGAAGAAAATGCCGCCCTCACCGAGCAAATAGCCGCATCAAGTATGACCCAAAACGCTTCTTTTGAGCATATCCTAAGAGAGAGTAAAAAACTTTCCGAACTCTCAAGTGAACTCAGACAGCTTACAGAAAAATTTATCATCTAAATCAAAAAACCTTATGCCAAATTCAGCATAAGGTTTTTTATTGCACATCTTCAACCAAATATCATAATTATACTAAAATTCTATAAACTTGTCGCAAAAAAGTCGCAAACGCGCCCCTTTTTCTCTAGGCTGCCTGTAAAGCTTTTCCTTTTCCGCTTTGGCTTTATCTTATCTCATCTTAACTGCTTTTATATCCCTCTCCTGCATAGGTATGGCGTGAGTGGGACACTTTTGAGAGCACATACCGAAAGAGACGCATATGTTATAATCAATCTTAGCCAGATTGTTCTCCACCTTAATTGCCTGTTTGGAGCAGATTCTTGCACAGACACTGCACGCTATAATTTTATAAAAACCATTCACCTAAATTAATTATAAATTTTAGTCTGTTTTATTATTAAACAACTGACGATAAGAAGAATAAGTACTCATCATTTCTGTATGAGTGCCTTGTTTACAATTCTTACCGTCTTGCAAATACATTATCTTTCTAATTTCCCTAATCCATGTTAAATTATGAGTTGCGACCATAATTACATGATCTTTAGATAATTCTTTCAATACCGAAAGCATATGAATAGACGAAGAGTAGTCTAAATGAGTGGTTGGTTCATCAAATAATAAGATTGATGCACCTTTCAGTATTCCTCTTCCTAGTGCTAACAAATGTCGTTGTCCACCGGATAAAAGAGAACCACCATCTCCAACTACTGTTTGAAAACCGTAGGGCAGATTTTCAATAAATGGCAGTGCACCTATGACTCTACACACCGCTATAACATTATCTTTGGTAATATTTTCTGCAGAAAAAACTAAATTATTGTATACGGTATCATGAAACAAAAAGACATCTTGTGGAATATACGCAACTGTTTTTCGTGTAATATTTCTTTTTGCATTATCCATATGGGTATCGTTAAAAAATATATCTCCTTTGTCTGAAAAATATAATCCATTCAACAGACGAAATAGTGTTGTTTTTCCGATGCCATTAGCCCCAACCACAGCAGTGATATCTCCTGATGAAACTTTAAAATCAATACCCTGAAAAACAAACTTATTAGAATCATATGCAAAATGAATATTTTTAGCTGAAATCACTAAAGGTAAACTAAAATCAATATGTGAAGAATTTTTAATTTTTTCTCCATCAAATTCATTATGAAAAATAATCTTTTCATATCTTTCAATCGAAACTAATGTTGTTTGCCAATCTGAAACACCCTGAAAAATTTCATAAATAGAACGATTAAACATATCGGAGTATAATAAAAAAGACATAAAAAATCCTACTGATATCATGCTTTGTAACATCATATTTCCTCCTACTATGTAAACCAATATGTTTGTCAAAAAACCTATTGATGTCATAAAAAGCCCAGATTTTGCAGATAGTGTTTGATGACATAAAGTTTTTTCAAATAAATCTTCTTGAAGTTTTTTTTGTTTTCCTATCATTTTATTTTCTTGCAGAGCAGATTTGATTTCAAAAAATCCTGCAATTGTATCTTGTAAAAACGTCATATATATATCCATTTGATTCATAATACCAAATTCCATTTTTTTTAATTTTGGTAAGATGATCTTGTTAATGAATAGAGTGATAGGTGCTGAAAGAAATGCAAAAATTGACAACATAGGAGATAGATAAAACATAAAGCATAAAGAGATAATGCCAGTTATAACTACTTCCAATCCATCACGAATAAATCGAAGAAAAAAAGAACCGATTTTTGAGGCATCCATTTGTAAAAGTGTTATATAATCTCCTTTCTCATGTGCAAGAAAATGTTTTGATTGCAAATAAACTAGGTTTCCATATATCATGTTTTTTATATCAGCAGATATTTTACCATTTACCATATTAGATAAATATGTGTACAAGTAACTTAAAGCCAAATTTACAAAAAATAAAGAAATCATAGCAACAACTAAAACAAAAAAATGTTCAGCACGATTTGCTATTACGGCATTTATAAGTTGCCCCGTGAAAAAAGGGTTAATCAATTCTAGCAATTTAGATATAACTGATATAATAATAATAATTACAATATTTTTTTTGTATGGAAGAGCAGTTTTTTTTGTATATGAAAAAAATTTTTTATATTGCAACATTATTTAACGTTCCTTTCTATATATTTATGAAATAAAAAGAAGTCGCAAAAAACACCATTATGAGGGGCTATCAATACACTCTTACGAAATTGAATCCTCATAAAAAGATCTTTCGCGACTTCTTTTGTAGGTACTAATGATGCGCTAGTGTGAAAAAATAGCATCGTGGAGAATTGCAACTATTTTCTTCACAGTTCCCAGTGCACTTCCCAGAACAGCTTCCTGTGCAATTGTTAGCACAATGAAACCAGCATGCACCACATGCACATGCACCGTTTAGACCGGTTTCAGGCTTTTGTCCTCCATTTTGAGGATTTTGAAAGCTCAAATACATCTATTTTCACCTCCTTTCATAAGCACAAACCAAAGGAATAATTTCTACTCGGTAATTTCTCTTTTGGAAAACAGAAACACCGTAGCAATTATGAAG
>CAUVKI010000038.1:0-20061 GCA_963552605.1 uncultured Tissierellia bacterium
TAAATCTACTAACAGAAAATATGGTCAAAAGTATTACAAATAGAGATTGGTTAAAATCAATGCCTTGAAGGAATAATAGTATAAAAAATGCTTCGGGTTTAATCGAAGCATTTTTTTATTCCCCTAAAATCATAAGCAGCTCACCGCTTTTTATGACATCTCCTTCTTTTACGAAAAGTTTTTTTACTTTCGCATTGAATTTTGCAGTAATATTCGTTTCCATCTTCATTGCTTCTATGACGATTAGGCTTTCACCCTCTTCGACATTTTCTCCCTCTTTTTTATTTATCTTTATCACACTTCCGGGAATGGGGGAAGAAATTTCATTTTTATCGTTTGCGTTTGCATAGCGTGTCGTGTCAAATTCCATGCTCAATTGTTTGGCATCTTTATCCTGAATTTTTATTGAGCGGTGATTGCCGTTTATCTCAAAGTCCAAACGCCTTTTTCCGTCTTTTTCAATCTTTCCTATTTCATTAAGCGTAATTACCAAAATTCTTCCGGAGTGTATTTCCACTTCACGTGTTTCTCCCTCTTTCATTCCGTGGAAAAACACGTCGCTCGGAATATTCGAGAGCTCCCCGTATTCCAAAACGGTTTTTCTGTAATCGTCGTAGACTTTCGGATACATAACCGAGCTTATTACCTGTTCTTCACTCGGTTTAATTCCGAATTTTTTTTCAAGCTCCAATTTCGCCGAAGAAAAATCCTCATCTTTAAGGATTTTGCCGGGGCGGACCGTAATTGCCTTTTCGCCTTTAAGCACTATGGATTGCAGTTCCTCAGGAAATCCGCAGTCGGGCTGTCCCATCATTCCTTTGAAGTATGAAACGCAGGAGTCGGGATAGGAAAGATCTTTTCCCTTTTCCAAAATATTTTCGGGAGTGAGAGAGTTTTTAACCATAAAAATCGCAAGATCCCCCACCATTTTTGAGGAGGGCGTGACTTTTATTATATCTCCAAGCATAATATTTACCGAGCGATACATTTCCTTTACCTCTTCAAACTTATCGGAGAGTCCGAAACTCTCAACTTGCGGCTTGAGATTTGAATATTGTCCTCCGGGAATTTCATAGCGATATATTTCTGCGGAGGGAGCTTTAAGCCCCGACTCGAAATGCTCATAAACCGGACGGAGATTATTCCAGTATTCCGAAAGTTTTTCCAAGTCTTTAAGGGATAATCCGGTTTCTCTCGGAGTGTGCTCAAGTGCGGCGGCAACGGAATTTAGGCTCGGCTGACTTGTAAGTCCCGAAAGAGAACTTATCGCACAGTCCGCAATATCCACTCCGGCTTCGGAGGCTTTCAATACGGTAGCAACTCCGTTCCCCGTAGAATCGTGGGTGTGAAGATGAATGGGAATTTTTATGTTTTCTTTGAGAGCCTTTACCAATTCATATGCCGCCATAGGTCTTAGAAGTCCCGACATATCTTTTATGGCAAGAATATCAGCTCCTTCACTTTCAAGCACTCTTGCCATTTTCACATAGTATTCTAGGGTATATCTTGTACGGCTCTTGTCGAGGATATCTCCCGTATAGCAAATTGCAGCCTCCGCAACCTTTCCGCACTTTTTCACTTCTTCAATCGGCACTTTCAAACTTTCCACCCAGTTGAGCGAGTCGAATATCCTGAATACATCTATACCCGCTTCCGATGAGAGGTTTATGAATTTGCGAATTACATTATCCGCCAAATTGGAATACCCTACTCCGTTTGAACCCCTAAAGAGCATTTGAAATAAAATATTCGGTATGAGCTTTCTCAAAAGCTTCAGTCTTTTCCAAGGCGACTCATTTAGAAATCTATATGCCACATCGTATGTTGCCCCTCCCCACATCTCTATGGAGAATAAATCTTTCTCATACAATGCGACAGCCTCCGCACAGTTTAACATATCCCTTGTGCGTACCCTTGTGGCAAGGAGCGATTGGTGAGCATCTCTGAAAGAGGTGTCGGTGATTAGGAGTTTTTTTTGCTCCTTAATCCAGTCAATCAATCCGTCAGTTCCCCTTGCGTCAAAAATTTTTTTCGTTCCCTTTAAATTTTTCGGAAGTGAAACCGTAAGGGGCGAAATCACCTCAAAGTCTTTTTTATTTCCCTTTGAGAAGTTTACGGTTTTTTCTCCTATGAACTTCAAAACCCCAAGCTCCGTATCCCCCTGCTCTCGCATTTCGAAAAGTTCGGGATGTTCTCCTATGAAAGAGGTCTTGCAAATCCCCTTTACAAAATCTTCGCACTTTAGTACATTGATTAAAAACGGAATATTGGTTTTAACCCCGGCTACTTTGGTTTCGCCTAGGGATCTCAAAGCTTTTCTTACGGTATCTTCAAAGGTTCTTGAGTGTGCGGAAATTTTTACAAGCAGCGAGTCATAGTAGGGAGTTATCATTGAACCTGTAAATCCGTTTCCTCCGTCAAGTCTTATTCCGAACCCAGAGTCGGTACGGTATATGTCTATCTTTCCATAATCGGGAGCAAATCGGTTTGAAGGATCTTCGGTCGTGACTCTACACTGAATGGCATATCCCCTGCACTTTATAGAATTTTGGGAGGGTATTCCGACTTCTTTGGAGTTTAATGGGAAACCGTCCGCAATAAGAATTTGACTTTCAACCAAGTCATAGCCGGTGATAAGCTCCGTTATGGTATGCTCTACCTGAATTCTCGTATTCATTTCGATAAAGTAGTGATTAAAATTATCGTCCAAAAGAAATTCAACCGTTCCCGCATTTCTATAGCCGACGTATTTTGCGATTTTTACAGCATCTTTACATATCTCTTCCCGTTTTTCTTCCGAAAGTACAAGCGATGGAGCAAACTCTATAAGTTTTTGGTTTCTGCGCTGTATCGAACAGTCTCTTTCAAAGAGGTGAACTATATTTCCGTAATTGTCTCCTAAAATTTGGACTTCGATATGCTTGGGGTTCTCCAAATACTTTTCCACAAATATGTCGTCTATCCCGAAAGCTTTTCCCGCTTCGCTTCTCGCCTCGTGAAAATTTAAGAGCAGCTCCGAGTCGTTTCTGACCACACGCATACCCCGTCCGCCTCCGCCTGCCGATGCCTTGAGTATGATTGGATAGCCGGCACGATTTGCAAAATCCAAGGCTTCCCTATCAGATTTTATCGCCTGTTCAACTCCCGGTATGGTAGGCACTCCCGCCTCTTTTGCAATCAGCTTTGATTGAATTTTATCCCCGACCCTTTTCATCATCTCAGAGCTCGGTCCTATCCAAATCAAACCCTGTTCCTCAACTTTTTTGGCAAATTCCGGATTTTCGGACAAGAATCCGTACCCCGGGTGAATTGCATCAACATTCTTTTTTTTTGCAAGGGAAATTATTGCGTCCATATCCAAATAAGCTTCGACCGGAGTTTTGCCTTTGCCGATTAAATACGACTCGTCCGCCTTATCCCGAAACAACGCCGTGCGGTCCTGCTCGGAATATATGGCAACGGTTCTTATTTCCAGTTCTCTGCACGCACGAAAAACTCTGATTGCAATTTCCCCCCGATTTGCAACAAGCACTTTGCTGATATTAAGTTTCATAAAAAACCTCCTGTTTATAAAGAGTCACAAAAAAAATTGCACTCGGTCGTGTGCAATTTCAATTTATGTTCTTAACTATTTTTACGACGAAAATAACCGTAAGTGCACCGAAGACAGCCGCAACCAACCCGGCTCCTTCAATTTTTAGCGGCTTGTCTATCACCTTTACTAAAGCCAGAAACCACCCTCCGAGTAAAGCTCCTGAAATTCCCGAAATAATATTTCCGACGACAACCGTCTTTATATTGATTTTTGAAGCCACAGTTTCAATCCAACCTATAATCGCTCCGATGACAATCCAAGCAACAATTCCCATAATCCCCTCCGAAACTGAACTTATCTCCCACACTTTTATTCTAGTGTGTAAAGATAAAATTGTCAATTCTTTATAAAGGCCGTTCTTGACTTTTTTTTAAAATCCTCTTATACTGAAAAAAGGAGGGATTTCTATGAACGAAACTATAAGAGTTAAAATTGATGCGCAAGTGGCTGATGAGTTTGAAGAACTGATGGACGAATTGGGATTAAACGCTGAAATTGCCATAAATATTTTTGTAAAGGCTTGTCTTAGGGAGAGGAAAATTCCTTTTGAAATATGCGAAAAAAAACTTGAGGTTTGTGAAAAACCGAAAACTCCTTTCGAAGTTTCAAAAAGCCCCCCCAAGTCATCAATAAATCTTAAAGAAATGCTTTCTGAGGGGCAAGTCGATTTCAATGAAGTCTTCAGTTAAGCACAACAAAAAACTCGGCGAATATGCCGAGCTTTTTTTATTTCTTTCTTGCAATTATTTTCACTATCTGCTCAAGGGTTGCTCCCTCGGGTATCTCATATGTGCCGGGGATAAGACGGGTATCAAGCTTAAGCTCCAATGCTTTTTTTTCAAATTCCTTCGCCGATTCGCAATAGCCCGCCTCGGAAACAATTTTTCCGATTTCATAACTCCCTGCGGAGTCGGGAATTTTTATAGTCTTTTTTACAGCAGGAGGAGTTTTTGTTTCACTTTGGGAGGGTACAGGCTCTTTCTTTTCACTTTGAGGAGGTTCTTTTTTCTCGGAGGGTTCCTTGTTTTCGGAAGTCTCAACCGGAGGTTTTTGGGGCTCTTTCTCGTTTACGGTCGCACCGGGTTCTGACGGAGTGTTCAAGTCCTCGGTCTTATCTTCACCCTCTTTCGGTTCGTTTTCATTGGAAGTTTTCTGCTCTTTTTCATCGTTATCAAGAGCGGAGGGCGGGAGAGTATTTTTCACCCCGCTATTTTCATTTTGAGTTTGCATAGAAAAATCTCTTTTCTTTAGGAGCGGATTAAGTCTTGAGGTTAAAATCAAAACTATAATGACTAAAATTGCGACTATTACCAAAATATCCATCAAGCGATAGAGAATGTCCAACACCTTTTCAGAATTTTTTTTCATCTTAAACACCTCATAAAATTTTCTAATCGGATTATATCATATTCTTTTCCCATAACAACGGTAAATAGGAAATGAAAATTGAAAATTTATATCCGTCGGATTGAATTGAATAAGTAAGTGTGTTACAATAAAAGTGTAGTTGTATTTTGAATTATAGAGCAGAGGGGGGGAGTTTAATGGAAAAACTTAATGAACAGGTAAAAAAGAAAATTGAAAACAAAATAGAAGATGTTAGACACATATTTATTTCCCCGGATGCGATCAATCTTAAAAATAAAGACAAGGGGTATGTCGATATAATAGGGATTGCGGAAGAACTCGGCTTTGCAGTGGGAAATGCAAGGCTTTCACGAGAAGAAGACGGATTTGTTTTTATAAATGAGGGAGAGAGAATGCCCTCCAATGCTCCATCGGATAAACTGATTGGAGTGAATTCGGAGCTTAGTTTGCCTTGGAAGAGATTTGTTATTGCACACGAGTTGGGACATTATTTTTTGCATTATCTTGACAATGCTCTTGACTATGAAGGGATGTATGCCCATAGGGAAAATAGAAAGGGTAAAAATTCACAGGAACAGGAGGCTGATTATTTTGCAGCTTGTTTGCTTATGCCGAAGGATCTTTTTTCAGAAAGATATAGGGAGTTGAAAAAACCTCACTTAAGCAATGCAGAGAATGCATTGTTGCTCTCAAAGGAGTTTATTGTTACTCAGATGATGGCTCAAAGACGAATTTATGAATTGGAGCTATCTAATGAGTAGGGATAAAGGGGTAAGAGAAAATGAAGTGAATAATGATTTTGATTATTTGCTTAATTCAGATTTTGAGGAAAACTGGAAAGCGACAAAAGATCTGGATTTATTGTTGGACAAACCGTTTGTGGATAGATACACAACTGAAGAGCAGCAAAAAAGAGACGGTCTTGTTACGGAACTGCTGGAGCAGTATGTTAAAACATACAAGGTAAAGAGTAAAATCAATCAATCCTACAAAAAAGCATTGTTCTGTTTTTGCGTGGGAAGTGTGATTATTTTTGCGGTGGTTTTGATGTATAATGTGTGCAGGGCGGATTTTTCCAATAAAGTTTCCGCAAATTCGGCAGTGCAGCTTATTTCAGTGTGCATTACATTTTTGTCGCTTATTATTGGAATTTTAACCATCATTACAAAATATATTTTTCCTGAAAATGAGGAGGAATATATAACCAAGATTGTTGAAATAATACAAAGCAACGACTTGGAAAACAAAAAAGAAAACATAAGAATGAACGGCGGACTAATTGATTTGGAAACGGAGGAATGAAAATGTACAACAAAACGATGAAATTACCGAATGGAGTAAGCATACCCGTACTTGCACTCGGCACTTGGAGGATTAAAGACGATAATGTTTCGGAGCCCGTAAAGGAAGCTCTCAAACTTGGTTATCGTCATATTGATACGGCTCAGGTTTACGGGAATGAGCGAGGAGTCGGAGAAGCTGTTATGAATAGCGGAATTGACAGAAAAGAGCTGTTCATAACTTCAAAGGTGGCAGCGGAGCATAAAACCTACGAAGAAGCCGCCTTGGGAATTGAAAACACTTTGAAGATTATGGGGCTTGATTATCTGGATATGATGCTTATACATTCTCCTCAGCCTTGGAAAGAAGTAAACCAATCCGAAGATCGCCATATCGAGGGAAACAGAAACGCTTGGAAAGCTTTGGAGGACGCTTATGAAAGCGGTAAGCTCAGAGCCATCGGAATTTCCAACTTCTTAAGAGAAGACATTGATAGTCTTTGGGAAGCCGCAAGGATAAAGCCTATGGTAAATCAAATCCTCTGCCATATATCCAATACACCTTTTGAACTTATCGAATACTGCAAGAGTAAGGGGATTGTGGTTGAAGCCTATTCTCCCATCGCACACGGAGAGGCGATGAAAAACGAAACTATTCTTAAGATGGCAAAAAAATACGGGGTGAGTATTCCCAGACTCTGCATTCGCTATGATATCCAACTGGAGACGGTTGTATTGGCAAAAGCTGCAAATCCCGAACATATAAAGGACAACTCCGATTTGGATTTTGTAATTTCTGACGAGGATATGGAAATTTTAAGAAATGTGGAAAAGATAAAGGACTATGGAGAGCATGGATTTTTACCGGTATTCGGGGGCAAGCTGTAATGAGCAAAAAATTGGTTGCATATTTCAGTGCAACAGGTAATACCCGAGAATTAGCGGAAAAACTGGCTTCACTTACCGGTGCGGATTTGCACGAAATCAAACCGAAAATTCCCTATACCGCTTCGGATTTGGATTGGAACGACGAAAGAAGCCGCAGTACCTTGGAGATGAAAAGCAAAATCTCCCGTCCGGAGGTGGAAAACAGGGTGAGCGGTATGGAAAAATACGATGTGATTTATGTGGCTTTTCCAATTTGGTGGTATGTCGCTCCGAGGATTATTAACACCTTTTTGGAGCAGTACGATCTTAGCGGAAAGGTGGTAGTTCCGGTCGCAACCTCCGGAGGGAGCGGAATGGGAAACACCAACAAGGAATTATCGCCATCGTGCATGGGAGCGATTTTGAAAGAGGGTGGAGTTTTTTCCGTCATATCAGGCGGAGAAGATTTGAAAATATGGGCTGAAGATACAATCAGCTTGTAAATGATGATAAGAGCCAACAAAATTTGTTGGTTCTTTTTGAATGGAATTATCTCGGAAAAGGAGTATTAAATGAGCGAGGAATTGGAAAAACTTGAAAAAAAGCTTAAAAATGACGGCACAAGAAACGCTTTCTCAAAAAGTCCTGCCGTGCTCGCACGTGCGGCAAGGGTCGCCAACAGATTGAACACCTTTAAGGGAAGGGAAGGTATTTATGAGGAAATCATATTGGGGAATAGACTTCTCAAGACGGAAAAAAAATTCAACAGAGCCTTATTTGTAATCCCCGGAGGAGGAATGATTTTTTCCGCAACGAAACATCATATCGATACCGGTATTGAACTTGCAAAACTCAGCGAAAGAGATTTATTTCTCCCGATATATCCCACTATGCCCGAGCATAAACTTTCAGAAATATACGAAATGATTTTTGACTCCTATGACAGAGTTGTGAAAGAATATGGCGCAAAGAATACCGCAGTTTTGGGATTATCCTCGGGAGGAGCGGCTGCATTTGTAATTTCGGCAATGCTTAATGAAAAGGGAAGAGGTTTCGATATTGCCGAAAAGATAATATCGGTAAGCCCGGGGATAGCTCCGATGACTTCGGAGGAGGAGTCGGCTATGAAAGACTTATCCGAGAGAGACATACAAATTCCCTATGAAATTTTCGGGGTATTGGAAGCTTATTCCGAGGGGTGTCGGGAATTATTTAAAAATCCGCTTTCAGGGGATCTTTCAGGAATAAAAAATCTAACTGTCTATTTCGGTGGGGAGGAGATATTCTCAAAGAAAGCATCTGCAATAGAAAAGGCATGTGAAAAATATTCAGTGCCCGTGGAAATTATAATCGGAGAAGGGCTTTTTCATTGCTATCCGATTTTTCGGGAATTCTCCGAGGGAGAGGCTGCGTTTTTGGAACTTGCATCAAAACTAAGGTAAAAGTTTTGAGTTTATTCCTTAGTTCAACTTTTGAATCTTAAAAAGAAGTTGATATTTTTATAAAAACCGAATACACTTACACCATAGGGAAAGCAGGAAATCTATTACCGCTAAAGGGAGGTTTTTTTATGGAATTGGCAAAAGTAACATCAAAAGGTCAGGTGACAATACCTGTTGAAATCCGTAAAAAGCTGGGAATTAAGGATGGGGGCAAAGTATTATTTGTGGAGGAAGCCGGAAGAATATATATGACTAATTCTTCTATGGACGCATTTCGTGGAGCACAGAGAGCGTTTGCAGGTGAGGCGGAAAGAGTTGGACTTAAAAATGACGATGATGTAATGGCAATGATAAAAGAGCTTAGAGAGGAAAGTGCATTTAAGTAGATGAGAATTATGCTTGATACCAATGTGCTGATATCGGCATTGCTTTTTCCCGGCTCTAAGATTAATGCAATGATGAATTGTATATTTACACAGCACCGGCTAGTGCTATCATCGTATGTGATAGATGAGTTAAAGCGTGTGGTTAAAAGAAAATTTCCGGGAAGAGAAACTGCGACGAATAAGCTACTTATGATGATGAGTTTTGAATATGTCCTTACGCCGAATGAAATAAAAAGCGGACTTTTCGATATCAGAGATGGAGAGGATTATCCGGTGCTTTACACAGCAATTATAGAAGATGTTGATATTCTTATGACAGGGGATAAGGATTTTTTAGATATAGACATTAAGAAGCCTAAGATAATGACTCCAAAAGAGTTTATGGAAATATTTCTATAAATGTTTTTCTTGATGATTGAGATTGTCAAAGAAGGAAAATATTCAGTGCCCGTGGAAATTATAATCGGAGAAGGGCTTTTTCATTGCTATCCGATTTTTCGGGAATTCTCCGAGGAGAGGCTGCGTTCTTGGAACTTGCATTAAAATTAAGATAAAAGTTTTGAGTTTATTCTTCAATTAAACCTTACTGATATACTAAAAAAAACTTGATTTTTTTTAAATTACGCGTAAAATAAGCCTAGTGTGGGGGTGCAATGTGTTTATATTATCTGTTTTATTTTTTGTTATGGGTGCGTCGATAGCGTCATTTTTAAATGTTGCGGCATCACGGTTGCCTAAGGGAGAGAGTATCGTATCTCCTCCGTCGCATTGTGATGCTTGTGGACATAAGCTTGGCGTGTTGGATTTAATCCCCGTTGTTTCTTATCTGATATTGGGTGGGAAATGTCGTTATTGCGGGGAGAAATTTTCTCCAAGTCATGTAATCGGGGAAATTTTTTTGGGCGGAATTTTTGTTCTGTATTTTCACTACTATTATTTTCAGCCTTTTCTATTTATATTTCTCGCACTTTCGGCAGTTCTTTATCTGCTTACGGTTTTTGATTTGCAAAGTTGCGAAATGCCGGATTTCCTGCTGTGGGGAGTTGGAATTATAGGAATTATATATGACCTTTGTATGATGTATATACTCGGCTCCAATTGGTTTTCAGTTATCAAATATTTTGGATTAAGTGTGCTTGCGGGTGGCGGAATTTTTTTACTGATATTTTTGCTCTCAAGAGGGGGAATGGGAGAAGGAGATGTAATTTTGATAGCCGCCTTAGGGTTATTCGTTGGAATTAAAGAAATGTTTGAGCTTATATTTTTATCGTTTGTTCTCGGTGCAATAATATCGGTGGCACTTATGGCACTTAAGGTAAAATCACGCAAAGACGCTATTCCTTTCGGTCCCTTTATAACCCTGTCTTTCTTCATTGTGCAGTTTTTTGGAGAAAGGCTTTTGGCGTTGTATGAGGGTCTTTTTTGATTTGCGGCTTTAAAAAATATATGGTATCATAATCCTTGGATTACTTGTTTTAGGGGGACGCTATGGCTAAAAAGAATAAAACTACTAAACTTATTGTGATTGAATTTTTTTCTGGAGAGCTTCGGTTGCTTGAAGGAAGATGGGGAAAAAACGGATTTTCAGATTTGAGATATAAAACTTTCTCAATACCCGAAGGAATTATTGAAAACGGGAGAATTTTAAATCCCCAACTTATGGAAAATTTCTTAAAAACCTCTGTTCAGAAGGCGGGTTTTTCTACGAAAAATGCGGCATTGGTACTGAACTCGGGAGATATAGTGCTTAGGGAAATCAACATTCCCCAAGTGGCGGATGATGAGATTGAATCTATAATCAATTTCAGAGCTCAGGATATTTTTCCCGGAGGAGCTGAAAATATGGCGATAGATTATCTGGTGCTTAAAAAGACGGTGGAAGATGAAGTTGAAAAACTGGTTCTTCTCCTTATCGCGATCCCCAAGGATATTGTGATTTCATTTTTTTCGGCAATTGAGGCGGCAGGACTTGAGCCTGTGATTATGGAGTATCAGCCGAATGCTTTTGCAAAATTTTTTGCAGTTTCAAGGGTTGTGGGATATAAGGATTATGAGTCTCCGATTGCGGTTATGGACGTAAACAGCAATGAAACGAGCTTTTCGATAATACTTGATGGAAAGCTTGAATCTGCAAGGTACATTAATTTCGGCTCCGAGCATTTGGTAAAGAATATCGTGCAGCTCTTTTCCTATGACAGTTTCAGAGTGAAGAAGCTGCTTTCGGAAATTCCGGATATAACTGCCAACTATGATGATTTTTCTGATGAGAGCAGGTTTTTAAATGCCGTGAAAACTTCGATGGGAACTATGCTCGAAGAGGTCTCACAAGTGGTTCGTTTCTATAATTCAAGAACCGGCAATAAGCCGGTGCAATCGGTGTTGCTGACCGGCAAGGGATTTGAGATAAGGGAGATTGAGCGTTATTTTGCAGAGTATTTCTCAATTCCGGTTTATGTTCTGAAATCTGAGGAAATCAATCAGAATATTGATCACAGGTTGTTTGCAAGTCTGATGGGCGCAATGGTTCGCAGGGGAGATGAATGATGAAAGATATAAATTTTTTTGAACCGTATAAGAAAAAACCTCAGCAAACCGGAGTTTCCAAAGCTTTTATCATAGGGCTCATTTTCTCTTTGATAGTCGTTTTGGGAGTGTTGGCAATGGGATTTAGATATTTCAAAATCAGCGACAAAGAAAAGACCGTGGCGAATTTGGAGGAGCTTGCGACCGATCCCGTAACACTGCAAAAGGTTGAGAAAATCAGAAAAAAACAGGCAGCTCTTAATGATTTCAGCGATGCGGTAAGGAAGATTGAGGATATTGATACCGTGCTTGAGCAAAAAGATATGATCAATGAAGAGTTATTCATAAATATAACGGATAGACTTCCGGAAACGGTATATATGAATGCCATAGAGGTTACAATAAACGGTTTTGATATCACAGGAGTTGCCAGAGACAGGTACTCGATAGCCGATTTTCAAAAAGCGTTGACTGAAATACCCGATGTGACCGACGTATTTATAAGTGACATAGTGCAGGAGAACGGTTTTTTTAATTTTACATTGAATGTGGCTTTCCATGAAGTGAATGTGGAAGATCTCTTCGAAACGGAAGAGGACGATGATGACGATGAGTCGGAATCTGAAGGAGAGAATTCGGAAAACTCGGGAGAAACAACTCAGTAAGGAGGAGTTAAATGTTTGGGAAAAAGAAAGACAAACCGGGTAAAGCATCGGTAAAAAAAGTAAAGCATGCCATAAAGCTTTCCGGAAGAGAAAAGGCTTTAATAATAGCCCTTATTTCAGTTTTTGTAGGATTGGGATCTTACTTTTTCGTCTGGGTTCCGCAAGATGAAAAGCTTAATTCTCTCGCCCAACAGGAGGAGGAGTTCCAAACCAAGGTGGATGAGAATAACTTGATGCTCTCACAGGAACCTAAGATAAACGCTGCCTACAAAGAGGCTAAAAATAAGGAAGAATCCGTAGCGAATAAGTATTTCAGTGAATTGGAGCAATCGGCAATCATATACAAGATGAATGATATTTTGTTCTCTGAAAACGCCTCATTCCCGAGATATGCTTTTTCAAATCCTCAAGCGGAGGATATCAACGATTTTAAGGTTCAGTCTATGAGTGTCGGACTGCCTTTTGACGGATCTTACAGTGCAATAATCGACACTCTCCATAAACTGAAAAGCAATCCTCAAAAGATAATGGTGGAAAATATTTCAATCCAAAGAGATGAAGCTCATAAGTCGCTTTCCGGAAATATGGGCATTAAGTTTTACACTCTGGATAATATCCGACCCAAGTCTGAGATTTTGGAGGAGGGAAATTCTTCCGAAATCGTTGCAACTCCGATTGCCGATAGCGCAGACGAAGGAGCTTCTTATACGGAAGTTGCGAAAGGGAATGGGGAAACAGCGGAAAAAGCGAGTCCTCAGAATGTAAATGCAAAAGATGTTTTGAATAATTCCGAGGGTGGGCGTATGCCGTTTACTCCTTTCTTACCGGCTCCCGGAACCGAGGAGGAAGAAGAGAAAAAAGAAATTGATCCCAAAATCAACACCGAGCTTTTAAGTTTTGATAGCGGCAATTATTATTTTCTTCCCTCGCACGATATGATAAAGGGAAACGTGAGAAAGGTTAATAAAGCCAAAGAGGGAAAAGCTCTGAGAATTGAGTATGATATGGTTGCAATTGAAGACAGAAATTATGCTCTTGTTGATGTATCGGAATACGGTGTCAGTGTTTCCTATCCTCCCGATTCATTCGGGCTGTGGGTCTTTTCATATGACTACTCCCCCCTTTCGATAGGATTGGAAGTTATCGATCAGGTTGGAAACAGGGGTTTCTTTTATGCCTCAAGAGGAATTGGCTGGACGGGGTGGAAACACCTTGTGTTTACTCCTGAAGAGCAATCGGATGTCGTAAGCGGATATCCCCTTTCAGTGGACAAACTGTTTCTTGAAATGCCGGCAGGGAGTGAAGGAAAGGGCGTGCTTATCTTTGATAAGTTTGAAGTGATCTATGAGAGAAATATTGATGAAGAGGGTGCGGACGCTTCGCTTGGAGAACATTATATAAGCTATGTCGTGGAATATGGAGATACTTATGAGTCTATTTCCAAAAAGTTCTACGGCTCAACAAAATATGTCAAGGAAATTAAAACCCAAAATGAAATCAGGGACTCGAGAAGCCCCGAACCCGGAACGGTTCTCATTTTGAAAAGGAGATAGTTATGCGAAAGTTGTTTCTTTTTTTTGCAGTGCTGGTTCTGTTCACATTCTTTTTCAACAGTATAAATTTTGCGGGCTCTTCCCCCTCTTTGGGAACGGTTGAAAAGGCAAGAGAGTTGGGGGAGAGTCTTGGAAAACTTGATTTGCTTGCAGGAAAAAACCGAACTGATGCTGAGCTTAGGATTTATGTAAAGGATAATATTGACCCCGGGCTTATAAATAATGATGAATGGATGAAAGCCTTCATAGCCGGATATAGAGATGGAATTGCATCTTCAGGCGGCGGTCAGGGAGATTGGAGTAAGATTGGAGAGACTGCAGGAAAGGCCGCGGGAAAGAGTCAGGCGCTTAAGGACGCTTATGCAAAGCTTAAATCGGATCCTTACAGATCTATGCCCGACACGGATGGTCTTATAAGAGAATACGGTTTATCCAAACTTAATTCAACACAGCTTAATGCTTTTATTACGGGATTTAGAGCAGGCTATATAGATGAGTATAACAAAAATTATACTTCAGCATATGACCCCTCTGCATACGGTTCCGCTTGGGCAAAACAGGGAAAGGAAGTTGGAAAGGATTACGGAATAAAGCAAGCGGAGATTGAATTCAAGTCGAGACAGTCGGCAGACCCTATGAGAGGATTGCCGACCGATTCGAGTATAATTTCAATGTTCGGGCTTGAAAGACTTTCTCCGTCGGATAAAAAGGATTACATTGATGCATTCAAAGCTTCTTATATAGAAGAGTACAATAAAAAATATGCGGAGCTGTTAGCAAAAGAGGGCAAGGATTTTATAAATCCCCCTAAAAAAGAGGAAAAGAATACCGAATGGTACAACAGAGGAAAGGAATTGGGAAAAGCGGACGGAGAAAAGCAGGCAATTCTTGATTACTATAAAAATCTTCCCAAAAATCCGTTTCAGAATATGCCGACTCTTGACCAATTGGTTACCACCTATCAGCTCTATAAGCTTACACCTACGGAGCTTAGAGATTTTCACGAAGGCTATATGAAAGCTTATCCGAAAGCCTATGAGAGTGCATTCAGTTCGGCTTTGGTCAAGACTGATTCGGAAACTTGGAGCGAACAGGGAAATGATATAGGAGCAAGATACGGAGCCATTCAAGCGTCTAAAGATTATCATTCGGGGTTGAGTCAGGATGCGAAGCGTTCAATGCCCTCCGATTCGGAGATAGTGAGTCTTTTCGGATTGAATAAAATCAGTCTTAAAGACAGAGAAAGCTTTATTTCGATGTTTAAAATCGCTTATGTAACGGCGTACAAAGAGGCTTATGCGGCTCTTTTGACGGGGGAAGCCTCTCAGACTTTGGAAAATGGAGTGAGCGACGGAGACGCTGCGGGAAGAACGTATGCGGAGATGGTGGCAAGAAGCCACTATGAGAACGGAAAAGCTCCTTCAAAGAAAGAAATCGGGATTACCGACTCGGAAATCATAGCCAAGTATAACCTTTCAAAGATGGACGAGGAATATAAAAAGGCTTTTGTCGCCGCATTTAAGGAAGCTTATTATGCTGCATATGATGCGGCATATAGAAAAGCCGCCCTTGAGGAGGGAGAAAATCGAATGAAAGGGGGAAGTGAAAACGGGAAAAAAGCCGGAGAGAAAAAAGGAGAAAGAGATGCTACCATAGATCTTATGAAGAACCTGCCGTTTTCACCCGAGAGGAATCTGCCGACAAGAGAAAAAATCATTCAGGAATTTAATCTTTCGCTTATGGAAAGCACTTATGCCGAAGATTTCATCGCAGGTTATATAGCGGGATATAAAGACAAGTATAATTCATCTTACAAGAAAAAGCAGGGAGAGCTTGCAGATTCAAAGAGAACGCAGGATACTATAGGAATTCAGGGGGGAGATGTTACCTCCGGTGACAATAGAATGGGCGTTTCGGTACCGGGAGGAGCTTATTATGACGATGTGTTCCTCACCATCACCCAGCTTCCCGCAAATTTCATAAACAACACCGGTTTTATAGAAGCTTCAAAACCGTATAGAATAGAGGTGACAAACCCCAACGGACATTTTAATAAGAAGCGTAAAGTCGGAATTGCCTTTAAGTATTACGGGGATCCGGAATTTAATGTCACACTTGATGCAAATCCGGGAACTCAGGGCACAAGCGGAGATTTAAGGGGAGTTAAGGACGGAAAATGGGAAACAGCGTCCCCCTATTATCAGGGAAGTGCTTCCGATGCCGGAGTTTATATGCTTGACGGCAGCACTTGGAAATATGTGGAATCAAAAAAAGATATGGAGAACAATGCAATTATTGCATTTATAAGTCCTGAAACTTTGGCAAAGGGAGGGGCAGTGTTTTCGTTGTTGGTGGACGAGTCTTACACCTATATGTATGATATCAGAAAGCACTGGGCTAAGGAGCAGATAAACGCCATGGTGCGCCGAGGTGTTATAGTCGGATATTCGGATAAGACTTTCAGACCGGATCAGCCTATTACAAGGGCGGAATTTCTCACTTTGCTAAGCCGTCATTATAATTGGAAGGTAGAGGAGTTTGCGGGATACTCCGAGAAGTTTTCAGATTTTAAAACGTATGGTTACTATAAGCCATACATAGATTATGGAACGGCTCAGAAGTATATAATCGGTTATTCCGACGGAACGTTCAAACCCAACAGAAACATAACCTATCAAGAGATAGACTGGATTATGCAGAGGATCACGAGTAATTATAAATTCACCTGGAAAGATTATGCAAAACTTGTTTCTCAGAAGAAGGGCGTGCGTTCAAAGAGTTATGACTCAATGAAAAATAAAATTACCAGAGCTGAATTTTCATATCTTATGTATGAAATGGATAAGTGGAGATACTAGCTTTGTTTAGAGTGAAACGGTCGGCTTTTACACTTATTGAGTTAATCGTTTCATTGGGGATTATCGCCCTAATTCTATCCGTTGCGGTAACTTTTCAGAACAGAACTGTTGAAGAAAAGCTTTCCGTTAAGAAGTTTGTTTCCGATTTGGAATTTTTAAGAAATTATTCGGCTGTGAATAACAGAAGAAGTTATGCTGTCGTCTATAAGGGGGAGAGCAGATATTCCCTTAACAAGTCAGTGCCCGGGAAAGTTCCCGAAAGACAGGAATTTTTCCTAAAGGGGGATTTGAAGTTTAGAAATCATACGATTATAGAATTTTCCGTGTCGGGAGCACCGGCTCATACTAGAACTATCTCCATAACGAAAAATAAAGAAGTATGCTATGTTGTGACCTGCGATGTGGCTTCATCGCAGGTGAGGTTGTATGAGAAGAAATGAAGTTAAAAGGTTTTTTGCTCCTTGAAGTCGTGGTCGGAGTTATGATAGCTGCTGTTATGCTTGTGGCTGTTTTTAGGCTTTTTGCGGCAGAGTGGACTTCAAACAGAAAGTCTGTTGAAAAGATCCTTCTTATAAATCATATGGAAAATCTTTCCGAAGATTTTTTTGCACTTGAGAACAATCCCGGATTCAGTGGAGATTTGTTTTATGAAAATGTTGATGTGAAAAAACTATGGAATGATATAAAAAGCTCCGCTGTCAATAAAGAAATTTTGTGTGAATTGAACTATGACGGGAGGAGATATGAAATTTTTTTCAAAAAGCAAAGCTATGAGAAAGGAGTGTACTCAATATCCGCATTTGGCAAGGGAGGAGGATTTTCTACCGAATACAACTTTCCAGTCAAGAAATTTTAAGAGCCTAAGCGGTATTCTCCTTTTGGAAGTGGTTGCAGGGTGTTTTGTTTTTTTTATATTGGGGGCGTTTTTATTTCGAATATTGCATACCGGCGTTTTTATTTCAAAGCGATCTAATGATATGGTCGATCTTCATAATTTTCAATTCGGGGTGGATTATATCTTGCAGGAGGCAAGAAGTGCAACAGCAATTTATCCCTTAAGTGAGTTTGGCCCGTCGGCATATGAAGAGAGCAAGTTTCTTCCGTTTGTGATACTCACCGATGAGCATAACGGATATTTTGAAAAGAAGCATCAGATCGATCGCTGGTGTTATTCGGCTTATTATTCAAGATTTGCGGGAACAGATGAGAATGAGCTTTGGCGTGTGGCGGTGCATGTGAACAAAAGAAAAACCAAACCCAAGCTTTCAAAGTTTAGCGGTAATAATAGAATTGCTCAAGGGTTGACTTCTTTTTCAGGAACTGAATATCTTCAAAATCAGAAACTGCTTCGTCTTAGAATGGGGTTTAGAGCTCCTAATTCCAAGGCGTCTGTGATTAAGTTAAGTCATGATGTTTTTGTAAGAAATAAAAATGACTAGGAAAAATGGATTTGCGATTGTATATGTCCTGCTTATAGGAGCGGTACTGTCATTGTTTGCGGTTTTTTCATTGGATAGAACTGAGAATTTTTCGTCGGAGGAATTTGATAGGATTAACGCCTGCAAAAATTATCATGAGCTTGAGAGAGCAATATATTATCTGACATCGGATGAGGTTTTTTTGGGCAGAGTTTCCGTTTTTATAAATTCAAAGCTTAAGCTTTCAAAATATGTTGTGTGCTTAAGTGATGAGTGCAATAATTTTGATGATAATGTCGAAGAATTTCATTTTAACACTTCATATTCTCTGGAGGATATGAAGTGCGGGTATAAGCCTTCAACGGAGCTTGAGTGTTTGAAAAAGAAAAAAGCGTTTCTGTCAACTCGAATGGTTTTTGACGAGGGATTCAAAAAGACAAGGTTGAGAGTGAATATTAAAAACAAAAAGGGAAACGGTTTTGTTTCCATAAGTTCCTTTTACACCTTTATAAATAAGGCTTTCTATGATGAAAAAAATCCAGTTGCCGGATATGTGGCAAAAACTCCTCCCGAGTATGATTCCATAGATGATTTTATGACTTCTGCGATATACGGTATGGATTCAATGTATGAGCTTCTTGAGGAGAGCCACGACGATTACACCAATATCAGAAAGATTGAGTGCATAAGGAGAGCTCGCGGATATGATGTGCATAAGTTCTTGGGGAAGGAGTGCGGAATTTCCGATTTTTCAAATCCGGTTTTCGGAGACAGGGTGTTTCTAAATACGGCTGAGACTTCAGATGACACGGACATATATTTGAAGCGTGACTTGAGTGAGAGCAAATATTTTTACGGCATTATTACCTCAAACGGAGATTTGCACATAGAGGAGGATTTAATTTTCAGAGGTATTATTCTTTTAAACGGCGGTAAGCTTATAATAGCTCCGGGAAAGCAATTTGTAATACAAGGGCTTTTTTACTCGCTAAGAGAGCAAAACGGAATAAGTGATGAAAACTTTATTGCGAAGGCATCTCTTGAAGATGTTATTACTTTTGGACATTATTTTCCAAATTTTTTGAAATTGGAGCCGGAAGCTGTGCGTACTCTCGAGGCGGAATACTAAAAAAGGAGTGAAAAATGAAAGTACACAATTTGATGGAGGATTTGGTCAAGGATTTAATAGAATCGACACTTGCGGAGATTCCGGATGCATGCACTTGCGATCAGTGCAAAAGCGATATAGCCGCTATCGTTCTTAACGAGATTAAGCCCAAGTATGTAGCGTCTGTAAAGGGAACGCTTTTTAGCAAAACAGATCGGCTTTCTTATAAGCTTAACACCGAGATTATAATGCGAATTGTGGAAGCTCAGATGTTCGTTTCTAAAAGTCCAAGACATGAAGTCAAGGTTTAGAATTGTTTTTGTGGGCTTAAGCGGAAGCGGAAAGACAAAGTTCGGAAGAAGTTTTTCCGCTGTTGTCGGTGTGCCCTTTTATGACACGGATTTATTATTTGAGGAAGAGAACGGACTCTCCGTTGCAGACGCTTTTTCGTTGTGCGGGGAGTCTTTTTTTCGTGACAAGGAAGAGTTAATTTTAAGTGAGGTGCTTTCAAGGGACAGTTTTGTTTTATCCACAGGAGGAGGGGTGGTTGAGAGAGAAAAAAATGTTTTGCTGCTTGAGAAAGAACCGAAGGTGGTGTTTTTGGATGCAAAGACGGAGATTTTATGCAATAGAATTGAAACGGATTGCGTAAGACCTCTCCTTAAGGGAGATTGTTTTTTGAAGCTTAAAGCACTTAGAGAGAGAAGAGCGGCTCTTTATAAAAAAGTTTCCAAGCTCTTTATTGATACGGGAGAGTTGAGCGAAGAAGAAGTAATAAAAAAATTAGTTTCGTTTTCAATTGAATAACAAAAAATCTTGTTCCTTAGGTGAGTTGTTGGTATAATCCCGTCTTCGACGCTTAAATGAAAGTATAAAGGCTTAACCCCTTGTAACGATTGATTGGGTTAAGCTTATTTTTTTATTCTTATAGGTTTACAATATAATACTAAAATTCTATAAATTTATTGAATATCAAATATAAATATGCTAAACTATCT
>CAUVKI010000039.1:0-20059 GCA_963552605.1 uncultured Tissierellia bacterium
AGAGTTTTGAAAGGAGGACGCTGAAAAACTCCATAGTCTTTTAATTTGTTTTCAACGAACAAAAATCCGGTAAATTTTCATTGCCGGATTTTTTTATTCCGAAATAATGAATTAAAAAAACGCAGATATTGTACAGATGCTTGACATGTAATTCTAAGTTAATCGATCGTAGTAAAAAACTTTAGGGTTTCGAACTCATAATTTCCAAAGTGAACTCCACCCCGTCCGCCAAATTTTCACAACTCAAATCGCCACCGTGATTAAGCGCAACATTTTTGGCAAAATAAAGTCCTATTCCATAGTGCTTGTCTTTGTTGTTCCTTCCCTTGTCGCCGGTGAAAAACAATTTTCCGATATTTTCAATCATCTCCTCGCCAAGGTGATCCCCGTCATTATAGATTTTAAATACCAGACATTCTTTAAATGCTATCTGAAAACTCACTCTATTTTTTGCGTGATTATACGCATTTATGAGCATATTGACAACAGCTCTTTGAACACTTGATTTTGAGCAATATACCGTTTCATCTTTAAAATTGTATATCACTTCAAGCTTGACCTCCGCTCTATAACCCTCTACGCCGTTTAAAATGCCATCAACCAAATCTTTTATCCTTATCTCCCTTTTTTCTTCAGGATAATAGGACAATTTGGCATAGGATATCATCTGATCCAAATAGTCTTCTATGCTTTCAATCCCCGAATTGATGCACTTTATGCATTCTTTTTTTTCATTTTCACTGTCGCAGTGTTCAAATAACCACACATTTCCTTTTATGACGGTCAACGGAGTTTTTATATCGTGGGACAAGGCGGAAGTCTGAAAGAGCAAATCCTTCTTTTGACCCTTTTCCCTTTCAATCAAATCAAAGAGTGTTTTTTTCATAGCACTCACTTGATCTATTGATTTTTGTATTTCGATAATCCTTGGCGGTTTTCCAACTCTTGTTTCACTCTTTGCATCTTCCAAAATGCTTTTTTCCAATTCCAAAAATTCGTTCTTGGTTTGTTGCAAAAATCTGATAACGGGAATTGATGCCATCAGAAAGCATAAAAATAAAACGGCATTATTGAACAGCAAATTAAAATGATACTTTTCCTCAAGCTCTATATCCGCAAATTCCGGCACATAAGGAACCCTTATGACAATTGAAACTTCAGCTCCCTCAAAAAATAAATACTCACCTGAAGAAGCTTTCAAATTTTTCTGATTGTGAAAACATTCCTTGACTATGATTAAATTCGACTCGGAGATATATTTTTGTTTGATTTTTCCATACCCGTCAAAGATGACATAATTGACTTTGAACTGATTAAGATAATCCGCAACATAAGGATCTTTTCGGATAAGGTCATAATCCAGCTCCTCTTTTATGCTTATGGAACTGATTATTCTGTTTCCATATAGAAAATAAACCATAAGAAAAGAAAAAAAAACGGCTGAAGCTATCCCTATCACCATTTCAGCAGCCGTTTGAAATATTCTTCCCCTTAGCGTTATTGCTCTGTTTCCCATTTATATCCTATGCCTCGTATAGTTTTAATCGGATTGATACTCGTTCTCTTAAATTTTTTTCTGATTTGATAGACAAATTCCGAAACCCCTCTCGGGAGAGAGTCAGACTCTAAATCGTATATTCTGTCATAAATTTCCTCTTGCGAAAAAATTTTATTCGGGTTTTCCGCCAACAATTCTATAAGCAAAAATTCCTTATTCGTAAGCTTGAGTTTTTTACCCTTAATATATATCGCCTTTTCATCTCTATATATATTTAAATTTCCGGATAATAAAATATCCCTCCGCTCCTTTTTTCTATCGTCTCTTCTCATATGAGCCTCGATCCTCGCAAGCAGCTCAACAGGATTAAAGGGCTTTTTTATATAGTCATCTCCGCCCGCCCGAAAGCCTTTTAGTAAATCTTCGTCAGAGGTCTTGGCGGTTAAGAACACTATCGGGGTTAAAATTTCCTTTCTGATCCTTTGACAAATGTCAAAGCCGTCGTGCTTCATACCCAGTATGACATCTAAAAGAATGAGGTCATATCCTTTGAGCTCATCAATTTTGGTGTCATCAATTTCAGCTTTGCAGTCAACTGAATAATTATTTTTAGTCAGGATTTTTCTAATCAAAATCAAAATATCTTCGTTGTCGTCAATTACAAGTATTTTTTTCATAATCGGCTCCTTTTCTTACTTCGGGTTAAGTTTATAATACTTATAATCTATTTGCACGGATTTTTCTCCCAAATTCGTTTCATAAATTCCGCAATAGTTTATGGTTTTGATTTCTTTTGCTTCTTCTCCATTCATAAGCATTGAAGTTTTTTCCTTTGCGTCGTAAATTTTTCCGGTTTTTTTGTTGAATGTAATGCTATATATTTCTTTTCCGTTCAACTCTATGGGATATAGAAATCTATTCACTTCATCTTCCCTCACTTCTCTTCCGGTTTTATATACATTGCCGTAATCATCAATAAATTCTTCGTAGTTGGTCGAGCTTAGTCTTAATTTTCCGTCCCCATTCTCAAATAAACAATTGAGTATAAGCTCATCATCTTTTTCATCTCTATTCGGTTTAATATTATAGACCTTCCCATTGATTTCTATCAATTTCTTACTAAAATCAATTCCACCGATCATTGCCGAAATTCCCGTTTTATTCGAAAGATTTCTTTCAATTGAGAAAGTGCCATCTGCATTCTTAAATATTATGCCTATATCTTTTCCGTGTGAAAATTTTTCACTAACGCTCTCGGAGCTCACATAAAACAAATTTTTTCCATTAGTGATTATCAAGTACCGATTGTTCTCAATTTTAAATTTTACTTCAGTATCCTCTAAGCCTAAGCTCCCAACCAAAGTACAGCCGTAGCAAAAAAACACAATCAAAAACAACGTAATAATTTTTTTCATTTTTCTCCTCCTTTTAATGCTCGCATAGGACTGAACAATAAAGCAAGCAATATACTTCCAAAAACCGCCACCGCTGCCAAAGCCCATTGCCAAGGTTTCATTTCATCAGAATATTCATATATCTTATATCCATAACAACATAAAAAGTAATACCAGTTTTTCATCGGCACATTTGTTGAAAATACGATAAGAATTATCTCAACAACTCCCACAATGGCGTTGATAATATCTCCGAACTTAACCTGAATCACCATATGAATGCTTATGGCTATAACTAAATGTATCGCTATTGAAAGAAGTGAAATTTCATTGAAATATCCCACACACAATCCACCTACCATGTGAGCAAACGAAAAAATCACCGCTTCAACCTCAAATAAAGAAAATAGTTTTGAAAACCATAGTCGATAACAATTTTTGAAGGTCAGCATATTCTGAAAATTTCCCGCCTCTTTTTCACTCTTGAAAGCTTGGTTTGTGAGAATTAAAGTGTTAAGCATAAGCACAATAAGCATAAGAGATATATGAATATTTTCTCTGATCTCCAAAGTTATATTCGATTTTGATTTGAAAATCAGTATTTCCATTATCACAACTACCAAAGCAAAAAGTAATGTGCTCCATATCCCGAGCGAATGCTTAAGCTTAATAAGTTCGCTTTTAATATAGCTAATCATTTCTTTCACGCCTGCATAACATAAAACTTAACACCATAAAAAGGCTTATAGAAAGAAATGTGCCTATGCCAAGCTCCAAACTGTCAATTTCCGTTATTTTCCTGCTTAAAGGATCGCCTGCCTCTTTAATTTTAAAGAAAAATTTGGCAGCTTTATAGGCGTAGGTATAGGGCAACAAAAAGAAAAATTTACTCCCTGCCGCAAAAGGAGCGATGACAAAAGAAATTATAAAATTTAAAAGCATAAGCAACAACCCGTTAATTTTCTCCTGAAGCAGAATAAAAAAGGGAATAATCCATAGGCAGTTAATAAAAATTACAAATATGCCGGCAATACTTTTTGTATTACCCATAGGTGTAGCAGTCGGCATTGACCACCCGAAAAATAAAATTACCGACAAAAGAATAAAATTACCTATCAATCCATAATAAATAACCCAAAATATCTTGGATATATAGATTTTGGATTTTTGCAAATTTATACTTTTAATATTAAAACAATTTATTTTGTTCTCAAGACTTAAGTCTATATAAGCGACTGATTGTAAGAGAAAATAGAGGAAGCTCCCGGTCCACCAATATATCGTCTGTATAACTGCATTATATGTGCCGCCAAATAACACGGAAAAAACACCGCAGATAATCGGCACCAATATGCCCATAGCTAACACTTTCGAATTTTTCAATTTTAACTTTTCTGATTTCAAAACATTCATAACTTTGCCTCACCTTATGATTTCAAAAAAAGCTCTTTCAAGTTCTTCGGTGGATTTGCGCCTGCCTTCATAAGCAACTTCTCCGCCGTTTATCATCACCACATGTTCGCTTATCTCCGCCACATCTTTCAGTTGATGACTTGACACCAAGACAGTCGTTCCACCGCAGGAAAGCTCCCCAACCAAATGCTTAAAATCTTCTATGCCCACGGGATCAAGTCCGTTTGTCGGCTCATCAAATATCAAAAACTCGGGAGCATTTAAAATCGCGAGACCTATTCCGAGTCGCATTTTCATTCCCATAGAAAATTTTGAAGCTCTCTTTTTCTCGTTTTCCAAACCTATAATTTTAAGCACCTCCAATATTCTTTCGTTTCCTATTCCGTTTATCAGGGCTTTTACTTTTAAGTTATCAAAAGCGTTTAGATTCCCATAGATTGGAGGATGTTCTATAAGAGCCCCCATTCGATCCAAGTCGTCTCTGCACCAATCTTTACCATCAACCAAAACGGAACCGCCGGTCTTTGAAATTATCCCCATAAGTATTTTCATCAATGTGGACTTTCCCGCTCCGTTCACGCCGACCAATCCGCATATTTCTCCAGCCTCAATCTCGAATGAAATATCCTTCAAAATAATTCGGCTGTCGTATTCTTTCCTTAGGTTTGCTATGCTTATCTTCATCTTATCCCTCCTATCCTTTCATAAACAAGTGTAGCTTATCTATTTCAGATTAGTATCAGGAATAAAAAAAATCCGATCTTTCGATCGAATCTTTTTTCAGAAACTTATACCTTGACTTCGGGATTTTTTTCGCCGAACCTTTCTTTTAACACCTCGGAGATTTCCTTTCGAGTCTTTCCCTGTTTTTCCATTTGCTTTATGGTTTTGTATGCGGCAAAAAGTGATGAAGGTCCTATTTCGGAACTGAAATTTCCAATTCCCTGGTTCCATATCAAAAGTTCAAACACATCGTCAAATGCGGCACTGTCTATACCGTATATATACGCTTTCACCAACTCTCTCGCAGCTTGACGCATTCTTCCGGCTGCCACCGCATTTGTGAGAGATAAAAGAAGTCTTGTTTCATACGGAAGATATCTGTTCTTATCATTCCAAGTCAAATCCCAAAACTCAACAGCCAAGTTCCCAAGCTTCTCATCAATTATAGGCATATTTGTAAGTGCGGCGGGTCGCATAGGAATTTCATTTTCCTCCTCACGAATTTCGGTTCTGTAAAAATAGGCGTGATATTCATTATCCGAAACACGCTCCGTATGGTGTTCATATCCCAACCCCTCCATCACTTCATAAAGCGGAATGGGATCAAAGGTTTGGATTATCTCAAGCCCCAAACCCGCTTTAAGTTCCATCGCCTGTTTCTTTAAGCCCTGAAAAAAATTGCCGGAAATTCCTCTCACATCAATTTTCTTAAATTCCGAAACGGAATTTTTCCAATCCGAATAGCTCATTTTATTTCCTCCTTTTCATTTGATAAAAATATTATAGCACTATAATTTTATTTATATGTTGGCACGACAACTTTTTAGTCAAAAAAAAAAGCGAATTAGAAAAAAATATAGGTGGTGGGGTTGGTGTGATTTTACGCATTTCTTCATAGAATAATTGCTGACTCGTACGCCAATTAAAGAGTTTTCGGGGATAATTATTCAGCCAACTTGTAGCAAAGCTCATTTCTCTTTCAGATACTTTGGAAAAATCAGTACCCTTTGGAAAATGACGGCGAAGCATTTGGTTTTGTTTCTCATTGCTGCTTCGTTCTGAACTGCAATAAGGGTGGCAATAGTAACATTTTGTTCTTTTTCCACCAAACAAAGATTTTTCTATTCCATTGCAATCTGAAAATTCTACACCATTATCCATCGTAATGCTTTTGAAGATTAGTGGATCAAGCAAGCGATAAGGACGGAAAAGAGTTTTATACCTTTACCTCTCCTGCGGGTAATCAATTTTTTCTGATTATCGACAAGCAAAGAAGCGACAACAATGTGTATTTTCTTGATTATGTAACGGAAAAAGACCTTATCTCCCTTGCAAAAAAAGATAAGGAAAATCCTCTGATTACGGAGGCTCCGGAACCGGAAATTAAAGAGGAAAAACCGGAAGAAAAGCCGGTGGAAGAAGAAACATCCGAAAAAAAGCAAAGCAATGCCGGTATGTTTTTAATCCTTCTGCTTGTCACCGTAGGAGTTGGAATTGTCGCCTACTATTTCAAGATATTAAAACCGAAACAAGAACTGGATGCCGCAGATGATTTTGAGGAGATTGAATTTTTAACAGAGGAAGATACGGAAAATGAGGAAGAATTCGAGGACTTGGATTTAGATATGGAAGAAACATCGGAATTTTCAGAGGAGGAGGAATTGTGATGAAGTATTTTACAGACAGTCCCTACGAAAGAATGATGATGGAAATTCCAAGACCTCAAAAGAAGCCGCCGAAAAAGGCGGTTTCTTCTCTTAAGGAGAAACCATCTGACAAAAGGGCTTCGGATCCACTAAAAGAGAAAAAAGAAATCAATGGGTGTTAATGTAAAAGGTACATCTGCGAAAACAGATGTACCCTATCTCCCAAACAAATCGGAGTGCGTTCCTGTCCTTGAAGCTGTGAGGATCAGTTGTGATTTATTTACTGCATAAATAAGCAGCCAATCCGGCAGGATATGACATTCTCGAAACCCGATATAATTTCCGGTTAAAGCATGGTCGTGATAACGCTGATCCAAGGTTTTTTCTTCTAAAAGAGTATTTAGTACCGTTTCAAGCAAAGACAGGTCATAGCCTCGCTTTTTGGCAAGTTTCAAATCCTTGCGAAAGGCACCTGTGGTTACAAGCTCTAACATTATTCACCATCCGTTTCCAGCTCATCCAATAACTCGTGTACCGAGGCATAACGCTTGGCGGGAATTTTTCCTGCCATAATGAGCTTTGCTTCCTCCATCGCCATTTCCGTTTCCAAGTTGAAACGAGGCTGTTTCATTTCAAAAGGAAGCCCTCCCTCCATCAGTGATTTATGAAGAAAAATATTGATGGCATCGGTTACGGTAATTCCAAAGCTTGAAAATAACTGTTCCGCACTCGCTTTTGTTTCCGGATCAATACGGACATTGATATTCGCCGTTTTTGCCATGGTTTTCACCTCCCTGCTTTCTTATAGGAATTATATCACTTTTTGCAAACAAATACAATACAATGTGAAACTTTTTGAAAGGAGAACTCTATTACGGAAAATGGCTCGGAGAGAAAAAGAAGCAAAGCAAGCGGAAAAAATTAAAAACTGCCATTGATGACACCCTCGCTCAAAAGCCATCTTCCTTTGAGAATTTTTAAAAAAAAATGGAAGAAGCCGGCTATGAAATAAAACACGGAAAACACCTTGCTTTTCGATTAAACGGCGATAAGAAATTTATAAGGTGCAAAGATCATTCTCTTGGAGAAGATTACACGGAAGAAGCCATCAAAGAAAGAATTTTGGGAAAAAGAAACCCTCCGAAGCAGAAGGAAGAACCGAAAGATAAGATTGACCTGCTGATTGATATTCAAGAGAAAATCAAAGCCGGAAAAGGCGCCGGATGTGAACACTGGACAAAGATATTCAACTTAAAACAGGCAGCAAAAACATTGAGTTTTTTAATGGAAAACAAACTCACGGATTATGAAACATTAGAGGAAAAAGCAAAGCAGTTGGTCTTCGATTTTAATACTCTCTCCGCTCAGATGAAACAAGCGGAAAAAAGAATGCAGGACATCTCGGATCTGAAGAAACACATCTATCAATATGCCAAAACAACCCTAGACATTTGTAAGAAAATGTATTGACTAAAATAAATGAAGTAATATATAATGATACATTAAAGTTAGGTAAAGCTAATTTAATTTGTTTGAGCGAAAGGAGGTATACATGTTGAATGAAATATTTTGTTTATTCTCAAGCGGATTACATTGATTTTTACAAAGCGGTTTCGTCATCTGTAATTACTGATGGCAGGGAAACCATTTTTCATATATCTCCTTCTTGGGGGAACGGAACAGTTACTTTTTTTCATATCTCTGAGCATTCCAACTTTTTAATGTTCGATATCTGCTTTTCCGAAACTGTTGAAATCATATATGAGTTGCCTCGCGATCATTTTGAAATCGCTTATTGCGTAAAGGGCAATTCCGTATTGATAGAAGGGAAGAATAAAAAGGATATTTCTCCCAACACAATGACGCTTTCTATGGCTACTGTGTCAAAAGAAACAGCAAAGGGTATCTTGAAAATCCCAAAAGGCATTCAGTATGTTAATCTTGCCTTTGCATTTTCAAAAGAAGCCTGCCGTCATTATTTTGGAAGTGTCGGTTTTAAATTGTGGAATACTGCATTAAATGGAGGCGACAGAGATGAACAATTTTTTTTAAATCAGGAGTTTTTGCCACAGGTACGAAATGCTTTTTTTCAAATTCAAAGCTGTGCCATAAAAGACAAAAATGCAAAATGCCTGTTCATCGAGAGTCGCATCTCAGAGATTATTTCTTATATCTGTGAGGCGGGATTAAGAGAAGAACACTTAGACATAGATGCCTTTGAAAAAGAGCAGATCAAAAAAATTCCTTCACGCATGACAGAAGACTTTCTAAATCCTCCTACTATTTCAGAACTTTCAAGGGAACTTGGTCTCAACATTACAAAGTTGAAAAAAGGCTTTAAGCTGCTATATGGTACCACCATATATGGATATCATAAAAAAGCGAAGTTGCAGCATGCCCGGGATCTTTTGCTAAATACTGAGCTGACTATTTTAGATGTTGCTTATCAATCAGGGTATATTAGCCAAAGTCAATTTGGTGTTGCATTCAAAGAGGAGTTTGGAGTAACTCCATCTGATGTACGGAAAAATGGCTTTTAAAAAAATCTTTTTCAGATAATCTTTCACCCAATCGAAAGAGACTTTAAATAAAAAAGAAAGTTAAAATAATCCTATGGTTAGGTTAGTCTAATCATAGGATTATTTTGTTTTGAGAGGAGGATTTTATTTGAAAAGCGGAATTAGAACCTTGTTTCGATTTTTGAGCCGCAAAGAGCAAAAACGACTTTGTCTATCCGGCTTCTTTGCCATTTTATCTGCTATTTTCAGCGTGTTTCCTATGCTTGGTCTGTATCTAATCCTAAATGCCATTCTGGACGGACGTGATTTTCATGGAAGTCTGCCCGGAATTTGTGTCTCTGTTGCAGGTATTTTTCTACAGGTCATCTTTCATGCGATATCTACTCGACTTTCACATCGAATTGCATTCGAGGCTTTGTATGAAATACGAAGTCAGATTCTGCAAAAATTGTCAAGAATCAATCAAGGATATTTGGATGAGAATTCCTCAGGTAAACTGAAAAGTATATTGTTTGATGATGTGGAGCAACTTGAAATGTTTTACGGGCATCACTTTCCTGAAATATTGGGATGTCTCTTAGTTCCCATCGTTACGGCAATCTGCATGATTGTCTTAGATTTTCGTATTGCGCTTACCCTTTTTCTACCTATTGCTATTTTTATTCTTTGCGTGCGTTCCATGGGAAAATTGCAAAACAAAAATTTTCCGGGTATGTTTCAGACATCACAGGCGATGAATACAGCTATGGTTGAATTCATTCATGGGATCAAGGAATTAAGAATATTCTCGGCGGAGAGCAAAATACATTCACGGTTTGAACAGACGGCAAATGACTATCGTGAGTTCATGGTTAAGTGGTTTAAAGATTCCAGACATCTTATGACAATCAACACTGTCGTTATGAGTTCGGGTATCGTTTTTGTATTTCCGGTTGCGGGTTATTTGTACCTTCAAGGAGGCTTTAATATTTCCCGCCTTATGCTCTTTTTGTTCGTCTCCCTTTGCTTTGTAGCTCCATTATCCAAGATTGCAATTTATACACATATGCTCCATTTAAATGCCCAAATTGCAGAGCGTCTGAATGCTATGCTGATGTTGCCGGAATTAGATGCACCCGTAGATTTCGCAGAATTGGATAACTATTCTGTTACATTTGAAAATGTGTCTTTTGCTTATGGAGAAAAAGAAGTATTACACAATATCTCCTTTCAGGCAGATGAAAATAGAGTAACGGCTCTTGTTGGTCCATCAGGAAGTGGGAAAAGCACTATCGCAAAGCTGATTGACCGCTTCTGGGATGTAAACGGCGGCATAATTCGCATTGGCGGTATCGACATTCGTAAGATATCGAGGGGACAGCTCGCTGAAATAGTTTCTTTTGTAACTCAAGATATTACTATTTTCGAGATGTCTATCATGGAAAACATAAAGCTTGGAAATCCGAATGCATCCTTTGATGAAATCGTGAAAGCGGCACAAGCTGCCTGTTGTCATGATTTTATCTCAGACTTACCGAATGGTTATGACACAAAACTGGGAAAGGGAACGCTCTTATCAGGTGGAGAAAAGCAACGAATTTCTCTTGCGCGTGCGATTCTTAAAAACGCACCTATTCTAGTTCTTGATGAAGCAACCGCTTATTGCGATCCCGACAATGAAGCAGAATTACAAAAAGCACTTTCCGCTCTTGCTAAAGGAAAAACTGTGATTATCATTGCCCATCGCCTTTCTTCTGTTGCTGACGCAGATCAGATTCTCTTAATCAAAGACGGATGTTTGATTGATCACGGTACACATGACGATTTGTTAAATCAATCAACGGCGTACTCTGATATGTGGCAAGCATTTCTCATGTCTGAACGCTGGTTTGCCGGGAGGAAAGAATATGTTTAGGCGAATCCAACGAATTTTACAGATTGCAGGTCAAAAAAAATCTGCATTGATTACAGCTGTGCTATTCAATGTATTGAAAGCATTTTGCACTGGCGGAACCTATATTGCACTCCTTTTTGCTCTGACTGATTTGATTTCTAAAAGTTTTGAAAGCCGAAGCTTGCTGATTTATAGTGGAATATTGGTTTCTCTGCTGGTTTTGCGGTATATGTTTGAGTATACTGTAAACAGTTTACAGTCTTCAGCCGGATATGAAATGATGTGTGACCTCCGTATAAAAGAAACAAACCGACTTACAACGCTTCCTTTGGGAGATTTTCAAAGAGAAGGTGTAGGAAAGTTGGCTTCCGTTTTCACCAATGATATGAGTTTTGTGGAAATGTATTGCATCAGTACTCTGTCCGGATTTATTGCAGGAATGACAGTTGTAATATCAACATCAATCGTGATGCTGATCACTGATTGGCGGTTGGCACTTTGTGCAATGGTGGGTTTTGTTCCTGCATGGTTTGTGTACAAAGACAGCAGAAAAAAATTCATTCGTTATGGAGAACAGCGGCAGGAAAAAAGCCAAAAGTGTATCGGAAGCATGCTGGAATACCTCTCCGGCATGGAGACAATCCGTTCCTACCGGATGACGGACCACATTTTTAATAAAATGGATAAAACCCTACAAGGATATCGAGATGCTTCAGAAAATTATGAGCTCAAAGCTCAGATTCCAATGATGTGGTTTCAGCTCTTTGTACGCTTGGGAATGGCATTGATTTTCGTGTGTGGTCTCCTTTTCTATTTTGCAGGAATGACTTCGTTGCCGGTATTCCTATTCTTCGCTGTTATCAGTGCAAGTTATTATCAGCCGGTAGAATCACTTCTCCTTGATTTTGGAACCCTAAATCTAATGGACATCAGCTTGGATCATATCGAAGAATTACATGATAAGGAGCCGCTTCCCAACGGAGATAGCGAAACGATATCCTCTTGTGAACTGAAGGCAGAACAAGTTTCTTTCACATATGACAATGAAACGGAATATGCTGTGGAAGGCATCACTGCCATAATTCCTGAACACTCGTTTACAGCCATAGTTGGACAATCCGGAAGTGGTAAAACGACACTTCTTCTCTTACTAGCACGATTTTGGGATGTGAAAAACGGTACGATTAGAATCGGTGGAACGGATGTTAGAGACATCCCATATATGGAACTGCTGAAGTCTATTTCTGTCGTTTTTCAGGATGTTTATCTTTTTTCAGGTACAATTGCGGATAACATCCGCATGGGAAGACCGAATGCCACGCAGGAGGAAATAATTACTGCGGCAAAGTCTGCCTGCTGTCACGATTTTATTATGGCAATGCCGGAAGGTTATGATACTTTGATCGGCTCAGGTGGAAACACTTTGTCCGGAGGAGAAAGACAGCGGATATCAATTGCACGAGCTATTTTGAAGGATGCTCCTATTATTTTGATGGACGAGGCACTTTCCAGTATAGATCCTCAAAATGCACTTGAAATTCAAAAGGGACTGGACATACTGACAAAAGGAAAAACGGTCGTTATGATCGCTCATACTCTCTCCTACATTCGCTTTGCGGATCAGATCATAGTGATGGACAATGGGAAAATAGTAGAGTTAGGCACTCATGACGACTTGCTGACAAAGGAGGGACTTTATACGGATATGTGGGAAAAAGAACATACAATGAAAAGGTGGAAGCTCCATGTTTAAAGCACGAAAGCCGGATCCCCGCGTATGGATTTTGTTTACTGCTACCTCAAGTATGCTTGCGTTTATGATGCCCAAACGTGTTCTTTTTCCAATTTATGCAATTGGAATGGTATTGTTGGCGGCACTGTTCTGTCTTGGATCCAAAAAAGTTGCATTAAAGGCAGCTCTTCCCTATATAGCAATCATCGTTTGGGAGTTGATTGCAGAACATTTTAAACTACCTATCGTAGGGGCAACTTTCTCAATGATTAAAATAATCATACTTCTGTATGAGCCGCCTCTGTTGTGCGGACTAATCATTGCAAAAGCCATAAAGCTGAGCGAATTGCTTACGGCATTAGCCAATATGCGACTTTCAAAAAAGCTGATTCTACCGCTTGCCGTTGCATTTCGATATTTTCCAACTTTGAAAATGGAAGTGGGCAGTATACGAGAAAGTTTACTGCTAAGGGATATGAAGCCCTCTTTTTTGCATCCGGTTCAGTCGATGGAAAACTATTTGATTCCGATTTTGATGCGGAGCTTGAAAGTAAGTGATGAGCTGTCACAGTCGGCACTTTGCAGAGGCTACAGCCTTGCAGGTAGTCGCGGAACACTTGTTCCGGTTGTTTTGCGACCTTTGGACTATATTTTATTTGCAGTCATCATCTTCTGGGATGCTTTACTTTGGATATGGGGAGGTGGTTATATTGCTTGAGATAAAGAATTTAAGCGTGAAATACGCTGGGGCGGAAGCAGAAAGCTTATATCAGTTTTCATTATCTGTAAAGAAAGGTGAGTGCGTTCTGCTGACCGGAGCTTCCGGGTGTGGGAAAACGACCGTTACCCGTTGTTTGAACGGACTTCTTCCAAACTTCTATTCCTGTGAAATGCAGGGAGAAATCTTTATTAACGGCAGAGAAATTTCCACCTTGAGTATGAAAGAAATTGCATCATTAACAGGTTCCGTTTTTCAAGATCCCAGGTCGCAGTTTTTCACGCTGGATGTAGATTCGGAAATTGCTTTCCCTTGTGAAAATCTCGGACTTGCACAAGCTGAAATTCAGGAAAGGGTATTGTCTGCCGCAAGCCTTACAGGCGCCACGCATTTGTTAGAGAGAAAGGTTACAGAGCTTTCCAGTGGTCAGAAGCAAAGTGTTGCGATTGCCTCCGCTTGTGCACTACATCCGAAAATTCTTGTTCTGGATGAACCGTCAGCAAATCTCGACAAGGAAGCAACCGAACGTCTGAAGCAAATCCTTTTGAATCTGAAAAGTAAAGGTACTACAATCCTTATTTCTGAACATAAGATTTATTGGTTGGCAGGACTTTGTGATCGAATGATATATTTGGAGAACGGAAGAAAACGCATAGAATTGTCCGCAAACGAGTTTCAGTGCATGAAAATCGACGAAAGCAGACACCTTGGATTGCGGTGTGTTTCCCCTTACTGGAAGGAAATGAAAAAAACTGTTCAATCGGATTTTATCGAAAAGGTAAAAGGGAAACAAATTTCATTCCGCTATAATAAAGAGGCTCCTATTTTTGATGAACTGGACTTCTCCATACCGTCCGGTGAGGTAATCGGGATTGTTGGGGAAAACGGTATCGGTAAAAGCACCTTGGCAAGATTATGCGTCGGGCTGGAACAGCCTCGAAGAGGCGATATTTTTCTCGATGGGAAAAAGTGCAACAAAAAAGAGCGGATTCAAAAATCGTACTATGTTATGCAGGATGCAGACTATCAACTTTTTTCTGACAGCGTGATAGGAGAATTAACAGTCGGTAAGGAAGACAACAAAGAGACAAACGAGGAAGCCATACAGATATTGGATCGGCTGGGAATCCTTTCATACAAGGATCGCCATCCGGGAAGCTTATCCGGTGGTGAAAAGCAGCGTGTTACAATTGCTGTCGCACTGATGAAAAATGCAGAAATTTTACTCTTCGATGAACCTACCAGTGGGCTGGATGGGAGAAATATGTTGCGTGTCTCTGAGCTTCTGAAGGACTTGGCAAAGCAAGGAAAAACCGTATTGGTTATTTCTCACGATGCAGAATTTCTCCTTGAAACCTCTGCTCACCTATTGTATTTAGAACGTTGCAGAGCTCCTACCCTGATTCCGTTTTGTAAGGAAAATCGAGAGCAGATTTATCAAATTTTATTTTCTGAAAGGAGTAAGAATAATGAACAATGATGTGAAAAAAGAAAAATTAGAAGTTAAGGATCTCATCTTGATTGGTGTGATGGCAATTCTTCTTTACGCTTGTATGTTTGTAGTGGTTTTGATTTTGGGCATGAATCCGCTTACTTATTTATTTGCACCGGCTATTTCAGGAATCCCGGCAGGGATCGTTATGATGCTGCTTTTGTCAAAAGCTCCAAAAAAGGGAACTTTTTTCCTTGCCGCATCAGTGGTTGCTGTATTCTTTTGGATTATGGGAAGGCTTCCACTGGATGTAATCACAATGGTGGTTTGTGGATTGATTGGCGAGCTTCTTTACGGAGCACTGGGTCGGAAAAGTTTTCGAGGGATGGCGATGGCACATGCCGTTTATACTTGCGGGTTGACGCTGGTTGCTTTTATTTCTGTTGTACTTTTGAAAGATGCATTTGCAGAAGCATTTGCCATGTATGGCGAAAGTTATATCAGCAAAATAATCGAATTGGTGACACCGCTCAGCCTTGCCGGACTGTGCCTGCTTTCTGCGTTATGCGGTATAATCGGCGCTTATATCGGAAAATTTTTGCTGAAAAAGCATTTTGAAAAAGCTGGTGTCCTTTGATAAGTTGCGTTTAATGATAATATAACAAATGCTGCACTGATTTTTTGATGTGATGTAAATCTTCTAAGCAAGTCAGTGCAGCTTATTTCATAAAAAAAGGAAGGAGGTATAAGCGATGAATGATGGTCTAAATATCACCCAAGAGAAAGAACGACAATTATTTGGTACTTCTGGGCATGAAGAAAAGAATAGAGTTTCAAGAATGGTTCCCCGTATTGGAATGACGATCAGGTAACACCTACCATCAACTATGAGCAATTCAAGGAACTTATCGCTTATTTGGAAAAGAAGAACAATCCTGCGGTACTCCCCATTCAGATTGCCTATTATACAGGTTTGAGGATTGGAGAAGCATGCGGGCTTGATTGGCAGGACATCAACTTAGAAGAACAATGTTTGACGGTTCGCAGAAGTATGCGCTATAATCAGATGCGACACAAAGAGGTTGATTTTGGAAATGTGCTGACTGATATTTTGAAAAAGGCGAAAAAAGAACAATTACAAGCAATCTGCTCTCTTATGGAGCAGCACCGAAAGAAGTTCAGGAGCTTCTTGGACACTCCGATGTCAGTACCACGATGAATATCTATGCCTATGCTTCAAGGGAAGCAAAGCGCTCCCCAGCAAAACTGTTGGACAATGCAATGGAAATCGATTAAGCAAAGTTTCCCTTAAAAATTCTCGCAAGGGAAACCAAGCAAGAAAGAAAGTAAAATCCTATGAAAAACCAAGTGTTTTAGGGGTTTAGAGGATTATAGATAGATAAATTGCAATTTATCAATTTCATACGAATAAAATAATGGGGGATTTATGATTAAAAAAATTGGGATAGTCAGCTTATCAAGTGGAATTTTAGGAGAAAGTTTTATTGAGTGTCAACTTAAAATAGGTAAAGAAAGATTAAATAAATATGGTATCGAGGTTGAGTTTTTACCTAATGCACTAAAAGGTATTGAATATATAAAAAATCATCCTAAAAGTAGAGCAGATGATTTACTAAAGGCATTTAATGATGATTCCATTGATATGATTTTATGTGCTATAGGAGGAGAAGACACTCATAGATTGTTGCCTTATTTGTTTAATGATAATGAGTTAAAAAAAATTGTTAAACAAAAGGTGTTTTTGGGGTTTTCAGATACAACTATAAATCATTTTATGTTGAATAAAGTTGGTATCAAAACATTTTATGGACAGGCATTTCTGCCAGATGTATGTGAACTCTCTAATGCAATGCTACCATATACAAAAAAATATTTTGAAGAGCTGATTATGACAGGAAAAATAAAAGAAGTACGCTCTAGTGATGTTTGGTATCAAGAAAGAGAGGATTTTAGTGTAGATGCTATTGGAACCAATATGGAAACGTATTTAAATAGCGGATTTGAATTATTAAGCGGTAAGCCGACTTTTAGTGGAAAGATTTTAGGTGGGTGTTTGGAATCAATATATGATATGTTTGATAACTCAAGATTTGATGATGAACCATTTACTTGTAATAAGTATGCTTTATTCCCAAAACTTGAGGAGTGGGAAAATAAAATTTTACTATTAGAGACAAGTGAAGAGAAACCTAATCCAGAAATATTTAGAAAAATGATTGGCGTCTTAAAAGAATACGGAATATTTGATGTTGTTTCAGGAGTGTTAGTTGGAAAACCTCAAAACGAAACATATTATGATGAGTATAAGGAAATTTTGTTAGAGGATATTGGAGATGAAGATTTATCAATAGTTTATAACTTAAATGTTGGTCACGCAACACCTAGATGTATCATTCCATTTGGTGTTGATGCGGAAGTTAATGTAGACAAGCAGGTAATTATTTTCAATTATTAAATTAAAGAAGATAAATCCCGGCTTATGGGGCTGGTAATCCACCTGAATAGATATAAAATTTGTATCTACAAGCATTGATATTACTTTATGATTTAACAAGTGGCAGTTCTACAACAGGTGTAGTGCTAGATGCTCTTAGGTCGTAAATATATCGGAATTGATAATATAGTGTTTTAATCTTATGAGCCGAATAAATTAAAAAAGAAAATTCGGGAATCGCACACAAACTTGATTCATAATTCTAAGTTAATCGACTATACAAGAGAGTACAGCTTATGGATCGATATGGCATAAATCAAAAGAACTAAAAACACCTGACAACATAAGAATAACTCATATACCGCCATACACACCGAAAATGAATCCCATAGAACGAATTTGGAAACAAATTCGTTCTATGGGATTTAACTAGGATAAAAAATCCGAACTCGCCTTTTTTGACTTACTCCAAAAGCCCTTCAATTTCCTCTCTGACTTTCATCTCAACCTTTTGGCTGATTGTTTTGTAAATACCCCTTGAAAATTCACTTTTTGAGTCACCGTCAATAAATCTGAACACTTTAAAATCTGAAACTCCAAAGTCAACTATTATCGCCGAAGTCAATTCCTTATACTTTTCTTTCAGTACGGAAATAATCTCGTCATCGGCTTTGGGTAAATAAAAAAACAAACGGAGGCTCTCATTAAGATGAGCCGTGTATTTTTCCATTTTATTTTGCAGTGTTTCCAAATCTTTCACTTCAATGCAAATTCCCGATACACCTCTCCTTTGAAATTCCACCAGCGAGTAAATAAAATCATCAATATTATCTTCGCTTATATCCTCGGCAACAAGAGGTTTATTGCTCATCTTTACGAAAGTTTCAATTAAATTCAAATATTCGCTTAAATCCGGTTTGTGGGAGAAAGTGCCATAGATTTCCGATATTTCATTATAATCAACCCAGAGCAGTGAAATTTTTTTAAGGGCTTCCGCAATCCTGACCGAAAACGGATCATATACAGTTATTCCATATATCCTTTCTTTCAATCTGAGTTCGTCCCCAAGGAGCTTTCGTTTTTCCTCGGGACTAAGCCCGTTTATTTGTTTTATCCTTTTAAGCTCGGACGAAGAAACTCCCTTAGTATACTCCGGCTCAACAATCTCTCCGCCCCATTCCGCCATCACGTCTATTGCACGCTTTCTTACTTCACTTAGAGGACCTTCCCTCCAGTCCGTGCCGTGAACCATATAGTCGGGTTTGAGCAGCCTTAAGTTCGGCTCATAGTCACGAGAAAGTTGAGGTATAACCTCGTCCACTCCCTTTAGACCCAAGACCACAATTTTTCTCATCTCAAAATTCATTGCGGGAGTTTTTTTATAAGTGGAGATTGCCTCATCGGTAAACAATCCCACGACAACTCTTCCCAAAGAAGCGGCTATGTTGATTATATTCAAATGTCCCGGGTGAATTGTGTCGGCAGCCATAGGCACATATACCGTTTTTTTATCAGTCATTTTTACACCTCTTATTTGCCGCCGGGTATCAAAGTCAAAATGTCGTTTATCGAGAGTATATCCTGACTTGCCTCATAGCAGCGTTTATTCTTGAGAATACTTTTTGCCGTTTTGACCATTGCCGGATATGCCGCACGAATTAGATGATTGGCATAAATCACGATATTCACTCCCAAGCTCGTAAGTTCTTCCTCAGTGATTTGTGAATAGCTCGACGGCACCGCCACTAACGGCACTCTTTTTGGAATATCCCTATATAGTCGGCAAAATTCTATAATCTCGTCGGGAGTTTTTTCTTTGCTGTGTATCATTATTCCGTCCGCCCCGGCTTTGATATACGCCTTTGCTCTCTCTATCGCATCTTCTTTTCCCTTTTTCAAAATCAGGCTTTCTATTCTCGCAATTATTTGAAAATCATCCGTAACTTGGGCTTGTTTTCCCTCTCGAATTTTCTTTGAGAAATTTTCAATGCTGTCCTGATGCTGTTCAACTTCCGTGCCGAATAAAGAATTTTTTTTAAGCCCCACTTTATCCTCAATTATCACGGCGGAAACTCCCATTCTCTCAAGCGTGCGTACAGTATATGAAAAATGCTCAAGCTTTCCTCCGGTGTCACCGTCAAAAATTATCGGCTTTGTCGTAACCTCCATAATCTCATTTACTCTCTGAATTCTCGTGGTAAGGTCAACCAGCTCTATATCGGGTTTGCCCATAATAGTGGAGTCGCACAAACTGCTGCTCCAAATTCCGTCAAAACGCAAAAAACCGTGTTCATCTTCAAGCGTCGTCTTTTCCACAATAAGACCGGATAATCCATCGTGCGCTTCCATAAAACGAAGCAGGGGCTTGGTTTTAAGAAGTTGCCTTAATCGCCACCTTCTGGCTTGAGGAGTTGTACCGATTTCATTGAGTTTTTCATCCAATTCTTCTACGGAAACCCCTTTGGTGTAGGGCCGTTCTATTCGTTGGGGGGGGGGGGGCGGGGCCGCGGGGGGGGGGGGGGCCCCGCGTGGCGCCGGCGGCCCCCGCCGCGGCGGGCCCCCCCCGGCACCACCCCCCCCGGGGGGGGGCGGCCCCCCCCCACGCCGCCCCGGTCGACCTGCCCGCCGCCAAGGCCGACCTCCCCCCCTCCTACCC
>CAUVKI010000040.1:0-19637 GCA_963552605.1 uncultured Tissierellia bacterium
TACGCCGATGGTACTTGGTTGGAAACAACTTGGGAGAGTAGGTAGCCGCCGGTTTTTAACAGGACTGTCTTGACGACAGTCTTTTTTTTTTGTATAATCACCGTGTTAGTTAGTATTACACAATCACGAAAGGAGTGTCGTTATGAAATTCGACAAGAGCTATGAGGATTTGAGGAATAGGCAACTTCAGCTTGCAAAAAAAAGCACTGAGGTTATGGGCGCGTTTCGGGATATGCACGGAAAAATAATTAAAGAAGGCAAGCTTTCCGTCAAGGAAAAGGAATTAATTGCTCTTGGAATAGCAGTGGCTATACGTTGCGAGGGCTGCATTTTGTCTCATTTAGATGCGTTGAAGGCAGCGGGGGGAACAATTGATGACGTTATTGAGGCAATAGAAGTTGCCGTTTTGATGGGAGGAGGTCCGTCCACGATTTACGGTTCGCTTGCACTTGATATTGCGATGGACACTTATGATAAGTAGAGATTGGAATATTTAGAATATAAGGAGGGAGCGGTATGGCTTTATTGGAATCCGGAGAGATGTATTTGGAGACCTTGCTGGTACTTAAGAAGGAAAAGGAGAATGTGCGTTCCGCGGATATTGTGAGAGCTATGGGGTATAGCCGTCCGAGTGTCAGCAGAGGTATTGCCATTCTCAAGAGGGAGGGTTATGTGACCGTGGGTGAGCACGGTTATATAAATTTTACCGAAAAGGGAAGAGAAGTCGTGGAGGCTATTTACGAAAAACACGAGACGCTTACCGAGTTTTTCAAAGGCATAGGAGTTGATTCTGAAATTGCGGAGAAAGACGCTTGCCGTATTGAGCATGTTATAAGCGATGAAACTTTTGCAAAATTAAAAGAGCATATGAAAAAAAGTTAAAGAGGGGGCTGTCATATGGCAGTCCCTATATTTATGTGGAAGAGGTGCATAATGATATGGAAAAACTTAAGATAGAAAAAAATACTGTTCAGGAAACGCTGCTTGTGCCACTATATGGAAGGAAGATGTGCTCTGAAAAATTTCCTGTATTTTTGCAAAGAGATTATGCGACGGATTGGATTATGATTTTTCGGAATTGGAGAAAAAGAGTAATTCATTATTGTATGAATTCGGTTCTCTTGAGGCTGCGATGAGACAGTTGGATATGATGTGGGAGATTAAGGAGTATCTAAAAAAATATCCTAAAGCATCAATTGTAAATCTCGGCTGCGGTTTGGACGAAACCGGCAAAGCTTGTGATAATGGGTTTTGTAATATCATAAATGTGGATTTTCCGGATATTATACAGGTTCGTGAACGGTTGGTTGTTAGTCAGGAGAGAGAAAGAAACATTGCTTGTGATTTAAAAGATTATTCTTGGATTGACGAAGTTGACGGTTCCAATGGAGCCATTTTTTTTGCTGCGGGAGTGTTTCATTATTTTAAGAGAAATGAAGTAAAATCTTTGGTGTTGGAGCTTTTAAAAAGATATCCCAAGGGATGTTTGGTTTTTGATAGTGTGGGAAAGTTGGCTCTAAAGCTGATGATGTCGAAAGTGTTAAAGAATATGGGTATTAGCGATGTGGAGGGGTTATTTTATGTGAGTAATCCAAAATCGGAACTGAATTGGTCGGATAAGATTAGGGTTTCTTCGAGGGGCTATATGTTGGGTTATTATGATATGAAAAGTCCAAATGTAAAGTGTTCTCACCGATTGCTTGCACGGGCGGCGGATAAAATTATGAAAATGACTATAAATAAAATGGATTTTGAATAGAGTTGTAGGCTGTCGCTTTGACCTATATTCGTCGGTTGAAGCGACAGCTTTTTTAGTTTTATGTCAGCTTATTTCCCCAGTGTTTTTTTATTTCAGAGGAATTTTCTAAAAGCACAGATAAAGTTCCTTGAGGAACCAGATTTTTTACGGTTTCAAAATCTCCTGAAAGAAAAGCTTTTCTTACATTTGAAGCGGATATTTCCTTTTCAGAAACTTTTATTCGAGGAAAGATTTTTACCGAGATTTCCGGAGGTAAAATCTCGAGCAGTTTTTTATTATACAGTGCGGTGGAGGGGTCGAAGTTTTCCTCTCCCAAAAATCTTTGTGTGATACTTAAGTTTTTTGCTATGTGGTTTTTAAAAACAAGTGCGTCTATCTTTGCGTGTTCTTCATTGATTAGCGTTTGTTCTTTAAGAAAGTACGAGGGAAAGATTTCTCTGGATATAATCAAAAATCCTCCGCTTCTAAGTTCCACACCGTTTATATTCTTAAGGGAGTTTTCAGCCATTTTAAGTCTTAGTTCGAATGGAAGAGAGTAGTTGCTTGAGAGCAGGAATACATATAGGTAATCAACTTCTTCTTTTGATTTTTTGATAAGGTGTAGATGTCCCAAGGTGAAAGGGTTTGCGTGAATGACCGCTGCGCCGATTTTTCCCTTTTGCAGGGGCATTTTTTGTTGCTCCGATATTTTTTGGCGGATAAGAAAAGCTGATTTTTCCGTGCTTGCCAATTCTTTAAACCCGTTATTTTGAAATTTTTTGCTGTACTCCGGTTTGGTGAAAATGAAAAGGGTGTCTGTTTTGGAAAAAGTTTCTTTGATCCAAAAAGAGAGGAGAAGATCCAGTATCCCCTCCCCTTGATAGCTTTTGTCAATGACAAAACCTAACAGCAGGCATCCTCTCCTTGCCGAGGCGGCTATTATTTTTTCGTTGTCCATTAGAACGGCGGCTTCGTCAAAAGCGTCCGGTTTGATTTCTTGTGATTTGTAAAAATTTTCAAGTTTTAATCTGTTTGTTTCATTTGAAAGGTTGAGTTTTTTTATTTCTTCCATTTTTGCCCTTTATTCCCCGCTCAAGTATTTTTTTCTGCCCAGCTCATAAAGATTATTTCCTAAGGAGTCAACGGTTACCGTTACGGGAAAATTTTCAACTTTCAGTTTTCTTAGAGCTTCGGGACCGAGGTCTTCGTAATCTAAGATTTCACACTCTTTTACTCTGTCTTTAAGTAGCGCCGCAGCTCCTCCGATTGCTGTGAAATATACTGCACCGTATGTTTTTATTTTTTCTATTACTTCTTTAGATCGTTTTCCTTTTCCGATCATTCCGAGTATTCCCTCACTTAAAAGCCTTGGAGTGAAAGAGTCCATTCTGTATGAGGAGGTGGGACCGCAAGAGCCTATGATTTCCGAGGGTTTTGACGGGGTTGGACCTACATAGTATATACACGCTCTTTTTAAAGAGAATTTCAGTGTCCCGTTATCCAAATCTTTTATTATTCTTGCGTGCGCCGCGTCTCTTGCGGTGTAGATTATTCCCGATATTTCTACCATATCCCCCGCTCTCAGGGTTTTTAGTTCTTCAGGGTCAAAAGGAGCGGTAATTTTTTTCATAATAGACCTCTTTCTTATAGCCTGATCGTTGCATGACGACTTGCATGACAGTTGATATTTACAGCTACGGGAAGCCCCGCAATGTGTGTGGGATAGGATTCAATTTGCACTTTTAGGGCTGTGGTGTATCCTCCGTATCCCGCAGGACCTATCCCCAGAGCGTTTATTTCATTTAGGAGTTTTTCTTCCAAGGCTTTGTATTCAGGATTTTGATTGCTTTCATTTAAACTTCTCATAAGGGAGAGTTTTGAAAGTTCCGCAGCTTTTTCCATAGTTCCACCGATTCCTATTCCCACAACTATGGGAGGACAGGCGTTGGGACCTGCAATTTCGACGGTTTCCAGTACAAATTTTTTAACTCCTTCAACTCCGTCCGAGGGTTTAAGCATAGCAAGACGAGACATATTTTCGGAACCGAAACCTTTTGCAGCCAAAGTGATTTCCAATTCATCGCCGGTGATTAAGTGATAGTGAATTACTGCAGGGGTGTTATCTTTGGTATTTTCTCTGGGAAAGAGAGGATCTTTTACCACGGATTTTCTCAAATACCCCTCGGTATATCCTCGGCGCACTCCTTCATTTATTGCGTCTTCAATAAATCCTCCCCTGATATGGACTTCCTGTCCGAGCTTTACAAAAGCTACAACCATTCCCGTGTCCTGACACATAGGGCTTTCAGTTTCACGGGCAAGTCTTTCGTTTTCCAAAATTATGTCGAGGGTGTCTTTTGCTATAGGATAGGTTTCTTTCATTCGCATTTCTTTCAAAGCTTCCCTGACATCGGAGGGGAGGAGAATGCTTATACTCCTGCAAGTCTCCTCCACTCTTTTTGAAATTTCAGTAAATTCTATTTCTTTCATTCCGCAGTCCTTTGGATAAGGCGCATAGTGCGATTCATTTCATTTTCCACAATCATAATTCCCTCGTCAACTCCCATTCCGGGTTTTGCAAGCTGTTGGTCCGCACCTATTCCCATTGAGCAGTTGACCAGAATTTCCGCCGAGAGATTTGTTTCGTTGCAACTTCCTCCGCAATAGGCTTTTACTCCGTATTTTCTGCACTCAAGTACGGCTTCGATGGTGTTATTCACGCCTCCGAGATCCGGAGTTTTTATTTGAATCATATGCCCCGCCCCGGCTTTTGCAAAATCAATTACATCTTCCAAAGTGTTGCACCATTCGTCTGCAACAATTTCAACATTTATTTTTTCTTCATCAAGTCGTTTCGTTAGGTCGGAAAGTAATTTTATTTGGGCTTCTCTCTCCCCGATATCAACAGGTCCTTCAATCCTCAATGAAAAAGGATTTGCCGCTTTTTCAAGCTCTCTGAAATAGCTTACCATTTTTTCCAAATCGTTGTTTGTGAAGTCTCCGATTGTACCGTACACATCTATGTGAAATACCGGGTTGTAATCTGAGCTTTGACGTTTGTCCAAAACTCTTTTTCTTAGCCATTTTACATAGTCCAAAAGTTTTTCGCCCTTTTCTCCGGTTTTATCTTTCACATTGTTGAACAGTCCGTGCGGAAGTACCGATGCTTTTTTTATAATCATTTTGTCCGCATTCAGATAACGGTCATCTCCGCTTTGTGCAAAAATTGGAACTTTGTTGATTTTTTTGTCGGGAGCGTATTCATTTCTGACTACTTCCGCCATAGTGATTTTGTTTGAAATTGAAGCGGCATTGAGAATGGCTTGTGTCACTCCGTAGCGAATTGCCGTGTGAAGTTTTTTTCCGTTAAACAGGTGTCCGTCCACTTTTTCGGCAAGCGGACGAAATTTGCTTACATCTTCACCCACCAATAACTTTTTAATTTCACCCTCGATTATCGGGATAAAGTCATTTGCCAGAAACAGCGGATCTCTGCCACCCGCTCCGGAGTATTGAACAGCGGCGCAATCTCCTTTTGCAACCGAGTCGTCCTCCAAGATTAGCATTACGCTTATGCTCTCTCCCGGCTGACGAACAGCTTTAAATCCTTCCGTTAGGGGTGCACCCTCATAAAACATTCCGTCATGCTCTGCACCGCTTTTGATAGCCTTTTGATCATCAAAATAAAAGCCTGTAAGTCCGGCTGACGCCACAACATCTTTGATTTTCACTCTTTGCCTCCTTAATTCTATCCCACAAGTTTTCCCTGTCCTACTGCAAAAATATCCGATACGGTAAGTTGAAAGTCAACTTTTTTGTCTTCCCACCTTGCTCTATCTTCAAGCTTCTCTCTGTTAAAGTCTTTGATTTCTTTACTGAAAGGAAGATTGCCCGTATCCAAATAGCGTATATTTCCATCTTTATCTCTCGCGGGCATCACAAGCCCTTGATTGAACTTGGAGGGTGCAAAGGGAATATCCAACACTCCCGCCTTGAAAGCCGCAATGACTCCCAAGACCAAGTCTCCATGCCCCAGTTCAAAAACCTTATCCAAAATGCTCTTGGTTTCCCTCTCGATAATTTCTATTTCACCCAGAAGCTCTTTTGAATCCACAAGCCTTTGGTGGCTCAACAGGTTTATTACCATTTTTGTGGCTTTAATTCCGTTGGCATTAGCCTCCGCTGTGGGAATACCTATCGCCTCGTGAGGAGTTTTTACGATTACCTTTGTCGCTCCTGCAAGACCTGCCGCAGCCGATCCCAAGGAAATGACCCCATAGGCTTTTGCCTCGTCCTCCGGAAAACCTCCCATCCATTGATGAAAGACCGTTGAAACATAACAGTCGTGGTAATCGAAATCTTCCAAATATTCTTTGCACTGTTTTTTTAATGCACGAATGGCGGCTACGTCTTGAGTTATATTTCCGCATTGACCATAACCTACCGTTATGGATTTAACTCCCTGCTCCGCTGCAAGCAATGCTTCGATTATTGCCACCACATTTGAAGTTGAGGGCGGAACCAATGTACCGGTAAGAGGACCGAAAGGTTCTCTGTTTAAGTGTATTCCGTTTTCCTCGTAAAACCCCACAAGTCTGTCGCAATATTGCCAACATCTTACGCTATGCTCTATTGAAACGCTTTTTGCGTAGGGTACATTATACGAAATGCCGCCGCCCTCGTTTGAAGTAAATCCGCCTGCATGGATTATTTCTGAAAGAAGTCTTGCATCGGGAGTGCCGTGTCGAGCTTCAACCGGAGAATCAACTTCCTCTGTGATTTTTCTTATACTCTCCACCCCGTGATTTACCGCAGGAAAGCCGTTCATTAAAGCCCGTCCTGCCGCAGTTGATTCAGCTATTCCCCGATCCCCTTCTTCGTAACGATTTTGACGGGTATAAGCGTCTATGGTTGTGGGAAGAAGATCCGCCCCTCCTTGTGTTTCAAGGTATTTTAAAAGGTTGATATGATCCGCAAGAAGAGGCACCCCGGCTCTCGGTTGAGCAAGAGTGTCTCCTATCTTATCCGCCTTTTCGAGTTTAAGCGCAAAATTCTTTTTGTCCGGCAATTTCTTAAGATAATCCACATTCGCCTGTAAATCTCTTGCGCCCTCTCCGGTATGCCATGTGGCAAGCACTTCCTCACGCTCTTTGAGCCATTCTCCCTCGGGGATTTTTCTATTCTTAAGCTCCAACTAAATTCCCACCTTTACTAAATGTTTTTTCATAATGCGTATCGCTTTATTTTCGTCTATTGTAGCCAAAAGCCCCATAGCGGAAAGAATGTAATCATTATCTGCAAAAAATTCGGGTTCCTTCGGCTTTAATGATTCAGGTTCTTCCATATTGAAATTTCCTTCCCTTAGAATTTCATTCGCTCTACCCGTATAAACCAATACTCCTCCTGTGCCTATTACGGTTTTTGTTCGGGTGAGATCCTTTCCGATTTGCTGTTTGAAAGGACCTTGGCAGGAATACAATTCACTGACTTTTCCGGCGTGGCGTGTCATAGAAAGTCTTGTGCAGATTTTTGCCATCGCCACATCAAAATTCAAAGCTCTTTCATCTTCGGCTACATAGTCGGGGTGGTTAAACCTGAATGTGGTTTCTTTTTCTATGTCGTATTCGTCCCCCACATAACTTTTCAGCATAGAGCGGCTCGCCCCCTCCACTACTGTCGGAATGGAATATCTCATTCCGAGATCTCCTTCCACGGTTCGCTTGGCATAAGGTTCCTCAAGTCCTCTCAGGATAACTCCGGATTGTGCGGGATATCCGTCAGAAAGAGAATGGATATCGGTTGTAGCTCCTCCAATATCCACAACTATCAAGTCTCCAAGCCCCGCCTCTTTTTGAGTGCCTTTTGACAAAACTTCCGAAGCTTTAAGCACCGCCCTCGGCGTGGGCATAATTATCCCTTTCATACTTTCCGAAATGCGGGTCATACCTTTTGCATGGATTATATTTTTCATAAAAATCCTGCGTATGGTTTCTCTGCTTGACTCCACATTTAGCTGGTTGAGTTTCGGCATTACGTTTTCGGAAATATAGTATTCCACTTTTTCTTCAAAAATTTCTTCGATATCGTCTAAAGCACTTTTATTCCCTGCAACTACGACGGGAATTTTAACTTCCGCTTCGGAAAGCATTTTTGCATTGTGGATTATACATTTATAATTTCCGCCGTCGGTTCCGCCTGCAAGGAGAATAATGTCGATATTTGCTTCGGCGATTTTTTTTGCCTCCCTGCGGTTAAGCTCTCCGCAAAAGGTATAAAGAACTTTTGCTCCCGCTCCCAGTGCGGCACGCTTGGCAGCTTCCGCCGTCAGTTCATCGACCAAACCTATTGCGACCATCTTAAGCCCTCCCGCTGCTGAGGAGCAGGCAAGCTTATTAACAATATCCACGGACTTGGGAATGTTTTTCATAAGCTTTTCATAAGCTTTGTTATAGCCCTCAGTCACATCGGTTTCGACAGTCGTATAATCTCTGCTTGTGGCGATAAGTTCTTCATTTTCCAAATCGACAAGAGTGAGTTTGGTATTGGTGCTTCCGAAATCGACGAATAACGCAGCCTGCATATTAAATTACTCCGGCATCGGGAAAATCTTTTTTCAAATCCGCTATGGTAGTTTCAAAAGGAGTGCCGGGCGGATAGACATGGTCAAATCCCATTTCCACGAATCGCTGTTTGACTTCATCGAAATTTTGTTTTCCCACCACTATGTTTCCTCCCACAAAAAGCTTTATGCCGGAGAGCCCCGCCTCATCACACTTCTCCCTCAATCCTCGGCAGTCAAGCTCGCCCTGCCCGTATAAGGATGAAACACAAATAGCGTCCGCATTGGTTTCCACTGCGGCATTGACAAAATCCTCCTGCGGCGACAACACTCCGATATTTGTCACCTCAAAACCCGCTTCCCTAAAGAGCGTGTCCATAATCTTGTTTCCGACTGCATGACAGTCCGAACCTATAACTCCTATTACCACTTTGATTTTTTCCACTTTTCCCCCTCCTTTTTTCGGAATTATTTATGGAAAAAAAATAAGAAATGCCGAAAATCGTCATTTCTTATTTGCTTCAACTATTCACTTAGGCAAAACAAAAAACGTGCCTACCAACTTAGCCAAAAGAATATTTCTGTCTCTGCCGTATAGACAGGCCTCGGCAATTATCGCTTTTTTGCCGCTGCTTAATACTTCGCCAACACAATAAAGCACACCTTCCTCTTTAAACGCGGGCCGCATAAAATGCACGGTGAGTTCGGATGTAACCATACACGATGTTGCGGGCATCCTGGTGAGTGCGGCATGTCCCGCCGCCGCATCCAAAAGAGATGTTATTATTCCCCCCTGCACTCTTCCCAAGCTCTGCAGGTGAGTATCAAAAATTTCCATATAAACTTCCACTCTGCCGTCCTCGACACTCGAAAGCCGCATTGGAATTATTTCATGAAACGGAGCTTTGGAGAAAGTGGAAACAACATTCTCATACTGAGACCTATCCATAATAAACTCCTTCCTTTTATGTCACGCATTATAGAAAAAAATTAAGGATTTGTAAAGTGAAAGTGCAAACTTTTTCTTTATGCGGATCGAATGATTTGACACTCACAATAATAAAAAAGAATGTCCCATAAATTCAGCAGGACATTGCCTAAGGTTTATTGGATTTCAATGCAAATTTCTTATGAAAAATGCGGTTGACTTTTATTTGTAAGAGGAGTATAATGAGGTTAAGTTAAAATTGAGTAGCAGATCAAGAACAAAGTGACAAATATGTATACGAAGAGAGGTATAAAAGCGGCGATTGGCTGAAAATTTTCTCGGTGCGGGTTCTTATGTTTGAAGGGTTTATATAAAATGGAGGTAGTAAAATGACATATATAAATCCAAGCAGGTATAAAAACGGCGACACAGCAAGGCTTTTGGGAAAATTCTCAAAAGCCGAAAAACAGGGTTGAATGTCGTTATAGTTTTTTTTGTAAGGAGGATGAAGATGAATAGAAGGTTAGCTTTGTTGTTGATCATTGTATTTATGGTCTCGGTGTTTGCTTCGACGTCATTTGCCGTTTCAGGGTCTTCAGATGAGTGGAGCAAGTGGTACAACTCTTTAAGTAAAGAGCAGCAAAATCTGGTGAATTACGATCCTACCGGTAAATTTCAGCCCCCAAATTTATCACTCAAGGATAGGCAAGATTTAGTGAATTATGCTAATCAATCACCCATTCCCAATAAGATGTTTCCGTATGCTGTTGCGGTATATGACAAAAACCTGAATATGCACGTATTTCACTGCAAAGAACATAAGCCCGATCCGAACCTTTCAAAGATAAATCGAAATTTACCGACCAATTATCAGGATCGTAAGAGTAGAGAAGAAGAAGATCGCCTTATTTCCGAGTTTGATAAAAAAGATTACCCCCGTTTCTATCGCGTGGAGCAATATTTTCCGGATCCGAACACAATAGTGGTTTATGGAACTGATGGATTGATGAATCATTTTTATGCCATTACTGAAGAAAAACTTCAGGAATATCTTTCTGAAGAAGATATCTCAAGCATAAGAGACAAGGTCTATATAGATCCTGTTAAAAGAAAAAGAGATTCTACCGGAACAGTGAAATCGTATTGGTCGTATTATAATCCCCTTCCGAGGGGTACGCATTTGCCGGTAGGTATTTATCAGGTGAGTGGCGGTGTGATAAGGATAGAGCCTCACTTTATAATAGGAGAGGGACGATTGACCACTTTTACCGATCCCATAGGAGAAAATGGACCGAATGATCCCAACAGGCAGGGTGACTGCGCTACAAAGGGTGAATATGATAATGCGCCGTATCATCAACAGATTAAAGTTCGAAATTTAGATAATGACATGTATGATTATTTGAGAAAAAATGATAATGGAAAGCTTCCTAATGCGGTGTTGGATGTTTATAAGTGGGAAGGAGTTTTCCTAGGAGAAATTTGGAACTATAATTTTTCCTTTGAGCACGGGAGATATTACTATGCTTTTTAGTGTGAGAGCAGTAAGGGTTTTAAAAACCCTTGCTGCTTTTATGCTTTGCTTATTCTTAATGAGCTGTGCTGAAAAGGAAATAAAAGTTGGAGATTATATCTCAATCACCGCTACCGGCAAAACCCGAAATGAAAAAGGAGATTTGACCGTCTCATTGTATGCTTACGATATAAAAACAGACAATGCGCAAAAGATAATTGACTTCCCCTACACAGCACAATATTCTCTGGGTGCCGTGGATCTGTATGATAATGCCGCATATTGTGCCAAAGGCATTACCATAGGGGAGAGGACATTTGATCAACTTTTCAGATACGATCTTGAGACAAAAACTGAGGAGCAGATAACAGATAATTTATTTGCCATAAATTATATTATCCCCATAAAGGATAGAATATTATTTGTGGCATGCAAAAAAGGGGAAAGAAATTTATGCCTCGGTTCTTATGATAAGAGAACCAAATCTATAAGGTACTGGGGGGATGACAAAGACACCAATATTGAAAATATATGTGTAGATCAGAATACAAAAAAGATATATGTAGTTACTTATTCTGAAAAAGAAGACAATTATAATTTTGCACATCACACCAGTGGTGATGATTTTATCATAGCAGATCATCATGTTCGAGAGATAGATTTTGATTTGGAAGAGGAGAGGGAGCTTTTTTCATTATCAAATAAATTTTTGAGAATGCTGGTGATAAACGGAAAAAAGCTGCTGGCTATATATGACGAAAAATACTGTGATGATGTCAATCCCTCAAAATGCATATACTTTGATCTTGAGGCAAACAGCAAAGAGAATTTTGTCTTGCCCGACCACAGAGTGCAAAAAGGAGATGCTGCGTTTTCAAGAGATGGAAAAGAACTTTATATGCTTACAACCTTTCCTGAAGATGATGGAAGATCTCTTTACAGATACAACATTGAAGATAAATCCTACAATCTGATGTTCAGACCCGTGGGAGGATTTATAAATAACTGCCAGCTTATCCGAAGTGCTGATGATTAAAAAAAGCACCTTAAATTACTAATAAAAATTTAAGGTGCTTTTTTAGTTTATTACTCCACACGGAACTTAAAAATTATGTCCTTTTTGAGTTTTGCACTATCCTTTCCCCGTATGTCTTTTTTGATGACGAGGTAATAGTCTTTATTCTTTTCAAATGCTGCGTTATTTACAAAGCGTACTTTCACTGCGTCGATAAGGGTCGGCTCGATACCTTTGAATATAGTTCCCTCTGCATCTCGGATAAAAAAGTTCTCGGCATTCACTGTGGACGAATCCAAAGCTCCGCTGAAAGTCACCGTCCAAGAATATTTCGGATCGAAAATTATTTTTTCCCCAAAGAGCTCCTCTTTATTGTTCTGTTTTGATCCTTTTCGGAGAACATTCACGCCATAATCAAAGGCATACGGACCCACCTCGCACCCCTCCGGTACTTTTACTTTTGTAAATTGGTTATAGTTAAATGCCTCATCTTCAATTTTTTGCAAACTGTCCGGAAATTCCACCTGCTTCAAGTGATTAGAAAAAAATGCCTTCAATCGTATGATTCTCAAGTTCTTTGGAAACTCCACATGAGTTAATCGATTTTCACTAAATACATATCCACTGATAGTGTCCAGTCCCTCCGGAAGCTTCACCTCGGTCAATAGGTTTCTGTTAAATGCTCCCATCCAGATTTCGGTCAATCCCTCCGGGAACTCCACATGAGTCAATTGATTAGCAGAAAATGCGTACATTGCTATTTTTTCCAAGTTTTTCGGAAGCTTCAATTTAGTCAATTTATTGTTATGAAATGCAGACTCTCCGATGAATGTCACCCCATCCGGAAATTTCACGCTCCTAATCCCATAGATATTATTCCTACCCCAAAGACCATCCCATTCATAAAATGCGTGATCTGCAATCCTCCGTACAGGTATTCCATCAATCTCCGCAGGAATCACAACATCTTTCGGTCCGTCCAAGGAATATTTGATAATCGTTCCCGTAGCTCCATCAAAGGTAAAGAAACGATCTCCCGGTTTCTTACCTCCCTCCGGGTGGATAATATTCACGCCGGGATCAAAGGCTTTCGGATCTACCTCACAGCTTTTCATAACTTCGACCTCCGTCAATTTATTCTCTCGAAATGCCCACTCCGCGATACTCTGCAAATTTTCCGAAAACTGCACGCAATTCAGCTTATTATAGTAAAATGCGGCATAGCCTATCGTAGTTAAACCCTCCGGAAACTCCGCATGAGTCAATTGGTTCGAAGTAAATGCATATTCTCCAATTGAGGTCAATCCCTCCGAAAACTCCACCTCGGTCAATTGATTTTCATAAAATGCGTGTCCTCCGATGGTAGTTAATCCCTCCGGAAATTTCACTCCTGTCAATCCATTTTTAGCAAACGCCGAATCTCCGATGCGACGTACCGCAACGCCGTTAATCTCTGAAGGGATCACGACATCTTTCGGTCCGTCCGAAGAATACTTGATAATCGTTCCCGTGGCAGCATCAAACTCAAAAAACTTTGCGTCCGTCACCTCTCCCTCCGCTCTTGCCGAAAAACCGAATACCCCCAAGCACAGAGCGAGCAAAACAAACAACAACATCAATTTCTTTTTCAATTTTCATCTTCTCCTTTCTCTCTAATATTCCACACGGAACTTAAAAATTATGTCATTTTTAAGTTTTGCATTGTCCTTTCCTCGTATGTCTTTTTTAATGATGAGATAATAGTCCTTATTCTTTTCAAATACCCTGCGACTTACAAAGCGCACTTTCACTTCCTCGATAAGGGTGGGTTCAATGCCTTCCAAGATATTTCCCTCTGCATCTTGGATAAAGAAATTTTGTGGATTCACACTTGACGACTCCAAAGTTCTGTCAAAAGTCACCGTCCAAGGATGTTTCGGATCTGAAATCACCTTTTCCCCGAAGAACTCCCCTTTGGGAATCTGTTTTGACCCTCGGCGAATAACTTTCACGCGCCAATTAAAAGCGCTCTGTTGAATCTCACACTTTTCCGGCACTTCCACTTCTTCCAATTTGTTCTGCATAAATGCAAATTTTCCTATGACACTCAATCCTTCCGGAAATTTCACCTGAATAAGTTGATTGTCATAAAATGCGTAGTCTTCAATGGCGGTCAGACTCTTCGGAAACTCCACCTCAGTAAGTTGATTTTCACAAAATGAATATCCCCCGATAGTAGTCAATCCCTCCGAAAACTCCACCTTAGTCAATTTATTCTTTTGAAATGCTATATCTCCGATTGCAGTCAAACTTTTCGGAAGCTTAAGCTGAGTTAATTGGTTTCTAAAGAACGCCTTCTTTCCGATGGCGGTCAACCCCTCCGAAAACTCCACATCAGTCAATTTATTGTGTTCAAATGCCGAATCTCCTATGGCAGTCAAACCTTTCGGAAACTTCGCCTCCGTCAATTGATTTTTATAAAATGCCGAGTTTCCGATAACACTCAAACTCTTCGGAAACTGCACCTGCGCCAATCCGTTATAAGCAAATGCCTGATAGCCTATACTTGTAAGCCCTTCCGGAAACTTAACCTCTGTCAATTTATTCTTCTTAAACGCCCCCTCTTCGACGGTGGTCAAATTTTTCGGAAGCTGCACATCGGTCAATTGATTTTTCTCAAATGCATAGCTTTCTACGGTGGTTAAGGTTTCAGGAAACTCCACCTGCTTCAGTTGATTTACGGAAAATGCCTTGCTTTTGATAGTGGTCAAATTCTTCGGTAACTTTACATACTCCAATCTGTTATTAGCAAATATATCTTCTTCGATGGTGGTTAAAACTTCCGGAAGCTCCACCTGAGTCAGTTGATTATTTGCAAATGCCCCTTTTCCTATGATCTCCAACCCTTTCGGAAACTGCACCGAAGTCAATTGATTTCCATAAAGCGCCCAGTCTCCGATGGTAATCAATCCCTCCGGAAATTTCACGCTCCGAATCTCATAAAGATTTTTATGCGAATTGAAATCCGTTTCATAAAACGCATTTCTCCCGATGTGTCGTACCAAAACTCCGCCAATCTCCGCAGGGATAACGACATCTTTCGGTCCTTCCGGAGAATATTTGGTAATCATTCCCGTAGCGGCATCAAATTCAAAATATTTTGCGTCCGTCCACTCGGATTTAGGCGGATAGGAATAAGACGCTTCCTCCGCTCTTGTCGAAAAACCGAACACTGCGAAACACAGTGTAAACAGCACCGACAATAAAACCCATTTCTTTTTCAATTTCATTTCCTCCTTTGATTTTCTTTTCTCATAAATTATATTCCTTTTTCTCACCGATCGTCAAAGAATTTTTCTATAATTATATAAAAAAAAGAGCTGTCGATAACAGCTCCCCTTTATTATTTCACACGGAACTTAAAAATTATATCCTTTTTAAGTTTTGCATTGTCCTTTCCTCGTATATCTTTTTTAATTACTAGATAATAGTCCTTGTTTTTTTCAAATGCCGTCTGATTTACAAAGCGTACTTTCAATTCGTCGATAAGGGTCGGCTCAATGCCTTTGAAGATAGCTCCCTCCGCGTCTTGGATAAAGAAGTTCTCGGCATTCACTGCGGACGAATCCAAAGCTCTGTCAAAGGTCACCGTCCAAGAATATTTCGGTTCGGAAATCACCTTTTCCCCAAAGAGCTCTCCTTTGGGAACCTGTTTTTCTCCTCGGCGAATAACCTTCACGGTCAAGTCAAATGAAAATTCTCCCACCTCACAATCTTTCGGCACTTCCACCTGCTTCAATGGATTATCCTTAAATGCCGCTTCACTTATTTTGGTCAACCCGTCAGGGAAACTAACCCGAGTCAATTTATTCTGCCAGAATGCCAAATAACCGATGGTGGTTAATCCCTCAGGAAAATCCACCTCCGTCAATTGATTTTCAGTAAATGCACCGTCTCCGATGGTAGTCAAACCCTTTGAGAACTTCACTTGAGCCAATCGGTTTTTATAAAATGCCTTTTTTCCGATGTCGGTCAATCCCTCAAGAAACTCAACCTCCACCAATTGATTGTTATAAAATGCCAATTCTCCGATGGTATTCAAACCCTTAGGGAACTTAAGTTTTGTAAATTGATTATTTTCAAACGCCTTATACCCTATACTTGTAAGCCCCTCCGAAAACTTAATCTCCGCCAACTTATTCTCCTTGAATACCTCATCTTCGATGGTGGTCAAATTTTTTGGAAGTTCCACCCGAGTCAATTGATTTTTCTCAAATGCATGACTTCCTATGGCGGTTAAGGCTTCCGGAAACTCAATCTTAATCAACTGATTTCCGGCAAATGCCTTGCTTCTGATGGCGGTCAACCTCTCCGGTAACTTTACATACTCCAATCTGTTATTAGCAAAGGCATCTTCTTCAATCGTGGTTAAAGCTTCGGGAAGTTCCACATCAGTCAGTTGATTATTGGCAAATGACCCACTTCTTATTGTGTCCAACCCTTTCGGAAACTGCACCGAAGTCAATTGATTTCCGTAAAGTGCCCAGTCTCCGATAGTAATCAATCCCTCCGGAAATTTCACGCTCCGAATTTCATAAAGATTTTTATGCGAATTGAAATCCGGTTCATAAAACGCATTTCTCCCGATGTGCTGTACCGCAACCCCGCCAATCTCCGCAGGGATAACGACGTCTTTCGGTCCGTCCACGGAATATTTGGTAATCATTCCCGTGGTAGCATCAAATTCAAAATATTTTGCGTCCGTCCACTCGGATTTAGGCGGATAGGAATAAGACGCTTCCTCCGCTCTTACCGAAAAACCGAACACCGAAAAACACACCGCAAACAGCACCGACAATAAAACCCATTTCTTTTTCAATTCCATTTCCTCCTTTGGTTTTCTTTTCTCATAAATTATATTCCTTTTTTTCGCCAACTGTCAAAGAATTTTTCTATGGATATAAAAACTGTATATTGAAATACTATACAAAAAAAAACGAATTAAATCGGGTCGTCAGAATTTTCCAATCAGTTGTAATATAGCTTTGTGATATGATTATTTGAAAGCTTCACATTTTCCAAAGTCAGCACTTCTCCTTTTTTTATTTTTTTTACGGCTCTTGCATTTTTATCCAAGAGAGCAATCGGAATTTTTTCGGAGTTTTCGTGAAGCTCAAGTCTTCCGTAGCAGGTATATCCGCCTATTCCGTCTAAAGCTTCTCCCTCTTCCAAATCCTTTTTTGCTATCGCCGTCACATCGTTTAGTTGTTCAGTTTGGATAATCGAAGGCTCTCGGTCAAAAAACACCTGACATAGGGTTTTCGGAACTTCCATAGATGTCAAATGATAAGGGCGATACATAAGATAGTTGGGTCCCTTTCCCATTTTTAAGAATTTCATTGCAAAATCCATTTCGGGATTGTCTGTTCGGATAATGGCAAATACTCCGGGAGCAATTCCGAATACATATTCCAAAACTTTTTTTTTGGAAAGTATGCCGTCCGTTGATAAAATCTCCGAAATATTTTCAGTCGTTGCACTCACTCCGTGGCAGCCGGGAATATCGGGAGTAAATCCTATTGCATTTCCCACCGAACAAAGCTCAAGCATAGTATTCGTGCCGTCCACAAAAGAGGTGAGCTTTTGCGGAGACAGCCCTTTAATTTTCGCCTCTTCGGAAAGTGAATCGGGGGTTGCGAAAAAATCGAGAGGATTATTTTTTCCCTTACCTACACAGACCACTTCAAAACCCAAGAGATCGGAAAAATCATAAAGTTCTTTGATTGCTCCGGGCTCATCGCCGAGGATACCTGAATAAACGGAGTTATTATCCGCAGCAATCTTTGCAAGTTTTGCACCCACTGCAGAATCCGCTTCCACATTAAGGCTCACCACATCTTTTGATTTTGACAGTGCCGTTTGGGCAAAGTATGCTCCGAAGTCGGGATCTCCCGTAGAATCTATCGCTATGTCAAAATCTCTTTCAAAGATTTTTGACAGTTCGTCCGTGAGAAACGGACGATTTTTTTTGCCCGAGAATTTTTTTTCAAGAGCAAAGAGATCTCTTCCATATATACTTACAGTTGAAAAACCCTTCAACATATTAAGCTGTGAGTATAGAATGGAGCCCATAAATCCATAGCCTAAAATGGCTATACGTATGGGATTTTTCAATTTTTCAAGTGCCTTTTTATATTGCGTCATTTGATGCTCCTCTTTTCGATAAAACAGCTTTTGCCGCCTTCATTGCTGAAATCCAAGCCCAACTTAAATTATATCCTCCGCAATCTCCGTCTATGTCTAATATTTCTCCGCAGGCATATAACCCTGAAATTTTTAAACTCTCCATCGTATTCATATCAAAATCCGAAAGAGAAAGTCCTCCTTGGGTGGCTTGTGATGAAGCAAAGCCTTTATCTCCGATGATTTTAATTCTGAAGTCCGATAATATCTCGGATATTTTACTTATCTCCGATTTTGACAGCGAACTCGACAGACGATCCTTTTCTATTCCAAGAATTTTCAAGACGGGGAGAATTATTTTTTTGTGGGTAAGTCCAATCATAGCTTTCTCCACTGTTCTCTTCCCCAAGGAGTTGAAACGCTTGGAAAGAGAAACTTCATCTATGTCTAGGAGTTTTATGCTCGCCTCGACAAGTTTTCCTTCCGAAATTTTTCTTATAACTTCACGACTTGCACTGAGCACTGCCGAGCCGGATATTCCATATGATGTGAAGAGCACATCGTCATTTTCCTTTATTATTCTCTTTCCGTCAGCTAAGAAAGAAATTTCCGTTTCAACCTTAACTCCGTCAATCGCTTTAAGATATGGAAAATCACTTTTAAGCTGAACGAGCGAGGGATATGTGGAAGTTTTTTTATGTCCGAAGTTTCTAAAAAATTTATATCCAGAGCCGTCCGAACCCGAACTTGGCACACTCATTCCCCCCGTAGCCACTAAGACATTTTTTGAAGAATAACTGTTTTTATCCGTAGTCACAAAAAAAACTTTATCATTTTTTCTAATGCTTTTTACATTTTCAGAAAGTCTTATCTCAACACCCGTTTCTTCCAATTTGAAACGGAGAACATCAAGCATTGAAGAAGCCTGCAATGAGTTTGGATACACCCGTCCGTTCTCTGCGATGTGCGGAGGAATTCCCAAATCCTCAAAGATCTTTAAAATCGTCTTTGAATTATATCCCTCTAAAAATTTTTCTATCAGTTCGGGAGATTCTCCGTGAAACTTCTCTTTGGAGAAATTCACATTGGTATAATTGCAGCGACCGTTTCCTGTGGATAAAAGTTTTTTTCCCAAGCGATCATTTTTTTCAATTATCATCACTCTAAGTTTTTCGGAGACAAAAATTCCTGAAAGCATTCCCGACGCTCCGCCTCCTACTATTATCAGATCATACATTTTTCAACCTCCCGACGAGGGATTTTACCACACAATTTTTACGCAAGAAAGCTGTTTTTCACAGTAAAAAAATTTTAATCGAAAAAAATATTATAAACTCAAATTTTTTAATCGTAGAACTGAGTATTGAATAAATAAGACACCGTGTCTTATTTATTCCAAAAAAAAGAGGCTGTTGCAAAATAAAGATTGTACACAAGATGTAGTAGCATTTAACTTGTGTAAAACTTTTAAAATACAACAGTCCCTTCGGTCGAATTCATTTTTTTAAGAACTCTTAAGCGATAATTTCAGTTCCTCTATCTTTTCCCTTGAAAGCCCTGTGCCTCTTTGAACGTCTTCAATAGAGAATCCCATCTTTAGTAAATTCATCGCCGATTGAAAAAAACCTTTCTCCATTCCCTCCTGTATGCCTTTCTCTTTGGCTTTCACTATAATATCTTCCGCTATATACTCAGCAATTGATATCATTTCCTCTTCTCCTT
>CAUVKI010000041.1:0-18021 GCA_963552605.1 uncultured Tissierellia bacterium
TGCTCTCCGAGTTTGATGAGGTGATTGATATGTCAAAGGTCAATGAGTGCTATGGCGAGTCAGTCTAAGTTTACATTGTAGGCATTGTTTTGTAAAATTAGCGAAGCGGGTGCAAAAGAGGATTAAATTTCCCCTACTCAATTTTTCAAACAATGTCTACTCTATGAAACTTTTTACGACTTCTTCAGTGAATGTAGGTTGTATTACTGTTGCTTGAATTTGAGCGGGCATAATTATATGTTCATTATCTATTTTATACTCTACAAATGGAAGAAAATAAAAAAATCTCCCCTCATTGTTGGCAAAGCCTGCATCAAAATCAAAAGTAGCTATAAATGCTTTTTCAGAATGTGGAGGGACAACTAATCCTTTTTCTGCGATTCTTTCTTTCGGTCTTGAATAACCATCCCCTTCTGGAGGAAGTTCAAATCTTGCTCCAAATTTATCAAATTTTTCTATCTTTACATTTGAACAAACATCTTCAGGATAGGAAAAATTTTCAATAATGATTGGCTTATCGGTATTATTAACATAGGATATGTTAAGTTCAGAAAGTTTAGAATCATTGATAAGAAACGAACGAACACTCAAATATTCAGCAGGTGACTCATTCTCCCTTATATCAAAAAATATCTTTCCTAATTTTAATTCGATACTTTTTTCGTCTTCAAAGAAAATATTCAGTTTGTCAACACAAAAATCCCCTGCTTCGGGAAATATAACTCTGAATGATAAAATTGAAAACATATAACCTTCGTACTTGCTTCTGGAAAAAGTAGAAAAGTTGTATCTGCTGCAAGAAAATTCTTTGTCTCCGGAAAGAATTATCTTTACAATGCTATTTTTTGAAATTCCATCAGGGATAAAAATCGGAAACTGCAAAAATGTTGTATCCCCCCTAAATCCACACACATAGCCGCCAAATGGCGGAGTTTTTATATCATTAACACTTGAGGTTTTATCATATGATTTTTGACCACAAGCCGTAAATAAAAGTAGGATTAGCACAATTCCAAATTTTTTCATAAAAAGCACTCCTTAAAAATCAAAAGCGGTGAATGGAAACATCCATTCACCGGAACATCACCATCACGACAAACGAACGAAGTGAAAAAATATTATCATAGAATTATAATTGAGAACTCGCAAAAACCACCATGGATAACAACCAAAAAAACAACAACCATTAAACATATACCCCAGCAGACCATTATCAGTGTACTATGATTTTTTATGAAAATCAACTATAAGTTTTATTTATAATCGATTAACTTAGAATTACGAATCAGCCCTCCTTGCAATTCCTGCGTTTTATTTTTTAATTTATTCGGCTCATAAGATTAAAATACTATATACTGTATTTGTAGGCAATAACAGTATAGCTCATAACTTGGATAGGGATATGCTCTCCGAGTTTGATGAGGTTATTGATATGTCAAAGGTAAATGAGTGCTATGGAGAGTCAGTCTAAGTCCAGTATGTCAATGTCGAGGGCTTTAAGATTTTCAAAGCAGTAATCGGATATTTCTTCGGCTTCGGGTCTTAGATGAGGGTTCATATCTTCAAGGAGCGCTATGGTTGTCCAACCGACCTTATTTGCGGTTTTTATGCTATATGGAGAGTCTTCAAAAAAGAAGACTCTTTTTGGTTGCTCTTTAAATTTTGAAAGAAGCGCTTCAAAGTATTCCACATCTTTCTTTGTAGGTCCTCCTATTTCTACACAGTCCACAAAGTCCACATAATCCAAAAGCTCTGGGTGGCACTTTAACATTCCGTCCACATATTTTTTTTCGGTTGCGGTCGCAATCGCAATCGGAAATCCCTTTCCCTTTATTAGGGAAAAAAGCTCAATCACTCCGGGCTTTAATTCAAATTCCCTTTCATATTTTTCATAGAGAAAGGTAAAAACATCTTCTTCAACTTCTTCAACCGTTTTTTCTATATTAAAATCCTCTTTCAGCATCACTATCGCTTCATGAAGCGTTGCCATCTCCAATACCTCCGGAGAGATTTTTTTATTTATTCCGTACCTTTTTAAAATCTCCGTGCCGAAATTTTTCCAAAAATCTATGGAACTTAATATAGTGCCGTCCATATCGAATACATATGCGTTCATTTTTCCTCCTTATTCTTTATCAAATTTTACCGTTTCGGAATATCCGTCTTTGGCAATCTTAACATTTGAGAATACCTCCGTCGCATTTTTCTTAAAATCCGAAGGCTTCATCATACTGGGGCTGAAGTGTGTGAGGATTAAGCGTTTTACCTTTGCACTTTCGGCAATTAACGCCGCTCCTCTAAAAGTCATATGCTTATTTTTTTTTGCCTTCATCAAGTCGTTGTCATCACCATAGGAACCTTCGGAAATCAAAAGGTCGCTGTTCTTAACAAAATCGGAAATTTCCGGAAAATATACGGTATCACCCAAAAATGAAAGTTTAAGTCCGTTTCTCTCCTCTCCCAGCACCTGCGAGGGGTAATACTCCCGTCCCTCATATAAGACGGTTTCCCCGTTCTGTAATTTTTTCCAAAAAGTTATCGGAATGGGCAGGAGTTTTGCTCGGTTTACATCGAATTTAGGTTTGCGGGATAATTCAAACGAATAGGCAAAGCAGGGAATTCTATGTCTTAACGGAAAGGTTTTTATGCTCAGTTCCCCGCTTTCACTCTCAATAAGCATTTCATCTTTTACTGTGAGAGAAAATTCTTTCGGATCTTCCATAATCCTAAGCTTGAATGGAAGTTGCTTCAAAGTAAAACATAACCCCTCCACAGCCTCTTTAACCCCCTTAGGTCCCACGACGGTTACGGGTTCGGTTCGCTCGCTGTTTCCCATTGTGGCGAGCAATCCGGGAAGTCCGAAGATATGATCTCCGTGAATATGAGTTATAAAAATCCAATCCAAATCCCTAAAGCCCGTGTGATATTCTCTCATTCCTACCTGAGTGCCCTCCCCGCAGTCAAGAAGAATTTTTCTTCCGCCGTATGAAAGCAGCACGGAGGACAGTCGGCGATAGGTCATCGGCATACCTCCGCCCGTACCTAAAAATAATACATCTATCATCTTGTTCCCTCGACAAAAAGACTTTTTCTAAGTTTTTGTTTATATACTTCCACCCCGGGCTGATTGAAAGGATTGACTTTTAATAAAAGTCCGCTCATTGTGACCGCCGTTTCAAAAAAATAAATCAGCTCCCCCAAGTGGTAAGCTGAAAGCTTGGGGATTTTCAAAACTATATTGGGAATCCCGTTCTCGGAGTGCGCCGAGAGTACGCTTTGAAATATGGCTTTGTTTATATCAAAAAGACTTTTTTCGGAGAGCTCGGAGAGCTTCCCGAAAATCGGATTTATATTCGGAACTTTAATTTTATTTTCAGTATCTTCCATAAAAAGCACCGTTTCAAAGAGGTTTTTCTTTCCCTCCTGAATAAGTTGTCCGACCGAGTGAAGATCCGTAGAAAAAAATGCACACGAAGGATATAACCCCCTGCCCTCTTTCCCCTCGGACTCCGCAAAAAGCTGTTTCCACCACTCCGAAAAAAATCTGAGCCTCGGTTCATAGCTTACCAGAAGTTCTATATCCTTTCCGTATTCCAAAAGGATTTTACGGATTACGGCATACTTATAAGCGGAATTTTCTGAAAGTTTATCGCTTTTCAAAAACTCTATCTCGTTTTTTGCACCCTCAATCAGGCTGTCAATATCCACTCCTGCCGCCGCCATAGGCAATAAACCTGCACAACTTAGGACGCTGAATCTTCCTCCGACACTTTTAGGAAATTTCAGTGACTTATAATTTTCCTCAAGTGCCATTGCACGCAAGCTGCCTCTTTGTGAGTCGGTGGTGATATAAACTCTTTCCTTGTGTTTATCTCCATATCGCTTTTTCAAAAAATCCAAAGCAATACTCAAACCTATTACGGTTTCTATTGTCTCTCCCGATTTTGAAACAACATTTAAAGACACCTCTTTATCGGAGAGGGAACTTAATAAGCTCTCGGTGTAGAGATCGGAGAGGTTGTTTCCCAAGAAATAAAGTTCCGTATGACCTTTTGAGCCTAGAGCCTCAACAACCGCCCTCGCTCCCATATAAGAGCCGCCAACTCCCACCACTATAAGCGCATCGGAGTTTTTTTTAATTTCCTCGGCATAGCCTAAAAGTTTTTCTCTTTCCTTTTCGTCAAAAGAGAGCGGCAAATCCCTCCAACCCAAGTTTTCGGAGAAAGGATTATCAGAGTCCGTCAAAATCCTGTGGTATTCACTCACCATATCCTGATAGCTTTCTATGTCCTTTGGGAGCATAACATAATCGGTAATCAAATTCATAGGTTATATCCTTGTCGTTTGGCGTATTCAAATAACGCACACAAATATCCTTCGGGATTTCCGGTATCGTAAGTTTTTCCGTCATAGATCTTTGCGAGCACTCTTTCGTCCTCAAGGAGAGTTTTTATTGCATCGGTAAGCTGCAATTCCCCCCCCGCCCCTTTTTTTAAACGCTTAAGATGATGAAAAATTCTCGGAGTAAAAACATATCTCCCAAGCATTGCAAGGCACGACGGAGCGTCTTTCGGGTCGGGCTTTTCAAAAAAATCCGAAGCACTCCAGAGAGAATCGGAGAGTTTTTCTCCCGATATAATTCCATACCTGTTTGTTTCTTCCCTCTTTACCTCCCTAACCCCCACAACCGAGCAATTTTCCTTTTCAAAAACCTCAATAAGCTGCGCCGAAGCGGGCGGAGATTTAAAAGTTTCAATAGGGTTATCGGGTAAGAGCACCAAAAAAGGTTCATCTCCCACAAACGCTTCCGCAAGCGAAACGGCATGTCCGAGTCCCAGAGCTTCGGGCTGACGGACGGTGAAAATTTCTAAGATTTCGGACGAATGTCTAACAGCCTCAAGTTCTTTTAATTTGTTCTTTTTTTCCAGCAAAAACTCAAGCTCTTTATTTCGGTCAAAATAATCCTCTATTGCGGTCTTTCCCTTTGAGGTAATCAAGAGCACTTTTTCTATTCCCGAAGCTTTAGCTTCCTCCAAAATATATTCCAAAACAGGTTTGTCCGCCAAAGGCAAAAGTTCCTTGGGGCAAGCCTTGGTCCACGGCAAAAATCTCGTGCCGTATCCCGCACAAGGCACTACGGCTTTTCTAACTCTCATATAATCACTCCCTAAAATCAGTTCGTTTCATTATAACAGATTTAATCTTTACCAAAGATAAAAAAACTCCAAACCGAGTAATTTTATCTTACATCGATTTGGAGTTTTTCTTTACTGCACTTCGGATATATCTACGGATTGAATTTTCACATCTTCAAACGGTTTATCCTCTTTATCTTTCTCAACCTTAACTATCTTATCCACTATGTCCATTCCCTCGACCACCTGACCGAATACGGTGTGTCTGAAGTCGAGCCACGGAGTGCCGCCCATTTTGTTATAATTTCCGGTTACATCTTCAGGAAATTGCTGCTCTCCGGCATCTTTCATATATCCAACCGCCTTTTCGGGAATATCTTTCGCCTGAACTATGAAGAATTGACTGCCGTTGGTTGCAGGACCGGAATTTGCCATTGAAAGTGCTCCTCTGTAATTTCTGGCTTGAAAAGCGAACTCGTCTTCAAACGGAGCCTTCCAAATACTTTCTCCTCCCTCTCCGGTTCCTAAGGGATCTCCTCCTTGGATCATAAAGTTGTCGATTACTCTGTGGAAAGTCAAACCGTTATAGTAGCCGTTTTTTGCGTGAGTTGTAAAATTCTCGACGGCTTTCGGAGCAACTTCGGGGAACAGGCGAATTTTTATATCTCCCATCGAAGTTTTAATCAAGGCAATTGTGTCGCCTTTTTTAACTTCTCCTAACTGGTCGAAATCTTTCAAATCCTTGATCATTCCTCCCAAATCCTCCTCTCCGTTTTGGTCTTCCTCACTCTTCTCCTCTTTTTCTTCCTGTTTCTCTTCCTTCTTCTCCTCGCTCTGTTCATTCTTTTGAGCGTCTCCCTTATCGGGAGCGTTTGCATTCTCACCGCACGCCCCTAGAAAAAGAGTTGCGGCGAGAAAAAATAGTAAAAGCTTTTTCATATTATCCCCCTTTCAAATTCACGGTATTCTACCACAGTTTTAAATTCCTGTCTTTACATTTTTTTATTGGGAACAAAAACAACCCCGTGTGATATAATAAAATTCGGGTGGTAATAGAGATGGAATTTAAAATTATAAATCGACGCTTTGAAATCATTGAAGAGACGAAAAAATATATCCCGGGATTTGTGGAATATTTGGGAATGGATAAGGGAAATCCGGTAAGGCTTCTATATTTTGAGTATGCAAATACTACCGGCAGGAGAGAGTTTATCAATATGATTGCGGAAACCACAAAAAAAACTTCCACCTTTTCCGTTCCCAATGTGGCACATACCGTGGGGTTTTATCCCGTGAGGGAAATAAACGGAGAGTTATTCTTTACCCGTGCGTTTATTTATGTCGCCGAGTATGTAAAAAAGAGATCGATAAGAGAAGTTGTAGGAGAAATCATAAGTGATGAGAATATAAATTTCTCTCCACTGCTTGATATAGCCGTTTCCCTTTTTAAAATTCTAAGTTATTTGGAATATATGGGAGTAAGGTGGTCATTTTTCTCTCACGAAAATTTGTTTTACAGGAAAATAAATGAAAAAACGGAAGTCCTATGCCTTGAGGACCCGGTTTTTGCGTGGCTTAATATGCAGGAAAAAACTCATTTTATGAGCTCCTTTGCAGATGAATATTTATTTATCGACACTCCTCTCTCATATCGAAGTGAGAATGAATTTTTGGAAATAAGCAGACTGCTCCTTGATTATATAAGCGATTTCAAAAGAACCGTAGATCTTACGGTGGAGTGGAACACGATAAAAAGAAAGCTTAAAGATAAGCAGGGTTTAGATGAACCTGACAACTATATTTTTTTGCAGCTTCTCGATAAGCTTATAAACACCCGTATTATCAGGAAGCCATACATTTATTCGGATATAATCGACGGATTGAATAAGGATTATCTTACGAGCTACTCCAAAATTATTATAGACGAAAATAAAAATTTGAGATATTCGGCAATCTCGAATTTAAAAAACTACGATATAAGCGATTTTAATGAGCTTGAAAGCGAAATAAAAAAGAGCGACACGAACAAATACGGAATAATCGCCTATGGAGTTAACGACAGCTTGAGTATGGATATGCTCATTGATATCGAGCTTGAGTTTTTTGTTAGAGGTTATTACACTTTTTATTTTGGAGGAGATCAGTCGGAGAAAATTGAAAAAGGTTTTGTGAGAATATTGAGGAACTTTACGCAGATACCCCCTTCGATAAGAGAGTTCGGGGGGAAAGAGGTATTTTTGGAAGTTCTTATAAACCATACCAAATCCCCCTTTCCTACGCTTGATGGAGAGCTTGATCCCTTTTATTTGAGATTGGTGCTTATGGCTGCTCAATTCATCAAGTTTAATTTGCCCGCCAAAGAAACGGTGCTTTTATTTGATTGCGCAAATATGTTTTCCGAGCATATTCTCTATGTTATGTTTGTACTTTTGACCATTCTGGATGATAAAAAAATTGTGATGGGAATGTCCGTGGAAGGAAATGCTTTACAAAAGGGAAGTATGCTTGAGGCGATTTTAAATTTGTTTGAGGCTGAAAAATGCCTTGGAGAAATTGCCTTTGAGAAACCTAAGGAGCAGAACTTATATAGATTTTTCAGGGATTTTTTCAACAGCAGACAATCCGCCTCGCTTTTTTCCTCCTTTGCGTGGAGAAAGATGGAATTTGACAGCGATGCCCTGATGAAATCGCTTAAATATGGTTTGGAGCGCAACTTTTTTTCATTTAATGATGAAGATTTTACGGTGGAGCTTTTGGAAGACAAGAATGCAAAAGATGTTTTCATGGATTTCATAAAAGAGCAGCAGCTTGAGGAAACGGAGCTTGCGAAAATGCGAAGCTTAAGCAGTAAAGAGAGAATGGTTTTAAAAAAAGGCTCAATGCTTTTTTTAAACCACAATCTGGAAGAACTTTCAACCTACTATTCAATGGATAAACAGGAGCTCTTGGAAGTGCTTGAGTCATTGGAGAAAGAGGGTTATATTTATGCAATTGAGAATAGTGTTTCAAAAAGATATGCCTATAAGAGTGTGTCCTTAAAGAATAAAATTAAAAATCTTCTAACTTACAAGGAACGCAAAGCTTTCACAAAAGAGCTGATTGAAAAGTTTCCGAACATTGATTTCAACATTGCAAACAAACATATTGCGGAACTTAAAGGCAGAGATGTCAAAGAAACTTCGGCAATACGCAAAGAGCTTGAAAAATATGTTGAGAACAATAATTTCTCAAAACAGCTTGAGTGCTATGAAGAGCTTTTGAATTATCCTTTGGACGACAATGAAAAATTTTCAATAAAACTGAACATTTTTAAGATTTATGAATTTACAAAAGCGGCGGTGGACTTTTGCGCCTATGCAAAAAAAATGTATTTGGAAATTCCAAAGAAGATAGCACCGGAACTCTTGGATTTTTATTACGGATTAGTCACAGTCTATGTTTTCGATGCGGAAAAGGGCTTGATAAAAAGTGCAAAGGAGTGGATAGCCAAGAGAAGAAGAAATTCCAAGGCTGCTGAAATCTTTTATTATATCGGCAGAGGCAATAGCCTAAAAGATACTCAGGAATTTGAGGAAGCACTGAAGAATTATCTGTCGGCGATTGCCGCCTGCGGAGATGATTTGAAATTTTTGAGCCTAAGAGGGGACGCCAAGCGATTTATGGGAATCACAAAGTATTTTATGGGTGAATTGGACGATGCGGTGACTTATTCCGAGGACTCAATTTTGGACTGCCGAACCGTACGATATATTTCGGGAGAACTTAAGGCAAGAAATAATATAGCTTCGTTTTACGGTATGAAAAAAGAAACCAGAAAGCACGCTATGGCTCAGTATGAAGAAATCCTGGACATCGCAAAAAAATATAATATAAATTCGGTGATCGCCCTGACCTTTAGCAATTTGGCATTCTTCTACGAAGAATATTATAACGACGCAGCTATGGCTCTTGAATATGCAAGAGCTGCGAACGAGGCGAACGCCTCCGTCAATGTTGATGTGTTCAACCCTGAATTTGCGGTGATTTTGATGTATGCGGATTTGCAGACCGGAAATTTGCGTGACGCCTACGAGGATTATCAAAGATTTATTCATAATCCCTTTTTTAGTGATAATATTTCCGGCAATTATGAAAATTATTATGATTTCTTGGCAGTAACCGCATATATGTTCTTTGAGCTTAGAAAATTTGACGGTCTCAAGCAGCATTTGGACTATTCAAAAAAAATGGAGACCTCGGATTATTCCGTCAGAGATTCCGAGCTTAGTCTGTTCGGGCTGCTTTTGGAGTATGTAGATGAAGAAAAGGACATACTCGATGAACTTCTTTTGCTGCTTGACCGGTTGGAAGCGGATAAGGAGAACTTCTTTTATTTTTCTCTTATGAGGTACTTGGAATGTGTAGCCCTTTTCTTTTATACCAACGGAGATTTTGAGCATTATTTCCCCTTTGCTCAAAGACTTGTGGAAATAAGCGAGTTTATTTGGGACAAATTTTATGACACCGATTCACGCTCTAAGGATACGGTTTTGCTAAGGGTGTTGGTCAGGGGAGTGAATGAATCCTCAACGGAGTATCTTAGGAGTTGCTTTCAAAAGCCCTCGGCACATCGTTCCTTCATAACTGCGGCGGTAGTTTTAGCGGAGAGTTATGAGAAACAGGGAGCTTTTTGGATGGCGGTGTCTTGGATTTTTGAAGCGGTGAATGTAATTTCATTTTTACTTAGGAATATCTCCTACGACGATCGTTGGAACTATGCAAAATATAATAATTTTGCACTTCCGCTGTTTTATCTTAAGAATTTTTTGCGCCATAAATCTCTTTATTGCGAAGGCGGAAGCGTGGGCGAGTTGAGTCGTGATGAACTGGAGGAACTGGTTTATAACTTTGATATCTATAAAGTGGCTATTGAACACGATGTGCTTAAAAATTTATATGAAGAACAAATCTATAAATCGCTTGAACTTTATCCTGAAGCCTCTTTGATTTTCGGAGACAACGATCGGGAAAATATGGGAGTTATGTTGGAGTTTTTAGCAAACAGACTTATGACTCATGAGGGTTATTTGTGCCTGATTGAACAGGGAGAATATAAGCTTACGGCAAAGACAAAAGCGGCTGATGAAAAATACTTTATGGAATTTAAGATGCGCTTTAACTTAAACAAACTCCAAGTTATGAAAAATGTGAAACTAAGCTCTCAGGAAATCCAAAACATTCTTATCCTTCCGATTTATCAGGAAACGGGATTTGAAAAATTTGAAGAAGAACCTGTGGGGGTACTCATTTTTATGGCAAACCGACTTTTGCATTTCGTGAGCGAGGAAGGGCTTGAGAGAATTAAAAGTTATGGAGGGTTGACATCTATCCTGCTTGAGAATGACAAGCTTAATCGAGTGAAAAACATCGACAGATTGACCGGAGCTATGACCAGAGGAAGACTTGAGAGAATGATTTCTGAAAAAATCAGTGAAGCTATGTCATATAAGTACCCTTTCACCATTCTGATGTACGATCTTGATCACTTTAAAAATGTGAATGATACTTTCGGGCACTTGGCAGGGGATAATGTACTAAAGACAGTAAGTCATGAAGTTATGAAACTTCTTCCCGAAGGTGCGGCGCTCGGAAGATATGGCGGAGAGGAATTCATAGTCACCCTTCCTAATACCGACACTGAAGGAGGATACCACGTTGCGGAGCTTTTAAGAAAGAGAATAAAGCAAATCAACTTTGAGGAGCTTGACGGAGGAACGGTTACTATTTCTTTGGGAATTGCGCAGGCAGGTGAAAAGAGAGACAGGCAGGACTCTTTGATACTGAGAGCGGACGAGGCGCTTTATCAGGCGAAGTACGGCGGAAGAGATATGTCCGTAATTTGGCAGAAAGCCATTTTAACCGAAAAAATGCGATACGACAGAGCGAACAGAAAATATATGAGAAGAATGGGAGAACCTTTATACCGTTTGGCTTTCATAGAGCTTTTGGAAGAATTGGATAAAAGGGTGCCGGTCGAAGTAAAGCTTTATAATATGCTCAACAGATTAAGCGAGCTTATGCAGGGGGCGGAGATTAGACTTGCCCTTTACGACAATGATAAACCCTTGGAGATTTACAGCGTGATGAGAGGAGACAGACAGCTTCACATAGACAAGGACATCTCCTGCGAGTGGATAGAAAAATTCGAGAATAGACGAGACGGATATTTCACTTCCTCATGGACTGAAGATTTTCGCACTGACCCGGTGACCGGTTATAGGGAAAGAAACTCACTAATGATTCTTCCGGTGCTTGAGAACTCCAAGGTCAGAGGAGCTTTAGCCGTGCTTGCGGATGTTCGTGAGAAAGAGTATGACGCGGAAGATTTCGCAATAGTTCGTGTATTCAGCTCATTCTTCGTAAAGGTAATAGACGAGCTTTTAATGATTTTATATGAGGAACGATAAAGCAAGAAAAAGGCAGAGAAAAGAAATTTAAAGCATTGTTTTAAAAGAGGACAGCCGAGTGTGGCTGTTTTTTTTATTATGGATATGTGATATAATAACCCAAGGAGGTGCAGTCGATATGAAAAAAAATAAGAAAATAGATTTAAAAGCACTCGGATTGGGAAATATGTCTCTTATAAAAGTGGGAAAAGAATTTTTTCTCAGCTCCAGAATTATGGACGATGCACTCGCAAGATGGGTATTTAAAAATCCCAGATGTGTAGAAGTATTAGTAAGCATCATTTTGAAACAACAAATAAAGGTGGTGGAAAGTTCAACTCAATATAGTATGGACAATGCTCAAGGAAGAACCGCAATAGTAGATGTCTTGGCAAAGACAGGGGACGGGAAAGTAATCGTAATAGAAATACAAAGAGTCTCCGATGAATGGCTGCCTCTAAGAGCAAGACATATCTGCTCCGTATCGGACGCCAACTTAATAAAGAGCGGAACGAAATTCAAAGACATTCACGAGTTCTACACCATTTTTATAATGGAGAAGGATCCGTTTGGAGAGGGAAAATCCGTCTACACAATCAAGCGAATGTTTACCGATACGCACAAGTTATTCAAAGACCGACAAACAATAATCTTCGTAAACGGGGCAACCAAAGAAGATGGAGAAGTAAGGGAACTGCTGAATGATTTTCTAATGAGAGACTACCGAAATATAAAGAATGAAGTCTTTAGAGAAACCGTAAGACTCATAAAGACCTCAACCGAAAAGGAGGATAAGGAAGCTATGGAATTCGTAACAAAAGAAATGCAAATCCTGGCTGAAAGGCTTGAGGAAAAAGGAAAAGAAGAAGGCAGAGAAGAAGGCAGAGAAGAAGGCAGAGAAGAAGGGCTTCTTTTGGGAATGAACAAGGGAAGAGAAGAGGGACTTCTTTTGGGAATGAACAAGGGAAGAGAAGAGGGAAGAGGAGAGGGAATCCTTTTAGGGATAGACAGGGGTATGAAGGAAAGTTCAGTAAAAATAGCTAAACGGCTAATTACACTGGGACTTGCAATGAAAGATATCGCAACGGCAACCGGACTTTCGCTTAAAGAGGTTGAGGGATTACATTGATTTAACTCCTACGGTATAACAACGGAAAAGGTACAGTTGATGATAAACCGTAAGACTCATAAAGACCTCAACCGAAAAGGAGGATAAGGAAGCTATGGAATTCGTAACAAAAGAAATGCAAATCCTGGCTGAAAGGCTTGAGGAAAAAGGAAAAGAAGAAGGCAGAGAAGAAGGCAGAGAAGAGGGACTTCTTTTGGGTATGGACAAGGGAAGAGAAGAAGGGCTTCTTTTGGGAATGAACAAGGGAAGAGAAGAGGGAAGAGGAGAGGGAATCCTTTTAGGGATAGACAGGGGTATGAAGGAAAGTTCGGTAAAAATAGCTAAACGGCTAATTACGCTGGGACTTGCAATGAAAGATATCTCAACGGCAACCGGACTTTCGCTTAAAGAGGTTGAGGCTTTACATTAAGGAAAAAAAATATGTGACCAAAATATCTGAAACAAGGCTTTGTCTTAGGGCAAAGCTTTTTTTTATATCGTTTATTATGTCTTAGGCTCAATAAAAAATTTGCTCCTTCGGGCGTATCATCAAACGGAAAAACTTTTGTAATATAACTGTAATTGTTTTTCTCGGACTTTTTGTGTATAATTAAGGGCGAGTGGAAATACCGAGGGCTTGTGACAATTGTATTACAGATAAAAAAATCTGTTGATTTTAAAAAAACTTTCGGTATAATACACGACAGGCAGCAGTGAGAGCTGCAAATTTTAATCAAGGAGGTCATCGCATGATGAAAAAACTCTTATCCCTCATCTTAGCTTTAGCTATGATTTTGGGAATGGCTGTTTCTTCGTTTGCCGAGGGTGAACCCGCAAAGGACGCACCCAAGAAAGACGAAAAGGAAACTGCCGCACCGGCGGTTGAGGAGAAACCCACCGCAGCTTCAGATATGCACTGGTTGGAGTATCTGAAGGAGAAAAAATATGTTCAAGGCTATCCGGACGGAACGGACGGACTTGACAAGGCGATCACCAGAGCTGAAACCGCAGCAATATTGGTGAGAGCAAAGGACATGGAAGCTGAAGCTCTTAGCATGAACAGTGTAAAGAGCAGGTTCTCCGATATGTACATCGGACACTGGGCAAACGGATATGTGAATATGGCATCCTCTGCTGCAAACAACTTCATCAGAGGACACAAGAACGGCACTTTCCGCCCTGCGATGAATGTAAGCAATGCGGAAGCTGTGACAATGATCGTAAGAGCAATGGGAATATCCAAAGCGGAAGACGATCAATTGGCAATGAACTATCCGCAATCCTATGTCTACAAGGCTAAGGAACTCGGACTTCTCGAAGGAGTGGCAATCACCGATTATGCAGCTCCCGCAGTAAGAGAGAATGTATTCAAGCTCCTTTACAACCTGTTGATGAACGACCAATACGGAAGACACACAATCGTAAAGGGTATCTTCATTGAGAACGACAGAACCGAATCCCTCCTTTCAGGAGACGAGATGGTCTTCGAGGTAATGAAGATAGAGCAAAGAGCAAACTATGTTGAGGCTAACCGTGAGGTTAAGGACAAATACTCACAAGGCACCAACCTGAAGCTCAAAATGCCCAAAGATAAGAAAGTCGTAGTTGACGGAGACAAGGAAAGAAGAGCGGCTGACGTTGAAAATCTTCTCGGAAAGGTTGCATATGTAACCCTTGACGAAAGACTTAAAGACGCACCCGAAGCTGTAGTCCAAATCAAGATCGACAACACCTACGACTATAAGCACGGAGTTGCTGAAGCGAACGAAAAACTGATAAAGGTTGACGGAAAGAACTACACCGTTGAGCTTGATGAAAAGTATAAGGCGGCAGACCAAAGACTTTTCAGAACTTACAGAAACGATGTTGACCATAAGTACAACGACTTCTATCACAGAGACAGAAACTGCGAATACGCAAGAGTGACCGTAAAGAACGGTAAAGTTGTATTCATTGACTCATTCAGATTCAGCGATGTCGCTCCGGTAAGAGAGTTGAGAACTTCCGACAAGAAAGTCTTGATCTACTCGGATAAGAGAGACGGTTCAATCGACATTCTTAACCCTGCAGCTAAGAAACTTATCGGATACACCGAAAAAGAAGGGTTCTACAGACTTGAAAGAGACAACATCAAGCCTAATGATGTAATCCACGCTTATGAGTTAAGAGGCAGTAACACTCACAACGGAGTGGTTGGAGCGATTGTCAGACAGGATGCTGTTGTTCAAGGTAAATTCGCACACGTTATTGTGAATAACGGAGACTACTTCGGAAAAGTCGGAGAAAATGAATTCTATATTCACCCCGATGTACCTTACAGACCCGTATATTCAACGGGAGAGCAAGGCGAGAAGTATGCTGAGTCCAAGTATTTCCAAAAGACACAGGAACACCTTGATACTTGGGTATTCAGGACTCTTATTGCAAGCACAAGCCCGTCGGTATTGGCACCGTTTGAAGGAAAAGATGTAACTCTTTTGAAAGACCTTACCGATGAGATGCAGCTCATAAAGACCGGACTTTCATTTGTTGACTCGACAGCTCTCGTGTATGAGCACTTGACTCAAGGAATGATAAGATTCCTAAGAGGAACCAACAAACTTGCAGACCTTAAGGAAGATTGGAGAACTCAAGTTCTTGAGAACCTTTATATGGGAAGAAAATCAAGAATGGGTTCAACCATTGCCGCTAAACTCGGCGCACTCGGAAGAGGAGACCTTGTTTACACAATCGGCGAGGTGGGATCACACTCCAACTTCATCTTGAGAATTGAAACTTGGGAAGAGATGAACGAGCCTTATTATATCGCTCCCACAGCCACATCTCCTGCAAAGATCAACTACTACGGATATGTGGAGATCTCAAGAAGCAACAACAACAGAATTTCAGTGACAATCCCCGGACTTACGGCTAAGAACCAACCTTACTATAAGGATGTAATGGACGGAAGTCAAAATGTCATTCTTCCTACGCAAAAGGACAGCACTCCCAAGGCTATCTTGGGTAAGGACAATAAGGCTGAGACAATTTGGGTAAATTCAACAACTTACTCAATTCTTCCCAGAACCAATGTGTTCTATGCAGATCCCAACAGAAGAGTGTTAAGTGCCGGAGCTATGGCGGATCTTGAAAGAGGAAGCCATGCAATCGTAATCTCCGATTATGAGCTTGGAAGGATTTTAATGCAAACGGTAAGAGCATTCGACCCGGGTGCATCAGGCTGGAGAGGAATTCACTACTACAATCCTTTCTCGTCAAGAAAAGACATTGCAAACACAATCGTTGTAATCAACGAGAAGAACAAAGTCGGAACCAATGCTAAGATGGTTAAGTTGAAAGAAAAGGTTTCCTACACTCCCGCAACGGAAGTAAAAGGAAGATACCACGACTTCCCCAATGACAAGCTTTCAGGCTCCGAATACAAGAACACAATCGATCCCAACAGATTCGATTACCTCTTCGTAAACCACTTGAGAGGTGCGGTAATCAACGATATCTGGACATTCTACGAGTCAACGGATTCAGGAAAGATTTCGGATGCGGATCCCATTGTGACGAACAAAGATACGTTCAAAGTTGTGGCAATCAATGAAAATGTAACCCCCGGAACTCAACAATCAATCGGATACAACTGGAACAAGTTGAAACTGATGGACGGAAACGGCGACTTCTACACTATGTGGATGGGAACAGGCTGCAAGGTTTGGGGATACCTCGAACTTGGTTCCGTAATCAGAGTTGACGACATTTCAAGGAAATTCCTGATACCTACCAGCGTAGGCACACACGGACCCAACAATCCTAAGGAAATCTTGAGACAAGACTTCAACATTGCAACAAAAGACGCAAGAAATATCATCGCAGTTGACGTTGTCGGCGGAGCGCCTACGGCTAACGCAAATGTTTACGGCAAGTTCTTGGCAAGAGTAATCGGCTTCGGAAACTTGGGAGGCGGCGGCTCATTCTCAGGATCAGGCTGGTATCCTAACGCTAAGGGAGTTTACTGGCAGCCCGGAATGCCTTATGTCGACCTTCTCATCTACGATTCGGATATGAGAGACGGCTTAAAGCAATCAAAGATTGAAGACACTGAAAAGAGATACAACACTGACGGATTCGGATACTTCTACAGATTGCCTCTCACGGATGCAAGATATCTTGGAAGATTCAACGAAACTGCAGTAGAACTCGCAGCAAGAATGGATCTTATCAACAGAACATTCAGAGCGGCAAGAGTGGCATTGGTATTCTCGAACAACAGTCTGTACACTTCAGTACAAGAGATAATTCTGCCTTCATCGGAACTCACGCCTCAAGAAAAAGCTGCGGCATTCAAGGTAAGAAATGCTGAAGTATTGGCAATGAAGCCGGCTGATATCACGGCTGCAAACCTTGCAGAGAAGAAAGTAAAAGTCCAAAAGACCAGAGCTGACTTTGACGCTTTGGAAGCAGTAGTGAAGGCACTCTTAGTCCCTGAAAAGGCGATTATCGAGGGCTTGGAGATGAGAATCAAAGAGCTTGAGATGACACCTCAACAAATGGCGGACAAGTTCAAAGAAGACCACAAGGTCATCTTGGCTAAGACCGTTGACACTGTGGTAGCAGCGGACAAGCCTTTGGTTGACAAGGCGTTGGAAGACTACAACAAACTTCCTGCAGCTGCACAAGCATTGCTTGCAGCACAAAAGACACTGCTTGACGCTATGAAAGCAAAACTTGACGGAATGATGACGCCCGAGCAAATGGCAAACAAGTTCAAGGAAGACCACAAGGTCATCTTGGCAAAGACTGTTGATACTGTGGTAGCAGCAGACAAGCCTTTGGTTGACAAGGCATTGGAAGACTACGACAAACTTCCTGCAGCTGCACAAGCTTTGTTGGCAGCGCAAAAAACATTGTTGGATGCAATGAAAGCTAAGCTTGGCGGTGCTACTCCCACGGACGAAGTGGAAGTGGAAGCTAAGCTGTCCGGAGTATTGGGAGCAAGAGTGTGGTTGGACTTCCCTTATGATGCGGACAAGGGTGATGTGAAAGTAACTTGGAAGGGCAACCCTTCAGGAAGTATATTACAAGAAGGACCGAGAAGATTGAAAGTACTCTTCATCGGATCGGATCACCCCGGACTGGTGGAAACTGTTGCTAAGGGAACGGCAGAGTTCATTAAGGATCTGTCGGTAACCTACAAAGGAAATCCCGTTAAGTTAAGAGTAAAGGGAGCAACTCCTCCCACTCCCCCCCCCGCTCTCACTCTTACAGCTAAGTGGATACACATACCTGCAGTAGGCGGATCAATGCAGATCAAAGGATTCCCGATGGGATTTGACATGACGAAGATACAAGCGACATTTGAGGG
>CAUVKI010000042.1:0-15888 GCA_963552605.1 uncultured Tissierellia bacterium
TTATATCACACGAGTTTGTTTTATAGTATTTTAATCTTGCAAATCCAATAGCTTATAAACTTTGTCCACTTTTTTTTGGTGAAACTTGAAATTATACACCCAACCCTATCCCGACGGCTTCAAAAACAATTGTCCGCAAATTATTTTTCTGCTATAATACGGGGAATTTTAATAAGTTTGGAGAATTTTATGAAAGAGAGATTAAATCTGACAGCGGGAGAAATTGCTCCCACTTTGATTAAATTGGCACGACCGATAATGGCGACTTCTTTTGTTCAAATGCTCTATAACCTTACGGATCAGATGTGGCTTGGACGGTATAATACGGACGCTTTGGCGGGAGCGGGAATATCAGGATACATAATGTGGGTCGGAATGGCGACGGCACTTAAGGGTGAAAAAAGGATTTCATATCGGTCTGAAAATTCTCATCATCTCCGGTTTAGTTACCACTTTTCTATTTATACTTTAGTGTTTTTACGCTATCCGCTGTGATACAATACATTCAATGTGACTGTTTTTTATGATTTTTTGTAAGTCTATATTCTGCACAAAAAAAAACGGTGCGGTATATGCCGCACCGATACGATTATTCTCTTTTTATTTTTTCCAAGTCCCTTTCCATCTGCTCTTTCAATTCATCTGTTGTGGAAAATTTTATCATCTCTCTTTCATAGGAAATAAATGAGAGCTCAACGGTTTTCCCGTATAAATCTTCGGAAAAATTCGGAATGTGGGTTTCTATTGTGCGCACCTCTCCTTCCAAGGTCGGATTTTTTCCTACACTGGTTGCGGAGAGGTATCTTTTTTTGTCAAATGAAATTTCAGTCTTATACACTCCGTCCTTCGGAATAACATAATTTGTTGAAAGGAAAAGATTTGCCGTCGGAAATCCCATTTTTCCGCCTTGAGCCTTTCCGTGAACTATTTCTCCCGAAATAGTATAAGGACGGGTGAGAATTTTATTCGCTTTCTCCATTTTCCCCGATTTTATCAATTCTCTTATATTCGAGCTGCTCACCGAAACCCCTTCTTCATACACCTCTTCAATCACGCTGACGGAAATTTTATCCTCCAACTCCAAGAGAGAGCCCACATCTCCCAGAGCATTTTTCCCGAATTTGTAATCAAATCCGACGACAATCGACTTTGCTTTCATCTTTTTGAGCAAAAATTTTTCCATAAAATCCTTTGGAGAGGTTTCCATAAACTCTTTGTCGAAAGCTTTCAGAAAAAAAACTTCAATGCCCATATTTTTGAGTATATTGATTTTTTGCTCATTTGTCATAAGCACCGAAACTCTTTTATGATTGATTAAATTTTTTGTATGCTCCTTAAAAAGTAAAATCGCAGGACGCAAATTCATACTTTCAGATTTTTTCTTAACCTCAGCTATAAGTGCCTGATGTGCAATATGCACTCCGTCAAAATTTCCAAGCGCAACGGAGGTGCAATCCTCTATTTCCTCATCAAGATCCAAGTCCGCAATCATCATATTTTCTCCATAAAAACTAAATCAAAAGCTTATCGATATGCACAATATTTTCCTTTGCCGCACCCAATCCTAAAAACTCTCCCCCATAAAGTGTAAAAGGAGATTCGGGAACATCATCGCAAAAAACTTTTCCCCCGTTCAAAAGAGTTTTGAAATGCTCCTTTCCCAAATCCAGCTTGGGTAAAAAATTCAAAGCCTCCTCGACGGAAATAAACGCCTCGTCAATTCTTCCCGAGTCGGAAAGCTCTCCAAGTCTTTCAAGGGAAATACTTTTTTGAACCGAAAAGCCCCCTGCGGATTTTCTGAAAAGATAGGACATATATCCCGCGGTCGAGAGCGATTTTGCAATATCCGCACAAAGGCTTCTTATATAAGTTCCCCTTGAACAACTCACCTCAAATAATATCTTTCGCAAATCGAGGTTCAAAAGTTTTAGGGAATAAATTTCTATCCGCTGAGGTTTTCTCTCAACAAAAGCACCCTCTCTTGCATATTGATAAAGTCTTTTTCCCTTCACTCTTTTAGCCGAAAGCATAGGCGGAATTTGTTCCGTTTCGCCTATGAAACTTTCAAATACTCTTTCTATAATCTCCGAGGAAAGTTTCGGCACTTCCTCCCAACCCACGCTCTTTCCGGTGAAATCCAAAGAATCCGTTTCAATTCCGAGAGTCACTTCACCTATATATTCCTTTGGACACATATGAAGAAAGCTCTCAATCTTTGCGGCACGACCGACAAGTATCGGAAGCACTCCCGAAACCATAGGGTCTAAAGTGCCTCCGTGCCCGATTTTTTTCTCGCCGACTAATTTCTTACATAGCTTCACGGCATCAAACGAAGTCATTCCCTTAGGTTTGAAGAGATTTATAACACCGTTTTTCATAAGAAATATAATTCGCCGATTTTTTTGTAAAAGGCGTTTTCCGCTTCTTGGATTGTGCCATTAAAGCTGGTTCCTGCCGCTTTCTTGTGTCCGCCTCCTCCGAATGCTTCACAGATAGCGGATACATCATAATCACCTTTGCTTCTCACGCTCACCCTTATATGCCCCTTTTCCTTTTCTTTGAAGAATACGGAAATTTTTATCTCTTCAATCTCATTCAAAAAGGTTACAATCCCTTCCGTATCGTCAGGCTCCGCATTCAAATCAAGCAGTTCTTCATAGCTCACCGAGGCGAACACGGATTGAATTTCCAAATGGAGTTTCATCTTTGAAACAACCGAATTCATAAGCTTTGTTTGAACCAGTGTGCGGGATTGGTAGAGTTTTTCGGTGATTAAATTTTTATCCTTTATCGCCCCCAAAAGTTCCGCCGCCCGCATATGTGTCGAAACGGAGGTCGTGTCATACATAAAACTTCCCGTATCCGAGCTTATGGCGGTATATAGTCCGCTTGCAATCTCGTCTGTCCACTTAATTCCGGCTTCTTTCAGAAAGTCAAATATCAACTCTCCCGCAGCCGCGGCGTTCGAATTTACATAATTATATGTTCCGAAATAATTATTCGACTTATGGTGGTCGATATTGACCACAATCGGAATTTTATCAACATACGAGCTGTAAACTCCCAAACGCCTTTCGTCGGAGCAGTCCACCACAATCAAAATATCTACGGGGAGTTCGGGAGTTATCATTTCCGATACTCCCTGCAAAAATCTCAAGTTCTTGGGTACGGTATCCACTTTCCAAACCTTTGCCTCTATCCCAAGCTGTTTAAGTCCTTCTTTAAGCGCAATAATTGAGCCTATATTATCCCCGTCGGGACTTATATGCGAACAGATTGCAATGTTTTTTTTCGACTTTATTATTTCTGTCAGTTCTCTCCACTCATTACTCAAGACCACGACGCTTATCCTCCGCTCTGACCTTGTCTATAAGTTCCGTCATTCTCATAGCGTCTCTCAATCTATGATCTATCTTTATGCGAATCTCCGGCACAATTCTCAAATCCAACTTTTCCGCAATCTGCTTTCTCAAAAATCCCTTTGCGCTCTCCAAACCTTCAAGGGTTTCAGTTTCTCTGTTATCCCCTTCGGGTACTGCAAGAAACACCGTCGTATATTGCAAATCACGGGAGGTTTTCACTTCCACAACCGTAGTCATAAGATCTATCCTCGGATCTTTAAGCTCGGATAAAATAGCATCGGAGAGAATACGCCTGATCTCCTCATTCACTCTGCCAAGCTTTTTATCGTTCATAAATTCTCCTTATATATCCAAATCCTTAACTTCCACTTCTTTATCTATAAACACTTCTATCTCGTCTTCACTCTTTATGTCGTTGTAATTCTCAATTCCAAGTCCCGCTTCATAGCCGGACTGCACTTCTTTTACATCATCTTTAAAACGCCTAAGAGATGAAATATTCTTCTCCGTAATGACTACATCATCTCTTATAAGGCGAATTTTCGCCTGTCGTGTAATCTTTCCCGTCTGAACATAGATTCCCGCAATTTTCTGTCCGTTCGGCAGACTGAATACATTCCTGACCACCGCATGTCCGATTATCTCTTCCACAAGCTTAGGAGAGTGCATACCGATTATTGCGGATCGTATGTCGTCAATTGCGTCATATATCACACGGTAAGTCCTTATATCGACATCTTCTCTTTTCGCATTTTCTATCGCATTGGAGTTCGGGCGCACATTAAATCCCACTATAATTGCATTCGATGCGGACGCTAAAATCACGTCCGACTCGGTAATTCCTCCCACTCCCTCGTGAATGACATTGGCTTTAACTTCGTCGGTCTGCATTTTTGAAAGTGAATTTTTCAATGCCTCTATCGAACCTTTGCCGTCGGCTTTTACGATTATATTTAAATCCTTAACTTCTCCGAGCTTAATTTGCTCAAAAAGATCATCAAGAGAAACTTTTTTGGACGCTCTTATCATTTCCGCTTTTTCCATATCATTGACCATCTGCGCCGCATTTTTGGCCTGCTTGTCGTTTTTGGTCGAGTAGATAGAGTCCCCCGCATTCGGCACTGCGGAAAGTCCGAAGATTACGACGGGAGTGGAGGGACCGGCTTTTTTGAGATTTTTCCCCTTGTCATCGAGCATAGAGCGCACTTTACCGTAAGAACTTCCCGAAACAATCATATCTCCCACTTTGAGAGTACCCTTTGAAATCAACACCGTTGCCTTTGCGCCCTGATGTTTATCAAGCTCCGCTTCAATTACGGTTCCTACTGCCGTGCGATCGGGATTTGCCCTGAGATTTTGCATTTCGGAAACCAAAAGCACCATCTCCAAAAGCTCCTCTATTCCCACTTTCTTCTTAGCGGACACCGGAACCATTATCACATCTCCTCCCCATTCTTCGGAGACAAGACCCTGTTCCACGAGTTCCTGTTTGATTTTTTCCACATTCGCTCCGTCTTTATCTATCTTGTTTATTGCGACCACAATGGGAACTTTAGCAGCCTTTGCGTGGTTTATAGCTTCTATTGTCTGCGGCATAACTCCGTCGTCCGCCGCAACAACCAATATGGCAATATCCGTTATCTGCGCACCTCTCGCCCTCATAGCCGTGAAAGCTTCGTGTCCGGGCGTGTCTATAAAGCAAATTTTCTTGCTTCCCACATTTACGAGATATGCACCGATATGCTGCGTTATTCCTCCCGCTTCACCGCTTGTGATGTTGGTGGATTTTATAGCGTCAAGAAGTGAGGTCTTTCCGTGATCCACGTGTCCCATTACCGTGACAATGGGCCAACGCATCTGCAAATGTTCTTCCTTGTCCTCATAGTCAAGTTTGAATTCTTCCTCAATGTTTACGGGTTTAACTTCTTCAGGCTTTTCCAGCTCAACTATGGCGTTAAATTCTTCTCCCACAAGCTGAGCCGCATCAAAATCTATGACTTCATTCTGACTTGCCATTATTCCCAGCATAATGAGTTTTTGAATGACCTTTGAGGGCGAAACTCCAAGTTTCTCCGCAAATTCTTTAACAATAATTCCGTCCTCTATGCGAATGAGTTTAATTTCATCTTTAGGTTCGGGCTTATTGGCGGGTTTAGCTTTTTCAAACTTTTTTTCAGCTTTGTTCTTGAAAACCTCGTTCTCAGCTTCTTTACGATAAGCATCTTTTTTGCGGGCATTTTGCTTATAATTTCTGCGGGGTTTTTCAGGCAAAATTTCCTCGGGTTCTTCTTTTTTGAAAGGTTTCTTGCCCTTAAAATTTTGTTTGTTGTCGTTTTTGAAATCAGGTTTCTTATCATTTGCCCCAAAGGGTTTGCCGCCTCTGTTGCCGCCCTTATTGTCGTTTCTGTCCTTGTTATTTGTATCAAAATTTTTCTTGAAATTTCCGGATTTATTTTGACCGCCGGGCTTTTTGTCATTCTGTTCTCTCTCATAATTCTTTTTGCCGTCAAATTTTTTGTTCTCAAACGACCTTTTCTTATCCGGTTTTTTTTGCTCTCCGAAATTTTTGGAAGCACCGGAATCATTTCTTTGAGATTTGGGTTTCTCGGTTTCTTCAGACTCTTTTTCCTTAGGTTCGGGCTTCTTTTCGCTATCCTTTCTTATCACCAATTTTTCAGTCTTTTCCTCTTTGGCTGATTTTGCTTTGATGTCCTTTTCATCAGGCTTTGAAACCTTATCTTCTTTGGTTTCCTCGATAGAGATTTTTCGGGAGCTTATGTCGCCTTCCTGATTTTTATTTATTATCACGGTAATTTTCTTGCCGGATCTTTCTTCTGCGCCCGACTCCTTCACATTCTTATTCGTAGACTTCACCTCTTCATTATCTTTTGACCGCATCTTATCGTAACTTTCTTTTATCCTCGAAACTTCCTCGGGTTCAAGACCTTTTAAATGATTGTTGATATTCAGTCCTATTTCTCCCATAAAGGAAAGCAATTCTTTGCCGGATAAATCCAATTCCTTTGCCAATTCATATACTCTCATTCTCATCGCCTCCCCCCTTTAATCTTATCTCTTTGGAGAGATAACCCAATATTTCCTCGGCTGTGGTCAAATCTGATTTACCGTCAAGAGTGCGCAATGCCCTTTCCACATTTTTGGAAGTCTTTTTGCACTCTCCCGAAAAACACAGATACATACCCCTGCCGTTTCTTTTTCCCGTAAAATCCGCTACGGGTCTATTTTCACTATCCAGCACAATTCGTAAAAGCTCCCTCTTTGGAAAACTCTTTCCGCAGACCACACACTTTCTCATAGGCACTTTTTTAGGCATAAAAAGTATCATCTCCCATCTTAAAATCAGATTTGAAATTTTCCTCTTCACCCTCTTTACAAATCATAAAACCGAACTGTGAATTATCAATGTCGGCAGCCATTTCCTCAATGGTCATACCTTTTTCCTCTTCAAATTGCGTTTTTGACTTAATGTCAATTTTCCAATTTACAAGCTTTGCCGCAAGTCTCACATTCTGACCTTCCTTGCCTATTGCAAGAGAAAGCTGATTTTCAGGCACAATCGCCACCGAAGAATGCTCTTTATAGTCGGAAAACACCGCTAAAACCTTTGCAGGGCTTAAGCTGTTCGCAACAAAAACATTGATGTCTTTATCATATAAAATAATATCTATCTTCTCATCTCCCAAGCTCTCCACAATCGCCCTAACCCGACTTCCCTTATACCCCACCGAACTTCCCAACGCATCGACATCGGAATTTTTGGAATATACGGCAATCTTGGTTCTTGAGCCCGCCTCTCTTGAAACCGAAAAAATCTCCATAACTCCGCTTTGTATCTCCGGCACTTCAAGCTCAAAAAGCTTTGCCACCAAATGCGGGTGGGAGCGGGAAAGTATTATCTGAGGTTCTTTAGTGGTGCGTTTGACCTCAAGGAGCAAAAACTTAAGCCTGTCTCCCTGTCTGTATTTCTCCGAAGGAATTTGCTCGGTCGGAGAAAGCACCCCCTCCGCCTTTCCCAAATCTACATACACAGTTCCTCGATTAACTCTGGATACAGTACCCGTAATAAGCTCATTCTCTCTAACCACATACTCATCGAACAAAACATCTCTCTGAGCATCTCGTATCTTTTGCATAATTACCTGCTTGGTGGTCTGGGCGGCAACTCTTCCGAAATTTCTCGGGGTTACCTCCTCCTTGACCACATCTCCGACTTCCAAAAGCGGACTTAGTTTTTGAGCTTCCGTCAGCGAAATCTGGGTTACGGGATTTTCCAACTCCTCCACCACATCTTTCACCGAATAGACATGCACCTCAAAGGTTTCGGGATTGATATCCACCTCTACATTACGGTTTGAATTAAAATTCTTCTTATATCCCGACACGAGGGCTTCACTAAGTGCCTCCATAAGCACACCTTTTCCTATTCCCCTTGTTCTTTCAATCTCATCAAAAGCCCCCATCAGCTCCGCCTCGGGTACAATCTTTTTGGTTCGTCTCATTTTTTCCCTTCCTCAAATCTCAAAATACGACTTAATTTTTTTTATATTCTCTCTTAAGATGGACATCTTAACATCTCTTTCGAGACTTATACATTCAGAATCATACCCTGTGAGTTTTCCCACTATCAAATACTCTCCATTTTCGGGCACCCTTAAGCGAAACTCAAGCACTTCTCCCAAGTTTCTTAGCAAATCCTCGTCCGTCTTTATTCCCCTTGACCAATCGGGAGATGAAACCACCAAATTATATGAATTTCTTATATCGGTTTCATCGTCAAGCAGTTTTTCAATTTTTTTTGAATAAAACTCCAAGCAATCTAAATCAATCCCCCCTTTTTTGTATAAGTAAAACACTAAATTTTTTCCGCTCTCCTCACGCACTTCAATCAACTCAACATCGGAATTATCAAAAATACTTTTGACCCTATCTCTAATTTCTTTTCTCTTAGAAGGACTCAAACAAAAACCTCCTTTCAATATTCTCAAAAAATATGAGTGGGTTCCCCCACTCACTTTTCTATCGCATTATAACACTTTTATCCGCTCAATGCAATTTTTTATAACAGATCTGCCAAGGCAAACGCACGAAAAATCATTCCAACCAAATTCCCATATCAAATCAAAGAAAATATTCTAAGACGGACGCACAACAAAAATAGCCGATAATTTCTTCAAGGGTGTAAGGACACAAGTTTCCACGGATAAAACACAAAAATTTACTGAGAAAGCGAAAAAAGTTTCCGACTTTAAAATTGAAAAAAGCTTCTTTTTAGAAAGTTTCCGACTTACAAGTCGTAAACTTTTGTTTTGGGTATAAAGAATACAGAGAAAGGGAGGTGATTTTATTGGATCTTATCAATCGTCCTCGATATGTGGAGCAGCTAATTGAGAACCGAGATGTAGATTTGGTAAAGATTGTGACGGGCATTCGTCGGTGTGGAAAGTCTTCGCTGCTTGGATTGTTTCATGAATATCTTTTGGAGCACGGTGTGCCGGAGAGTAATATCATTCATATGAATTTAGAGTCCTTGCGCTATCGTGGGTTGGGAACATTTGATGTATTTTATGATTATGTTGCCGATCTAATTCCGTCGGGCGGAAAGACTTATCTGATTTTCGATGAACTCCAGATGGTTGAGCATTGGGAAAAGGCGATTGAATCGTTTCGATTGGATTTTGATGTGGATATCTACATCACGGGTTCCAATGCCTATCTTTTGTCGGCGGAATTTTCGACATTGCTTGCCGGAAGATATACGGAAATTAGAATGCTGCCGTTGTCTTTTCGGGAGTTTCTGGATTTTCATTCGTTTGATTTGGGGAAGTCCTTGGAGGAAAAATTTCAAAAGTATCTGCAATTTGGCGGTATGCCGGTACTTCGTGAGTTTAATTTTAATGAAGCTCGAAGTGTGCAGGCGTTAGATGCCATCTATGCGACCGTGGTTTTACAGGATATCCTTCGCCGAAACAATGCGGCTGATCAACGAATGTTGGAAAAAATCGCCTTATTTCTAGCCTCGAACATCGGGAGTATCACATCGCCGAATAATATCGGGAATGTGCTCTCCGCAGAGGACAAGCCGACGAGCGGAAAGAAAAAAAACATTGCGGGGAGGACAGTCGAGAAGTATATTGATATGCTTCGAAATGCCTTTATATTCTATTCCGTCGGGCGCTACGATGTGAAAGGGAAACAATTATTGCGAACACTCGGAAAAAATTATATTGTGGATATGGGATTTAGAAATCTGCTCTTGGGATATCGAGATGCGGATCGAGGACATATATTGGAAAATGTCGTTTTTTTGGAGCTGCTTCGCCGTGATTATCGGGTGTGCATCGGAAAAGTCGGAGATACTGAAGTAGATTTTGTGGCGGAAAAGCCGGGAGAGAAAAAATATATTCAGGTGACGGAGAGCATAGCGTCTCCGGAGGCTCGAGAAAGAGAACTTCGTGCGCTTAGGTTGATTCCTGACAACTATGAGAAAATGATTTTGTCCATGGATCGAAATTTTATCAATTCCTACGAGGGAATTATATCCTCGTACTTACCGGATTGGCTGTTGGGTGAGGGAGGTTCTTCCAAGATTTAAGAAAGAAAGCTTTAGAATATGTACCGAATCGGTGTTATATACTCAATTTCCCTCTTTCCGTCCACCATATGAGCTGGAATTTCCCGAAATAAAAATGGCTAAACTTCAATGTTTTATCTGTTGAGTTTAGCCATTTATTTTGCCTTTACGATAAGCTTTTTCAAAAAATCATATGCGCAATCGGAGCGACGATGAGTAGACTTATAATCGTCCTCTCCAAAAAGATGATAAACAAATCCAACAAGGTTACGGGAAGCTTTGATCCCAAAATCAACCCTCCGATTTCAGACAGATAAATAAGCTGCGTCACGGAGACCACCGCCACGATAAATTTGGTGATGGGTGCGGTTATTTTCGCAGCTGCGATGACTGACGGAGTGAACATATCCGTAAATCCGACTATCATAGTTTTTGATGCTTCTTGCGCTTCAGGAATTTGCAAAAGGTTTAAAAGAGGCAAAAAAGGTTTTCCCAAGCTATCGAAAATATCGGTGTGGTTTGCAAGCAGCAGTGCAATCGGACCTATTGCCATAACGACCGGAAGAACTCCGAACCACATTCCCATCGCATTCTTAAGTCCATTTTGAAAAAATTCTCCTACTCCCTTATGCTCCGAGACCCTGTTCAGCGCAAGGTTAAGACCGTAGTCTACGGGAGATTTAAACTCAGGCGGAATATCTTCGGGAATCGCCTTTCCCTCTATGAGATAAGAATCTTTTTTTGTGGAAAGAGGAGGTATCCTCGGACAAATTATTGCGCACACAACACCGACCAAACATATCAAAAGGTAGTAAACCCCGAAGTATTGCATAAGATGTACCTGACTTAAAACCACAATACTGAATGTAATTGAAACGGCGGAAAAAGTTGTGGCGATTATGGAAGCCTCCCTTGCGGAATAATATCCTCCCTCATACTGGTTGCAGGTAAGCATAACCCCAAGCGTTCCGTCACCTATCCAAGAAGTAAAACAATCAACCGCAGCTCTACCCGGAATCTTAAACAACGGGCGCATAACTCTTGTCAAAAGCGCTCCCACAAATTCCAAAAGCCCGAAATCCAAAAGCAAAGGCAAAAGCAATCCCGCTATCGCAAATATAATCACAAGCACTGTCAATAAATCTGAAAGTATAAAACCTCCTCCATTGCTTTCCGTAATCATATGAATAAATCCCGTCTTATCACCCCCCGACTCAACTCCCAAATAAGTAAGCCAAATAAACACACAGCCGATTACCCTTACGGCAGTCCACACGGGATTCGCCTCAAAGGTTTCTCTCAATAATGCGTTCTTGACAATGAACTTCACCTTAAAAAGTGTCAGTAAGGACATAATTGCGGAAACGGTTACTATTAAAACGCAAAGAGTCGGAAGAAATTCTCCGATGGCACCGCTTATCAAGTCGGCTAAAATTTTTACGAATATCGTCCAATCCCCGTCATATTTTATCGGAATCATAAATAGAATAATTCCGATAAGAGACGGCAGTAAAAAGCTTATCATCAACTTCTTTTTTTCACTTTCCATAAGAAAAACCTCCCCCTTTTTATTTATTTCAGCCTAAAATTTAATTCCAAGAAAAACAATTTTGACTGAACTTTTTCTTTAGTCTTTACACTGTATTCTAATTTTACAATTGTTATGATGTTTTGTAAAACAAAAAAACTCGGCAATAAAGCCGAGCTACTTTTCTCTCTCTTTAAGAGTTGAGATAACTCCTGAAAAATCTTCGGGAAACGGAGCCGAAAACTTGATGTATTTATCTTCGGAGGGATTTATGAAAGCCAAGGAATAGGAATGAAGAAGCTGACCTTTAATCCCGAACTCGTTTTTTCCGCTGTGATAAATATAATCCCCCACCACGGGGTGTCCTAAGTGTGCCATATGAACTCGAATTTGGTGAGTGCGTCCGGTTTTTATAATAATTCTAAGGAGAGAATATTTTTTGAAACTCCTAACCACACGATAAAATGTTATTGCCTCTCTGCCGTTTAAATCCACGGCGATTTTCTTTCTGTCGCTTTGACTTCGCTTAAGAGGAAGTTCAATGACTCCGGTTTTTTCCCTAAAGTGTCCGAACACCAGCGCATAATAAACCTTTTCAACACTTCTTTCCTTAAGCTGGTTCAAAAGGGAAAGGTGAGATTGTTTATTCTTGGCTATGACCAAAATTCCCGTAGTGTCCTTGTCAAGCCTGTGAACTATCCCGGGTCTTATCACTCCGTTTATGTCCGAAAGTTCTTTTGTGTAGTTCAAAAGCGCATTGACTAAAGTCCCCGACACAATTTTTCCCGCAGGATGAACAATCATACCCTTGGGCTTATTGACCGCAATAATTGAGGCGTCCTCATAAATCACATCAATCGGAAGATTTTCGGGAAGGATATCCAAGCATATAGGCTCAGGTTTTTCATATGTAATTATATCTCCTATTTTTGTCCTATAGCTGGATTTCTTTTCCCCACCGTTGATTCTCACTCTGCCTTCGGAAATATATTTGGAAATTTCGCTTCTTGAAACACCCAATCTCTCTGAAAGATACTTATCCAGTCTTTCCTCACAAAGCTCGCATATAACCTCAATCATCAAGATCCACCTTTCCGGTTATGCTAAGAAAGGTAAATAAAAGCACAGAAATCGTGATGGCTATATCCGCAACATTAAACACCGGAAAGCAATATGAACCGAACTTCAGACTTATAAAATCGACAACATATCCGAATCGCACACGGTCAATAAAATTCCCGACAGTTCCCGCCAAAAAAAATGCTATCAAAAAAGCGGTGAGCGGAGTGATTTTTTTCTGATATTTTTTGACAAGAAAAAAAATTCCGACAAACACCAAAAGTGTAAGTATGATAAAAAAAAATCGGGCGTCTTTGAGTATCCCGAATGCCGCTCCTCTGTTTTCAACATAAATGAGACGCAAAAAACCGGGGATAAGCTCCACCCCGTCTATATCTTTCAAAAAATTTACAGCCCAAAGCTTAGTAAAAAAATCCAAAGAAACTACTGACGCCACAAGAATAAAATATAAAAACTTCAAAAAATCACCCCTATTTTCCATGAAGCAGAAATAAGGCTAAAATCCTAAGCTTTCCCTTTTTTGTCTCGCCCAAAATATCCAAGAGCTTAATGCGCCCCTCCCTCTCACGGATATCAACTCATCACCCGAAACGGTTTGAGATTTTTCTCTGACAGGTTTCCAGCCAAGCTTTACTTTGTTTTTGTAAATTAAATCTTCCGCATCTTTTCTTGAAATGTTTAAAGCCTCTTTGATTACCGCATCTATCCTCAAAGAAGCTACCGTGAAAGTTTTTTCTTCCCAAGGCTCTTCATCTCTCGTCACATCAGAGAAATCAACTCTCTCTACTGAAACTTTTTCTTTTCCGACTTTGTCCAAATTATTAAGCAAATATTTTGCGGCATAAAAATCGGCAATCAAAAAACAACCCGTCCCCGAAACGAAAAGATCCCCTATTTTCTCCCTTGTAATACCCTGATTAAGAACAGCTCCCAAATAATTACCATGTTCCATCTTCCTCTGAGATTTTATGGAAAGCGCACTGATATAATCAGAAATTTTCAAGTCCGAAATTCGGCTTTCAGGATAAATCAAACAAATTTTTTTCTCTCCGAAATCAAGCCCGTTTGTAAAGGAATAACCTAACAAATCAAAGCGACGAAGAATCGACTCCGCAAGCTGCTGTTCGTAGGGGTCATAAAAATCGGTCGCCTTAACGGAAAAATCCCTGTCGGCTGAAAAAACTTTATCCAAAAGGATACGCATCTTTCGTTTATAATCTCCATCAGTGATATGCTTTAGAAAAGTTTCCGAATCAATCATTTGAGCACCGACAACAAAACTCTCTCTATCATCTCAAGTAAAAACAAAGACAACATCGGAGAAAAATCAATCATTCCGGTTTCTATCTTGAGCTTTTCAAAAATAATCCTCCCCGGTGAAAGAAATACATCTCCGACATCTCTGAAAAACCGAAATACGATATTGTCCACATTAAATCCAAAAAACATCAGTAATCCGGAAACTATATCCACCACTATTATGAAATAAATCACTGCAAAAATTCCGGAAATCACGCTACTCATTCCGCCACCTAGAGGAAGAAGCGTTTGGACTTCAAAGCCTCTTTCACTCCTTCCACTTCTACTGCATTGGGTGCGAGTATAAAAATATCCGTCTCTATCTTATGAAGATGTCCCTCTAACGAATAAATCGCTCCCGTAAGGAAATAAAAAATTTTATTCTTAATGTCATTATCGACCCTAATCAAGTTCACAACCACTGTTTTACCCTGTTTCAAATCATCTACCACAACAGTGGAATCTTCATATTCCACGGGCTCATAGAGCACCACCTTCATATGAAGATGGGGATTGATGCTTACCACATTATTTTTTGAACTGCGTCCGAATAATGATTTTTTCTCCTGCGTTTCTTCCTCAAAATCATCTACATCGTCATAGCTGTCATCGTACTCTTCGTTTACCGAAAAGAAATCCTTAATGTTTCTTAATGCGTTTCCCATTTTTTCCTCCTTTCAAAAAAAGTGTGAAAGCCTCATTTTTCATCATTATTATAGGTTCTTTTTCCATAGATAACGGAACCCACTCTCACCATAGTTGAACCTTCCTCTATCGCAATTTTATAATCATTGCTCATTCCCATAGAAAGTTCTGCCATCTCAACATTTTTATAGTTTTTTTCTGAAATTTCCCGCTTAAGAACGAAAGCCTCCCTAAATACTCTCCTTATCTCTTCCTTATCTTCCACATTAGGTCCCATAACCATAAGTCCCTTAAGTCTAACATTATCTAAAAGCGACATATGTTTAAGGAAAGCTTCAAGTTCAGACTTCGGAAGTCCCGTTTTGGTATCCTCCCCAGCTAAGTTCAACTCGCAAAGCACCTCCGTCACAACATCTTTCTCCTTGGAACGCTTCTCTATCTCGTCCAAAAGTTTTATGCTATCAACAGAATGAATAAGCACTGGGAGCCCCACTATTTTTTTTACCTTGTTGGTCTGCAAATGACCAATCAGATGATAATTCACGGAATTATTAAAAGCCTCAATCCTTTTCAAAAGCTCTTGGGGTTTATTTTCTCCTATATCCACAACCCCTTCTGCGATTGATTGCCGGACGAGTTTTTCATCAACGGTTTTTGAAACGGCAATAAGGCGGACACAACCTTTCCTTCCCGCCTTTTCCGACAGTTTTTCTATATCTTCTCTTACCGCCTTTAACCCCTCCATCATAAGACCGCCTCCCCATGAAAATATATGGAAATTCTCCCCATTCTACCAATAAATAAAAAATAAATCAAGATATTTTCAAACTTATACTATTCTTCCTTAATGAATAAGAATAAATAAACCATCGATTTCAAGCAATCTCTATTTGTAATACTTTTAAGCATATTTTTTGTCTTTTACTTTCTTTCTCATTTATTTTATTTTTTCCGCTTCCTAATTGTTGTATTTTGTGCATTTCTTTCACCTTCCCAAGATAGTTTAGAATATTTATATTTGATATTCGATAAGTTTATAGAATTTTAGCATAAATACAACTCTTGTTTTTGTTCAATGGTGATGGAAGCGGGAGAGGTGCGAAGCGTGTTCGAATTTAAATACAACTCTTGTTTTTGTTCAATAATGTTTTTGCACGTGGTTTAACAGTGCGTCCGATAATTTAAATACAACTCTTGTTTTTGTTCAATAGTAATGTACGTGAGGTGTTCAACATCAATAGTATATTTAAATACAACTCTTGTTTTTGTTCAATCTTTTTTGTACGCCTACAAAACCAAAAAAAAGCAACACTTAAATACAACTCTTGTTTTTGTTCAATTTGTTTGAGCGGTCGTAGCTGTGTTGTTGATTATCTTATTTA
>CAUVKI010000043.1:0-14931 GCA_963552605.1 uncultured Tissierellia bacterium
TTTGTTACACCGAAAAGTTCCCGATATTGTGTTTCTTTGAGTTGTTTTATTCTTTCCTCATTGTTCATTTTTATCACCCGGTATATTATAACCGATTGGTATTGTTTTGAAAAGGTTAGGGTAAGCGTTTCTTAATTCTTTTCCCAATGTCGTTAATTTTTTTTTGAAGATTCTATAACTTCTTCACCTGCCGAAATCGCCGCACATTGTTTTCGTTCGGCGGACGGAGCATAAAAAAAGTGCCGTCAAAGACACAAGAATCTTTGCGGCACTTTTTCTATACTATAAATTTCAAACTTTATTTACACGGTCTTGAAAGGCATTACGATATTTTTTCTCAAAAGCGTTCCCGATTCTCCCTTGATTTTTTGAATGATCAGGAAGTATTTTTTCCCTCCGTCCAACGGCTGTTTCGGTCGAATGTGAACGATGGTTCCGTCCTCGGAAATTCGGATATTCGCCAAGATTTTGGTGTTCAGATCTTCTGCGGACACCAAGAAGACATTCTCCTCCATCACAGTCGTTTTATCCAATTTCTTGTTGAATTTAATATTCCACTCCTTTGTCAACGGCACTTCCGTCTTCATTTCCCACTCCATATACTCGCCCTCAATCGGAAATGAGACGACCTCAAATTGCAGCGGAATTCTCTCTGAAATTCGAGGACTTCCTTGAATTTCAAGATTCGCACGGTACACACCTATCGGCAATCCTCTTTGCAAAGAAACCTTGATTACACTTTGCCCGTACACTTCCAATCGCTCGATGCTCCTTTCGGAGAGTTCAAACTTATCCGCATCTTCTCCTGACAAATTAAGGCTCAAAGAACGAAGCGATTGATTTCCGGTATTTCGAACCACAAATTCCTTTTCCTTCTGCGGTTCATTTTGCAATACTCTGCCAAAATCCCATTCAGTCGGGCTCACGGAAATTTCATATCTCGGTTGAAACGGGGTTGGGATTTTAACAGTCAAAGTTCCTTTTTCAAATGCAGGGTTGTCCGCTTCATAATTTGCGGTATAGCCAACCCCTGCCATATCGACATTCACATCAAAAGTTCCCGGTGTATTTCCGTCCGCAGTAGTGGATAACTGAGGTTGCGATCCGTTTAATGCCGTTTCACCGCTCACTTGACCCGCCACAGTATAAGTTAACGGCGGAAGAGCCTGTCCCTTAATCATGCTCTTATTGTCCGCTTTCACTCGGACTTTTCGCTTTGCAATCGTAAAGTCGAAAGAAACGGAACCTGCATAATTCGTATCGGTACTCGGAACGGAAACCGTCACGGTATATTCTCCGGCATCGGTCGGAGCTTCAGCACTTCCCGCATAATTTGTGGCATTCCTTCCCTCGTATTTATATTCCAATGCCCCCGAATAAGGAGCAGTCTGCGCCGTTCCCGAATAGCCTCGTTGCGGCTGTCCGTTATAGATCGCATTCTTTGCTGTTAATCCTTTGATTTCCACCGCCGTCTTATCCTTAGCCGTTACGGTCAATGTAAAATCGCTGTCGTGATAGTTTACGCCGCCATTGGCTATCACTTTGATCGTAGCTGAAGTATTTGCCGCTTTAGCAGTCGTTTTAAAGGAAAGCACATTTCCCGAAACGGTCGGTGCTCCGTCAATCAATGCCGCTGTTCCCCCAACCGTAACAGCTCCCCAAGACATTCCCTGCGGAAGTGTCGGAAGTGTATAAGAGACATTCTCCACCTGATCGCTCTTCACAAATTTATTGCCCGTCGTTTGTCCATCATAAGACGCTTTTGTAATGTTGACCACAGATGTTTCCGTTTCTACCTCTGCCGCTCCGCTTGCGTTCAACAAACAGTGATAGGCGGTACGCCCCACATCTAAGTTGCGAAGTGTAAGTGTGGAACTCTTCTCACCCTGAATTGCCTCAAAATTCCCCCCTTGGGATTTGGAATACCACTGATAGGTGATGGGATTTTCACACATAGCTTTAACCTGCAAGGTAATTTTAAGATTCGGAGCATACGCTTTTGTGGTTAATGATTCCGGTTGCTTCGTGATTTTAATATATTTATCCGACATCGTAACAGTATTGTTATGACGCTCTTTTACATCTACCTTTCCATAATAAGTCTTTGAGCCGACATTCAGTTTAAACTCGGTTTTTCCGGCAGGCACATAAAAATACAACTTGTCATCAGTTCTCAAATCAATGCCCTTTACTCCATATCCTTGCGGACTTAGAAGTTCAACAGTGTATAGATCTGCCGGTCGCAATCCTTCCAATGTGACCTTGTATACCGATTTACCCGCACCGTTGGTTAAGTTTGCTGCTGTAAGACCGTCAACATTTCCTTTGATTGAGCCTCCGGTAACGGTAACGGAACTATCGTTGCTTGCCTTCAAAACAAACTTGTCAGGACGGATTCCCGAATTTCTAATCATTCCTCCGGAAATATTTACATTGCTTTGATTGCTCAGCTCAATCGTATTTTCATTATCACATCTTATCAATCCGTCCGAAATCGTGAGGTTTCCATTGTCCATGACGATTGCTTTTGCACCGGCTAGAGAGCACAATATCTGTCCGCCCTTGATGTGAGCGGTTCCTTGGTTTGAAATTTTCAAGGCTTGACCGGTGCTTTGCAGAACAATGTTTCCGCCTGAAATCGTGAGCTTGGAGCGACCATCCACGAGGATAGCTTGTGCATTGGCTTTAGAGCACAATATCTGCCCGCCGTTGATCTCAGCGGTTCCACCGTTTGAAATTTTCAAGCCTTGAGCGTTGGGATCCATAGTGACGGTTCCGCTTGAAAATGTGAAACGACTGTTCGGTCCTTGGACCCAAATCCCCGTTGAGTCTCTATCCCCTGCGTCAATTACCCCTCCGCTGAGCTCGAAGTTTCCGCCAAAAACTTTAATCCCATTTCCACTGTTCCCCGCTATAATCTTCCCTGCCGTCAGTCGGAAAGTTCCTCGGCTTTCTTCAGACATTTCAATCAAGGTGTGGAAGGTGCTGTTTGAAACGGTCGCTTTCCAATCCACGGTAACCCCTTCCGGGATTGTGAGTTTCAATGTCTTTTCTTCAAAACTGACAAAATCTTGCGTCGCTGTTACTGTAACCGTGGAGCCCTGCGGCGTGATGATAAGCCTATTTCCTACATTCACATTGAACCCTTGCAATGTCTGCACCACCATATCCACACCGCTTTGTGCAAATACCCGTATCGGCAAGACGCCGATGAGCAGGGCAAAGGCAAGCAACAAACTCACCGCTTTTCTTCCCGTTGTCCTTCTGTTTTCTTTCATCCTTTTCCTCCTTGTTTATTGATATAGTATATCTCTGTCGTTCGGATATTTTTCCGACTGACCTTTCCGAGTGTATACTTTTTACCATATCGAATGAGTTTTGTCATAACTTTAGTTTTTTTTTTACTTTTTTGTAATCTTTCTTTCGGCATACAGTATATATACTTTATCTCACCCGTTTCTTTGTATTTTTTGTCCTTTAAGCCCTCTTTGAAAAGAGCGATACAAAACTTGCGACCGTACCTAAGATAATGGAGGTTATTGCAAGTGTTTTTATTATGCTGTCAAGAAGCTCCTGTTTTTTGGGTAAGGGGAGAATGAATAATCCCACCGATTTATAAAAGAGCGATATTGCAACTGTGATAAAAAGCGAGGCGAAGAAAGCTGAAATAAATGTTATCAGAAAGGCTTTAATGATATAAGGAGTGTTAAGAAAACCCTCCCCCGCACCAAGTAGGCGAAGTGTGGTTCTCTCTTTTCTATGGAGAGTGAGATCCTGCCTGATTATGTGGCTTACAACTATTACGGAAATGAAACCTATTGCAAGTATCATTGAGCTTCCGATTAACTTCATCGTCCTAATGATTTCGGTAAGTTTAGATGCTGCCTCTCTGTTATCTCTTATGTGGTCAATTCCCGTTATATTCTCCAAAGCTCTAAGTACGACTTCTCTATTTTCAAGAGATACCGTAAGCTTGAGATAGGGCAAAAACGGATTTTCCGAAACGACCGTAAGTGCGGTGGCTTCATCTCCCAAAATGCTCTCCATTTCTTTTCTCGCTTCTTCTTCTGAAACCTTGGAAAGCTTTTCTATCTCAGGAATTTTTTCGAGTTCCGATTTTACAAAATCTTCCTTTCCTTGCAGCGTAAAAATCGCAATATCCGCTTCCCTCTCAAGAATATCTATCCAATTCGTTCCCAGTGAAATTGCTCCCGAACAGGCTCCAAGTATAGTTAAAATCAAGGCTATACTTATAATTGAAAGAAAATTTCCCGCTTTTTCTATCTTAAAAAGTGTAATTGTTTCTTTTAAAAAATAAAGTGAATTTTTCATTGTACCAAATCCCCTTTTCTAAATCAGGTAGCTTAATACCTTTACGATTTCTCCTCCACGCTCATATATTCTGGGAACTCTTCTCGAAACCATACACAAAATTTCATAATTTATCGTTCCGAGAATTTTTGCCAAATCGTCCGCCGTAGGCTCATCTTCTTTTCCAATTCCGAATATAATTACTTCATCTCCGATTTTTGCGTCTTCCGTCAGTTCTATCATACACTGATCCATACATATGTTTCCTATCTGCCTTTGTCTTTTGCCGTTGATCCCCACATATACCTTAGATGAAAGTATTCTCGTATATCCGTCGGCATAACCTATGGGAATTGTGGCAACGGTCATTTCTCTATCCGTTATAAATTTATGCCCGTAGCTTATTCCCGTTTGCTCCTTTACAACCTTTATATTTGAAATCTCCGTCTTTAGAGTCATTGCAGGGAGGATATCTCCCTTATTTAAAATCACCTCATCGGAGGGTGCGCACCCGTAGAGAATTATTCCGGCTCTTACCATATCAAACTTAAATTCCGGCATAAGCTCACAAATGGCGGCGCTGTTTGCAATATGCTTTATCGGGATTTTCACTCCCCTTTTTTCAAGTGCCTCCGAAACGGCTTTGAAAACGGAAAGTTGTTTAAATGCACTCGTTTTATCTCTTTCATCGGCTCTTGCCATATGGGAAAATAACCCCTCAATCTCCAGAAACGGAAGTTTTGAAATCTTTTCTATTTCATCAATGGAACTTTCGTTCGCTAAAAATCCCAAACGCCCCATACCCGTGTCGATTTTTATATGAAGCTTCACCTTTTTTCCAAGTTTTTTTCCGGCTTCGTTGGCTGCAAAAGCCTGCTTAATATTGTAAACAGTCCCTGTGATATTATGATGGATTAACGCTTCATATGACGAAACGGGAGTGTATCCCAAAATCAAAATTTCCGCACCAATCCCCGCATTTCTAAGTTCAGTTCCCTCGTCCAATGAGGACACCGCCAATCTGTCGGCACCGTTTTCCAAAAAAATTTTTGAAACCTCCACAGCCCCGTGCCCATATGCATCACCTTTCACAACAGCGCACACAAGCGTATCTTTTCCGACTTTCTCTCTCACAAAGTGAATATTATGTATGAGATTATCCACATTTATTATAACTCTTGTGGGTCTTAATTCATCATTTTCCATTTATCCCCTTCCTCTTTACACAACAAATTGAAAAATCAAATCTATCCGATCGGACGCTGATAAAAATTACCCATAATGGTGTTGGAATCAATGGTATTGACAAACGACTTAGGATCGATTGTCTTTATAACTCCCCGAACTCTGTCCAGATCATTTGCTCCTATCACGGAATATACAATTTTTCTATAAGCTCCCGTATAGCTTCCCTCCCCCTCAAAAATCGTGCAGGCGTGATGAGTTGCAGCCATAATTCCCTCCGAAACCTCATAAGGACTGTCGGTTATTATGAAGAGAGTTTTTTTGGAATATCTTTTATACATCAGTCCGATCATCTGCGTAGAAACATACTGATAAATGACCGTATAGAGTGCGGAGTCCGCTCCGAAAAAAATTCCCGAAAGCAAGATCACAAACGCATTTGCAAGAAAGACATAGTTAAAAGTATAGACGCCCCTTTTTACCGAAAAATACATTGCCAAAAAATCAAATCCGCCCGTGCTTGCCTCCCGTCTAAGTATCAGGCTGTTGGCAAAGCCGTTTAATATTCCTCCGAATACGGCAATCAGAAGCCAATCCTTAGTTATCTCCACTTTAGGAATAAAATCCGTGGCAAATGAGAGAATTAAAATCGCCACGCAGGAAAAAAGAGTAAATTTTTTCCCCACCGTGCGATAAGCCATAATGCCCGGAATTAAATTTAATGAAATGGAAATCGGAACAAAGGGCACCTTTACGTTAAGATATTTTTGTATAAGTCTTTGTATGAGAGTGGCAACTCCGTTAATTCCCGCAGGCAACATATTAGCCTGACTTAGGAATATCTTCATATTAAGACCTATTATAGTTGCGCCCACAACCACCGCAAGCAGCGTAATCAAATCGTGTTTTACTCCCTGATTTGAATGTTCCCTCGTGTAGTCCAAAAAAGCTTTATCAACCTTGGGATTTTTCGGCTTCTGATTTTCCATTTGCACACCTCCTGATTCTCTGATTTTAATTATACATTTGCAATAAAAAAAAAGCAATGTCCCATAAATCCAACAGAACATTGCTTAAGGTTTATCGGTTTTTGCCCGTCAAAAACAAAATATGGAACAGCTCCGTCTTTTTAACCGTTTAAAGTCCTTAATAAAAAAAACAGCACTTGGCTGTAATTTTCTTTTCACCCTCATAAAATTCCTATTTTTCTTAAAAAAGCTCCGGTGTGGGAAGCTTCACATCGGGAAATCTCTTCGGGAGTACCGTATGCCACCACTTCTCCTCCTCTTTCCCCTCCCTCGGGTCCCAAGTCAATTATATAATCGGAAACTTTTATCACATCTAAATTGTGTTCAATCACAACGACGGTATTTCCCCCCTCAACAAGGAGGTCAAGCACTTCAATAAGTTTATGAATATCCGCCGTATGAAGTCCCGTTGTGGGTTCGTCCAAAATATAAACGGTGCGTCCGGTTGCTTTCTTTGAAAGCTCGGTTGCAAGTTTCACCCGCTGAGCCTCTCCTCCCGAAAGCTCCGTTGAAGGTTGTCCTATCTTAATATAGCCAAGCCCCACATCATTTATCGTCTTTAACTTTGAGTGTATTTTGGGAATTGCACTGAAGAAATTCAATCCCTCTTCAACCGTCATATTTAAAACCTCTGAAATATTTTTGCCCCGGTATTTAATTTCCAAGGTATCTCTATTATATCTCGCACCTTTGCACACCTCGCACGGAACATAAACATCGGGAAGAAAGTGCATCTCAACCTTTTTGATTCCGTCCCCGCTGCACGCTTCGCAGCGTCCGCCTTTAACATTAAAACTGAACCTGCCTTTTTTATATCCTCTAAGTTTGGCCTCGTTTGTTTGAGAAAACAAATCCCTTATCAAATCAAAAAGTCCGGTATAAGTTGCAGGGTTTGAGCGAGGGGTTCTTCCTATGGGGCTTTGGTCGATATCTATGACCTTGTCCAGAGCTTCTATGCCGACAATTTTTTCCACCTTTCCGTGTTTTATCTTCGCACCGTTCAATTCACGAGCGAGATATTTATAGAGAATTTGGTTTATGAGAGAAGATTTTCCCGAACCCGACACTCCGGTTATGCAGGTGAAAACTCCCAAGGGGATTTTTACATTCATTCCCTTGAGATTGTTTTCTTTGGGATTTATTATTTCGATAAAATTTTCAGGTTCTCTTCTCTTGTTCGGGATAGGGATAAATTTTTTTCCCGAAAGATATTGTCCCGTAATAGATTTTCTGCATTTCATAAGACTTCGGGGAGTGCCCGAGAAAACAACTTCCCCTCCGTTTACTCCTGCGGAAGGACCGATATCAACCACGAAATCCGCCGCACGGATTGTATCTTCATCGTGTTCAACCACAATTAAGGTGTTACCTATATCAGTAAGGTGTCTAAGTGCTTCCAGCAATTTGTCATTATCTCTCTGATGGAGTCCTATGCTCGGTTCGTCCAATACATAAAGGACTCCTGTAAGTCCTGAACCTATTTGAGTGGCAAGTCTTATTCTTTGAGCTTCTCCTCCCGAGAGGGTTCCCGCCATTCTCGAAAGAGTGAGATACTCAAGTCCTACGGTCTTTAGAAAGTTCAATCTGTTTTTTATCTCAATTATGATTTGGTGGGCGATAATTTTTTCCGTATCGGTGAGTTCCAAATTTTCAAAAAAATCTATGATATCTTTTACGGAAAGCTCCGTAAGCTCTATTATATTCAATCCTCCGACATATACCGACAAACTTGACGGTTTCAAACGCTTTCCGCTGCAATCGGGGCAGGGGATTTCCGACATATACTCTCTTGTTTTTTCTCTTGAGCTTTCGGAAATTGAAGTTTCGTATCTTTCTTCCGTTGACTTCAAAAGCCCTGAAAATTTTTTCCTGTGTGTTGAAATGCCGTCCTTAAAATAGCTCTGATAGGAAAATTCCACTTCCCAATCCGTTCCGTACAGTAAATCATTTATCAAATCGGGCGGTGCTTCTCTAAGCGGAGCATTGACGGAAAATCCATGGTGATTGAAAATGGCTTTAAGCATTTCGTGGTAATAGGTGTCCTCTTTGGATGAAGCATAGGGGGCTATTGCGCCTTCATTGAAACTTAATGAAGTATCGGGAATTATAAGGTCAGGGTCTGCTTGAATTTTAATTCCCAAACCGTTGCAAGTTTGACACATACCGAAAGGACTGTTAAAAGAAAAGCTTCTCGGCGTGGGCTCATCAAAAGAAATTCCGTCCTCGACGCAGGCGAAATGCTCGCTCATTAAAACCTCATTGCCGTCCGCAAGCAAAAGCACCGAACCCTCCGAAAGCTGCAAAGCCGTGTTTATGGAGTCAAAGAGCCTTTGCTCCTCCATTTCTTTCTTGACTATTATCCTATCTATTACTATTGATATATCGTGTTTTCTGTTCTTCTCAAGTGATATATCCTCGTCAAGTGTTTTAATCTCTCCGTCCACCATTACCCGCACAAATCCTTCTTTTTTGGCTTTTTTGAAGAAGGGCTTATGCTCTCCTTTCTTTCCTCTTATGACGGGGGAGAGGATTTGAAGTTTGGTTCCCTCCGAAAATTCCAAAATTCTATCAACCATTTCTTCAATTGTCTGACTTTTTATGGGTTTTCCGCAAATCGGACAACGCACTTTCCCTATTCTTGCATAGAGCAGGCGAAAATAATCATATATTTCCGTAACCGTTCCCACTGTGGAGCGAGGATTTTTGGAAGTTGTCTTTTGATCTATTGAAATTGCCGGAGATAACCCTTCAATAAATTCAACGTCGGGTTTGTCCATCTGACCTAAAAATTGTCTTGCATAGGTCGATAAGCTCTCCACATATCTTCGCTGTCCTTCCGCATACAGGGTGTCAAATGCAAGACTTGACTTTCCCGAGCCGGAGAGACCCGTAAATACCACAAGCTTATCTCTTGGAATTTTAAGCGTAACATTTTTTAGGTTATTGACTTTTGCTCCCTTGATTATTATCTCTTTCATTATCTTAAGTCCTTATTTAACTTTTTCTTTAATTCGGTGATTTCATCTCTAAGTTCCGCCGCTTTTTCAAAGTTGAGTTTTTCAGCCTCAATCATCATTTGCTCCTTTAATCCCTTTATGATTTCTAAAATTTCTTCTCTATCGACAACACTCTCTCCAATCTTCCCAAAGCCCTCCAAAGTTTTTGTGGCTTCAATAATTTCTCTTATATCCTTGTTTACGCTCCTTGGAGTAATGCCGTTTTTCCTATTGTAATCCTCCTGAATTTTTCTTCTTCTAAAGGTTATATCCAATGTGTTTTTCATTGAGTCGGTAATCTTATCTCCATAGAAAATCACCTTGCCGTGGATATTTCGTGCGGCTCTGCCGGCGGTTTGAATAAGAGAAGTTTCCGAGCGCAAAAACCCCTCCTTATCCGCATCAAGTATAGCCACTAAGGAAACTTCAGGCAAATCCAACCCCTCTCTTAGAAGATTTATCCCAACAAGCACATCGAATTTTCCCTCCCTCAGACTTTTAAGAATTTTCATTCTCTCAATCGTTTCCACATCGGAGTGAAGATAGGCGACCTTTATCCCTATTTCTTTCAGATATTTTGTGAGATCCTCAGCCATACGCTTTGTCAGGGTGGTGATTAAAACCCTCTCCCCTCGCTCCGTTGTCTTTCTTATCTCCTCGGACAGATCGTCAATCTGATTTTCAGTCGGGCGCACAAAAATTTCAGGGTCTAAAAGTCCGGTGGGACGCACGATTTGTTCGACCGTATTTTGAGTGTGTGCTTTTTCATATTTGCTCGGAGTGGCGGAAGTATATACCACCTGATTTACAAGTTTTTCAAATTCATTAAATTTTAGGGGTCGATTGTCAAGCGCGCTTGGCAGTCTGAAACCGTATTCCACCAAAGTAGTCTTTCTGGATTTGTCTCCCTCATACATTCCTCCGATTTGAGGCACCGTCACATGACTTTCATCTATAAAGAGCAAAAAATCTTTCGGAAAATAATCTATGAGCGTGTAAGGGCGAGAACCCTCCTCTCTTCCCGAAAGATGTCTTGAATAATTTTCAATTCCTTGGCAAAACCCCATTTCGGAAAGCATTTCCAAATCATAGCGTGTTCTCTGCTCAATTCTCTGCGCTTCCAATAGCTTGTTATGATTTCTGAAATACTTAAGTCTTTCTTCCAGTTCTTCCTCAATGGTGATGATTGCGTGCTTCATTCGTTTTTCGGTTGTGGTAAAGTGGCTTGCGGGAAAAATCGACTGATGATCCCTCGTTCCCAACACTTCTCCCGTAATATGATTTATTACGCAAATTCTTTCTATCTCATCTCCGAAAAATTCCAACCTTACAGTCTGCTCCATAGCTCCTGCGGGAAAAATTTCCAAGGTATCTCCCCGAACCCTAAATGTTCCTCTGACAAAATTGACATCATTTCTTTCGTATTGAATGCTTATAAGCTCTCTGATAACTTCGTTGCGGCTCTTTTCCATTCCCACTCTCAAAGAGAGCATAAGGTCGATATAATCTTCGGGATCTCCCAAACCGTATATGCAGGATACTGAAGCGACTATGAGCACATCTCTTCTCTCAAACAGAGCCGCCGTAGCCGAATGGCGAAGCCTGTCTATCTCATCATTTATCTGCGCGTCTTTTTCTATATAGGTGTCGGAGCCGGGAACATATGCCTCCGGCTGGTAATAGTCATAGTACGAAACAAAATACTCAACTATATTCTCAGGAAAAAAAACTTTAAATTCCGAAGCGAGTTGATACGCAAGAGTTTTATTATGAGCAATAATCAGCGTGGGACGGTTTTGGTTCGCAATGATGTTTGCCATTGTAAAAGTTTTTCCCGAACCCGTAACTCCCAAAAGCACCTGATGTTTTTTATTTTCATTTAAACCTTTGCAGATTTCATCAATCGCTTTCGGCTGATCACCTGACGGAGTATAATCCGAATATAATTTGAAATTCATAGCGTCCTCCCACGGGTATTTTAGACAAATAAAAAAACCTTGTCAACAAATGACGGTAGACATTTTTCCCACAAAAAAAACTCTCGATTTTTCGAGAGTCTTTTTAACACAAATCCTCCACCTCTTTCAATATAAGTCCTGTTGCTGCGGAGATATCCTCAAACGAAAGACCCAACTTGATTAAGTATTTTGCCGTTTCAACTGCACATTCTTTTCTTCCCTGCTTGCTTCCATATACGACACCCTCATCAAATCCTTCTTCTCTTCCCTCAATAAATGACTTTCTTGCCGCTTCCTCGGTCAACACCTTAAACATCGTTTCCATTTCTTTTATCCCTTTCTTTCTGCTCACCACTTTTTTGTAAATCTCTTCTATGGTATCAAAGGTATCAAAATCCATATCATAACTGTTTCTTATTATATAGATCATATAGACTCTTATTGCAAAAAGCAGATCCTCCGCCCAAGCACCCCTGAAAGCCTTTGTAATCTTAAGAAAATTTTTTACTATGTTGCTTTCGTACTCTACGCTTTCTCTTAAGACCTTTAAGAATATTTTTGTCGCATCTTCACTTAGTTTGATTTCATCAACCTTTGACAAATCCAAAAAGAAATAAGTGAAGTTAAGAAAAAATTTTTTTAAATAATCTTCCTCTTTCTTAAAGCCATACTCTGAAAAAAATTCCCCCGAGGGCTTCTCGTCGTTCTTCCCGTTATAGATTATAACAGGAAGGATTGGGGTGAACCCTTTGACTCTTTCAAAATCTCTCTCAAAGATTTTTACAAAGTAATCTAAGATCGTTGAACCCAATTCTGAAGCCTTGACTCTTTCACGTTCAAAGTGAATATATATCAGAAATTCTATTCCTCCCAAGGGAACCCTAAAGAGTGCATCGTCTTTTCTCCACAAGTTCTTGGTGATGAAATCCGTATCCTCACTTTCAATCTTATCGAAATCGATCAGATTGAAATACTTTTCGGGCAAAGCAACCTTGAGAACATCCATAAGCACTTCTTCTTTCTCCAGATTGTACCTGAAAAATTCCGTACTGTGCACCAAACCATCTCCTTTCGTTTTTTATAGTATACCTCATTTGATAAGACAATGAAATAAAAATTCAGATCTGTTTGATTATGAGTTTGTCGTGGAGAAGCTTTCACGACAAACGCACAAAAAATAATATAGTATTTTAATCTCACAAATCGAACAGATTAAAAAATAAAGTGTGGGAACTGCGTGGAAGGTTGATTCTAAATTCTAAGTTAATCAACTATGTAATTATTATGCCTGAATGTATCGTTTTATTATAAATGGGTTGTCTATTGTGTTTTGCAACATCACATAAAAAAAACGGGCAGAGATTTCTGTCCGTTTTATTTTTTATCAACCTCGCTAGGAACATTTCTGTCCACATACCTGTCCAAAATCCTGAAAAAGAGTACAACTGCCGTTATAATGAATGCAGTTTTGCAAATTGCCAAGACATCAAAACTCACACCAAACTTTCGGGTGAATATACTTGGGTCAAAAAACAAATATACAAGTGCAGCTATAACGACCGCCTCCAAAAGTAGGCAAAATTTCTCCTCATACTTCATATTTTTCTCCTTAGTATTTTTCCAATTGTTCTAACCTATCCATCGCCAACAGAAGCGGTTTTAGCTCCCTTTGAGATTTGTAGAGTGCTCTTGGGATTATTTTACTTGATTTTTCCGAGGAAAACATCAAGAAGATATTAGTATATCTTAATATTTGGCTCTGAAAATTTTAGTGACGAATAACAAGATATAATAGCGATTGCCATTTGGAATGATTTTTCGTGCATTTGTCGTAGTAAAATTCCGAAAAATACTTGACACACATAATCTAAAACAGTAAAATGATAACTAAGTTATCGAAATGGGGTGAAAAATTGAACCATAAAAAAGAGGCAGATTTGAGTGGGTATGAGCTTACACATAAAAAAATTTTAGACAGTGGTAAAGCAAATTTTTTAAACGATGGGTATGAACGGGCTAATTTAAGAAAAATTTGTAAAGATGCAGGTGTTACAACCGGTGCATTTTATCGCCATTTTGAAGATAAGGAAGATTTATTTGTCTCATTGGTACAGCCTTTGGCTGATGAGATATTAAGTTTTTATTCAAAATTTGAAAAAGAATCTTTTGAAAGTTTAGATAAAGATCGTGCGAGCAGGTTGGCTGAAATTAATGTTTATGGTTCGATTGAGTCAGCTTTATATATGTTTCAAAAAAAAGAATTATTTGAATTGTTGATATATAAAGCATATGGAACTAAATACGATAACTTTATCGAAAAATTAGTGAGTTTAGAAGATCAAAATAGAAAGAAAACGATGCAAATCGTATCTGAAAAAAAAGGAGAGCATATAGAAATTCCTGAAGAAGCAATACATCTCCTTGATCATGCCTATATAAATGCTTTGTGTGAAATAATAATTCATTCTAAAACAGAGACCGAAGTTAAGATTAATTCAAAAATAGTTGCGGAGTTTTTTAACTACGGGTGGGAAAATTTGAGAGGGTTTTGAAAGAAGGGGAATTTTCCCTATTTTTTTCAAGCGTAAGATAACTAAGTTAGCTAATCTTGTTATCGAAAATTGGGAGGTATGAAAATGAAAGAAAAGAATACTGCGGTAATATTGCGAGGGATTGCAAATAAGGAATATTTAAAACTGAAAACATCAGTATTTATAGCAACTGTTGGTGTTATTGCAGGAGTTGTTCCATAATATTGCGGAAATCAACAGTGAAAGCATTGCACAAATGGGAGGAATATTATGAAACAGGATATGAAAGAACAACTATTAACAAAAAGACCGATAGACTTACTCTTTCAACTATCTGTTCCGGCGGTAATCGGAATGATTGTAATCGGTCTATATCCGTTAATGGACGGGATTTTTGCAGGTAAAATCATAGGACAAACAGCAATGACCGCTTGCGGTGTTGCAATGCCTCTCACCTTTTTTAACAGCGGGGTTTCAACTCTGATTGGCGTGGGCTCAGCTTCCGTCCTATCACGAGCAATCGGAAAAGGGGATCAAAAAACCGCAGATAAAATTATGGGAAACTTAATCTTTTGGGTTATATTGTTTTCAGCAATCATCACAGTCGGAGGAATATTTCTTGCTCCACATTTTTTATCTATGGTCGGTGCGACAGGTGAAATTAAAGCCTATGGTATCAGATACCTTAGAGTGATTTTTATCGGCTCTCTATTTGTAAACTTTACACAGTCTGCAAATATGGTGATGCGTGGTGAAGGACTGATGAAAAAAGCTATGATGATTATGGGATTTGGTGCTTTGCTTAATATCATACTTGATCCGATCTTAATGACCGTTATGGGTGAATATGCCATTGAAGGTGCTGCACTTGCCACTATCACAGCACAATTCATTCAGGCAGTGATAACGCTTAATTATTTCT
>CAUVKI010000044.1:0-14610 GCA_963552605.1 uncultured Tissierellia bacterium
TAGTTTAGCATATTTATATTTGATATTCAATAAATTTATAGAATTTTAGTATAAGAGCAAAACAAATGGCTAAACTCAACAATTAAAATGTTGAAGTTTAGCCATTTTATTTTTTTAAAACATCTGCTTTCGAGTAAACTCTTTATTGCTCGCAGTGATGAGCTCCATTCTTGGGATCAAGGGTTTTGATATATGAATATAGAGTTTTTACAGGTACTCCGTGTGCTCCGTTGGGAAGATATCCCCTCGCCTTACCGTCGGCAGTGCCTGCAATGTCCAAGTGAATCCAAGGCACTCCTTCAACAAAATTCTCAAGGAAAGCTCCTGCGGTAATCGAACCCGCACCCGAACCGTTTTTTGCCATATTACTTATATCCGCCGTATCATGCTTAACCATTTCACGATAATCGTCGTTTAAGGGAAGTATGTGGAAAGCCTCTCCGGTAAGCTCGCCGTGCTTAACAAAATCCGCAGCAAAGTTTCGGTCATTTGAAACCACTCCGGTGGTTATGTTTCCAAGCGCCACCACCACCGCACCGGTAAGAGTCGCCAAATCTATAATTCGTGCAGGTTTTTCTATGGTTGCCATATAGTATAGAGCGTCCGCCAAAGTCAAGCGTCCCTCGGCATCGGTGTTCCCTATATATATAGTCGTGCCTTTCATAGATAAGATTATATCCCCCGTCTTATATGCACTGCCTGAAATAAGATTTTCGCAGGCAAATGACACGGCGGTGACATTAACATTCAATTTATTTCTCGCTATGGCTTCCATCGCACCTATTACCGCCGCAGCTCCCCCCATATCGGTGTGCATTGTTGACATACCGTCGGGAGTCTTTATGCAATAACCTCCGGCATCATAGGTCAATCCTTTTCCGACCAACCCGATTTTTTCGTCCGACGAAGGATTGCCTTTCCACCTCATCACAATTCCCTTCGGTTCTTCATCTGAACCTCTTGCAACTTCCAAAAATGCGGCAGTTTTTAAAGCTTCAAGTTTCTTTTTGTCGAAAATTTCAACCTCAACCCCCAAAGGTTCAAGAATTTTTTTCGCTTCCTGTGCAAGTATTGAAGGAGTCATAGTGTTTGAACGCTCATTCAGAAGTCTTCTGCAACTTTCCACCCCATACATAACCTGTTCAAGCTCCGCCACAAGCTCCGCCACTCTCTCGGGTTTCTTCTCAAGTTCAAAATAAACCGTTTCCAAAGTCTTAGTTTCTTTTTCCGTCTTATATCTGTCCGTTACGGTTTGTGCCTGAAAAAATCCTTCAGCAATCGCCTTGCAGGTTTTTCCGTAGCAAATTTTTTTATCTTCCTCTTCGGACGAGGGCAATGAAGGAATTTTCATTGATAGGGTTTTAAGTTTAAGTCTTTGCGCCTCTTTTGCAAGAGAAAATCCCGCAAGCCTTAAAACCTCGAGTGATAATTTTTTCCTCTCTCCAAGCCCCACATACAGAATCGGAGAATCCGAAAACTGATCGGAAAACACCTCTCCCTTTTTGGCGGAAAACACCTTTTTTTCTTTAAATTTCTCGATTTCCGCGCAATCCGATTTTATATCCGAAAAAATGAGATGCGCCTTTGCTGATGCCGATTCCGGTTGTTCAAATTTTATTTTCATAATTACTACCTCCTATGCTAATATAATAACTTAATGCAACCGATAATACAACAATAAAATTAAGGAGGGTGCTATGAATAAGAAGCTTATAAGAACGATTGTGCTTATAATTGCCTTGATAATGGTTGGAGGTTTTTTATTCTCCGCCATATATTCGATTATGAGCAACTGAGAAATCTCCCATTCAGGGAGGTTTTTTTTATTCTATAGGAAGTGTTTTTTTAGAAATTTGTAAATTATTTTTTCTGGCATATTCAGATAGATACAACTATAATAAGGATGATGTGAGATACTGTTGTAAAATAGTAAGAGGTAATCTCAAGTCGGACGGAGGAATACTATGAAAATGACGGAAATAAAAAAAATAATTCTGAAAGCTTCAACCATAATTGCCACGGTATTTTGTGCGGCGTTTATAATATACGGTTTTAAAACCGGACTGTTCAGCTCCGAAGAAAAATTGAAAATATTTCTAATGGAATTTAAGGGATTTGCCCCTTTGATATTTATAGGAATTCAGGCTTTGCAGGTGGTAATCCCCATTCTTCCCTTTGCATTGGGGTTGGTGGTCGGAGTTTTGGTGTTCGGACCGGGTTGGGGTTTCCTATATAATTACATAGGAATAAGTTTGGGTTCGATTTTAGCATTTCTGATAGCCAAGAGGTATGGCAGACCATTTTTAACTGCACTTTTTGGAGGAAAACTCGTAGAGAAATATCACAGTATGACCCAAAAAAAAGGCTTTACGAAAGCCTTTGCGCTATCAATATTTTTACCTCTGGCACCTGATGATTTTCTCTGCTATCTTGCAGGCACCACTTCGATGTCTCTTGCGACTTTTTCAACCATAATTCTCTTAGGCAAACCCATTTCGCTATTTGTCTACACCTTCGGATTGAAAAACTTGCTCTCATTTGTATTCTAGGAGGACTTTTTATGAAAGTATTGCTGTACTCAGGACTTAATAAGCTTATTGAAAAAAGTGGTGTGGGGGTTGCGGTGGAGCACCAAAAGCAAACCCTCTCCGATTTGGGAATTGATTACACGACGAGTTCGTGGGAAGAACATGATCTTGTGCAAATTAACACGGTACTTCCAAATGCCTATATTGCCGGAAAACTTGCCAAACTTAAAAAAGTTCCCGTGGTTTATTACGCTCATTCCACAATGGAAGATTTCAGAAATTCATTTGTGCTTTCAAATTTTCTTGCGCCTTTCTTTAAGAGGTGGATCACTACCTGCTATAACACCTCCGATATAATAGTAACTCCCACAGAGTATTCCAAGCAGCTCCTTGAAAGCTACAACACGATTGATAAGCCCATAGTAAGTCTTTCAAACGGTATCGACACCAAGTTCTATAAGAAAAACAAAAAGGCAAGGGATAGGTTTCGCAAAAAATACGATATTCCCAAAGATAAAAAAGTTGTGATTTCTGTGGGGCATACAATTGAGAGAAAGGGAATTTCGGATTTCATAGACATTGCAAAGAATTTTCCGGATGTTGATTTTTATTGGTTCGGTTATACCAAACCCTCTCTTGTGCCTCAAAACATTAAAGACAAGATGAAAAATGCCTCGACAAATGTAAAGTTTGCGGGATTTGTGGATAGAGAAAATTTAAGAGATGCCTATCAGGGAAGCGATGTGTTTTTGTTTTTAAGCCACGAGGAAACGGAGGGAATAGTCGTGCTTGAGGCTTTGGCATCGGAAGTTCCTATTCTGGTGAGAGATATTCCGGTGTATGAAAATTGGCTTTTGGACGGTGAAAATGTCTATAAGGCGAAAACCAAGGCTCAATTTGAAATAACTTTAAGAGAAATGCTTAACGGAGAAAAAAAGGATTTGACAAAACAAGGATTGCTCCTTGCAAAGGAAAGAGATCTGTCCTCGATAGGCAGAAAGTTAAAAGACATCTATGTATATTGCGAAAAAAGCGGGGAGGCTGAGGGTGCAAGCGGAAACACATCGAGAATTGACAAGGCTCGTGATAGAAAGAGTAGAAAAAAAACTTCCGCAATGGAATTTATCGGACAGAGAGAGACTGGAAATTTTGAAGGGTTCGGTCAAACCGGATCGCTCATTGGACGTTTTTCTGCTTCCTCATTATTACGTAAAGAGCGGAAGGGAAATTCTCAGGAGGATAGAGGAATACATAAGTGAAAAACCTTGCAAAACTATGCTTGAAGCGGGATATGTGCTTCACTACCTGACGGATTATTCCTGCAAGGTACATCGTGCGAAAGGGTTGGTAAGACCCGCAGACCATATCCGCTATGAGAAAAAACTTGATGATTTTTTTAAATCTTACCGCATTGAACTAAAGATGACGGAAGTGAAAATCCCTCCGCCCGAAGAGCTTATTTTCGAGCTTAAAAGTCAAATTGAGTTATATCAAGTTGCAGCTTCAAGTATGAATCTGGATTTGGAAACTGCGTTTTCGGTTTGTGTCAAAACATTATTCCACATAGTGAGGTTTAAGTATAATTTTTCTCATATCCGAAAATAGATTATGAAAAAGCCAAAATGCGTTTGTTTTGGCTTTTATTTTTTGTTAAGACGAATTTTTGACTTACGCATACTTTGTTTTTAAGTAAAATTTCAAAATTAAAATCATAACTTTATCGATACATAGTAGAGTGAAAATTTTTCATATTTTTTATATTTATAAAAATAGATTTTTTTTAGATTAGCGGTCGCTAAAATATGAATAAAGTTTGTAGAATGTCAAAGGAGGCAACGACAATGAAAATTCGTCTTACGGGACTGGATTTAACTCTTGAGGATTTAATCAATGTTGCACGAAAGCACGAAGAGGTGGAAATTGCGGAGGAAGCTCTTAAAAAAGTCAGACAATCCAGAAAGATTGTAGATGAAATTGTAAGTAAGGAAAGGGTGGTATATGGAATTACAACCGGATTCGGTTCGCTGTGTAATGTGTTTATCACCACCGAACAATCCGAGCAATTGCAGGAGAATTTGATACGCACTCATTCAACGGGATACGGAACCCCCCTTTCGGAAGATGAAGTTCGCGCGATTATGCTCATAAGAGTGAACTCCCTTTTGAAAGGTGTGTCGGGAGTTTGCGTGGAAACCCTTGATATCCTGATTGAAATGCTTAATAAAAATGTTGTTCCATTTATTCCCGAAAAAGGTTCTTTGGGCGCAAGCGGTGACCTTGCTCCGATTTCTCATATGGTGCTTCCTATGCTCGGACTCGGAAAGGCGTATTACAAAGGAGAACTCCTGTCCGGAAATGAGGCGATGAAAAGAGCGGGGATAAACACAATTAAACTCAAAGCGAAAGAGGGACTTGCTCTTATAAACGGCACAAGCGTTTTGACCGCCATAGGTGCCCTTGCCGTGTATGATGCAATAAATCTTTCAAAGGAAGCAGACATAATGGGAGCTTTATCGCTGGAAGCTCACAGGGGGATTATAGATCCTTTCTATGAAAAGCTGCATTTGGTAAGACCTCATAAGGGGGCTTTGACCACTGCAAAAAATATCTGCAATCTTACCGAAAATTCCACACTTCTCACACATATGGCGGAAATAAGAGTGCAGGATGGCTATTCATTAAGATGTATACCGCAAATTCACGGTGCATCGAAAGACAGCATTAACTATGTGGCGGAAAAAGTCGAGATAGAGATCAATTCCGCAACGGACAATCCCGTTATATTCAGCGAAGACGAAGTCATCTCCGGAGGGAATTTTCACGGGGAACTTATGGCTCAGCCTTTTGACTTCCTGACAATTGCAGTATCGGAAATAGGGGCGGTGTCGGAAAGAAGACTTGAGAGATTGGTTAATCATCAGCTTTCGGATTTTCCCGCATTTTTGGTAAAGCACCCCGGACTTAATTCAGGATTTATGATCACTCAATATGCAGCGGCGGCATTGGCAAGTGAAAATAAAATCCTTGCTCACCCCGCATCGGTGGATAGTATTCCGTCCTGCGAGAACCAAGAAGATTTTGTTTCTATGGGTACCATTGCAGCCAGAAAAGCGAGAGAAGTCGTGAAAAATTCGAGAAGAATTCTTGCAACCGAACTTTTGGCAGCCGTGCAGGCTTTGGATTTCAGAAAAGAACTCTCACCGGGACTGACTCTTGGCAAAGGCACTCAAAGGGCATATGATGTGGTAAGAGAAAGCATTGATTTCATTGAAAACGATAAGGACATAGAGATTTATAACGAACTTGAGAAATCGACAAAGCTCTTAAGCTCGGGAACTTTACTTAAAACAGTGGGTGAGGTCGTAGATCTTAAGATTTAAGACGGCTTACCCGTAAGTAGATATTTAAAAAAAATCAGAAAAATAAAAGGCTGAACTTCAACGTTTTGTTTGTTGAGTTTAGCCTTTTATTTTGTCATTTCAGCAAAAATTTTCAACTAAACAGCCTAAGAATGTCCAAACGGGATATACAAATACAAAACTCCGTGCTATCATACACATCAGCAGTATCTAACTGAATAAAATTAGAAAGGACTAAACTTTTATGAGTAAACAAGAATCAGGAAACAAATTAAACGGCAGAGATCTCATCAACATCGGTATCTATGCGGCAATATATTTTGTTGTTGTTATGGCGTTGGCTATGACCGGGCTCATTCCGATTTTCCTTATACTGCTTTCCTCTATGATTGGAATTATCGGCGGCATTCCGTTTATGCTCTTCCTTACTAAGGTTAAAAAGCCCGGTATGATTCTAATTATGAGTCTGATTATGGGTATTTTGATGTTCGTAACCGGTATGACATGGATGCCGATTCCTTTTTCCATCATGACGGGAATTATTGCAGAACTGGTTTATCGGAATGGTGGATATAAGAGTGCATATTCTGCTATTATTACAGCCGGTTTTTTTCCTCTTTGGGCGTGCGGAAACTATCTGCCGTTATTTTTGCAAAGGGCTCAGTATTTTGCGGATAGAAAGAGCTATGGGCAGGAATACATCGATGCTGTCGTAAAGCTTACGCCTAACTGGATGTTTTTTGTTCTGCTGATTGCGACTTTTATCTGTGGCATTATCGGTGGCTTTATCGGCAAGGCTCTGTTAAAAAAACATTTTGAAAGGGCGGGCATTGTATGATTGAAGATATATGGACACCACGCAGAAAAAAAAGCCTGCTTGATCCCAGGACAAAACTGCTTCTCATTTTTGTAGAAGCAGTTTTTGTTTTGGCGACAGCCGGAGGAGATAGGTTATTTTGGTTTCGAGTCGTATTTGCCTTTCTTCCGTTTTTACTCTTATTTACAGCAAAGCGGTATAAAACCTGCATTGTCGGATTACTCGTTCTCGGTGCGATTTACTTTTTTGAGTGTGCCGTATTTCCATATACGAAGGGTGCATTGGCAAATATTCTGCTCATTGTCATTATGGTTGTCAATCGCTTTCTTCCCGCCTATATGATAGGAGCATATGTAATAAATACAACCACTGTCAGCGAATTTAAGGCAACAATGGACAAATTGCATATGCCGGACGCACTGACAATACCTATGTGTGTAATGTTTCGTCTTTTTCCGACTATTCGTGAGGAAAATGATTCTATCCGTGCAGCTATGAAAATGCGAGGAATTCGATTCGGAGGGGGGAAAGTCGGGAAGATGTTGGAATACCGAATTGTTCCCATCATTACATGCGTAGCTAAGATAGGAGAAGAATTGTCAGCTTCAGCACTTACAAGGGGACTCGGAAAACAAAAAAATCGGACAAACATTTGTCATATTGGATTAGGATGGGCGGATTATGTAATTTTTACACTTGTGGCATCGACATTGATTTATTGGTTTTTGGGGGTGTTTGCATGATTGAATTTAATAATGTCAGCTTCTCCTACGATGCGACGCCGGAGATAAAGAGCCTTAACGACTTCTCTTTGACTGTGAAAAATGGAGAATGTGTCCTTATAACAGGAGCTTCAGGATGTGGAAAATCCACACTTTTAAGGCTATTAAACGGGTTGATACCGGAGTTTTACAGTGGAAAAATCGAAGGCGGCATATATATAGATGGTCAAGATATACAGGAGGGCGGAATTGAAGATAAGGTCGGAGTAATCGGTACGGTTTTTCAAAATCCGCGTTCACAGTTTTTCAATGTTGATACTACCGACGAACTTGCATTCGGATTGGAGAACCTTGCATTGCCTAAACGGGAAATATTGAATCGAATTAGCCGAACCGTAAGAAATTTTCATATCGAACCGTTGATGGATAGAAGTATTTTTGAACTTTCCGGTGGTGAAAAGCAAAAAATCGCCTGTGCTTCAATTGATGTCCTTGCGCCGGAAATTATTCTTTTGGATGAACCTTCAGCAAATCTGGATTACGAAGCGGCAGAGAACCTTCGGGAATTGATTATATGTTGGAAAAACACGGGAAAAACTGTTCTGATTGCGGAGCATCGCATCAACTATGTTTGGGATCTGGCAGATAGGGTGATCATTCTGGATAACGGCACATTCAAGAAAGAAATAGCAAAAAATGAAATTAACTGTTTTACGGATTATGACACAACACGATTCGGTATGCGATCTCTTAAAAGAGTAGCACCGACAAGTCTGGTAAGAACCAATAAAAACTTGGACGATTATATATTGCTTAAAGATTTTTATTACTCTTATGACAAAAAGCGTGAGATTTTCTCCATCAATGAAATGAAAATCCAAAAGGATAAAGTGACTGCGATTATCGGTACGAATGGCGCAGGGAAAACCACATTTTTGGAATGTATATGCGGCATAAGAAAGAATAACGGCATCGTACTTATAGATGGAATATCTTATACTTGTAAAAAACGAATCGGCAAAATATTTATGGTTATGCAAGATGTAAATCATCAGCTTTTTGCAGAGTCGGTTCTTGATGAGGTATTGATTAGTCAGCCTAAAGAAAAAGTAGACGAAGCAAAAAAAATACTCTCTGAGGTCGGACTGGAAACTTTTTGTGATAGACATCCAATGTCACTTTCCGGCGGTCAGAAGCAGAGACTCGCCTTGGCATGCGCCATTGCCTCAAGACTGCCAATTCTTCTTTTAGATGAGCCTACAAGCGGATTAGACCACATACAAATGCACGCTGTTGCTAAAATTCTGAATCGATTAAAAGAGGAAAAAATAACAGTAATCACTGTGACACACGATAGTGAATTCATTGAATACTGCTGTGATGATGTTATTCGGATTTAGGAGGTATAACATGAAATATGATACTCCATCTCTTTATGAGCAGACGGAGAGTTTCGGTAAAGTGCAGGGTGAGCTATGGAATACACTCCATAATTTCGGAGAGATCGGAGAATACCGCGTGGTGGCACAGACCGAGGAATGCGTTGTCATACGATTGGAAAATGAAACCGGCGAGGGAGATATGATTATTTATCAGGTCTTTGACGGCATTTTTCTTATGTATAACGATTTTCATATGTCACATTATCATTCTATATATCAGGCTGTGAATACGGTGCTTGCAGTGGATTATTGCCGTGAGGGCAGTCTTACGATGGAATGTGATAATGGAATGCATTATATAAAAAAGGCAGGCAACATTTGTATTGATTCTCGTGTTCATCACAAGGGAATAAATTATTTTCCGACTAATCACTATCACGGAATCACAATCGGGTTTGTAAATTCATTGGCGGAAAAAGCACTCACCGAGAATGCGTCAGGTATTCCAATCAATCTTTTAAATATACAAAAGAAATTCTGCGGCAAAGACGGATATTTTATCATACAGGAGGAAGAAACTCTCAAACGCCTGTTTACCGATTTGTATAGGGTTCCTGACCGTGCAAAAATCCCATATTTCCGTGCCAAGGTATTGGAACTGTTGGTATGCCTGTCCGTAATCGAAGCAAAGAATACAAAAGAAGGCGGTTCATACTTTTACAAGGATAAGGTAGAAAAAACGCAAGCAGTGCATAAACTAATTTCCGAAAATATAGATAAGAACTACACAATTAAGTGGTTGTCAGAGCGGTTTGATATTTCACAGACGGCCCTTAAAGATTGCTTCAAGAGCCTATATGGAAAACCGATGTACACTTGGCTGAAAGAATATCGCATAGGAAAAGCCAAGGAATATTTGACAGAAAAAGAAGATATGAGAATATTGGATATTGCGATAGCAGTCGGCTATAGGAGTCAAGCAAAGTTCGGTGCCGTATTCAAAAAATTATGCGGTATGACCCCGAATGAATATCGAAATCAGCGACATTAGGTAAAAGAGCTGATAATTTCTCCAAATTTATTCTTGCAAAAATATTTTCAGCTTTTGAGCATATTCTTTCGGGTACTCGTGCAAAAACTGTATCATTGATACTATCTTTTAGCGATAACATATCATTCGGTTTAAAGGCACAATGTCTATCAAGTTCACAAAGAACTATATAATAATCCTGTAAGTAAGGCAGAAGCGATTCAAAGCATAACTTCGACGTAGAAGCAAGTCCGTGAATAAATAACAGGGACTTGTTTTTCTTATTTCCATATGCAATATAGTTCATGTGCACTAAGCTCCCTAAAACGATATTTAAAGCAGGTAAATCATTTGTTATATTCAAGCATATTTTTTCAAATCAAGTATATTATAACTGATTGATGCTGTTTTGAAAACGTTGTCAAATTTGATATAATAATACACGATAGGGAGGGGATTTTGTGTTTACAATTATTTTGTATTTGGGATTGTGTGCGCTCGGGTATTTTATTGCACATTTTTTGAGAAGCTATCGTGATAAGCTTAAGTGGACGGGAACTTTTCAGAATGTTGCCGTGTTGCTTTTAATTATGACAATGGGAACTAAGATAGGCTCATATCCTGAGCTTGTAAAGGATTTGGATAAGTTCGGATTGTATTCTTTGATTTTTACTCTTATAGTCTTTCTATGTTCTATTTTTTTCTGCTCAATTGCAAGAAGATTATTGAAGCTTAATAAGTACGGTGTTGCAAAAAATTCAGAAGAGGAACCTGAAGAAAAGGTTTCAGGAGAAAAATCAGTTCAAAATAAATTTACGCTTCTTATTGTTTTGTTCGTCGTGGTAGGAATTTTATGCGGTCATTTTGTGATAGGGAATTTTTTTGATGATTTTAAAACTCTAAGCGACTTTCTATCCAATGCAATCACTCTTGAGCTTTGTGTTCTGTTATTGTTGGTCGGAGTGGATATGGGGCTTTCGGGAGAGATTATGGAAAATTTTAAAAAAGTCGGGATTAAGGTTTTGATTATACCGACAGCCATAGGATTGGGAACTCTTGTCGGAGCTTTTATTTCGGGACTGATTCTTCCGCTTTCTATTAGAGACAGTATGGCAATAGGCGCAGGGTTCGGCTGGTATTCTTTGGGAGCCGCATTGATGATTGATGCGGGACATATATCGGGAGGCGCAATTTCATTTTTACACAATGTGATGAGAGAAATATTTTCAATGCTCCTAATTCCAATAGTAGTCCAAAAAATAGGTTATGTTGAAGCTTTGGCGCTTCCGGGTGCGCCGGCTATGGATGTGTGCTTGCCTTTAATCTCCCGTTGCACCTTAGGGACTATGACGGTTTATTCATTTATTTCCGGAGCGGTACTTTCCTTCGCAGTGCCGATTTTAGTTCCGATTTTTTTATAAGGCGGGGTGCATATGACAATAGGAATAAAAAATATTGAAGAGCTTGAAGTCTTCGGAAAGGTCTTGGGAAAAAAACTTTCGGGCGGAGAAATTATAATGTTAAACGGAGAGCTTGGGGCGGGAAAAACTACCCTTTCAAAATTTATTGCCAAGGGTATGGGGATTAGGGGAAATATACAAAGTCCCACCTTTGCGATATTAAATATTCACGAGGGAGAAATTCCTCTTTATCATTTTGATTTTTATAGAATAAATGACCTTTCATCATTTGATGATTTGGGATTTGACGATTATTTTTTCGGGGACGGAGTTTGCATAATAGAATGGGGTAAAGCTTTCAGAGAAATCCTTCCCTCGGAGAGAATAGAAATCGACATTGAAAAACTTGAAGAAAATTCCCGCAGACTTACCGTAAATGCAACGGAAAAATACCAATCGATTATTGCAAATTTGAAATAAAAAAAGAGCTGTGATTTCTCGCAGCTCTTTTTATAACGCTCGTTCAATCCTTCCTGACTTAAGACATTTTGTGCATATGTTGATACGCTTCACACCGCCGTTTATCGAAGCTTTAACCCTTCTGATATTGGGTTTCCAAGTTCTCTTGGAATGTCTCATTGAAAAGGACACATTGTTTCCAAAACCGGTAGTCTTACCGCAGATCTCACATTTTTTAGACATCTCGCACCTCCATTCTCCGGAGAATTTGAAAGCTCATGGGCGGATTTGAACCGCCGACCTCATGCTTACCATGCATGTGCGCTACCTATTGCGCCACATGAGCAAATACCCCTCCGCAACGAGGGGTATTCTAACACACCGTAAAATATAAGTCAAGAATTTGTTGAAAAATATTTACAACAATTTTGCTTTCAAACTCCCCACACTCACATAAATCTATATAAGAAAGGCACGGTCACTATACACAACACATGTGTAAGAACTGTAAGTTCGGAGGCAAAAAGCGGCTCACGATTATATTTATCCGAGAGCACCGCCGTCATCACTGCAGAGGGCATAGCCGCAATTACAAAAAGCACGCTTGAAAGCTCCTTATCGGGAACCAATTTTAGAAAAATCATAGACACAATGGGAATTAAAATGAGTTTCAGGAAAATTCCGAAGTATAAATCCAAATTGGCGAAAGCTTTTTTGAAATTTATGCGTGAAATATTCTCTCCCAAGATAAGCATGGAAATAGGTCCCGTCATTCCTCCCAAAAGATTTAAGCTATCTCCAAGAAACGAGGGCACGCCAAGCCTTAGAAAAAGGAAGATTAACCCCAAATAAGTTGCCACGAGAGGAGGATTTAATATGAGCTTTTGTATGATCATTTTTAGGTTCAGAGTTTTCTGACCTGAAAGGATAAAATCTCCATATGTCCACACACAAAAAGTAAAAGCTATGTTATATACCGAAGCATATATCACTCCCTCCGCTCCGAACACGGCATTTATAAGAGGAAAGCCCATAAAGACGCAGTTTGAAAAAGTCGAGGCGAAGCATATGACCGCGCGTCTGTCCGAATTGATTTTTATAGTCACGACAGAGGATATAACCGCAGCGATAATGACCAGCATAAAACTTAAGAAAGCTGCTTTAACCATTCGAGATCCGAGCTCATCCGTAAGTTTTATTTGAAACGACATAAATGTCAGGCAGGGACTTGTGAGATTTATAAGAATATTGCCCATACCCGACGCCAGTTCCGAAGTTAAAATTTTTGCCTTCGATACGACAAATCCCGCAAGCATTACCAAAAATAAAATCAATAGCTGATAAAATAAAATAGATGCCATTTCATCTCCTAAAAAAATAACGACAAAGCCTTAAGCTCCGCCGTCATTGCGTGATATAATCCGAGAAGTAGACCCCGACTATTTTTGAACCGGGATAATTCTCATCTAAGTACGATTTAATCTTCTTCTTGATAGCATCGGTGATATTGGGCTGCGTCGCCGTATCACTATCCAGCTCCTCAACGATTTCCATTATCTTATCACGGATCTCCGAGCTTTTTTCACTCAGTTTTTCAGATTGCTCTTTGTTCTCCGACTCAATATCCACGCTCATCTTCACATGCAGCTTGTCGTCTTTGGTGTTGACAAGCATATCTTTAATTTCAGTGACATAAGAAATATTGCTCGGCTGCTTGGATATACTCCTTTGAAAGAAGAGAAAGAGCAGAATGGAAACAACAATCAAAGAAACAATCAACAAGATGAATTTTTTGTCGGAAGAATTTTTGCTCCCGTCAGCCATAATACCACCCCCGTTAGACGGGAGTATAACACAAGTTATTTTGAAAATCAAGTTTGCATTATTTTTGAAATGAACTTGTAAAATAACACGGCTTGACTTTTAGTTGTAAAAAGCATAGACTTAGACTTGAATTTTATCAGTAGGAGGAATAGGTATGAAGAAAATACTTAAGGTTTTATTGTTTTTTGTCTTGCTTCAATCGGTAAGCTATGCTGCGAGCTATCCCGATGTCAAGTCTACACACTGGGCGAACTCTTATATTCAGGATATGACGGGGCTTGGATATCTTAAAGGCTACACCGACGGTTCATTTAAGCCCGAGGACAATATTAAGTTCACTGAGCTTATGACGGTGCTTTCAAAATTCCACTCTAAATTTTCCGCAAAAGATGTTATGGACGGCTCGGCAACTCAAAATGCAATAACCAAATATGGTCAGGGCGCAATCGATCAGCTAAAGCAGTCACTGCCCTCTTGGTCACATAACTATGTGATTTACTGTTTAGATAACGGAATTGTGAATTTAAACGAGCTTGCCACTTTGCGTACCAATAAAAAGTTTGAAGCAAATGTCAATCGGGAAGATACTATGACCTATCTTGCAAAGGCAATGCAGCTTGAGAGCAAAGCGGTGCAAAAGACCGTTGTGTCGCTTCCCTACGGCGATGCGGATAAAATAAACCCGATTAAGCAAAAGTATATTTCGGTGCTGTTGGATATGCAAATTCTCACTCCCGAGGGCAAGGTGAAAAAAGGAGTGTCAGGGAATTTTTATCCCGGAGATTTTGTTACCCGTGCGGAGATGAGTAAAATTTTGTCGCTGGGAAGCAATGCTATGGGAAGTGCAGCTCCCAAACCTGCACCCGTTCCCACTCCGGCTCCCGATCCCGATCCCAAGGAACAGCTTGTGCCCGCATCGGTGTCGGGGCTTATAACAAGCGTGTCGAGTACTTCGCTGACAGTAAAAACCGAAAAAGGTGCAACAAAGACATTTACGGTAAGTGGCGAAACCAAAATAACGCTTGAGGGAACGCAAAGCTCCATCTCATCTCTTAAAGAGGGACAAAGCGTTGAGGTTTATTATAACTT
>CAUVKI010000045.1:0-14568 GCA_963552605.1 uncultured Tissierellia bacterium
ATGGAAAAAGGAAGAGAACAGGGGATTGAAGAGGGAATGGAAAAAGGAATGGAAAGAGAAAGAAATATGATTATAGAAAGTATGAGAAGAGCCGGTATGTCTGAAGAACAGATACAAAGGATTTTGTTGGCATAAGATTATGGACAACAAATAAAATTGAGTTATCGAATAGGTTTAATAAATAAAACTTATATCAGGAGAAAAGAGAATGCAGGAGCTACACGAAGAATGCGGTATTTTCGGGGTTTATTCTCCGATTGAGAAAGAGTTGCAAAATACGGTCTACTATGGGTTGTTTGCACTTCAGCACAGAGGACAGGAGTCTTGCGGTATAGTATTAAATTGCGACGGAGTTTTCCAAGGCTACAAGGAATTGGGAATTGTGAGCGATGTTTTTAAACCCGAAGTGCTTGAGGGAATGGGCAGAGGAAAAATTGCTCTGGGGCATGTGAGATATGCTTCTTCGGACAGCAATAACAGAAAAAACACCCAACCCATTGACGCAAATCACATAAAAGGAAGAATTGCAATAGGAATTAACGGCTGCATCACAAATTCAAAATCCATAAGGGAGAATTTGGAATTAAAAGGCTCCATATTCACCACGACTTCGGACGCCGAACTGATAGCTCATGTCATAATTTCAGAAAGGTTAAAAACTTCTTCCATAGAAGAGGCTGTATCTTGTGCGATGACCCGCCTTGAGGGAGCCTATTCTTTGGGAATAATGACTTCCACAAAGCTCCTTGCAGTAAGAGATCCGCACGGCATTCGTCCTCTGTGCTACGGAGAACTTGACGACGGCACTAAGATAATAGCCTCGGAGAGCTGTGCTTTGGAATCGGTGGGGGCGAGATTGGTAAGAGATGTAAGCCCCGGAGAAATTTTGGTAATCAACGAGGACGGGGTGCAAAGCATAACTCACCACGTCGGGAAAGCCGAAAGAGCACTGTGTATTTTTGAATATATCTATTTTGGAAGACCCGATTCCAAGATAGAGGGCTATTCCGTTCACAAGGCAAGAATTAATGCCGGAAAATTTTTGGCAAGAGCTTTTCCGGCGGAAGCGGATATAGTTATAGGCGCACCGGATTCAGGTATCGACGCTGCCTTAGGTTTTTCCGAGGAGTCGGGTATTCCCTATGAAACCGGTTTTGTAAAAAACAAATACATAGGGAGAACCTTTATAGCTCCAAAGCAGGAAATGCGTGAGGATTTGGTAAAAATAAAACTCAATCCGATAAGGGCGGTGGTTGAGGGGAAACGACTGGTGCTGGTTGATGATTCGATAGTCAGAGGCACCACCTCAAAAAAAATAGTAAAGCTTCTGAAAGATTTCGGAGCAAAAGAAGTTCATATGAGAATATCTTCTCCGCCCTTTATCGGACTTTGTCACTACGGCACGGATATTGACAAGAAAGAAAATTTAATTGCCGTTTCCAATAGCGTTGAAGAAATAAGAAAATCCATTTCCGCCGATTCCTTAGGTTTTCTAAAAATGGAGGATATGCTCAAAATCACGGATGACCCCTTAGCGGGATTTTGCAGGGGTTGCTTTGATGAAATCTATCCCACACCCGTTCCCAACGAATTGTTCGTCAGCAGATTTGATCAGCCCTTAAGCTTAAAAAAATAAAGAATGGTAAGAAATATCTTAAGATAAAAAAGCTCTCACCTAAACAAAATTAGGAGAGAGCTTTTTTAAACCACATTTTTTGCCCAAACATAACTTTAAAAATGTTATAATCTGTGGTGCTGAATTTTTTTAATAATTAAAACCCAAGTGAGGTACGAAATGAAAATAGCCTTGGTTGACGACGATATTAAGGACTTAAATAATGCAGCGGAGCTTTTGATAAATTGGCAGGAGGATAAACAGATCCTTTTGGATATTTTTGCCTTTTCAAGCGGAAAGGAATTTTTAAGCTCATTTGAGAAGGATAAATATTCCGCAGTGTTTTTGGATATCTATATGGATATGAGCGGAATGGAACTGGCAAGGGAGATAAGAAAAATTGATGAGGATATAAAGATTATCTTTACCACAATGAGCGAGGAATTTTTTGCTGAAGGCTACGATGTGGAAGCCGTTCACTATCTCCTAAAACCTCTTACAAGAGAAAAAGTTGCACAGGCTCTTCATAGATTGAGAGAACTTTTTTTGCGTGAAGAGAGCTATATTTATTTTCCGGACGGGAAAAATGTTTTAAAAATAAAGAAAAACGAAATTATGTGCGTAGAAACCAGAAGAAACGGCATAAACATAATTCTAAAAGACGAAATAATCTCCGCCAATTGCTCACTTTCGGAAGCAAAACGGCATTTGCAGTTTGAAAATTTTTACCAATGTCATAGATACTGCATTGTGTGTTTTGATTGGGTACTTAAAGTTGAGGAGGACGCTTTTATTTTAGAAAACGGAACCAGAGTAATCATAAGACGAGAGGGCAGAAAACAAATTAAAGAAGCTTATTATCACTACTTTATGAAAAACTTGAGGGATTAGACTATGGCGAATCATATAACAAATTACCTGTATGTTATCTTGGGGATTGTTCCGTTTGCCTATGTGAGATATCACCCTTTTTTCAATAAGCTAAGAATCAACAAAAAAATATTTTTTATAATCTTTATGCTACTCTCCGTTATCGAAGCATTTATTTTCGATAATATTTCTTCTTATGGTTCTTTTATGGGGATTTCCGACAGAGATAAATTTTTGAGAAACTGCTATTTTTTCTATTTTTTACTATCTATGATAATTATAAAAGAAGATTTTGTAAAAAATATTTTTGTTTGGTTTTTCAGCTTCATAGTTTCATCATTTGTGATAGCCGCCTGTCTGCTGTCCGAGTTGTTTTTTGATTTGCCGGTGGAATATGGAGTCTATACCTTAACGATGATTTTAATTCTTCCGACTTTTATATTTTTTTCACTTCGCTACATAAAAAAAGTGATAATACCTCTGGTCTATGAAACGGATATAAAAATACTTCGGATATGTACAATAATCGTTGCATTGGTATTTTTTATGGTTTTAATTTCTTCATCGGTACTAAGTGATGCCTTTCATATTAACACGGTTGAAAAAAATGTAGGTGCGGCACTTTTTGCAATTCGTGTATTCGGAGCTTTGACGACGCTTTTGGTCTGTTTTCTTCTAAAACGCATAATGGACAATCAGGTGGAAATAGATATGCTGACTCATCGCCAATATTTGCAGGAAACTATGCTTGCGGTATCAAAGGAGCAGTTTTCAAATCTGTCACAAAAAATTGAGGAGACTAAGCGTGCCCGCCACGACATCAGACATCATCTGACGGCAATAAAGGTTCATATTGAAAAAAAAGATATGGAAGGGTTGACATCTTATGTTGATGAGCTTGTCAAGGGATTGCCCACAAATAAAACCTTGCTCTTTTGCGAAAATACCACGGTTCATAATATTCTTTCATACTACTATGAGAAATCCAATCATTTCGGAATAGATATAGCAATCGACGCAAAAATCCCGAAGGATTTAATCCTCACCGATTCGGAGCTATGGGTTCTCTTAGGTAACCTTTTGGAAAATGCGATTGAAGGCTCCAATCGAGCGGAAAGTGATAAAAAAGAAATCAAAGTAAAACTTTTCTACAAGGGAAACACCTTTGGAGTACTGGTGGAGAACACCTGCGACGAAAATAAAATCAACAGAGCCGATAAAGAATATCTTTCTTCTAAGGGAGAACAACACGGAATAGGGATTGAAAGTGTGACTTATCTTGTAAAAAAATACGACGGCATTGCAGAATTTAGAGTTTTCAATTCCAAATTCATTGCTTCGATAGTGATGAGCAGATAGAATTTTTAAATAAAAAAAGTTTGAGGGGCATTGAGTTTTTCCGACTCATACTATTATTTCTTTGAATTATGGATATAAACAATTTGTAGTCCGCAGAAGATACACGAATTTTTGTGGTCGAAAAATAGATATAACCATACTTCTATTGAAGAATAGTATCATATGAACTTTGAACTTTTTTTATTTACGGTTAAGCACAAAAAAACGACAATTCAGCATAAAGTTATTGTTTTTTTCTCTCGCTCGAATATAATTACGCCATTGTTATCTTAGAAAGGGGGTTAAATATGCTGGGAGTAAAGGTAAAGAATGTAAAGTTCAAGAATGAGTATTCGATTCAAGAGCTTTACGATAAGATCAAAAGCGAGAAGTTTTCCGCAGGAATACCTTCGATCACTAAGCACGGAGCTGCTGAGATAATAACTTTTCCGCCGCTTGACAGACAAAATCAGGTTTGGGTTATGAAAGCCGGTTTTGGTGAAAAATCTTCCAAATATTCCGTCCAAAAAGCTCAAGAGGCGGGAGTTGGAAAGATGGCGGGGAATATGGTGATTGATGAATTGACCGGCGGTGTGTTCGGTATGTTCGGAGTATTCGGAAGCAAAGTGAAGCAGTGTGAAAAACTGGTTGAAGCGACAGCCGGTGAGTTGGAAGCATTGAACTTATGATTTTGGGAGGAAAAAAATGAAGAGAAAATTTTTAGCATTACTTATTGCATTGTTTATGGTGGCAACGGCACTTTCCGCATGCGGAGGAGATAAGGGCGGCAAAGAGGCTGACAGCGGTACGACTCAGAACAAATCGGAAGACAGTTCAGGTAGCGGTAAGTCCGAGAAAAAAGACAATTCGGCTGATGCTGATGCTGATGACGATTCCGAAGATGATGGCGATGATTCGGATCAAGGCGGCGGAAATGATTTGTTGACTGCGCTTAAGGAAAGATTTACAATCGGATATGTTGGTGTAGGTGACGATGATTCCGAGTTCTATTGGGCAGTTGACGAAAGTGTCAGCGAAGGACTGCTTTTTATAGTCAATGCTGACAAAACTCAAAGTGTGACATATATCGGTGCTATCGAAGAAGAGGACGGCGGATGGCTGAGAATCAAAGATGAGAGTACAGGTGGAGAGGTTAAGGTGCAGGTTGAAGATGTATCCGACAGTGACAGAAAGGCTATTAAATTAACCACCGAGGACGGAAGTTTCGCCGTACTTGCGTCTGCACCTGCAGATCAAGTTATAGACGGAGCGTTTGAGGCTGAAGCTGAAGTAAAATAGTTGTAATTCGCTTCACTTTGCTGTAAAAGTAATTGTGAAAGAGTGTTCCATATTTTGGACACTCTTTTATTTTACATATTGGGGAGGAATTTATGAAAGGTAAAATCAATAAGGGAATTCTTATAATTTTAGCGTTGGTGGTAGTTGCAGTAATCGCTTTTTTCGCCCTGTCTGATGATGAAGATGAAGAAAAAACTCTCTCGGAAAATACTGTGAGTAATGAGTCCAATAAATCCCAAAAAAATAGTGATGAATCGTGGGTATTTTATTGGTATATTTGCGGAAGTGACCTTGAGAGCGAAAACGGCTGCGCCACATCGGATTTGGAAGAACTTATGAGCGTGGAACTTCCCAAAAATATAAAAGTTGTGTTTGAGGCGGGAGGAAGTTCCGCTTGGGAAAATGACCTTGATGCGGAAAAACTTACAAGAGGGGTTTACAGCTCCGAAGGACTTGAAATAATCGAAGAACTTCCCTCCGCAAATATGGGAAGTGCCGAAACTCTATCGGATTTTCTAAGCTTTTGCAACAAAAACTATCCTGCCGATAAACGGGCGGTTTTGTTTTGGAACCACGGCGGAGGTTCCGTATCGGGACTTGCGTTTGATGAACTCTATGATTTTGACTCGCTTAATCTTTCAGAATTATCTTCCGCATTCAAAGAGCAAAACACCGGAGAAAAATATGAACTTGTGGGTTTTGACACCTGTTTAATGGCAACGATAGATGTTGCGGACACCTTTGACGAGTATGCGAACTATATGGTTGCCTCAGAGGAATTGGAACCGGGCTGCGGCTGGAGTTATGATTTATTTTTTGAAGCTTTGGCTGAAAATCCCTCTATGGACGGAGCGGAACTTGGCAAAGTGATTTGCGATAGCTTCTATAAGGGGTGTGAAGACATCGGACAGGAGGACGGAGTAACTTTATCCGTCACGGATCTAAGCAAGGTTAAAAACTTGGTTGAGGCGTATAATGCCGTTGGAAAGGAAGTTCTTGTTTCAGCGGGAGAGGACGAGCGTTATATTACCGAATTTTCCCGTTCGGCTTACTCCGCCGAAAACTATGGCGGAAATAATGACTCCGAGGGCTACACCAATATGGTTGATATGGGGGATTTGGTAAGAAACGCAGTTGATGATGAATTGCTTTACGAAAGCGGAGCAAAACTTTTGGAAGCCTTGGATAAAGCCATTGTCTATAAAATCAACGGAGACTTGAGGGAAAAATCCTCCGGTCTCTCCTGCTACTATTCCTACAACGGAGACTATGACGATTTTTCCTTTTTTTCAAAGATAAGTGCAAGCCCCGCCTTTTCATACTACTTTGATTATCTTCTTACGGGAGAGGCGAGCAATGAATTAACTCAATATGCAAAAGAGGAAACGCAGGCTCCGCAAACTTCCGGGAGTTCGGGCGGCTTTTTTTCCTCCATTTCCGCACCCAGTTCCGAAGAATATGAAGATCACACTGTGGATATTACCGATGACAATGTTGCAGTTTTAAATTTGGGAAAAGAAAAAGCGGACAAGCTCTCTTCAATTTATTTCAACCTCGCCTATATTGATGATGAAAGCAATATGATGATATACTTAGGGCAGGACAATGACATAATTTCCGACTGGGACAACGGAGTGTTCAAAGACAATTTCAGAGGAGTCTGGGGAAGTATTGACGGGTGTTTGGTCTATATGGAACTTTCGGACGAAACCGAAAATTATCAAATCTATGCCGTTCCGATACTATTGAATGGAGAAAAATATGTACTTTCCGTTTCTTATGACTTTAAGTCGGAAGAATATAAAATTTTGGGAGCAAGACGCTCAATCGATGATAACGGAATGACGGATAAGTTTTTAAGAGCTCTGAAGACGGGAGATGTGATTGAGCCTTTGCACTATGTGATGGAAGACTATGAATCGTCAGATGAGCCGGAACTTATGCCGATTGAAAAATTAAAGGTGACCGAAAAAACCGCTTTTGAAGAAATCGACCTTGGCGACGGCACTTTTGTTATGATGTTCGAGATGAAAGACAACAGAGGAAACAGCTACGAATCCGAAATTGTTATAATAGAATACAAAGATGGAAATATAGAAATTTCCAAATAAAAAATGCCTGCTTATTGCAGGCAATTTTTTTGGAGAATGGTATTATTTATAAAATTCCTTGAAAATCTTTATAATAGCCTCGTGATCTTTCACTCCTGCCGTTTCTCTTGCGGAGTGCATTCCGAGCATGGCATTTCCCACATCAACTGTGGGAATACCCGTCATACTTTCGGTCATAGGACCTATGGTGGAGCCGCCTCTTCTGTCCGAGTGATTATAAAAGCTCTGTATCTTCACCGAAGCTTTTTTTGCAAGCAGGGAAAATTTTGCCGCAGTTTCCGCTACGGTGCTGTATGATTTTCCCGCTGAAAATTTTATCACCGGTCCTTCATTGAGTTTCGGTCTGTTTGTCGGATCGCACACATCGGGGTGAGCGGGGTGCACGGCATGCGCTCCGTCTGCTGAAATAACAAAACTCCTCTTTAGAGCTAAAAGAAAATCCGCCCTTTCAAATCCGAGAGCAAGCGAAATTCTCTCAAGCGCATCACGGATAAGAAACGAATCCGCTCCGCTTAATGTTTGACTTCCAACTTCTTCATTGTTGGTTATTGCAACGATATTCGTTTTTTCTCCCGCTTCCGATTCAATCAATGAAACCAAACTTGCGTGAGCCATTGCGAGATTATCTATTCTTCCCACGGAGAAAAATTCTTCATTCTCTCCGAATATCGTTCCCTTTTCTCTTGTGTAAAGAAAGGCATCTGTGCCTAAAATATCTTCCTCATTCAGATTCAGTTCCTTCGATATAAGCTTATAAAAGGCCGGCTCTTTCTCTCCCGCCGTTCCGTAAATCGGAAGCATTATCTTCTGAGGTTTGATTGTTCCCTCTTTATTTACCTCTCTGTCCATATGTATGGCGAGGCTCGGAATAATCATCAAATCTCTATCAATATTAAAATTTTTACGGATAACCTCATTCTTGCCCTTCAAAATCACCCTGCCCGCTATGGAGAGCGGTCGATCAAGCCATGTTCTGAAAATTGCGCCGCCATAAGGCTCAACATTTAGTAAACTCAATCCCTCTTTATTCACGGAAGCATTATCCTTAACTCTAAAGCAGGGAGAGTCATTATGACTCCCGATTATATTAAAACCCGGTTTATGCCCTGTCCTGAATGCAATCAAAGCCGTTCCGTCAACTTTCGTATAGTAGCTCTTCCCCTCGCATAAATCCCAATGCTCCTCCGGAAGAATTTCTGTAAAGTCCGCCTTGTCCAAAAGTTCGGCTTCCCTTTCCGTCGCCTGATACGCAGTCTGTGAATTATCAATGAAACTTAATAAATCCAAAATCCTCTTTGTGGCTTTTTTCATAGCTCTATTTCCTTTCAATCCTATAATCTTTCAATCAGCACCGCCGCATAATCGTCCTCATGCTCTATCCATCTGGGGTCGTCGGAAACGGCTTTGAGCTTTTCCAAAATTCCCTCGGTCGTATTTTTCACAAGTGAAAACAATCTCTCCTCCCCGAATATTTCCCCGAAATCATCTCTGTTTTCCGTAATGCCGTCGGTATAGAGAAGTATCTTATTTCCTTTCTTAAAAGCGGTAAACTCCTCCGAATAATTTACATCGGCAAATAGGCGAAAGATCGGATAACCCGTAATATCGAGAGTTTTCCATTTATTGTCGGAGTAGACAAGCGGAGGACAGTTGTGTCCGGCATTTGAATAGTATAAAAGTTCTTCTTCCATATCATACACGGCATAAAAGCAGGTGATATATTTTTCTGCGGGAAGTCTCAATTCATAAAAACGCTCGTATAAAAGTTCCAGAGTACGGGAAGGACTTATCTCTCCCGTTCTTACCGAATTAAAAGCCTGTTTGACAAACATCGTCATCATCGCCGCAGCTATACCGTGTCCCGATACATCGGCGACATACATTCCTATGCGTCTGTTATCCAACTGAAAAACATCGAAAATATCCCCCGAAAGAGATTCCGACGGCTCATAAAGATAGCTCATTGCGAGATTTCCATAAATTTTCTTTCTGGGTAGAATGCTTTTTTGTATACTTTTTGCAAACTCCAAGTCTTCCTCAAGATCTTCCCTCAGAGTGTCCGGAGCAATACTTGAATAATATACTTCTCTGGTTATTATAACCACGAGTGATTTTGAGGGAATGGCTTTGACAAGCATTGTTGCCCGCCCTCGGGTGAGTTCTCCCGTTATCGCTCTTTTTTCATCGAAAGCAATTGAAGAAAGTTTCAGGATTGCGGAATAAAATCCCTCCATCATCATATAAGACGCCATTTTTCGATTTTTTTGAAGAAGAGCCCCGTCCGCAGATACGACCGCCACTCCTTCCTCGATAGACTCTGCCGCAATTTGCAAAATATCGGAAAGATCTTTCATATCTACTCCTTTTTTGGCGGCTTCTCGCCATAGAACTGATAATAATATGTGAGAACATTTCCGTTATAGAATTTTCGTCTTCTGTCAGCCTGTCTCTTTACATTTTTTTCAAGCTCCAAATCGCTCGTAATCACATACCACGACCATTTGGGAAGCTTTGACATCTTCTCTCCCAAAGCCTTTTCAATTTCCACAACTTCATTCAGCTCATAAATCCTCTTTCCGTAGGGAGGATTTGTAACCAAAACCCCATAGTCGTCAACCAGCTTCACATCTCTAAAATCTTTCTTTAAAATTCTTATATCATCTTCCAATCCCAGAGCCTTAATATTATCCCTTGCTATTTTGACAAGTTTCGGATCCGAATCCGAACCGAAAATGCTCAGCTCCCTCATCGGATAACTTTTTTTTCTCGCCGCGGTCTTTTCGGAAAATAATATCTTCTTATCGAAAATATCCCATTCCTCAAAGTCAAAATGTCTGTCCAATCCGGGAGCGATGTTTTTTCCTATCATCGCAGCTTCAATCAAAATAGTTCCTGAGCCGCAGAAAGGATCAAAAAACTCTTTCTCCGGTCTGTAATAGCTCAAAAGCACAAGCCCCGCTGCCAAAGTTTCCTTTATCGGAGCCTCCGCCTGATTTTTTCTGTATCCTCTCTTATGAAGACTCTCTCCTGTCGTATCAAGGGTAATCGTTGCAATATCCTCAAGCAAAGACACCTTTATCTTGTAGCGTGCCCCCGTCTTTGGGAAGCGATCGGTGTCGGGATATTCCGTTTTTAATCTCTCAACAATTGCCTTCTCCGTAACGGCTTGGCTGTCGGAAATCGAGAAGAGTTGACTCTTAACCGATGAGCCGTCCACCAAAAAATTTCCGTCATAGGGTATTAAATCCTCCCACGGAATTTTTTTCACGCCCTGAAATAATTCCTCAAAGCTTAGAGCTTTGAAACTCGCAAGCTCTATCAAAATCCTGTCGGCAGTTCTAAGCCAAAGGTTTGCCTTGCAAATTGCGTCCCAACCGCCCGTAAAATAAATCTTGTTGTCGGAAATCCTTGCATCCGAAAAACCCAAAGCGATTAACTCCCTCTTGCATACCGCTTCAAGTCCGAAAGCCATCGCCGCAATTATAGAAAATTTTTTCATGATTTTTTCCTTTTGTTTTATCCAAAGTCTTGACATCTTAGACAATTATAACGGTTATCAGCAAAAGTATCAACAAAAAACTCTGAACACATCACGAAAAATGCACTAAACTTTATGTTTCTCCGGCACATTTGAAACGGACGGAAGGCGCCTTTAAAAAATTATAAAAATAGGTCTAATATTACTTTTTCGGTAAAATATCATTGAAATCAATTCTTTGATAGTTTCTATACTTACGCAAATTTTTCCAGCGTTCAACAGTCATTTCCTGAAAAGAAACATCATACCAAATCCCATTTTTTTCGATATATCTTTTCTTTTCTTCTTTCAGAACACAGCCACAAAGTTCATGTAGTTTAATTACTCCCTTGTTAAGGGAGAGAACATCTGCCACAACGCTGTTTTTTCCCAAAGAAATTAAAGCATAATCATATAAACTCATCTCCAATGACAATGCGGCATCAATGCTTCTAAGTTTTTTATTCCCGATGTAATAAGACCACATCACCACTCCGTCGGGATTTTCTAAACCATTTAAGCTTATGACCCCTGCCGATTTCCCGTCAATTTCAATCAACCTATATTTAACGCTTGGATCTGAAGAAATTCTGCTAAGCCATTTCCTTTGACTCTCTATATCAAGTTTGGGATCCGTGAACATATATTTGGTGATTTCAGGATCGGTTCTCCATTCCATAATTTCCTGCAAATCGCCATCTTCGATTTCTCTTAGGGATATTGTCTTTTGTTTCATTTCTTCAACACACCTTCCACTATGTCCCGCACGCTTGAAATATTTTGAAGTTCATCCATAGAAAAGGAAATTCCAAACTCTTCGCTCACTTCCGTTAAAATGCTTATATGTTGGATTGAGTCCCATTTCTCCAAATCATCAGCTTTTAATTCTTCCGTCAAAATCATCGTTTCATCGTCAAAAAGCTCTCTAAAAATTTTTTGAAGTCTGTTTAATACTTCCTCTCTATTCATATTCAACCTCCATAACCGTATTTTTGGGAGTATAAGTTTCTCCGATTTCATAGATCCACATGCTGCTTTCAGATAAACTGAACCCTAGCTCCGAATAAATCGACTGGCAAAAAGCGTTTTTCTTGGTCTTTACAACTTCTCCCCGAATTTTTTTCAACTTCGATTTAAAACACCTGTCAACCAAATAATCAAATACCGCCTTCTCCAAATCTCTTTTGAAAACCCGACAGCTCATCACCCAATTTATGATCTGAATTGCTTCACTTGTCTTTTTAGCAAATAGACAAGACACAATTCCATTGTCCCCGAACTTATCCGACAAATCCGCAGTTAAAACGATATTTTCAGAACTATTGAGCATTTTTCTAAGCTCCTCTTCCGTTATCCGTATTCCTGTCATATTGAATTGGTTTGTCTTATTTACAAGTTGCACAAATCGCCCTAAATTTTTCTCATTCACCTGTCTGATGGTTGTCTTCATCCTTAGCGATTTCAAATAGGATTCATAATCGGTGAAATCCGCTTTGGCAAACTTTCGTTTTTTATCGCTGATGTAATATGAATTTCGTTTCTTATCCTCATCTGATAGTCCGGTAACTTCAAAGTATGAAGCATTTAGCAGCGTTTTAACATAATTCTCGGGTCTGTCAAACACGGGAATCTCCACATCCGGGTTTCCCGCCTTTACCAATTCTCTTTCCATAGGATTGTCGTCCAAAAATACCGCCGCATCCGGCATAATATTTAACGACTTTATAATAGAGGAGATGTTCAGATCTTTATTCTCCCAGTTCGCAACAAAATAAATAAAATTATCTTCCTGCAAAACGGAGTTGGGGTGTTTTAATCCCGCTCGTGCTTTATCCTCATCATTTTTGGAGCAAACATTCAACATAACTCCCATATCGAATAAATTAAGAAGCACTTTCTGCAGATCGCGGTAGGGCATACCGGAAGGCTCCTCCCGACTCAAACGAATATTTTCCGCCCCGTCATCTCCTATCACTCCTCCCCATAATGTGTTGTCCAAATCGCAAATCAACGCTTTTTTGTTCTTTCCGTACAAAGATTTTACAATGTTTGAAAGATTAAAAGCTACTGAGCACGACGCCTCCAAGCTGAACGGATACTTATATAAATACCAAAGCTTGTCATCAAACCAACGCTCAAAGCCAACACAAGCCGATTGCCAATGAATGTCATCAATAAAAAAATTAGAATGTGTGCGAGCATACTCCGAAAAAATTTCATTAAGCTTCCACACAAATCGTATCCAACCGTTTTTGTGAACCGCTTCGGTATTCCCAAATAGTCGATAGGGAAGTTCTTCAACGTTGTTTTGAATAATTGGACAGGAATATTTTTTCTCAAGCTCTTGCCAAACTTTTTCAAATCGGGAGATAGTTTGTTCAAGAAAACTTTCCACTTCACTTTCAGAAGTTTTAACCCTAGGGAAATCAATATTTTTCACTGAAGTGTGAATGTAAATCAAATCGGGTTGGAATTTATCTAAACTTGGATTTTCAAACACAGCATCTTCAAAAAATCTCCCATAAGAACCTTCATAAAATTCCGGCTCAATCCCCTGATTTAATAAAAAAAGTTCCAAAACATCCTTTAACTCTCCCACAGTCGATCCTGAAAGTATCGCTATCCTTTTCTTTAAAAAATCACATTTCTCGGATAGTAATTGCTTTTTGTATTTTATTTTATTTCTAATAACCTCTCTCCAATCATAGGGATATGACAAATCTATCATTGATTACACCTCTCTTAAAAAAAATGACTTTCTTAAAAACCTTCGATGTATTATAGCATTGTTAGTGATATTTATAAATCAAAAAAAAAAAAAAAAAAACGAACTACTTTTAAATGATATAATATTAATGCCGGCATTCTATAAATTTACCGAATATCAAATATAAATGCGCTAAACTATCTGGGGAAGGAAGAATAATTTAAATATTTGAGGAGGGGAAATTAAAATAGGTACAAAAAAGGCAGAGACTTGTTAAGGGAGATTGGTATAAAAAAAGCGGAGAGTTAAATCCTCTCCGTTTTTTATTTCTTATTTCTCATAAGTGATAATATGCTCAATTCCGGTATGCTCTCGGCTTAGATAGTCTTTCAGAAAAGTCGGATACTTTTTTGTGCCGTCCAATTTATCAATCGAAATCCAATGCACATACTCTTTGTCATCAAATCTTGTGCGGCTGTCCGTAAAGAGCTCTTTTGTTCCTCTGGGTTTCATCATAAAATAGAAAGCGAGCTCGTGGCAATGTAAACCCTTGTCATATACTCCGTGTCCTGTCCAAAAATTTTCGTGAATAACGGCAAGTCTATCTATTTCATAGCGGACACCCGTTTCCTCAATAACCTCTCTTATAACGGCTTCTTCTATGGTTTCATTCATATGTACTCCTCCTCCGACGCTATAAAAAAAATCTTCTTTGTCATTTGAAGCCAAGAGGACACAGCCGTCCTCGATTATTATTGCGGCGGCTCTTAAACGAAACCAATTGTCTCCTTTTGTAAATCCCAAATCGTATTCCATCGACTCCCCCTATAATTTCAATGTTTTTAAATATTTCTTTTGCTCATCTGATATTCTGAAACTCTCGCAAGACTTTTGAATGGTTTTATTATGCACCCAATTTGAAAGTTTCGAGGTTTCCAGATATAAAATTGTGCTGTCCCATTGTTTAGCCAAAGCCGTTGCAAAAAACCAAGCAATCATCATATTTACATAATATTCTTCCGACTTAACCGAGCAGGCGATATCAAGATAAGAGGGAGAAAAATCTTCCGACAAAAAATGCGTCATAAGCATTTCCAATCCAAATCTGATT
>CAUVKI010000046.1:0-14224 GCA_963552605.1 uncultured Tissierellia bacterium
TTGCAATGATGGTTTCTCCGGATTGACCCAGACTGTCGAAGATTCGGTTTTCCGGAGGAAAACCCGCTCCCGAAGTATATTTTTTCATCTGTCGTGGGCATTGAATTATAGTCGATTGACTTATATGGGAATTGAGTTATAATAAAAGTGCAGATTTTTCAAAATGGAGGGAAATAATATGCTATTGGAGTTTAGAGTGACTAATTATAAATCCTTTAAGGATGAATTAATCTTTTCAATGATACCGTCACCGAAACAAAAAGAGCTTGATTATAGTGTTTTATGTGAAGAGATTGATGAGCAAACTTACAAGGGGTTAAGTTCGGCAGTTATATACGGTTCAAACGCATCAGGAAAAACGAATATTATTGGTGCGATGGATACATTTAAAAACATCGTTCTCCGAGGACACATTCGCAATGTTGAAAAATTTTCTCCAAATATATCATCTGCTGCACTGGAATTAATTCCCAATAATACTCATACGGACGCGGAACCCGTCAAGTTCTCCATTAAATTTACAGAACGGGGAATTCTTATCGAATATTCATTTTCTATGGATATTGGAGAATTTTTGGATTCGAGATATAATCGAAAGATATCCGGTGAAACTTTGAAAGTTAATGAGGAAACAGTGTTTCACAGAGAAAAACAACTTGAGATTCCTCCTCTTGATTTCATTAAAGATTATCTCGTCACGGGATTTAATGAAGGTAAAGAGGGTGTGACTGCTGTTGCCAAAAGCAATTTGAATGAGAAAGAATTGTTTCTGATGAATGGTTTCAAGAATATGTTCAGTGCAAATATTGTAAATATTATTTCAAATTGGCTTAACAACAAGTTTATGGTTGTTTTTCGCGCAGACTCCATGCAGTTGAACCCGTTTACTGATACTGAAATAGATAAAACAATAAATGAAGCCGCAGAATTATTCGGAATAAACTCTAACGCTCTTGGATATGTAACATATGATCAAGATAAAAAAACAAGACTTTCTTCTGTGTTTAAAGAAAAGGGTGTGGCAATACCGGCAGAATTATTTGAATCTTATGGTACTATACGTTTTGTAAATATGTTCCTAATTATACTGAATGCACTGTTTAACGGCGGGACATTAGTCGTTGATGAGTTTGATGCTTCTATACATCCGATGGCACTTATGAACATCATAAATATTTTTCATAACGATGAAATCAATAAGAAACATGCACAACTGATCTTCAATACACATAATCCCATTTTTTTGAATTCGAATTTATTTCGACGGGACGAAATAAAGTTTGTTGAGCGAGACGATGAGATTCACTGCAGTACGCATTATTCTCTATCTGACTTTGAGACAGAGGAGCGTAAGAACGAAGACTATATGAAAAATTACTTTAAAGATCGATACGGCGCAATCAGAGATATTGATTTTACACCGATTTTTGAGAACTTTTTGAAGAATGAAAAAGAGGTGTAATGATGCGAAAAGAAACGAGGAAATATTATTTTTCAGTGGAAGGCGAGACGGAAAAATGGTACTTGGATTGGTTGCAAAAGACTATAAATTCTGATTTGAGGTCGAAATACAATGTGAAGTTTGATTCTAAGATAAAGAGAGATCCGGTGTCGCGAGTAAAAAATCTATCTCCCATTGGAAATATCGAGATCACTCATATTTTTGATATAGAAAGTGAAGCTACCGATCATGAGAAGGGTTTTCGTAAAACTTTAAAACGTATGAAGGAAGCACAAGATCTTGACAAAAACATTGTTTACAAGTTGGGTTATAGTAATTTGACTTTTGAGCTTTGGATGATTTTGCACAAAGCAGACTGCAATGGAAGGAAAACTAAATGCAAAGAATATATACCTGATTTGAATAACGCTTATGGCGAAAAGTTTAAGGATTTGCAAGAATACAAGAATGAAGATAATTTCAAAAAGAGGATTTTGCAAAACCTTACCATTGAAGATGTAATTTCTGCGGTTGAAAGATCTAAAGCAATTATGAAAGACAACGAAGAAATCTACAAACTTAAGAATCACGAGGGATATGAGTATTACAAAGAAAATCCCTCACTCACAGTATGGGAGATTATAGATAAAATATTGAGAGAATGCGGCATAATGTAAAGTGATAAGAAAATTTAAAGTAACTGTATGAGAAGGTGGTTAGAGAGAAATCTAATCACCTTTTTTTGATGCAGTTAGAAACCCCGAAGTGATTGTTGTTCATGAATATGCTGTTGAGGAAGTCGGTACGGCGGAAGATAAAATTAAAACGTTAAAGGAACATCCGGCATTGGCAAATGTCGATGCCATCAAAAACGATCATTTTGTCGTTGTATCCTTAGCCGAAGTTTTCCCGGGCTTGCAAGTGTTCGATGCGGCGGAAAGAATTCAAGCTAAAATTAAAGAGATTCGAGCGGCGAAGTAATATGAACGTGAACTGTAAATTGCTTTGTGCGGTGTTATTGTTCTTAATTGTGTTCTCAATCCCCTTAGCTACTTTTTTCGGCGTTGCGGAATTTTCTTTTGGAGATGTGCTTTCGGTTTATCGTTATCAGCTCTTAGGAGGAGAGGCTTTAGAGCACCAGACACTTCAGACTATTGTTTGGAATTTAAGACTTCCTCGTATCTTGGCGGCGATTGCGATTGGCGGCGGACTTGCTCTCACGGGGGCAATCATTCAAGCGATTACAGGTAATATTATGGCAGAGCCCTACACCCTCGGCATTCAATCGGGGGCAGGGCTTTTTGCCGCTTTTTCGATAGCTTTTTTGAATTTTGTAGGGTTCAAATTTTTATTTTTTGAAAATTATTTCCGTGTAAGTCAAAAATAAATTTGACACAGATGAAAAGTTATGCTACACTTATTATAAGTTCAGTCTAATATAATTTAGCTGGACGGGAAGTGAAATCCAAATAATATTGTGTAAGGAGGTGTAACGATGAAGATCACTGTCAAGAGAGAAGTGGAGCGACATGATGTGCAATCGGATCATCATATAAATGACCTGTGCTGCATTGAGTGCATCTACGAATAAGGGAAATTGTCGACGAAGATTCGTTGGCGATTCTGATGTTTGCATCGTATTAGAAGTTTCTTGACACGGTGTGTTGCGAGGGGGCTTCGGTGCTTTGCCGAAGCCCCAATTGCGCAGTTTTACTAATTTTAAAGAACGATTTTAGTGGAAAAATTCCATAAGAAAGTCGAGCTGTATGTCAAAATAAGGGATATTTATTCCATTTTTCTCATGTAAAATTTAAAGTTTCATTGAGCTTGAGAAGGGTTTGTGATGGAAAGGAAGAAAAATGATTAAAACGAATACGACTATGTCAATTGAGAAAATCAAAGATAATGAGTGCTTGGCTTATATAAATGATGAATTTAAGCTGATCAACTGCGATTATGCGATACTGATGGAATTTTTAGATGTATCTCAGGGTAAGTCTTTGGAATATGTCATAGAGCATTTTAATGACAGATTTTCAGAAGAAGAAATTCAATCATTTTATCAAGTCTTGTTGGACGAAGGTGTAATTGATATCAAGCAAGAGGATGCCGGTGCAATCGAACAAACTTGCGACGTAAATACATCCGTTATCTATTCAGGGTCTCTGTACGGATTGCTTCGTAATAAACTTAAAGGTGTGGTTGAGGCAATTGAATTGACAGAGTTTTCGAATCAAAAGTTAAATGGGGATGCCATTCTAGTCGTGTTAGAGTCAGTTACTTATGGGCAGTTTTTGGAATTGAATAAACAGCTTTATGCACAAGACTCCCCCTACTTGTTTGTGTATGCCGAAGGTGAGGATATCTTATGCGGTCCGATGGTAATTCCGCAGAAAACACAATGCTTTCAATGTTATTTAACACATAGGGCTACAGCGGTTGATCTTGATTTGAACACAGATGAAAGTTATCAAGCCATAAGCAATATAAAAGTGTTAAATCGCAAAAATTACGGAGAAGAGCATGAAGATTTTTTTTATTACTTATCTTATGTGATACAGCAAGAATTGAACAAAATCATAAAGAAAGATGGTATATATGATCTTGTTGGAAGGCAACATGTATTTCGAGTAGATGAGAACAATGATCAGCAAAAGAAAATGTTCGTTGCGAACAGCAGTTGTGGGTGTTGCCATGCGTTCAACAAGCATCACATTTCATTTGAGGAATTTGGCAAAAAAGATTTGCCGAGTGAAATAGATGAAAGTAAGGGCAAAGTTATCGAGTATAATGTGGGAGGACTTCGCAGTGTTTCCTCACAGGAGACAAAAAAACTCATCTCCAACGCATTAGATAACAGTGGTCTTTCTATAGAAATCAAACAGGCTGAAGATTATCCACTTAAAGATGTTATCCCTGTGTTTCATGCAGAGTTATCTGCGTCTCATCACAACAGCACATCATATTTATTTTCTTCTGAAGAGTCTCACGGAAAAGGTATTACGGTGGAGCAAGCCTATTTTTCCTGCGCTTTTGAGATTTTTGAACGATTGAGTTCACGTTACTTCGGAGAAGAGGAGATTGTCGTTGCACAGTATAAAAAAGTTCAGGATGTGGCAATAGACTTGCAAAGCATATGTGATAGTATTGTGCTTAAAGATGCAGGGTTTGACCAATTGACCTCTGATATGGAGATCGATTGGGTTGCAGGTCATACCGTTTTAGATAACAAAAAGGTTCTTATCCCGGCATCGATGGTTTTTATGACTCCTACCCGTTTTAAGGGAACTTTTTTGCCGAATTCTTCCACAGGACTTGCTGCCGGTGCAACTCTTGAAGATGCTTTGCTGCAAGGTTTGTATGAAAATATAGAGCATGATGCCTGGATGATAGGACAGGGGAATCCGATTAAGCTTCCGCTTGTGGATATTGAGTCATCACACAACGAGAATTTGAAAGCTAAGGTGCATCAAATCAAAGATATGGGTTACGATGTGGTTGTTAGAGATTATACAAATGATTTCAACTTTCCTACATTTAGGGCTTGGATTGTCTTTCCGGAGAATTACCGTAGCTATGCTTTCAACGGAATGGGCTCAGCCTATGATCCGGAAATTGCATTGGAGCGTTCAATAACCGAAGCAGTGCAATCGATCAAAAATGAAGGTTTTACCAAAAAAACTAAATATCAGAAACCTGGATTTCAGTATATGAGAAACGGCACGGACTCAATTTATAACTTGCATTACTTGATTCAAAAAGATATTAAAGTGGATGCAAATGAATCATTTATTTCTCTGGACAAATACACCCGACCTGAGCTTCCTTCGGTAAAGGATATCTTAAAGAATACGGTGGAGAGTCTAACCCGTCTTTATCCAAAGATAGAAGTCGTATATTATGACTTGACCAGAAATTTTTTCGGTGTGCCTGTGGTGAAAGTGATGATAACTTCTCCGACACAAGTTCTGGGAACGCCTTTTGTGGCAGTGAGTCCAAGAATGTATACATTCCAAAAAAGTATGGGGTATTCGGATAAGGAGCCGTCCTATGAAGAACTCTATATGGGGATTTATCCTCACTAGAGACATATGAAATGAAATTTATGGAGGAAATGAAGATGAGAAAAAAATTGGTGTTGTTGGGGCTTGTCATGGTGATGATTTTTATTTCGGCTTGCGGTGAAAAAGGAGAAGGGTCGAAGGATACCGACACGGCTGATGTTAAGCAATCTGAAACGACAGGGTCGGAAAAAGAAGAGGTTTCCGATGATAAAGAACAAGCTTCCGATGAAGATGGGAAAGTGGTTATTGAAAATTTCGGACACACCACCACTTATGAAAAAATTCCGGAAAGAGCGGTTTCAATTGAATTGGGTCCGACTACGATCCTATTGGCGTTGGGCTTGGAAGATAAAATTCTAAGCGTGGCAGTATCAGATTTCGGATATGAAGATTGCCTGCCTGAATATCGGGAGAAACTCTCAAAGCTTGACAGTATGATTAAAGGATTGCCGACTTTGGAATTAATTCTCTCCCATCAGCCCGATTTTGTTTATGGAACCATATACGCCCTTAACGAAAACGGATCTTTTGCTCTAAAGGACATTGAAAAAGAGAATATTCCGGTCTATTGCATGACCGGCACTTGCTCTGAAAAGCCTTCAATCGGCGATGTCTATACGGACATTACCGATTTGGGGAAAATCTTCCATAAAGAGGAAGAGGCGAAAGCTTTGATTGCGAAGTGTCGGGAGCGGGAAGAGGCATTGAAAAAGGCATCTGCCGGTAGGGAAGTTCGAGTGATGGGATATGACAGCGGTGACAAGCAGGCTTATGTGGCAGGTAGCGGGATTGAAAATGATATTTTTCGACTGGCAGGGGGAAAGAATGTCTATGAAGATTTGGACAAAGACTTTGCGGGTGTAAATTGGGAGGATATTGCAGTTAGAAACCCCGAATTGATTGTTGTTCATGAATATGCTACTGAAATGATGGGTACGGCGGAAGATAAAATTAAAACGTTAAAGGAACATCCGGCATTGGCAAATGTCGATGCCATCAAAAACGATCATTTTGTCGTTGTATCCTTAGCCGAAGTTTTCCCGGGCTTGCAAGTGTTCGATGCGGCGGAAAGAATTCAAGCTAAAATTAAAGAGATTCGAGCGGCGAAGTAATATGAACGTGAACTGTAAATTGCTTTGTGCGGTGTTATTGTTCTTAATTGTGTTCTCAATCCCCTTAGCTACTTTTTTCGGCGTTGCGGAATTTTCTTTTGGAGATGTGCTTTCGGTTTATCGTTATCAGCTCTTAGGAGGAGAGGCTTTAGAGCACCAGACACTTCAGACTATTGTTTGGAATTTAAGACTTCCTCGTATCTTGGCGGCGATTGCGATTGGCGGCGGACTTGCTCTCACGGGGGCAATCATTCAAGCGATTACAGGTAATATTATGGCAGAGCCCTACACCCTCGGCATTCAATCGGGGGCAGGGCTTTTTGCCGCTTTTTCGATAGCTTTTTTGAACTTTGTAGGGTTCAAAATCGGCATTTTTGCTTTTATCGGAGCTATGACGGTGACGGCTGTCGTGTACATTTTATCTTTGAGAAAGCACCATTCCCAAGCGTCATTAATTCTCACCGGAGTGGCAATTTCTATGCTCTCATCAGCACTCACATCATTGATTATCGCCTTTGCACAAAATCGTGAGAAGGTTATGGGGATTACTTTTTGGATGATGGGCTCTTTGGGAAGTGTAAGATGGGAGCATATACTGCCGCTCTTTATTGTGTATATCTTGGGGTTGGTTGTTTCCTATGTGCTGCGTGAACATTTAAATCTCCTATCTATGGGCGAAGATACGGCGACTATCTTGGGCGTTGACATAAAAAACGTGGTTAGGATTTTATTTCTCACATCTTCCCTGCTTGTCGGAGTGTTTGTGTCCGTCAGCGGAAGTATCGGGTTTGTAGGACTTATCATTCCGCATGTGGTCAGGAGAATTGTCGGAACCAACCACAGTAAGATGCTTCCTGCCTCGGCACTTCTCGGCTCTTTATTTTTGATTTGGGCTGATACATTTTCACGTACAATAGCGGCACCGCAGGAATTACCGATTGGCGTACTTACGGCACTTATCGGCGTACCCTTCTTCTTGTATATTATGAACAGGAGCAGTAAGGGGGCGGGATCATGAGCCGTATAGATGTGCAAGGTCTTACTTACAGTATAGGGAAAAAAAATATTTTGAACGGAGTTGATGTTTCTTTTCCCTCTCAATCTTTCACGGGCATTATCGGACCGAACGGCAGCGGTAAATCTACACTTCTGAAAAATATTTACAGGGTGCTTAAACCCACCGAGGGTTGCGTCTATTTGGACGGGCAACCGATTTTTGGTATGTCGTCCAAGTCGGTTGCCCGTCGTATGGCGGTTTTGCCCCAAGAAAACAACAGCGATTTTGATTATACCGTGGAAGATGTGGTGATGATGGGACGCTTTCCCTATCATAGTTTTTTTGATAAACGACAGCACTTAAACAGCGACCTTCAGATTATCGAAAAATATTTGAAGCTTTTGGGACTCCAAAATTACGGGAAGAGATTTTTCAAGACCCTATCCGGAGGAGAAAAACAAAGGGTGCTTGTCGCTCGGGCATTGGCTCAGGAAACAAACCTCCTTGTCTTGGACGAGGTGACCAATCATCTGGATATAGGTTATCAATATAAGATTTTAGAAGTGCTTTGCGGTATGGATTTAACTATGATAGGTGCAATACATGACCTGAACTTGGCATTGAAATTTTGCGACCATGTGGTCCTTTTAAATGAGGGGCGTGTGATTTCGGAGGGTACGGCACGTGAAGTAATTCATGAGGAAATACTCAAGGATATTTTTCATATTCACGGTCAGGTGGTTGACTCAAGCGATGGAGCTTTCATTAAGTATACTCAATCTGCGTATAAGGAGTGAACTATGTTTATAAATAAGGCGTTAATCAAGTTTATGAAAGGGTCTTTAGGAAATGTTGCAGTTGCCGTTTTAAGCGGTTTGTTAATGATTTTGATCAGCTCCGCCATAGGGCTTTTGTCCGCCCTTTTGATAAGTTACCGGATAAGAAGTCAAGGCTTTAATTCGCAAATCCAATGGATTATTCTCGCCATATTGTGTCTTATCGCAGTAGGTTTTATGCTTAGAAAAATGAGCTTTAAGGTCATAATGCGTGTATCCATCGGGATTAAAGACTATGTGCGCACTCAAGTGCTTCAGCAGCTCTTTCTTTTGGGACCTGCATATGTCAATTCGGAGCGAACGGGAAATCTTGCTTCCGTTCTTACGGCAAGGGTGGAGTCGCTGACTATGTATTATACATCATACCTTCCCACGGCTATCAGTTCCGTTCTTAACGCTTTGCTGTTCATTATATTCCTATTCAAATTGGATATTGTGACAGGTGCTGCGGCATTGATTGCACTTGTGATGATGCTCATAATTCCGATGATGTTTTTCAAAATTATGAGGGAGAGGGGCGAAGACGAGCTTGCGTGGCATTCCCGTTATTACAGCGAGTGTTTGGACGGTGTACAGGGAATGGTGACACTTAAGGCACTCAATGCGGATGAGGATTATTCGGATTTTATCAAGAAGCTCGGAGAACAAGTCCGTAAAGCTATTATGAACCATCTTAAGATTACGATGACGGAGGGTTGTTTCTTGGAGTTTTTCGCCCGAATAGGAACGGCATTGACCATTGTGATTTTGGCGTGGCGAACCACAAAGGGGAATTTCGACAGTCAATATCTGCTCTTTGCATATTTTGCCATAGGTGCGGCATTCGGACCTATGCTTCATTTAATCAACGCTTGGCATATCGGATTTGGAGGTGTTTCAGGTTCCTATTGGATAGACGATTTTTTGAGTAAACACCCTGATTATGTATTATCAAATGAGAGGATTCCCGAAAAACTTGTCGGTCGAAAGGAATTGGAAAAATATTTGGATGGAAAGATTGAAAGTGTGAAGTCGGCTGAACTTATTTTTAAAGATGTATCCTTTCGCTATGCGGGTGAACCGAAAGATGCGCTCAAGCATATAAATCTATCGCTTAATCTCGGAAAGACCCTTGCCTTGGTCGGGTCATCGGGGGGAGGCAAATCTACGATTGCGGGACTTGTTGCGGGATTTTACGAGCCTAGGGAAGGTACTGTCACCTTAAATCAATCGCAAGAATCAAGTACATTTTCAAATTGTATATCGGCGGTGTGGCAGGATCATCACCTTTTTTCCGGCACCATAGAAGACAATATACGCATTGGGAAATGGGATGCGGACGAAGAAGAAATTCATCTGGCTGCGAAAAAAGCGAGAATTTATGATTTTATTATGAGCCTTGCGGAAGGGTTTAACACTAAGACCCAAGAATTAGGGAGCTTGCTCTCTACGGGTGAGAGACAGAGAATTGCGATTGCCCGTGCTTTCCTCAAAGATGCGCCGCTTTTTATCTTTGATGAAGCCACCTCTTCTTTGGATCGGGAGAATGAACGGTATATACAGGAGATATTGGCGGAGATTAAGGCGGAAAAAGCTGTTTTAATTATTGCCCACAGACTTCAGACCATAGAAAATGCCGATGAAATTTGTTTCTTGAAGAACGGCGAGATTATCGAGAGGGGAAGTCACAAGGAGCTGCTTCAAAAACCCTTATACGCCGAGTTTGTAAGGGGGATGATTAAATGAAACGGATAAAATATGTGTTCCTCTTATCCGAATACCTAAAGGGATACCGTATTCAGATGTTTCTTGCCTTAATCATACATTTTTTATATAAGGCGCTTCCGATTGCATTGGGACTTACAACATCATATGTATTCTCTCAAGCTCTGCTTGGGCATTTAACGGATACGGCAGAGCCTATTTTGATTGTTTTAGGTATGGTTGTAGGTATGGCAGTGCTTAATTATTTGGATATTCTGATTTCTCACGATGTTGCATATCGCATTTTAACCCATCTTAGAAATTTATCCTACGAAAAACTTACGGAAATTGCGCCTGCGGGACTTGAAAGCAAGTCCTCCGGCAATATCATATCCGTTATTTTGGAGGATATCGAAATCTTGGAGTGGTTTTATGCACATGTGACGGTGCAGATTTTTGTGGCGGTCGTATTGCCGATTATGTCGCTGGTTTTATTGGCACAATTTTCTATTTGGATTGCGGTGCTGCTCTTGGTCTTTATAGCTGTTATGATTGCCATTCCGATTTTTTACAGCCAAAAATCAAATGAACAGGGTCAGGCAGTCAGAAAGGAATACGGTAAACTAAGCTCCGTCGTCATTGACGGCATACAGGGACTTAAGGACATAATCTCATTTCAATGGCAAGGAGTATATACTAAAAAATTATTTGAAAAAAACGATGCATTTAACCAAGCCAATCATAATTATCATGAGCGTATGACCGAGGAAAATCGTTTGGTAGGTTTAGTGATGGGGATTTCTTCCCTTTGTGCGACAATACTAATCCTCCATTTTTATAAGGAAGGAAAATATGGAGCGGAATGGATTTTGCCTTTAATCTCTTGTGCTGCTTTGATCTACGGTCCGCTTCAGGAAACTCTTTCTATGAGCTCCAATTACGGAGTTATCTTTGCAGCTTCCGAGCGTGTGTTTAGATTTTTGCACGAAGAACCGGTAGTTTCAGACGACGGTAAGGTTGAAACATTTTCCGATGGGCAAAAGGGAATTGTTTTTGATGATGTTTCGTTTTCGTTCAAAGACGATGAAGGCAATCGGAATAATATTTTGAAAGGATTGAGCTTTCAGGTCAATCAGGACGAAACAGTGGTCTTGGTGGGAAAATCGGGCTGTGGAAAATCGACATCTATTAAGCTTTTGCAAAGATTTTGGGATATTGATTCAGGCACGATTTCCATTTACGGTACGGATATTCGGGAAATCCCTCTGAAGAGGTTAAGAGATGAAATGATTGTGGTGCCTCAGGAAACTTATCTCTTTAATCAAACTGTGGAAGAGAATTTGAGATTTGCCAATCGTAATGCGACCACAAAAGAGATTGAGGCTGCATTAAAAAAAGCTAACGCCTATGATTTTGTGATGAATTTAAAAGACGGGCTTAAGACAAAGGTGGGAGAAAGAGGGTTAAGGCTTTCCGGAGGGGAAAAACAGCGATTGTCGATTGCAAGGGGTTTCCTAAGACCCGGAAAGATCTTATTATTAGATGAAATCACCGCCAACTTGGACGGAGTTAATGAGCAGCTTGTCAATGAAGCACTCACCGAGTTAAAAAAAGGCAAATACACTTTGATGATTGCTCACCGTCTCTCTACCATAAAGCAGGCGGACAGAGTGGTGTTCATTCAGGACGGAAAAGTTTTAGACAGCGGAACTTTTGAGGAGCTGATTGAAAGAAATAGCGATTTCAGCACTACGGTCGGTTTGTCCGATTGAAAAAACAAAAAAGAGCCGTCGCATTTAGTGCGACGGCTCTTTTTTGTTTAATCCAATTTCTTATCACAGTCTGAATTTTGCAACTTCCTCTTGCATTTCCGTTGCTATATGGGCGAGATTTTCACTTGCGTCTGAAATGTCGTTAATCGACTGCACTTGAGTATCGACCGATGCACTTGCTTCCTCGGTGGTTGCGGCATTTTCCTGTGCAATCGCCGAAAGATTTTGCACCACCGATACAATCTGATTATTACTCTCTATTATTCCTTGAGATTTTTCGTGAAGTGCATCAACCATTGTCTTGCTGGTGTCCACATTCTGAGCAATGTCATCAAACTTATTTTCAGTGTCCTTCATTTTCTGCATCTGTAAAGATACGACTTCATGCACTTCCGACATCGTAATCACAGTGCTTTGAGTTTTCTCCTTAAGTCCTTCTATTACCTTTCTGATTTCTCCCGTAAAGCCTGCGGACTCTTCCGCAAGTTTTCTTATTTCTTCAGCTACCACCGCAAAGCCTCTTCCCGCTTCCCCGGCTCTCGCTGCTTCGATTGCGGCATTGAGTGCCAAAAGATTGGTCTGATCGGAAATAGATTGTATCATCTCCGAAGCCTTTGCTATATCCTCTGCGCTCTTGTTGGTAGCTGCAATTGATTCCGTAACCTTTGAAGCTGCCTCTGCCGATCTGTTAGTTGCGTCAATCAATTCGTTAAGAGAAACCAAACCGTCGTTCTTCAGCTCTTCAATGGTGTTTACGGCATTTATAAGTTGCTCAAGCTCCTGAACCATATCGCTCACCGCCGCATTCACATGATCTATGCTCTCCGCAGCCATCTGAGTGTCTTGGGCTTGGTTCGTCGCACCCTCCGCAATATTATTTACCGCCGACGCCACTTCAACGGATGACTCGGAAGTGGATTGAGCCGTCGCTGTAAGCTCCTCTGCAGTAGCTGCGGTATTTTGGGAGTGATTTGTGATATTGGTGATAATTTCGACTATATTATCTTTCATCTGAGCATTGGATCTAATCAACGCTCCAATTTCATCATTGTTATCTTTATACTTGCTTGCCTCAGCCACCAAGTCATCAAGATTGAGATCGTAATTTGCAATTCTTTCCACGGCAACGCTTAAAATGGAAAGGGGTTTGGTGATTTTTCTCTTTGTCAAAATCATAATCGCCGTCGCAATCAATATAACGGCAATAGCACTCAAAATAATATTTCTTAACACTCCGCTCCTTGCACTTTTGGTCATATAGTTATATTCAATGCAGGAGCCGAATGCCCACTTAATGTCGGTATTTGTATTAACGGGAACATATATAATCTGCGATTTTTTTTCGGTTATTGGAGACTTCGCAATCATTTCATCATACTCACCGGAGCTTATTTTTTGAAGGCTTCTCTTTACCTCAGGAGATTTTTCCAAGATATTTGAAAGGATAAGATCGGGTTTTACCGAGTGGGCAACTACGGTACCCTTCTCGGAATAAAGCACCATATAATCTTTGGCATCATTAAATTCTTCAGACAAAGCGGACTGCACATCACCCACATTCAAATCGGATGTTGAAACTCCCACAATTTTTCCCGAAGAATCCCTTACCGGAGCGGAATAGGTTATAAGCAATTTTCCATTGTTATCACGGTAGGGTTCCGAAAGATATACCTTTCCGGATTTCATAGTCTCTTTATACCATTCTTTTTCCGCATATCCCGGAAAATTGGATATCTTTCCGTCATTAGTTGAGTAAATGCAGAACCTTCCGTCAGGGTTATCCTTTCGTTTGTTTAAGCTGTCTTTGCCGTCAAAAGCATTCGGCTCAAAGAAAATCCCCGCTCCTTCAATAAGTAAATTTTGATCCTCCACTTCGGAAACTGCTTTTGAAACCATCTCCCTATCCCTCATCTCCTTGGGAACATATGCGATTATGCTCTGAGCAAAAGCTGCTATGTCCATTGTAGCGGTATAGGTCGCATTAAGCCTTTTTTCCATTCTTTGCCCGAATTTCTTTGCAGTCTCAAGTTTCAGCTGATTTGCCTCATCCACAGCCACTCTATAACTCTGAGAAGCATCAAGCACGGTCTTTATCCCCATCACCACAACCAGCAAAGCGATAATGGTCACGGCAAGCACCTTTCCTATTGAGCCTCTTCGACCGTCATTTTTTTCTCCCAATTTTTTCGTCTCCCTTCAAAATAAAATTTCCACGCTGATTATATCAGTCATAATATTTAAAAGCAAGTTTTATACCGGAAAAGTCAAAGGATTCCCGATGGGATTTGACATGACGAAGATACAAGCGACATTTGAGGG
>CAUVKI010000047.1:0-14215 GCA_963552605.1 uncultured Tissierellia bacterium
GGACTATATACTGCGTGAGGATTCATGTGCGTAGTGGTAAATTAATCGACTATACCATATCTTTCCAGATGTAAAAAATATGTTTCTGCTGTTGGTTGACCAATTACTTGAGGTGCAACTTTACCTAATTTTCCCTGATTTGTTTTTACTGAAAGTGTTTTTCCACCTCGTAAAATAAAATCAACCGGATTCTGCGCTCCGGCTGTATGCTTTATGGGTGCAGGAATGCATTCTCTCTCAAATATTTTAATCACATTATCATCTCTAATAAGCAAGTCCACTATTGCCTGCTCGGAACGATTTGCATAATCGACATCAACTTCAACTCCATAACTTTTTGCAATTGCAACTTCTGCGGAAACTCCAATTGACTCATTATTCCTTGCCATTTTAATCTTCCTCCTTTAATAATTTATAAGTTTTAATCTCAAGCGCATCTGCAATCCTTTGAATATTGTTAAGTGAAATACTTCTTTGAAATCTTTCAATATCACTTATGTATGTTCTGTGCAAACCTGCCATTTCAGCAAGTTTTTCTTGAGATATACCTTTTTCTTTACGATACTTTCTTAAATTTCTGCCAAATACCTTTAATATGTCCATAAAAGCTGCACCTCCACAGATGACGCAATTGTACGAATTTACACAAAAAAATCTACAGACAATAAGTGTCTTGAAATCCTAGCACAACCTTAGAAAAATATTATATGTTCGGGATCTTTTTTTATATTATGTTATAATGCCCTTAAAAGAAAGGAGCAAAATATGAGAATATTGGTGGTTGAGGACGAAAAAAACCTCTGCGAAACGATTGCAAAAGGACTTAGACTTGACGGCTATGAAGTGGACACCTGTTTTGACGGGGAGGACGCTTGGGATATGGCACTTTATGAAAACTATGATCTTATAATATTGGATTTGAATCTGCCGGGAATGGACGGAATGGAAGTGCTTAAAAATATCAGAAAAGATGACTCCGAAACAAGCATACTTATACTTTCCGCAAGGGGACAGCTTCAAGATAAAATTAAAGGGCTTGACGAGGGAGCGAATGACTACCTCTGCAAACCTTTCCATTTTGAGGAACTCGAAGCTCGTGTGAGAAGTCTTACAAGACGCCGAGTAATTCAAAACAATCTTATACTTGAATGCGGAGAATTATCCCTTGACACAAAGAATCGCACAACACTTGCAAAAGGCAAAGAACTCTCTCTCACCAGAAAAGAACTTGGGCTTTTGGAATATCTTATGCTAAATCAGGAACGCATAGTAAGTCAGGAAGAGCTTATAGAACACGTGTGGGACGGAAGTATTGACAGCTTCAGCAATTCAATTCGTGTGCATATTTCGGCACTTAGAAAAAAACTTAGAGCGGCTCTAGGATATGATCCGATTACAAACCGCATCGGGCAAGGTTATGTTATAGGAAGTACAAAATGAAAGAAAAACTCTCGCTCCAGTGGAAACTCACATTGACGACCGCATTTATGGTAGTTGTCGCCTGCCTGACTCTAAGCTACTTTATAAGCAGATCCGCTATAATCTATATGGACAGGATAGAAAATTCGGCAATAGAAATAATTCCACAACCCGAACTTTCGGCGGATTACTCTGACAATATCGAACTGTATTTAGATTCAAAAGCTATTATTTCCGACATAGTAAAAAACACACAAGCGGAATTTTGGGGCAAAAGCATTCTTATAACCTTAATTATAACTTTGGTAATCAGCACATCTATATACTTTATAATAGGGCGTGCGTTTTTCCCTCTGCAAAAACTAAGCAGGCAATTTGAAGATATTCAGGCTAAAAACTTACAGCAAGAAATTATCTTAAAAAGCAGTTCCATAGAAATCGTGCGCCTTACCGACGCTTTTAACGGAATGCTTAAAAGACTTAATGACACTTTCTCGGCTCAAAGACAGTTTTCAGCCAATGCCGCACATGAGCTTCGCACTCCCCTTGCAGTTATGCGAACCAAGTTTGAAGTGTTTGAAAAAAATAAAAATCATAAAAATGATGACTACCAAGAAGTATTTGGAATGGTGAGAACTCAAACTGACAGATTATCTCATGTAATAGATGTCCTTTTGGAGATGACCGAACTTCAATCTGCAAAAAAAAATGACAACATCTCTCTTTTGGAACTGACTGAAGAAGTTATATGCGATTTGGTATCTCTAGGGGAGAAAAAAAATGTTCGGATTATACAAAAATCCGGCAACGCCCATATCGTTGGCAATGACACTCTTATATACCGAGCAATTTATAATCTCATAGAAAACGCTGTCAAATATAATCATAAAGGCGGAGAAGTATCAGTTGAGATTAAGGAGAAAAACGGATTTGCAAATGTGATTATTTCAGACACGGGTTCGGGAATTTCAAAGGACTATTGGGAGGAAATATTTGAACCTTTTTTCAGAGTGGACAAATCAAGAAGCCGTGAAATGGGAGGAGCGGGACTTGGACTTGCACTTGTAAAAGAAATTGCACTCCAACACGGAGGAAATGTCCAAGTTGTTAAAAGCTCAAAAGACGGAACGCAAATTGAATTAACTCTGCAAAGTAAATCGGGAGGTCGGTAGATAATTATTTTATCTGCCAACCTCCCACCACTTTACTCCCCCTCCAATAAACTGTTTAAAAATTCCAAATTTTTTTTAGAAAGTCCTCCGCTGTGCAATTCGTTTTTAAGCTTTTCCCGATTAAGCTTTTTTCTCCAAAAATCTTTTCCGTCGTGCACTTCGTAATAGAGTTCCTGTGCGGAAATTCTGGTCGCACCCTTTCCTAAAATGATTTGCTGCTCCATATTATCGGAGGTCGCCACTCTTATTCTCCTTACATGTGAAAGATTTGAGATTTCCCTTTCTATGTACGAATCTGCAGTTTCGTGCTCTTTTGTAAAGACTATCTCCATTCCCTCTCTTTTTGATTTTTCTCCTAAATTCCCCTTTACCATATGCCCATCATAAACCAGAACTATAATCTGCCCTGAAAGGTGCATATGCTCAATCAAAATATCTTCCAAATGTTTTCTGGCTTCTTCTAATGAAACGGAAAGGTCTTTAACAAGAATTTCCCATTGGTGAATTATATTGTAGCCGTCAACATAAAGATATTCTTTCATACCGTCCCTTTTCTAAACCGATTCTCTCCTTACGACCTCATAAAGAAGAACTGCACACGCATTTGAAGCATTGAGAGATTTTATCTTTCCCTTCAGGGGGATTGAAATCGTTCCGTCCAAATTCTCTCTCACAAGTCGGCTTATCCCCCTTCCTTCTCCCCCTATAACCAGCACCAGCGGACGCTCAAGCGGGGCGTTATAGTATAAATCACCAGACATATCCGCTCCGAATATCCAATATCCGTTCTCTTTCAAGAGCTTAACAGTGCGGGTTAGGTTTGTGACTTGTGCAACCTTTACCAAGTCCGCAGCACCAGACGCAACTTTTCTGACCGTTTCATTCACCCAAGCGCTTCTTCTCTTGGGGATTATGACCAATTCCGCTCCACTGCATTCCGCCGTTCTCAAAATCGCACCCAAGTTGTGAGGATCTTCAATTCCATCAAGCATAACTATAAGCGAGTTTTTGTTTTCACTCAAAAAATCATCAAGATCGCAATAAGAATAACCTCCGCTAAGAGCCGCAACCCCCTGATGATTTCCGTTGTTTGAAAGTTCGTCAAGCTTTTTTCTGTCCACGGTTCTGATTTCTATTCCCTTTTCCTTTGCGATACCGTAAAGTTTCCCCAAGGGGGCATTTCTCAAAACAAAGAGTTTGTCTACTTCCGTGTCGCTCAAGAGCAAACTCTCCACGGCGTGTTTTCCATAAGTATAAGTTTCCATTTTCTCTCCTACAAATTTTTAAAAAAAGCTCTTATCTCGCTCGCTCTGCCACAGCTTAAGCTCCCCTCGGTGCAAAATCCGTTAAGACACGGAGGACCGAAGTCCTTAAACAAAATGGGATATCTCTCCCTTAGAAGCTTAAGCATCTTTACTGCCATATTTTTAATCTCCCACTGTGCTCTCTCACAACATCTAAGACGAAAAAAGTTCTTAAGACTTCTTGCATTCATCGTAAATATAATTTTGGTTTCACAGGCATTGGGAAACACATATCTTGCGTCCTCAATTGACTTCTTATTTGCATTCGTTTCATTAGCATAATCTTCTTTGAGAGCTTCAACGATTTTTGAATAGGCACGGGCGGCATTTTCCATGCTCTCTACAAAGTGTTTTCTTGCGGCGGGATTTTTATCTATCGCAGGAGGGATTACATAGGAAAAATTTTCAAGTTCAACATATCTTTGCGATTGCTGAGAATAGCTTGCAAGTCTGTGCCTGACCAGTTGATGTGTAAGAGTCCTTGACACTCCCTCAGCCGCAAATGTAAAAGAAGCGTGTTCGATGGGACTTTCGTGGTGCATTTGGGATAACTTGTTAAGAAGCTTTTCCGAGACTTCATCGGTTATTTTTTCTTTTAAATCGTCTAAGGAGGCATTGGAATAGCAAAGTCTTGCCGCCATAGCTATGAGCTTTTCGGGGTCAGGAGTCGCTTCAAGCAATATCACTTTCATTCTCCCACCCCCTCTCTATCAGCTCGACAATTCTATTTATGTTGTTTTGCAAAAAAAGAACACCGAAAAACGCTTCCAAAGCGGTAGCATATCGGTAATCCTTTTGATTTGAGCTTTTTGGAACCTTAGCCTTTGTGTTTTTTGCTCTATTTATGAAGTTGAACTCTTCTTCGGTAAGATGGGGGATTATATTGTGAAGCAACTTCGCTTGACTTTTTGCATTCACCATAGATACCTTTTTTTTATTGATTTCCTTTAGCGAATATTTCCCTCTTGTCAATCTTTTTCTTATGCATAATTCATAGACGGCATCTCCCAAAAAAGCCAGCTTTAATATAGAAAGTTCCCCTATATCCTTCTCCACTTCACGCCCTCTCTCGTGTCCTCCAAAACTATACCCTTATCAAGAAGTTCGGCTCTGATTTCATCTGCACTTTTGAAATCCTTTCTCTTCTTAGCCTCGGTTCTTTTCTCGATTAGTTTTAAAATCTCGTCGTCAACCTCTTCTTCACTTCGAGAAAGCAATCCCAGCACTCCCCCAAGCTCCAAAAAAGAAGCAAGTGCATATTCAAGAGTATTTTTGCCAACTTCAACCCCAAGTTTTGAATTAAAAAGCCTCACCATTTCAAACAGCACGGAAATTCCGTCAGCGGTATTGAGGTCGTCATCCATAACCGCCTTAAACTTATCTTTCAATTTGGATATCTCGGAGATCAACTCGGAGTCCGATTCCTTATCCTCCGACTTCTCAATTAAAAACTCCAACCTACCCTTAGCATTGTAGAGCCTTTCAAGTCCCGCTTTGGACGAATCCATCGTCTCTTTGGAATAATTAAGAGGAGAGCGATAATGAACGGAGAGCAATAAAAACCTGAGAACCTCACCGTCATATATTTTCCTCACATCTTTAACCAAAAAGAAATTATTCAGAGACTTGGACATCTTAACTCCGTCCACATTCATCATTCCGTTGTGCATCCAATAATTGGCAAAGGTTTTTCCGGTAAGAGTTTCCGACTGAGCCGTTTCGTTTTCGTGGTGGGGAAACTGCAAATCCTCTCCGCCTGCGTGTATGTCAATCGTATCTCCGAAAATTTCCCTATTCATCACGGAGCATTCCAAATGCCAACCGGGGCGTCCCTCTCCCCAAGGCGCACTCCAAAAAGGTTCTCTCGGTTTTTTATTCTTCCACAGCACAAAATCCAACGGATTTTTCTTTTGCTCGTTTATGTCAACCCTTGCACCGCTCTCCAAGTCATCAACATTCTTCCCCGAAAGTTTTCCATAACCTTTCGCTTTTGAAATGTCGAAATACACATCTCCGTTTACCTCATATGCCGCACCCTTATCAAGCAACCCCTCTATAAACTCAATCATATGCGAAATATATTCCGTCGCCCTGGGGTGGATTACAGGGTTATCATAGAAATTAAGAGCCTTTGCGTCCTCTTTGAACGCCGCAATATAACGCTCCACGATTTCTTCGGTGGAAACATTTTCTTCATTGGCTTTATTTATAATTTTGTCGTCAATATCCGTAAAGTTGACTGCAAATTTCACCTTGTACCCCGAATACTCCAAGTATCGCCTTAAAGTATCAAACACCACCAAAGGACGAGCGTTCCCCACGTGTATGTAATTATATACCGTCGGACCGCAGGAATAAAGCTTCACTTCTCCGGGAACAATCGGCTCGAAAACTTCTTTTTTTCTCTTTAGGGTATTGTAAATCCTCATAACCTTACTCCACGACGCCTACATCCATACCAAGTTTATAATAGAGCTTGCCTTGAGAAAGCTCAAGCTGATCGAAATTTGCCGGCAATCTCACCTGACCGTTCAAATCAACCACACCGAACTTTCCGTTCTCCTGAAACAGAAAATAATTTGCATTCTCCTTAAAAACCGACACGACATCTTTCTGCACCGAAAATACAACATCTCCGTTTCTGTTAAAAACCTTGGAAACAACCCCTTCGTTATTCTTCACCTTGGCAAGGAAATAACCTTTAACGAGTTCTTCCACCGAGTCATAATCCTTTCCGATAACCTGCAATCCGTCGTTATCTAAAAGTCCCACTTTCCCATTCTCCGTCACCACAAAGAATGATTCACTCGTAATGACGATATCCTGATACTTAAACGGAATTATGTCATTTTTCTCAAGATCCCTGACTCCACACAATCCGGTCTTCGGATCTATGCAAATCACCTTTCCGTTCACCATACCCTTTACGGTATGCTCCGAAAAATCCACCGTCTTTTTTTCAAGCATCGGATTTGAAAGATCCTGAAGCTTTTCTCCGAACTCATCGGAAATTTCCATAGCCTGCTCGGTTTTAGCTTTTAATTCCTCCAACTGACGCTGAGCTTCTTCTCTCTCCCTTATAAGCTCGTCGGAGAGTCCGATTTTAACATCTCCGCATTTGGCTTCCTCTTTGCCTTTCTCCTCGTTTTTCTCTTCGGTCTTTTCTCCCGCAATTGAAGCTTCCGCCGACCTCTTGCTAAAGACAAAAGTATCCAGCAATCCATAAACGGCTAATGCATTAACCAGCACCAGAAAAAAAACCAAAATGCCCATCAAAAATTTTTTCATATTAACACCCCTCTTATCTTTTGTCATCTCATAGTATAGACGAATAAGAAATTAAGTTCAAGTTTTTTGTAAGATTGCCACGACAAATGAACGAATATAAAAAAAATTAAGAAGCAAAAATATATAGTATTTTAATTTTACACACCATATAAGATATAATACAATGGGAATATGAGATACAGTCAAGATTTAAGAAAGAAAGCTGTGGAATATGTACTAAAAGGAAACAGCCGAAGAAAAACAGCAAAAATCTTTCAAGTGCATTATGAAACAATTGGTGAACGGGTCAAAAAATACAAAGAAACGGGTGAAATAAAGGATAGGGAATTCAAAAGAAAACCTAAAAAAATAGACCCCGAGAAACCGGAAAAATACATCGAGGAACATCCGGATGCTTATCTGAGAGAAATAGCCCAAGTATTTAATTGTACACCCGTTGCAGTACACAACAGACTTAAGAAATTGGGAATAACGAGAAAAAAACAAAATCTTTACAAGGAACAAAAAGAACAGGGAGTAAAAGAATACCTTAGCTATACTCTGCACAAGCGAAACATTATGAGCATTGAAAAAGGAAATGATCTCCGAAAGAAGCGGTGACTGCTCTAACGGAAGAAAATTTATGCACTGTGGAGAGCAGACCTTATTACGGATATTATTGAGTTCAATTGTTGGATTGCTTTTAGAAGATTTTTTGGACAAGAGGGGGACATTATGGTATTTTTTGAAACTGAAAGATTGAGATTACGCAATATTGAAGAAAAAGATCTGGAGATTATGTATGAGTATCGAAATCATAAACTTTGCTCCCGCTATCAGAGAGATCAAACAAAGGATAAAGAGGGATTGAAAAAACTGATAGCGAATAGAAAAGAAGGAAAGATTTCTTTGGAAGAGGCGTTTATTTTAGCGATTGCCTTAAAAGAAACGGATGAGATGGCAGGAGAAGTAGTGGTGATGCCGAAAGAGAATAAAATTTCTATGGGATACACCGTTTCGCATAGGCATCATAGAAAGGGTTTTGCTTTTGAAATGCTTTCAGCTTTGACGGATTTGTTGCACGAGAAATATCCGAGTCATAAATTTATTTGTTTGGTTGATCCTGAAAATATTCCAAGTATTAAACTTCTTAAGAAGTTAGGGTATGAAGCTGTGGGGTATGAAGAGAAAATAAATTCCGAAGTGTATGGAAAATGGGTTAACGGTATTTGATAAAGAAACACATAAATCAAAATTTCTTCATTATGTTTCTACGAAATGCTCTTATTATACCGTTTTTCTCTAGGGGAGAGTTTGTGATTATTTGAAGATTTGATAGGAGTTTTATTGTTTTTGTGATAATGACTTATCCCTTGATAACCGCTATCCGCTATTACTTGAATATCGCTTAGTATACCTATTTATCACCAAATATATTATAACCGATTGGTATTGTTTTAAAAAGGTTGATCGTATAGTAAAGTTTTCATATGGGTACGGACATATGCTAATTCTAAGAGATGACGGACAAGTGTTTTCATGAAGTGATGGTAGTGTAGGTCAAGGTGAATCAGGAAAAGAATATGAAGATGGTTATTTACATCTCGTAAACCGTTACAGAGCAAGGAGTGTTGCAAGATAAAAATAAAATCATTTTGCGACACTCCCTTTTTTTATGAGATGAGAATAGTAAATTTATACCGCTCAAAAAACAGCCGCGCTCGGCTGTTCTTTTTTAAAATGAAGCTTTTAATTTCATTATCTTTTCTCTCGAAAGTCCTGTGGCTTTTTCCGCATCTTCAACAGAAAATCCCATCTTCAGTAAATTCATCGCCGATTGAAAAAAGCCTTCTTCTCTGCCTTTTTCAATGCCCTGCTGAATGCCTTTTTCAATTCCCTGCTGAACGCCTTCTTCTCTGCCTTCTTCTCTGCCTCTTTCCTCAAGTTTTTCAGCTAAGATTTTCATCTCTTCCGTTACAAATTCCATAACTCCCTCATCCTCCTCTTCATTAGGGTTCTTTATGAGTCTTACGGTTTCCCTAAAGACTTCATTCTTTATCTTTTCGTAATCCCTTATTAAGAAATCTTCCACCAGATCTTTAACTTCTCCCTCTTCCTCGGTGGATACATTTACAAAAATTATGGTCTGTCGGTCTTGGAATAATTCGTTGGTTTCCCTGAACATTCGATTGATTGTGTAGACCGATTGTCCTTTTCCAAACGGATCTTTCTCCATTATAAAGATGGTGTAGAATTCGTGTATGTCTTTGAATTCAGTGCCCTTCTTTATTAAGTTGGCGTCAGATACGGAGCAGATATGTCTTGCCCTTAAGGGAAGCCATTCATCTGATGTTCTCTGTATCTCTATCACTATACGCTTTCCGTCCTCGGTTGTCGCCAATACATCTACTATTGCAGATCTCCCCTCGGCATTATCCATATTATACTGAGTTAGACTTTCTATCACCTTTATTTGTTTTTTCAGAATGGTGTTTACCAAAATCTCAACACATCTCGGATTTTTAAAAACCCATCTTGCGAGCATATCGTCCATAATTCTTAGAGTCAAAATAAATTTTTTCCCTATCTCCGCCAGAGTAACATTCGCAAATCCAAGCGATTTGAGATCTATATCTTTGTTTTTTTTCATACCGACTACGCCTCCTCAACTTATTATACCACACGGCTCATTTTTATTTCAAAATTTGAATCAAAAGCAACTGTGAATAACAACCATAAAAAAACTTTGAAAAAAATAAGATTTTACGCCAAATGCCGTGTCGACAAGTCATAGTTATTTAAATTTTTTTCCAAGCATAGTCCTTGCTGCACCAATCATATACAATGAGCCTACATAGAGGATTACATCCGCATTTTCTTTGAGTGCAAGAGAAAGCGTTTCTTCAATGGAATTTGCAGCTCTCGATCTCACTCCCCTTTCCAAGATTTTATTACAAAGCTCTTTTGCAGACATTGCACGCTCATTGTCCGGTCGGATTGTAATCACGCTTTCCGCAAGAGGAAGTAAGATATCCAAAGCCTTATCCACCTCTTTATCTTTCAAAATTCCCAACACCAAAGTTTTTTTCTCTCCTGAGAGTTTTCTTTCAACCGTATCTCTAAAGACTTGCCAGCCGTCCTCGTTATGAGCTCCGTCTAAAATAACAAACGGTTTCTTTGACACTATTTCAAAGCGTCCTGCCCATTCAGTCTTATAAAGCCCTTTTTTCACTTCTTCATTTGTAATTTTAAGCAAATTATTATTTCTCAAAGCCATAATTGCAGTAACGGCGGTTAGAGCATTTCTTATTTGATGTCTGCCGGTTAATGAAATCTCAATCGTTCCGAGCTCTTTAAAAGTGTCACATGAAAACTTTTCTCCAAGTATGGGTGATTCCATATTTGAATAATTGCTCGGAACCAAAAAAATTTCCGCTTCTTTTTCCTTTGCAACGGCTCTCAAAACTTCCTTCGCTTCCTTCTCTTGGGGAGAAATCACGACAGGAATTTCCTTTTTTATTATCCCTGCCTTTTCAAAAGCTATTTCTCCCAGAGTTTCACCCAAATACTGCATATGATCCATAGCGATATGTGTAATTATGGAAACAATTGGAGTGCATACATTGGTTGCATCAAACCTTCCCCCCATTCCCACCTCAAGCACCAGATAGTCAACTTTTTCTTCCTCAAATATCACAAAACCCACGGCGGTAACTATCTCAAATTCACTCGGACAGCTAAACCCTTCCTCCATCATCTTATCAATCGCTTCTTTCACTTTGGTTGTCGCCTTCGCAATTTTTTCATCAGATACGGGAATATTTTGTATTCTAATTCGTTCATTGAAATTTTCCAAAAACGGAGATGTATAAAGTCCTACCCTATATCCAGCCTCAATCAATATGGTGGAAAGAAACGAAGAGGTTGAACCTTTGCCGTTAGTCCCCGCTATATGAAGGGTTTTTATTTTTTTTCCCGGATTTCCAAGTCTAAAAAGAAGCTCGGAGATATTATCAAGTCCGAGCTTAATTCCGAAACGATATGTGCTTGATATAAAACACATACTTTCTTTGTAATTCATCTTAATCCTCCAATTTAAATTCATCGTACAGGTCATACCAAAGCTGCACGGTATTCTCCAAAAAATAATAGTGAATGAGATAAAATATCTCCAACACAAAAATAATTGCAAAAATCCAAAGTATCACAGGAAATTGAAAGGCAATTATCCCCAAAAGTAAAAGCACTATAAGCACCGTAACCGTCACAATCAAATGCACAAGTCTTTCGTGCTGCATCCACTTTAAACGCAGGATAAATTCGTCTTTCTCTTTTTCAAAATCAATTTTTTTTCGTGAAGAAAGCATCTCTTTGTAATATTCCGTCCACCTGTTTATCTTTTGTGTCATAATTTTTTCCTCTAATCGCAACTCCCATCATACCTTGCAGTATATCACAACCAAAATCCTTTTTCTACTTCAAAAATGAACCGGCAGTTGTGACTAATGTACAAACTTCGGGAGTATGTAATATAATCGGCATAACGAAAGAAAAGGCACGGGAGATTTCAGAAGTTCTGTCAGCTATGGGGATAGATACGAGCAGAGATTTTTATGTAAACGGAAAGAAGTTTACATTTGACAGTAAGTCGGGAGAATTTAAGTATGACTTGGAGAGTTCGTCTGACAGTGGATATAGCGTAAGATATGTGAAGTCAAAACCGATAAGATTGGCGGAGAAACGCAAAATCAAATTGAATGCGTAAAAAAAAGGAGGATCTTTACAGCAGTGTGGAGATCTTCCTTTTTTTGTTACGGTATTCCACCGCCTCTCAGCTTTTTGAAAATTGATTTCCGTGAATATTATAGTGTTTTAATCTTACAACCAAATAAATTAGAAAAAAATGTGGGCATTTAGCAGAAACCTGATTCATAATTCTAAGTTAATCGACTATATAACTTATAGTATAATCTTTAAAATTATGCCAATACCGATATTAATTGCTTGTATAGTTTTTTTATTATTTTTTTGTCTGTTAAGCAACCTTTAAAAAAAAAGGATTTCTTTATTTTGCAATCAGAGATATCCACTTCATATCCATTATATGTTCTTCTGATCAAGATATTTACATCAGCTTTTACAGAACTGTCAACTTCATGCAAACTATTACTAATCAATAAAATATCAGATTGATTATAATATGTTTCCCAGTATAAAAAATTTCTCACACATGAATCCTTGTTTCTTAAAAGCTCCACAGGTACAAACTCTATATTATGCAAAACACAATTTATTTTTGATGAAACTATATAAGCATTATAATAATCCTTGGAAAATATTTTTTTAAACCAGCTTCTATGCCTCAAATCCAAAGCCAAATTGAGTTTCTAATCCCGACAAATAAGCATCTCCGCTTAAAGCCTTGCTTCTGATATTAGAGCCTTGACTTTTTTCAAAGGACAATTTTTTGATACGGCTTAAATATCTGTCTTTTTCAAGCAAGCCATAACTGCTTTTTCGCTTGTGACGATAAAACGCTCCGACAGATCTCCTGTCTGCCTCCCTTTCCTTTGAAACTTTGCTTTTTGTGCTCTCATTAGCATGTACGCCGACAGAATAAGCTCTTATATCTGAACTTGTTATCGTTGTTGTGCTGTGAGTACACAATGGGGTGCTGTTGAGTTTATGAGAATCTCTTGCATTAAGCCTAATCCAATCCATAGCTTTCTTTCTGTATTCAGGTTCTTCTTTCATTCTCTTAAACGCATCCTCCGTGATGTGAACTGATTGAGATAAAACTCTCGGTGATTCAAGCTTTCTTATTTGATCCAACTCTTCATAGATTTCTCTTTTGAAAGCTTCCATCTCGCCTACCGAAGAGGTTTTGCCTGTTTCTTTACTCTTTTCAACCTTTTTTGAAAGAGTCGATTGCTCGGTGTTCGTCTTTTGCATATTATCACTCTTGTAAAAAGGGTGATATGACGAATTTGTCTGTGCATAATTATTAATCTGCATAATACCCGCCTCCTAAAATGCCCATTTTCCTGAAATTGCAATAGTCAGAAGCTTTGCATAATTTTGAAGATGCAAAGTATTTTGAGGAGTTGTACCCGCACTGCAGTCGCAGCCTAACATATTACAATCCGAACTGCAATCGCAATTTCCAAATGCCACCAATGTCCCATCCTCAACGACTGCTTTCTTTCCCAACTTCTTTTTCATTGCTTTCTCCTTTCTCTATCACAAAACTCATTCTATGCCTCAAATCCAAAGCCAAATTGAGTTTCTAATCCCGACAAATAAGCATCTCCGCTTAAAGCCTTGCTTCTGATATTAGAGCCTTGACTTTTTTCAAAGGACAATTTTTTGATACGGCTTAAATATCTGTCTTTTTCAAGCAAGCCATAACTGCTTTTTCGCTTGTGACGATAAAACGCTCCGACAGATCTCCTGTCTGCCTCCCTTTCCTTTGAAACTTTGCTTTTTGTGCTCTCATTAGCATGTACGCCGACAGAATAAGCTCTTATATCTGAACTTGTTATCGTTGTTGTGCTGTGAGTACACAATGGGGTGCTGTTGAGTTTATGAGAATCTCTTGCATTAAGCCTAATCCAATCCATAGCTTTCTTTCTGTATTCAGGTTCTTCTTTCATTCTCTTAAACGCATCCTCCGTGATGTGAACTGATTGAGATAAAACTCTCGGTGATTCAAGCTTTCTTATTTGATCCAACTCTTCATAGATTTCTCTTTTGAAAGCTTCCATCTCGCCTACCGAAGAGGTTTTGCCTGTTTCTTTACTCTTTTCAACCTTTTTTGAAAGAGTCGATTGCTCGGTGTTCGTCTTTTGCATATTATCACTCTTGTAAAAAGGGTGATATGACGAATTTGTCTGTGCATAATTATTAATCTGCATAATACTCGCCTCCTGATTTATCTGTAAACAGCTCGTCGACCTCCTGCCACAAATCCTCTAACTCCGTTCGTTACTTTTATCGACATTTAATACTATTCTTCTTTTAAATCATTGATTTTAACCAATCTCTATTTGTAAT
>CAUVKI010000048.1:0-13116 GCA_963552605.1 uncultured Tissierellia bacterium
AATTTTTTGCCTGTTCTTCAAGTGTGTTAAATTCCAAGTATTTTGTTATCTCGCTCGGGAGATAATTTAAAATAAAGCTTTTAACCAATACTTCAATTGAGAATACCTGCTTGAAGAATTTGTCATGCCATGCGGCTTGTTTATCCATAGCATCATCTCCTCTCGGTTTTACGACGACATTATATCGCATTTTATCTCTTTTAAATAGAACATAATGAGAAAAACAAAAAAACCGACGAGCAATTCGCCGGTTCTTAAACTCATTGAGAAGCTGAGGACTCTTCTCACACTTTTATATTTTCCAATCTAATCCTCCATGAACTGTCCCTTGCTTATGAGAATATAAAATATCACGACAAAAACGATTCCTGCACCCGATATTCCCATTCCGATTAAATCGGATGCGGAGAGTATGCTTCCGAATATAATATTTCCAAGCGGCATAAGCAGTATCGCTATCGTAAAGATAACCGAATAGACTCTTCCTATGTATTCGGAGTCGGTTTTCTTCTGAACAATGCTGAAAAATTGAATGTTAAACAAGGTCAAAAATCCTCCCATAAGAAAATAGGGAATGAGTTTAAAGTATATGCCGATGTAAGGTTCTACGATGGGAATTATTAAGATGCTCACTCCCACCATAAACAAGCTCAAAACCATTCTTACGTGACTTGTGAGCTTAAACTTGTCGGAAAATTTTGTGTTGATGATTGAAAAGATGATTGCACCCGCTGAGTTGGCAATCAGCGCAAGTCCAAAAAAATTATCTACTTCTCCTGTGTAGTGCTCGGTGAGATACGGCAAAAGTATATTATATGCGCTTAGAAAAAAATTCACGCCCGCTGAAACCAGCAAAAGATTGAGAATGATTTTGTTCTTTGAGATGTAGACTATGCCCTCTTTGATTTGAATAAATGTATTCGCCTTGTCTCTGATTTTTTCTTCGGGCTTTTGCTCCTTACACTGAATACTTTTAGAGACAAAAGCAGAGAAGAAAAAAGTTATCGCATTGAAAGCGTAGGCGAAATAAATCCCAAAAAATTTCCAGATGAATAATCCCACAACAGGTGCTACAACGCTGATAAGCTCACTGCAGGTTGTAGCAATTGAAATATGTTTTTCAACATAGGATTCTGAGATAGAGTCTTTGACAATGGCATTGTAGAGAGGGGAATTATATGCGTGTAAAATTGCAAGCAGAATATTTCCTGCCACCAAGGCAAAATATACCAGCTCGGAATTTAAAAAGAGCATTCCCAAAAGACATACCAACCCGCTGAAGAAGTCGGTGTATATCAGCATCTTTTTTCTCTCGTTATTATCTGCAAATGCTCCTGCAAACAAGTTGAATACTATCCCCACAATTTGCTCCGCAGATTGATATACTCCCAAGAAAAATGGAGTTGTGGGAAAAAGTTTGGATATGATCATCTGATTTGCATAGTCGAAAACAGAATTGCCAAGTCCTGAAGTAATTTTTGAAATGATAATCTTGGCGGAATTGCTTTTGTTTAATCTTTCATCAGTCTGCATAATTCGTCTCCTGTTCTTTTCTCCAGTGGAATACTAACATATAACTTGGATTATATCAACCTGATTTTAGCAGACGATTTGATTGCGGAAAATCTTTTTTTCAAATACATATAGCACGAGGTTGTTTTTGTTTCGGGATTTGGTTTGACTTGATTATTATTACCCTGAGTCCTATAATAATTTTAGTCGTTATAATATGAAAGGAAAGGAAAAAAATATGTCTAAAAAACTTATACTAATAACCGACCTTGCGGGGTATGGAAAGGTTTCAATGTCCGCACAAATGCCCATACTATCAAAAATGGGATTTGATCTTTACAATCTTCCCACCGCACTCGTCTCAAACACATTGGATTATGGCAAATTTGAAATTCTCACCACCACCGATTATATGGAAAAAGCCTTTGAGGTTTGGAGGGAATTGGATTTTCGATTTGACGCCGCCGCAATAGGTTTCTTGGGAGATACGAAACAAATTCCGATTATCGGAGAATTTTTATCCCACAACCGAGAAAAAAATCCGAACTTTGTAGCTTCTCTTGACCCGATAATGGCGGACAACGGAAATCTTTATAACGGGATTTCCGAAAGCACAATAGAGGGTATGAGGGAGTTATGCAAACTTTCCGATTACATAACTCCTAACTGGACGGAGGCGTGTCTTATTGCAGGCGAAAAATATTCCGAGAGAACTTCCAAAGAAAAAGCTTCGGAGGTCGCCTCAAAACTTAAGGACAGGTTTGGTACCGATGTGATAATAACGGGCGTGCCGCTTGATGAGAATAATACTATCGCCGTGCTTTCAAAGAGCGGAATAGAGTGGGTGGATTATTCTGAAGTCGGAGGTTTTATGACGGGCACCGGAGATATTTTCTCGGCAATTGCTATGGGAAATATTCTTCTTGGAAATTCTCTAAAAGCTTCCGCCAAAAAAGCCGCAGAGATAATTCGTATGCTTTTGGAGCTTTCAATCGGTCATAGAGATAAGTTTTTAGGAATACAAATAGAGCAATACATTCATAAAATTGATTTTTCGGCAAATTGACATATGTTCCCTGAATTGTTTGACACTCATAACATATTGATTGATGAGTGATTAAAAATTTACTTGCACTTAAAATAGTTTTTCTTTTTAAGGCTCATTCTTGACAGTTTTTTTTTTAGGTGATAAACTGTTTTTGCGATTGTAGGAAGATGTTTTCTATAGAGTAAGGAGGGGATTTGTATGGCAAAGCATATGAAGACGATGGACGGAAATACTGCGGCGGCATATACGGCATATGCCTTTACCGATGTTGCCTGTATTTATCCGATAACTCCCTCGTCTCCGATGGCGGAGCTCGTGGATCAGTGGTCATCTCACGGGCAAAAAAATGTTTTCGGTCAGGAAGTTTTGGTAAAGGAGTTGCAAGCCGAGTCGGGAGCGGCGGGAGCTGTTCACGGTTCTCTTTCGGCAGGTGCACTGACGAGCACTTTCACGGCTTCTCAGGGGCTTCTTTTGATGATTCCGAATATGTATAAGATTGCGGGGGAGCTTTTGCCTGGAGTGTTTCACGTGGCGGCAAGAGCGCTTGCGGCAAGTTCTCTTAGTATTTTCGGAGATCATCAGGACGTAATGGCGGCAAGAGCAACGGGCTTTGCACTTTTGGCATCGGCTTCGGTTCAGGAAGCAATGGATATTGCGGCGGTGGCTCATCTTTCAGCTATAAAGGGTAAAGTGCCTTTTGTGCATTTCTTTGACGGCTTTCGCACAAGCCACGAGGTGCAAAAGATTGAGGTGCTGGATTATGACGATTTGGCAAAACTTGTGGATTATGAGGCCGTTCAAAAATTCAGAGATTCCGCAATGAGTCCTGATCACCCTTTCACAAAGGGCACGGCTCAAAACCCCGATATCTATATGCAGACCTCGACCATTTCAAACAAGTATTATGACGCACTTCCCGAAATTGTCGTGGAATATATGAATGAAATAAACCGTCTGACCGGCAGAGATTACAAACCTTTCAATTATTACGGAGCCCCCGACGCTACGGATGTTTTGGTGGCTATGGGTTCATCAACCGAAACTATCAAGGAAACGATTGATTATCTGATTGAAAAAGAGGGAAGAAAGATTGGGCTTGTAAATGTGCATTTGTATCGCCCCTTTGTTAAGCAATACTTTTTCGATGTGCTTCCAAAGACCGTGAAGAAAATCACCGTAATGGATCGCACAATTGAGAAAGGTGCGGTGGCTGATCCTCTCCATCTTGATGTGTCGCAGGTGTTCTTTGACAGAGATGATAAGCCTGTGGTGCTCGGAGTCAGGTACGGTCTGGGTTCAAAAGATGTAACCCCCGCTCAAATCAAAGCCGTATTTGATAATATGGCATCTCCTTCCCCGAGATTTAGAAGTGTTATAGGAATAAATGATGACCTGACCCACACTTCGCTTGAAGTAGGTGAGGATATTGTGACGGTTTCCGACGGAACGGTAAGATGTAAGTTCTGGGGATACGGCTCGGACGGAACGGTCGGTGCGAATAAGCAGGCGATAAAGATAATTGGTGACGGAACGGATATGTACGCTCAAGGGTATTTCTCCTATGACTCCAAAAAATCCGGAGGAATTACCATTTCTCACTTGAGATTTGGTCCAAATCCTATCAGATCGACCTATTTGATTACAAAACCCGATTTCGTTTCCTGTTCAAGACAAGCCTATGTAAATCAGTACGATCTTCTGAAGGGCTTGAGGAAGGGCGGAACTTTCCTGCTTAATACAATCTGGGAAGGAGAGGAGCTTGAAGAAAATCTTCCGGCAAGTCTGAAGAGATATATTGCAGAGAATGAAATCAATTTCTATACCATAAACGCAACCAAGCTTGCCGGAGAAATCGGATTGGGAGAGAGAACCAATATGATAAACCAAGCCGCTTTTTTCAAGCTCACGAACATTATTCCCATTGAAACTGCAGTTAAAGCTCTAAAGGACTCCATTAAAAAGCAATATGGGGCAAAGGGAGACGCAATCGTCGAGATGAACTATAAGGCAGTTGACTGCGGTACGGATAATATAGTAAAAATTGATGTGCCCTCGTCTTGGAAAGACGCAGTTGATGAAGTCAAAAAGGAAAAGGAAGTTCCCGACTTCATAAAGAACATTCTTCGCCCGATGAACGCACAGGAGGGAGATGATTTGCCCGTAAGCGCATTTGAGGGGATAGAGGACGGAAGATTTCCCAACGGCACAAGCAGATACGAAAAGAGGGGCATAGCGGTAAACGTTCCCCTGTGGATTCCTGAAAACTGTATTCAGTGCAATCAATGTTCTTTGGTATGTCCTCACGCCGTAATTCGTCCGCAGCTCTTGGATAAGGATGAGGCTTTAAATAAACCCTCCGAATTTGAAACCGTAAAGGCGGCGGGCAAAGGTTTTGAAGATTATGAATTCCGTATGCAGATAAGTCCTATGGACTGCACCGGCTGTGCAAACTGTGCAAATATATGCCCCGCAAAGAACAAGGCTTTAAAAATGGTTCCCCTTAAAGAATTGCAGGATAAAGAAAGCGAAAATTGGGATTTTGCAATGACTGTTAAACCCAAGACAGATGTTGCGGATAAATTTACGGTTAAAGGTTCTCAATTCCAAGAACCGGCTCTGGAATTTTCGGGGGCTTGTGCAGGGTGCGGAGAAACTGCTTACGTAAAGCTTGTCACTCAATTATTCGGAGATAGAATGATGATTGCCAATGCGACGGGCTGTTCGTCAATTTGGGGAGCGTCAACTCCGTCAATGCCCTATTGTATAAAGTCAAACGGCAGAGGTCCGGCTTGGGCAAACTCGCTCTTTGAAGATAATGCGGAGTACGGCTACGGTATGGCTACGGCGGATATGCAGATGAAATCCAAGATAGAGCTTTTGATGAAGGAGTATATTGAACTTGGGAGTAATTCCGAAACAAAAGAACTCTTCAAGTCGTGGATCGAAAATCAAAAGGACTCGGAAAAAACTTCCGAGCTCTATGACAGAATACTTCCCAAGCTTGGAAGCGGTGAAGTCGGTCATGCAGGGGAGATTTTAAAGTCGATAGAAGGTTATAAATCGTATCTTATCAAGCGTTCACAATGGATTATAGGTGGAGACGGCTGGGGTTATGACATAGGCTTCGGAGGTCTTGACCACGTCCTTGCGAGTGGAGATGATATAAACATTCTTCTTCTTGACACGGAGGTTTACTCAAACACCGGAGGTCAATCCTCAAAATCAACCCCGACTGCGGCGGTCGCAAAATTTGCAGCTTCCGGAAAGAGAGTCACCAAGAAAAACTTGGGGCTTATGATGACCTCTTACGGATATGTGTATGTGGCGCAGGTTGCTCTCGGAGCAAATATGAACCAAACCATAAAAGCGATAAGAGAAGCTGAAAGCTATAACGGTCCGTCGATAGTCATATGCTACGCTCCCTGCATTAACCACGGATTAAGGGTGGGTATGAGCCACTCAGTTGAGCAGGAAAAATTTGCCGTAGAAACAGGTTACTGGCATTTATTCAGGTTTGATCCCCGATTGAAAGAACAGGGGAAAAATCCCTTTATACTGGATTCAAAAGCTCCCACCAAACCTTTCCAAGATTTCTTAAAATCGGAAGTGAGGTATACTTCCCTCGCACTTACTTTCCCCGAAGTGGCGAAGGAATTGTTTGAGGAGGCGGAGAAGGACTCAAAGAGTCGCTACGAAGCATATTTAAGTATGGCAAATCAATAAAAAAATGCAGCTTGGATTTCCGAGCTGCATTTTTTTATTGATTTATTCAGAATAGGCCGTGATGATTTCATCAAAATCTTTTTGTGTCATATTTCCAAGCTTAAGCTGCTCTTCGCAAAACGGCTTTACGGCTTTTAGCATTTCCTCTGCGGCGCTGAAAGGACCGAAGTCTTTTGTTGCTCCGTCCTTAAGCTTCACCGAGAGGGATAACGCTCTCTCACTCATTCCCTTTTGCATATCTAAAGGATTCATCACCATCATTTCATCGGGGTGTCCTTCTATAGATTTTGACACCTTTAATCCGTTTTTAATATCCCTCAAAGTTTCTTCGTATAACGCAATGGTTTCGTCTATTATTTCCTGCGTCCAAGTGAATTTTCCTCTTGAAAGATTTTCCGACTGCTCTCCGAGCATATCCTGAAGCTGCACCTTCTCCTTTTCGAGCCAGTCCTTATACTCATTATAAGTCCACCATTCAACTTTATCACAAAGCTCCTTGGCAAGGGTTTCAAATTCACCATCACCGTAATAAGAAGCCACTACATCTTCTGAGTATTCACCTGAACCCAAAATCTGATCAAGTTTATCTCCTGAAAAATTTACAGCGTTTGTGGCGAATGTCGTCGTAACCGCACCTATAATCACGCCCGCCATAATCAACGAAAACATCGTAATCTTTTCGGTTTTCATAATTGCACCTATCCTTTCCTCAACAGCATTCTTGCTGAAACTGTTACAAAGAGGCAAAAACTTCGCCTTCTTAACTTCCATATCTATAAGCGTCCTCGCATAAGCCGACTTCTCTTTCTCCCCAAATATCCTTACAACCGTTTCATCACACGCAAGCTCAATATCCCTGTTCAAAACCAAAAACATAATCCACACCATAGGATTGAACCAATGAATACTTAATCCGAACATCATCAAAGCCTTAGTGAGAATATCAAAGCGTCTTATATGCACATACTCGTGAGTTAAAATATAATTCAAAGCTCTTATATCATCAAAATCAAATCCGCTCGGCAAAAGTATAACAGGTTTAAACAAGCCGTAGCTCAGAGGAGCTGCGATATTATCCGAACTGCGTATTGATAAACCTCTCCTTAGAAAATGCTTCTCTTTCCATTCTCTGATAAAAGAGTTTTCCACCTCAAAAGAATTGCCAAATTTTCTAAGTCCTCTCAAATATGCAATCAGAAAAAATCCGCTGATTAGCAAAAAACCCATTGCCCAAATCACTTTCCAAGGAGATACAAAAATATTCGGTTCGGGAAAAGTTTCTTCACTCATATCACCATAGTCTTCCCGTGCTTCTTCAAATGAAGAACTCTCATTTACATACAAGGGTTCTTCCATACGAATATTTCCAGGTAACAATGAATAGACACTTAAAGCTGACGGCACTGAAACGGGAATAAGAAGTCTAAAAAGCACCACCGCCCATAAAAGCAAAAATGTTTTTTTGGGAAGCTTGTGCATCAACAAAAATCTGAGAATTAAAATCACCAAAATCAATACCGTACCCTGAAAGCTCATCTGCAAAAAACTCATTCCGCTCACCTCACTCCAAATCACTCACAAGTTTTTTAAGCTTCTCTATCTGCTCATCATTCAACCTCTCATTGCTTATAAGAGCTGCAAACATCTTATCAATAGAACCCTCGAACAGTTTATCAATAAGTTCATCGGTTTGAGCTGCCTGCACCTTTTCCCTCTCAACAAGCGCGTGGCACATAAAATTGGGCTCGCTTCTCTCAATCGCTCCTTTCTTTATGCACCTTTTAATCAAGGTATAGGTCGTATTTACATTCCAACCCGTTTCCTCTTTCAAAACGGCTGCAATATTTTTTGCGGTATTATCTCCCCCTTTCCAAAGCACATTCATAACTTTCAACTCCGAGTCAAACAATTTCATCTTCTTCTCCTTTCATAAACTACGAACCGGTTCCGGATTTATACTACCATAGTCTTTTCACCAAGTCAATACTACTGCGGTAGTTTTTTTTAATATTTTCAGTTTGACCTCCTTCCCATTCTTTGGGGATATTATTTCCTTGTGAGTATAATGGAAACCAATACCCTTGCATTAAGAAGTGCGACTAAACGGATAGGTTGTTTTTATCTCCAAAATGCCATATAATTATACCGTAATGAAAGGAGGGCTGCCTATGGAATATAAAGCGATTAAGTGCAATAACTGCGGTGGAGCTATGTATTCAGACCAGAAAACAGCTTGTTATGTATGCTCGTTCTGTGGCGCAAGCGAACCGTGGACGGAAGATTTCTATGATGAGCTGCCAATCAAATTTCGCCACAAACCGATTGAAAAAGTTGGAGATGCAATTAAACTTGGGAATGTTGAAGTTATGAGTGAAATCAATTCATACGACGAGCGTGTATTGAGCAAAAAGTATCGTCTTAACAGCATTGCGGATAAGTTGGCACTTTGGGATCCTACAACTACAAAAGCTTTGGCGGGAGTGTTTGAAGTCATATTCCGCTGCCCGTTTTGCGGGGGAGAAATTTCGGGCAAGTCCACTCAAAATATTTTTGAGTGCGGTTTTTGCGGAAATAAAATTGGAAATGAACAGGCACTTCAACCCGGGGCCTATCAAAAAAAATTTGTTATGGGAGTCGGTGCGGAAAATGTTCCGGACAGAGCTATTTCCTTTGGCATTTCAAAGGAGCAAGCTAAAGCTGTCGCAAGAAATCTTGTCAAAAGGTTTTCGAATGATTTTGTGAATCAAGACATCGAACGAAGAATACAGGAGGATATGAAGGCGATTTATATCCCCTTTTCTCTTGCAGATTTGAGCGTCAAAATATCGGTTGACAGTAATCTGGGTTACTTTAAAGCTTATGAAGAAATAATCGACTGGGCTTGCCCTGATACGACTCTCTTTGATATTCATCTTCTGGATAGATTGGATCCTTGGGATTTCGGAGAAGCTGCTCAATTTGATCCGGCTTTTGCTGAAGGAAATTTTCTTATTGCCTCAGTGGCGAACAATGCATCAAGGCACGAAGTTATCGGAAATATTCTTTCCTCTCGGCTTTACTTTGATATCAAAGACACCTTTGAGCTCAAAACAGTGCGGCTTTTGACTTGGGGAATGGATTTCAGAAAGCACGACAGAGGCTCTTTGCTTCTCCCGATATATTATCTCGATCGCAAAGCGGAAGATGACGAAAAAAGCAGGCAAGTGCGAATTGCAGTAAACGGACAGACGGGGAAAGCCGCCGCACTTTTCTATCAACACGAAAAAGAGGATTTCCGAACACTTGAACCCGATCGAAAAAAAAGACTATCTTCCGAAAGCACAGTCAGAACTCCTCCGGTTCCGATAGTTCGAGTAGGCTCTCCGTTTCTCCATAAAGTGGTCCCGATTAAAAATGCGTTGGAGAAGAAAGGATTATTAGGCAAGCTGTTTTCCAAGCGAACATAAAAAACACCCCTCCTTCGGGGTGTTTTTAAATTACGGAGCAATCCGGATGCTCACCATTCTTTATAAGATGCGATACAACAGGAGTATGAGATACAGTCAAGATTTAAGAAAGAAAGCTGTGGAATATGTACTAAAAGGAAACAGCCGAAGAAAAACAGCAAAAATCTTTCAAGTGCATCATGAAACAATCGGTGAATGGGTCAAAAAGTACAAAGAAACGGGTGAAATAAAGGACAGGGAATTCAAAAGAAAACCTAAAAAAATAGACCCCGAGAAACCGGAAAAATACATCAAGGAACATCCTGATGCTTATTTGAGAGAAATAGCCCAAGTATTCAATTGTACACCTGTTGCAGTACACAACAGACTTAAGAAATTGGGAATAACGAGAAAAAAAATAAAATCTTTACAAGGAACAAAAAGAACAGGGAGTAAAAAAATACCTTGATAAGATCAAATATATAGACAAAGAAAAAATTGTCTACATCGACGAAACAGGAATATACACCTATTTACACAGAGAATATGCAAGGAGTAAAAGAGGAAAAAAGTAATAGAAAGAATAATTGGAAAGCTAACTATCCTGACAGCCTGAAAAAAGATTATGTGCCCTTTGAAGAAAGCAATGTGAAATTTTATAGAAAAGGTATATCCGCTAAGATTCCACCGGATATAAAATAGGCACAGAAAAAGCACATAGCTGAAAGATTTTTAGGTCTTAAAGTTATATGCTTTTACTTAAATTTTTATTTTATAAATAACCGCAAACTAATCAGGAATATATTCTTTCCATTTGCCATTTTCAAGAATTTCCAAATTACCCCACTGAGGCTCGCCGATATCACGTCCCTTTACTCTTATCGGTAGAAAAGCATCATGCTGACAATAAGGCAACGGATCATTCATATAAATCCAACCTTTTTCATCAATAAGTTCATTCCAATCCTCATAGACATCTTCAACCGTTTTATACCAATAGTCAAACGAACATTGAACAGCATCCTTTTTACAATACATAAACAAACATACTCCTTCTTTTTTCGTCTGGTACAGCATAATTTTATATATATAATCTTTTTTGTTTATTTTTACCGGTTCTTTTAAATACGCATATCTTCTCATTTGTCTTCCTCACTTATAAATATTACTTTACTGACGAGTTTTATACGCTTCAACAGTATCTAAAAGCATGCTATCTGTTTCAGGTAAATAATTTGGATTATTATATAAATCAGCTTTCGCATAACCGGACTTTGGCAGGATACTTGTTGCAAGACTATCTAAAATATTTATTTCATCATATTTTTCAGTATCCATATCAATTCGGAAGTAAAAATAACCAAGAAATTCATATGGCTTTGAAATTGGATATTCATGCCATCCATATATCCAATAAAGATGTGCAAAATTTATTACCGATTCAGGATTCGTGCAATTCGTGTATAAATAATTACACGCGGCATCATATACTTTAACCCACCCATATTTTTTTGTAATTTTTTCAGCATAGTCTTCGAAATTATATTGATCATTTTCAGATAGCTCTTCATCCCAATATCTGTTATAAAGAAATTCTATCTCTTTATCCAATTCATTATTCAGCAAATAATGTACCATAGTTTCAGCTTTTTGCTTTCTTACACGTATTGTGAATTTATTTTCTATTCCTTTATTATCTACAAATTTTATGGACTGAATAAATACACTGCCATTCCCTTGAGATGGAGCAACTCTATATATCTTCCCATCCTCCTGCCTGCACATCATATTTTGCAAACTCACCGGTATCCGTAAATTCAGATGCTGTCATTCCCACTTCAAAAATACAATCAAAGTCATTTGAAGTTGAAAAATACAACCCACTATCTGTCAAAAATGCTTCTCCAAAATCATCATGTTCAAATCTTTTCCCATCTCTGTTATTTTCTACCGATTTATACTGATATTTCAACAAACGGTTTTCCAATTCTAACTGCTGCTCCGGTGTAAACTTTTCCAAATTCTCCTTCTTTTCAAAAAAATCAGGTTGTGCTGACCGCTGTTCTTTCTGTTTTGTACCAACAGAAAACAATGAGATTGTGTAACTCATTTTTAATATTCCTCCTTATAAATATTATAAATTTACTTATCACTATTTTCAAAAAAACCTCCCAGCAAAATGTATGGAAGGCTTTCTAAGCAATTTGCCTAAATTCAACAACTCCCTTTCAGACCTGCTTTTTCTCATTTTTAGTATCAAAACAGTATCACTCAGGAGCTTTTTGCAACGCCTAATCGCTGAAGCTCGTTGGTTTCAACGGCTCTTAAATGGAAGCATATTTGTTACTCTACTCACACTCAATATGTCCCTTGATGTTGTTTTGTATAAATAGCATAAAATCAATGTTTTTATTATCGGATTTAGCCTCATTATCTGTTTTATTTCTGTTTATTAGATTTTTTGCAAGCATATTGCAAGCACGAAATCAAAAATCTATTTACACATCTGATAAATATTCTTTATTGTCATAATATGATTCTATAGCATCTATGAAACCACTTAGAAATTTTTCCACTTCTATTTTTATTTCATGTAAGTCTATAACTGTAAAATCCCTGCCACATTCTACAAAGGATAAAGTTCCATGAGCTAACTGATTTCTTTGCTCTTTTACCTTTCCCAATTTTTCACCACCATGACATTCTTCGGGTGATTTAAATTGAATACCATGTTTTTTACAAACCTCACGAATACTATCTGCATCTAAATTACCACTAATTCCTGTTGCTTTACGATCCAATTCCAATGGCTCATTAAGCATTATGGAAGTAATAATTTTTTCAGCAGTTTTCTTATATGTATCAAAATTAGCTTTTTTATCATATGCATTAGAAAATCTATAGTCAAACCATATTTCTTTTATTTCACGTCTTACTTGTGAATAAGTTATTCCATCTTGTCTAAAAGCACTATTGTCTAATACTATTCTTCTTTTAAATCATTGATTTCAGCCAATCTCTATTTGTAATACTTTTGACCATATTTTCTGTTAGTAGATTTATAGTTTCACATAATCTGTCCACGACATCATTAAGAGTATTAAATACTTCATTTTTAAATCCCATAGAACGAATTTGTTTCCATATTTGTTCTATGGGATTCATTTTAAAGGTTCTACCGCTCCATATGCATAGCTGTATTCTCTTATATGATGGCAAGGAACGCTCGGTCTTATGTTTTTATTGCACCAACAGTATTTAGGTTTGTTTATTCTTCCAAATCCTGCTTCGTCTTGAAACATTATTCTTACTTTTTTATCAGGATAATCGTTTCTTAATTCTTTTCCCATGTCGTTAATTTTTTTTTTGAAGATTCTATAACCTCTTCACTCGCTTTTTTAGGGTGTT
>CAUVKI010000049.1:0-11274 GCA_963552605.1 uncultured Tissierellia bacterium
GATCTTTTTCCATTTCATTCCCCCCTTTAGGTTATTATATCATACTTTGATGATAGAGGTCAGATTACTATTTATCCGTCGTGTGTAAAAAAATCTTCAGCTTGACATTTTTTTTCGGTAAAGATATATTGCAATAAGTAAAAATTAGGTATTGTATAGTCGATTAACTTAACGCATACGAGTTCTTGGCAATATATAATCCAAAGCATCAGAAAAAAAGGAAAATTCAGATAGAATTTCCATCAAAGAACGCTTGTCATAGTTCCTTATGTATACAATAAATTAATCAACTATATTGAAAGAACAAAAAATTCAAACGTAAAAAAAAGACACCCGATTTATAATCGAATGTCCTATTTTTCCGCCAACTTTATCACATCGAGCAATGTTCCGTCACGATACTCGCTCACCGCAACGACTCTGCCTCGATTTTCTCTTCGCTTGGGCACTCCCGTAAGCTCCAAAGCTCGCTCGAAAAGTTCTTCAATCGTAACTATATCAAGCTTGGTTTCTCTTAATTTTTCTATTAACTCCGAATTTTTCGGGTTTACGGCAATTCCTCTGTCCGTCACAATCACATCAACGGTTTCTCCCGGAGTGCTTACGGTTCCAACTTTATCAACCACGGACGAAACTCTCGCATTCACAAGCTTTGAAACAATTATGGAAAGCTTTGCTCCGCAAGCCGTATCTGCGTGTCCTCCGCTTCCTCCGAGAATTACTCCGTCCGATCCTGTAGTGACATTTACATTGTAATCAAGATCAATTTCAGAGCAACCCAATATGACAAAATCCAGCTTCGATGCAATCGCTTCCGGATTATTAGGGTCGGCATAATCATATGAGGTCATCTTTTTATGCTTTGGATTTTTCGTCAAAGATTTTGCTGCCTTAAGGTCAAAACACTGCACATCCCACAACTCATCAAACAACCCCTCATCAAGCATATCCGTAATATATCCGGTAATTCCGCCGGACGCAAACGAACCGTGAACATTATCTTTCCTCATAAGCTCTCTTAACTCGGAGGCACAAGCCAAAGAAATTCCTCCCGCTCCGCTCTGAAACGAAAACCCGTCCTTAAGCAAGCCTGAATGTTTTATAAGTTCCGCGGTGTCTCTCGCAATCTTGAGTCCTACGGGATCTTTAGTAATTTGAGTTGTACCGCTCACAATTCCCTCAGGATCTCCTATCTCCTCCACTTCCGCCACATAGTCCACATACTCTCCTGAAATTTCTATATCAATAAGCTTTTCTTTTTTCGTATCCGTTATGACCACCACTTTTTTTGCCATAACGGAATCGGGATAGGCATATCCCAAAACTCCGCAGGAATTTTTTCCTTCGCTCCCCGTTATGTTTCCCTTAAAATCCACAGCCGGAGCTGCCACGAACGCAACATCTATTTCGATATCTCCTTCGAGTATAGCACGAGGTCGTCCACCATGTGTACCGATAGTTACAACCTCTTTGCAAAGTCCGTCTGAAACCGCTTTTGCTACCGCTCCCGAAATATAACCGGTATGAATTTTTGTGACAGTTCCGTCCTTTAACATCTTAACCAACGGTTCGTGGCACGGAAATAACGAGGACGCCGCAAGAGTTATATTTTTTATTCCCCGATTGTGAAGTTCCTCCATCACCATATTAAGCACAAAATCTCCATTTCTTAGGTGATGGTGAAAACTTATGGTCATTCCATCATGAAGTTCCAATGAATCAAGAACTTCCTCCAAACTCTTAAAAACCGTCTTTTTCTTAGGATTAGAAGGTATAAATTTTCTTAAGTCGCAATGCTCTCTCGCACCCTCAAAAGGACGATAAGGCACATCTCTTCCCAACACATTTTTCATAAGCCTAAATCAGCCCCCATATCTCTGCATTTTTGACCGTATCGGAAGCCCTCTTTAGAACCGGTAAATCGACCATCTTACCGTGATGGGAAAATGCCCCTCTGCCCTCTTTCTTTGCAAGCTCCCCCTCTTCCAAAATTTCCTTGGCTTCCTCGATTTCTTTTTCGGTCGGAGAAAAAATCTCATGCACATATCTCACATGACGAGGACCTATCAAGAGTCGTCCGCTCATTCCTATGGACTTTGCAAACTCAGTGTCTTTTTTTAACCCCTCGATATTCTCCACATCGGTATAAGGAGTATCAATCGCATCTAATCCGAAAGCTTTGGCAAAGGTGGCAAGAGTAAATCTCGCAAACTCCAACTCCTTATATGAAGCACTTCTTTTAATTCCCATTGACTGAGAATAATCTTCCCCGCCAAGTATAAGCCCTATCGCATTCTTTGATGAAGTTATCACTTCCTTGATATTCACAAGACTCCTTGCCGATTCAATCAACAAAAATGTGGGAATGTTTCCAAGCCTTGACTCAATCATAGGTACGGAATTCCAATCCGACTTTGGGATAACTATTGCGTCGGGTTCACACGGCACTATCTCCTCCAAATCTTCCTCCCAATAGGGGGAATCCGTAGGATTAACTCTCACTCCTACTTTCGTTCTTCTAAACTTCAAAGTCCTAAGAGCATTTCTCACCAAAATGCGTGCCGAATCCTTTTCACTAAGAGCTACCGCATCTTCCAAATCAAAAACGACCATATCCGCCCCCAACACATCTGCGGAAACAAGCATACCCGGATTATTCCCCGGCATAAATAAAAGACTTCTATACATATGCCCTCTTCACCGCCGTTTCGACTCTTGAGCGAATGGTAAAATCCAACGCTCCCTTATCCTCTACCGTAATATCGCAACCCTCAACCCCGAGATGAGAAAGGGTTTCATAAATCACCTTTCTTATCCGCTCTCCGAATTGATTTTCCACCGGAGAAGTGAGAGTGAGTTTAATCTCGTCGGAGGGAAAAATACTCACCAGACAATCGTTGGACTGCAAACTTCCCGCAATGCTCTTTCTATTAAGCTTCATACCTCCCACCCTTTCATTTTGTAAATCAAAAAACAAGCCGTCGTCACTGCAAGCAAATCTGCCGACCCTCCTGCGGAAATATTTTTTTCAACCGAAAAAGCCTCAACCCCTTCCAAATCTCCTTCGTCCCTTATTTCCGAAACCAAGGTGCGAAACCTTTCCAAAACCTCAATCCCACCTCGCCTGAAAATATTTGTATCCTCTGTTTCACGAGCCAAGGCGATGAATATTTTATCCACGCTTAAATCATCAAAAAACATCGGAAGTGTCTTTTCAAACACAATCGCATATCCCGATTTTGCGGATTTTCTCGCTCCAAAAATTTTATTCTCGCAATAACCGGCGTTTTCTTCCTTAAAGTCCTCCACGGCTCTTTCTCCGAGCAAAATAATATTTTTTCTAAACTGCTCTTTTGACTTCGCCCGAAAAAGAGCAAAAAAAATCAGAAGCAAATGAAAAATCAGACCTTGATGTGTATTCACACCTATCTCTTTTTTCATAACTGCTTCCATTTTTAATCCCAAGCGTTTTACTTCATCATAGCTTAAGCTCTCGGATAGTTCATCAAACATCGGCGAGAGCAAAGAAACGGAATTACAAAAGCTCTCACAAGACATATCTCTATGACACCCGTCAGTTCTGAAATTGACCGTTCCGAAAGATATTGAGCGTGTAAGCTCCGATATCATCGAAAACTCTGCAATCCTTTCATAAGGCTTTGAAAAAATATATCGCTCTACCGTCTTTTTAAAAAATCCCGCAACCTCTTTTGGAGAATGAGCCTCGCTCCTAACACAGAACACTGCATTTTTTTCGCACAAAAAACACTTTCTTGCATCCTTTCTATGCTCCTGTCCGTCTATACCGCAGACATCAATATCCGAAAGTCGCCCCAAATGGTGTCCGTCCTCAAGCTCCAAGGCTCTTTTCTTCGCTTCGGAGGAAATTTGATTTTTATAAAGCATAAAGATCAAACCCTCCGCCTCAAACTCTTTGGATATTTCAATCCAACCCTCTGATTTCAAAAGCTTCAAAAAAACAAAAGATACATAGCTCGTGTAAGGATTTATTTTATCGCTACCGGGATAATTTGCCCTGATTGAGATAAGCGAGCCCTTATTTTTTTTGAAAAAATCCTTTATAAAAAGCTCCCGTTTTTCTCTCGAATCCAAGACTCCGAGCATATTCATACCTCTCAAACTTTAACTCAACAAATTCTCAAGCTCTAAAAGCGACTTGCCAAGAACGGGTTCCGCTTCATACCTCAAATAATCCGCAATCAACACAGTATCTCTAATCTCCGCGGCGGAAATTATATTTCCCAAAAGCTCTCCAAGTTCAAGAATATTCACATAATATCTATTCCAGACTTCTCTGTCTACAAGGGATAATAAAAACTCACTATGATCAACCATACCTGCCGTTTGCATAAGCCACCCTATCCCGTCCATAAGGTTTGAAAGCATACTCCAAGACTCGTCTCTTCCACCCAGATAAAATTTTTTGGATAAGGTCATAACCGTTCTCTTTGCATTCTCTATATAGTCATATGAAGAAAGAAGCATACCCTTAAGATGATCTTCGGGAGTTTCCGTCAAAACCTCCACCTCTTCCACTTCGGAAAGCCTCATCTCCAAAACCGTTTTAAGATCATCATAAACTTCCTCTCCATTCACCTTAAAACCCACCAAAATATTTTTGGAGTTATCCTCATAATCCTCTAAAAATGAAAGCAGCTCCGAAAGTCCGTTCCTATCGGCAGCATATTCCCTTTCGCTTTGTTCTATTCTTAAAAGCATAGCATTATCCTTTCATCACTTTCTTTACTACTCTTACAACTTCTTCCACCTCGTCGTCCGTAAGCTTCGGATAGAGAGGTAGAGTTATAAGCTCATCTGAAACCCTTTCAGCCACAGGACACAATCCTTTTTCATAGCCGAGACTCTTATAATAGGGAAATAAATAAACCGGCAGATAATGTAAATTCACTCCTATTCCGCCATCTCTAAGCTCGGAAAAAATTCTGTCTCTATCTTTTTTCTTATGCGACACCCTTATGCAATAAAGATGTCTTGAGGATACCGCCCCGTGATAAAATCTCTGCGTGGTTATCTCCGGAATATCCGAAAAAATTTCATCGTAATAATCCCCAATCTTTCTGCGGCGAGCCACAAACTCATCAAGTCTTCTTAACTGTGAAATTCCGAGTGCCGCCTGAATATCCGTCAGACGGTAATTATATCCCAAAAACTTCATCTCGTAATAGTATTGAGGACGAATTTCCGAAAGTTCCTCTTTATCTCTTGTAATTCCATGGCTTCTGAACATTCTCATCTTCTTTGCAAGCTCGGGGGAATTTGTAGTAATCATTCCGCCCTCTCCCGTGGTTATATGCTTTACGGGGTGAAAACTGAAAGTCGTGAGATCTGAAATGCTTCCGACTTTCTCTCCCTTATATGACGCTCCCAAGGAATGTGCCGCATCTTCAATTATGGGAAGCCCGAATTTCTTAAGCTCTGTGAAATCACAGGGAGCTCCGGTAAAATCCACTGCTACTATTGCCTTTGTCTTGGGAGTTATTTTTTCCTCCACACTCCTTGGAGAAAGTTCCCAAGTTGCTTCGTCTATATCCGCAAAAATCGGTCTTGCCCCTTGGTATAAGATGCAATTTGCCGATGCCGCAAAGGTGAGAGGAGTGGTGATGACCTCATCTCCCTCTTTAATTCCGAGTATTGCCGCCGCAGTATGAAGTGCGGCAGTTCCGTTTGATACGGCACAAGCCTCTCTTGCACCGGTCTTTTCGCAAAAGTTTTTTTCAAACTCCGGCACTTTTTCTCCCGTAGTAAGAAGATCCGAGCGTAAAACCTCCTCCACGGCTTTTATATCTTCTTCATCAATCCACTGCCTGCCATATGGTATCATCTCATTCTCCAATCATATCAAAAGAAAGGGGAGTACCCTCCTCAATATCTCTTGTGAAAGTCTTTCCCAAAACCTCGTCATAATATTTGGGAGGCAATCCGTCCGCCGGTCTTACGCTCCTAATATTTTGAGGAGACAATCGCTCCCCCTTCTTCACACTTTTGTAGACAAACAGCGAGCGAGAACCCTTTCTCTCCTCCATTTGTTTTTCGGATAAACGATAATCCACAGTCCCCAAAGCTTTTTCCAAATTTCTGACTTGAAGCACCATATCTTTAAATTCTTCTTCTTCCATTGAAAAACCGCTGTCCGCTCCTCCGTCGGAGCGTTTGAAAGTAAAATGTTTTTCTATTGCACAAGCCCCGAGAGCCACAGCTCCGAGAGGCACAGTCGCCCCGAAGGTGTGATCTGAAAGTCCTACCGCCGTTTGAAAAGTTTCCTTCATATTGGGAATTATTCTAAGATTCGTTCCCTCCATAGGAGCGGGATAACTTGAAACGCATTTCAATAATAAAATCTGTTCGTTTCCGACTTCTCTGCAAGCTTCAACTGCCAATTCTATATCCCTGAGCCTTGCAATTCCCGTTGAAATAATCATAGGCTTTTGTTTTTTTGCCGCCGACTTTATCAGGGGAATGTCATTTATTTCATAGGAAGCTATCTTGTAGGCGGGAACGTTAAGTTCTTCCAAAAAGTCCACTGCCGTCAAATCGAAGGGAGAAGAAAACGCAATCAGCCCTGCTTTTTTTGCTTCATCAAACATTTCTTTATGCCATTCCCAAGGGGTATAAGCCTCACTGTATAAATCATAAAGCGTCCTTCCGCTCCAAAGTCCCCGTGCTATAAAGGACGGCTTATTGCTCTTCAGAGTTATGGTATCCGCAGTGTAGGTTTGAAATTTCACGGCATCGGCTCCAACCTTTTTGGCAGCTCTTATAAGTTCCAAAGCTCTTTCTTTTGAGCCGTTATGGTTTGCGCTGATTTCCGCTATTATGAAGACGGGATATTCTTCCCCTATCTTTCGTCCGTCTATGGTGATATATTTCAAGTTCAGCTCCTCCATTCGTCATAGTGGGAAAAAATCGCTTCTCTTACACGCTGTGCACCTTTTCCGTCTACCATTTCCTGCCCTTTCTCGGACATCTTACGCCTTTTTTCCGGATTATCTCTCAAACTCAAAAGAGTTCCGCTAAGCTCATTCTTATCGAAATCCCTACCGTCCCCAAGACACAAAAGAGTTCCCTCTTTGTGAAACACACGATTTTGAGAAATTTGATTTTTTGCGGCGATATAGGTTATTGCGGGAAGTCCCGTCGCCGCCAATTCATATACGGTAGTTCCTCCCGCAGAAACACACAAATCTGCACTTTCCATCAGAGAATACATATCCTTAACATTTTTATGCACAGCTACATTATCATACTTTAAATCCAAAGTTTTTGAAAAAGCCGCACCTATTACCACATCTATTGAGGTAAATAAATTGGAAGCCGTTTCAACCACACCCTCCGTCAGATTTAAAACATCAGCTCCCCCCATCGTAATAAGGAGTCGCTCTGAGCTCTCCTTAATCTCTTTCTTGACGGGAGTTTGAAATCGGCTGCGAAGTATTACATATTCCGTACCCAAAATCGCATCTCGTTTTTCTTCTTTCAGAATTTCCTCATATTTTTTTGCATAATTTCCGCCGTGATAATATAAATCACAAGGCAAGGTAGGGTCTTCCAAATTATCTATAAGCACCTTGAAGAATTTCTCGGAGAGTTTTGAAAGATATTTTCTGTTCGCCTCAAAGAGATCCACAATCAAAATATCCTTGTGTGAAAGCTTGGAGTTTATCCATGTCGGCTCTTCTTCCAAAGAAACTTCCTCGGGGATTATCATAAATCCGAAAGCCGAAGCTTTAAGCCCCGAGATAAGCATTTTATTCTCTCTGATTAAAAATCTGAAACCCTCTCCCGCTCTTTGAAACTCCTCGGAAAGCCCCGTCATTCTCATAAGGTGTCCAAGCCCTATTTTTTCGTTTCCGTCAAGTCTTATCCAAATCATTTTTTATATCCTAAAATCTCAAGTTTTTCCCGTATCCGCTCCGTGGAAAGCCACTCATCATTGTTTCCCGAATTATACTCAAACCCCTCCGGCACTCTCTCCCCTCCGGCTTTCTCAAAATCCTGCCGCCACCAACTAAGCTGAGGATATATGATATAGTGGTCATCGTATTTTAAACAATAAGGGCTGTCCTCTTTGGAAATCATGACTTCATTTAATTTTTCGCCCTCACGTATTCCCACTTCGTATGGAACTCCGTCGGGAGAAATCGCTCTTGCCAAATCTTCAATTTTAAAAGAAGGAATTCTTGAAATATAGGTTTCTCCGCCTTTGGACTCATTGAAAGCCTTGAAAACCAACCTCACCCCTTCTTCCAAGGTAATCCAAAACCTTGTCATACGAAAGTCCGTAACGGGCAAATCTTTTTTTCCGTCTTTGTAAAGCTGTAAGAAAAAGGGGATTACCGAGCCTCTTGACCCTGCCACATTTCCATACCTCACCACGGAAAACACCGTACCTTTTCCTCCGGTATAGGCATTTCCCGATATGAAGAGCTTATCCGAAACGAGTTTGGTTCCTCCGTATAAATTTACGGGACTTACCGCCTTATCCGTAGAGAGTGCCACCACCTTTTTCACTCCGCAGTCAATCGCGCAGTCTATTATATTCTGCGCTCCGTAGACATTCGTCTTGACCGCCTCGAAGGGGTTATACTCACAAGCCGGCACCTGCTTCATTGCCGCCGCATGGATAACAAAGTCAACTCCGTAAAAGGCTCTCCTAAGCCTCTCCTTATCTCGCACATCTCCTATAAAAAACCTCAGCTTTGAAAAATTCTTACTTGAAAGCTCTCCTGACAAAGTCTTTCGCATCTCGTCCTGCTTAAACTCATCCCTTGAATAGATGATAATCTTTTGGGGATCGTATTCTTTGATTAAGAGTTCTGCAAACTTATGCCCGAAAGATCCCGTTCCTCCTGTAATCAAAATAACTTTTGAATTAAACATCTTCTCCCTCCGACTTCAAAAATTCTTCCAACTCATCCGTCGCCTCATCAAACAGCGGCACAAACTCCAAAAATGTCGCTGTCAATAAATTCAAATACGCCCCGAAAGTTCGATAGACCATCTCTTTCTTTTTCTTAAAGTCGGTCATTTCGTTTATATAGGATAATTTTTCTATGGTGATATTATAATTTGTATAAGTCGGTAAGATTCCTGCATTCATCAGGCAAGGATGTTTACTAAGATCAATTAGCAATTCCCTAAGCTTTACATATTCCTCGGTTAATGTGAACATATTTTTGGAATCGTTGGCTTTATCAAGAATCGTTTTATACCTTTGGAGAAGTTTTATCGCTTCCATTTTCCCCTTTCTCCAATTTTCAATTGCTCCGAGACTGAATTTTTTATCGATCACCTTTTCGTCCTTAAGGATAAGAGGTTCTTCAGCGCAGCCTTTTGGCAGAGTTTTTTCAAGTTCCGAAAGCGGACGATAGGGAAATCCCTTAATCTTCGCTCCTCCTCGAGTGGAATTATATAAAGTTGAAATTGGAAGCCCCTTTTTTTTCTGATATTCCAAAAGGGTTTTCCCTTCTCTTGCCATCTGATCTCTCATATCCCTGTAGGATACAACCGAAGCTATCTTTCCTCCGTCATTTGAAGGAAGGTATATGGTTACTTTATCACTATATTTTTGATCCGAATCGTATTGTGTTCCCGTGGCATAGGTCTTTCCCTCCAATGCTCCCAAGTTCTGCCCCACCAATATAATCGGACTCATATTCATCATAAGAGCGGAGTGAACAGCCATAACCGTAATCGTTTGTGCCACTTCCATAAGCGGAGCCGCAGGCTTCATTCTCAAAAAGATGGGGGTTACTTCTCCTGAAACCAAGGGAACTTGAATTAAAGAACCGGGATAACCCTCAATCGCTTCAGGCGATCCTATATCTCCGAAAAAAAGACTCACTTCCTTTAAGTTTCTCTCTATAATAGGCTCGGTTACAATACCTGCATGTGATGCGGAGTCGATTATGCACGCTGCATGGGGAATAATCCCCTCAGCCAAAACCGGACGAATCGAAGAGCCTGCCACTATTAAATATGCCGACTTTTCATCATATATTTTCTTTAGAAGCGGTAACTCTTCATTAAGGGACGGTCCCGCCGCAATTATAATTGCCGGTTTTCCTTCAAAGGGTTTAGTTGTGCGATATCCTACCGAAGGACTTTTTGCAATTCTTCCCATATTTTTTATGTTTGAGAAAACCTGTCTTTCCTGAAAACGCATTGCCGTTACAAAATTAGCCTTTGCTTCCAAAAATCTGGTTCTATAATTTTCGGTAAAGGCTTTGAATTCCTCGGGAAAATTTGTTTCATAGAAAGGCATAAAAAAAATGGAAACCGGATTTACAAAATTCTCCGATAAACCTCTTGCTAATTTTAGCAGCCGATCTCCGTCAATATCCACGCCTTCAATCAGATTAACCAAGTCTATTGAAAAATCGGAGCTGTCAAAAAATCTATATAAAAGTTCTTCAACGGGTTCGTAGATTAAAAACTTCAGGAGCGGATATTTTTTATGAATAGCCTCAAGCTGATACCCAAGCCCCGCCCCCACAACTACAAGATATCCGTTCTCTTTGATATCCGCAGCGGCATCAAGCAAAATCTCCGCCTCCGCCTCCGGATTATATAGGCTTATAACTTGACAGTTTTTTTCATCTATTTTATATGTTAAAGAGCTCGATCCGTTTTTTGCACTGACTATCTCCGAGTTTTCAAGTTTCGGCACTTCAGTCTTCCACTTGTCGAACAGTAAAGAATTGGTTCTCTCCAATAATTTTTTCATTTTGCTTCTCATAAACTCGCCTCCTAATGAGTAATTATAACCGTCTATACCTCAAATTTCAACCAAGATTTATTTTCAAAAAATGATTGACTTGGATTAAAATCAGTGGTAGACTTACGGCGTTTGAGTAGCGGCGACATAGCCAAGCGGTAAGGCAAAGGTCTGCAACACCTTGATTCTCCGGTTCAAATCCGGATGTCGCCTTATTAAAAAAAGCCTTGCATTTCTTTAGATGCGAGGCTTTTTGTTTGGAATTTTTATTTCTCAGATAAAAATGGTAGAGCAGACATGAACGAACTATGTAATTTTCATACTATACAAAAGCACGCTAATTTCAGCATGCTTTTGCTATTTGTCAATTGCTTTTTTGAGTATTATGCAACAGCCTCTTTATTAACGCAAACCTTCAACTTCTTTAAGTGAAAGCCCCGTTGCAAGTGCAATCTTCTCCGTCGAAAGCCCCAAGATAATCAACTGTCTTGCCGTTCTTATCGCCTCTTCTTTTCTTC
>CAUVKI010000050.1:0-11254 GCA_963552605.1 uncultured Tissierellia bacterium
GAGAATATGCAAGGAGTAAGAGAGGAAAAAAAGTAATAGAAAGAATAAGCGGTAATAAATACAAAAGAGAAAGTGTTGTGGCGGGAAAGATTGGAAACAAACTAATTGCACCATTGCTTCTTTCCACAGAAAAGCTATACTGAAAGAGACAATAAAAAAAGAAGGATACACTCTTATATTCTTACCGCCATACAGTCCTGAACTAAATCCGATAGAAAAATACTGGGCAGTACTAAAAAGAAAACTGAGGGAAATCTTACCTAATTTTCCCTCTTTTTCTGACACTTTGGATTATATACTGCGTGAGGACTCATGTGCGTAATGGTAAGTTAATCGACTATATTTCTCCAAGTCCAACACACGGTTACAAATTAAACTGGCAAATTCATTATCATGTGTAGCAATAAAAATAATTTTCTCTTTAGAATAACGCTTTAACAATTCTGCTGTCCTAACCATATTCATATAGTCAAGTCCACTTGTCGGTTCATCTAAAATTAAAATTTCTTTATTACATATTAGTCCTACAGCTATAGCCAATCTCTGTTTTTGACCTCCGGATAGGGTGTTTGGATGATAATTTTTGTAGTTACCTAAATCAAAATCAGTTAGTATTTCATCAATGAAATCGTTATTTGTATTTTTTATTCCTAATTTACATTCAGAAAATACACTTTCAGCAAATAATTGATAATTCACATCTTGCATAACCATATAGGTTTTTTGTTTTCTCTTTTTTACATCAGTTATTTTAGAATCTAACAGAACATCACCTTTATAATCATCATACAAACCGCAAAGTGTTCTTAAAAAGGTTGTTTTGCCAACACCATTAGATCCTAACACTGCAAAAATATCACCCTTCTCCGCAGAAAAATTAAGATTATTTATAATGCATTTATCTTTTCTGTATATAGAAAGATTTTCCACTTTCAAATAATGTTGTTTTTCAATATCTAAATTCTCTTTTATATTAAGTGCCGTTTCGTTTCGAGATCTCAATCCCATGGTTTTAATTTCTTGTTCGGGTAAATCCAAAAAATCCTTTCTTGAATAACTCTTTTGAATTTGTCCATTTTTCATATATATAATTTTGTCAACCAAATCCATCAAATAGTAAATTCGATGTTCGGAAATAATAACTGTTTTTCCACTGTTTTTCAAAACAGATAAGTGCCTTTTTAACACTTCTATCGTGGGTATATCCAGATTGGAAGAGGGTTCATCTAACAAATAAATATCCGGATTCATCGCATAAACTGATGCAAAAGCAATTTTTTGTTTTTCTCCTCCAGATAAATGAAAAATATTCCTATTCTGCAATTTACTTATATCTAATGTCTGGCAAGTTTCAATTAATCTTTTTTCTAAAATATCTCTTTCTATTCCTTGATTTTCTAAACCAAACACTATTTCACTATTCGTATCCAAATTAAAAAACTGTGTTCTGGGGTTTTGAAAAACACTACCAACCATTTCCGAAAGCTCAAACATCTGGTAATTAGATACTAAATTATTATTTATTTTCACATCCCCTTCTAGCTTTCCTTCATAGTAGTCTGGGATTAGTTTATTTATTACTCTAGTAATAGATGTTTTTCCTGAACCAGAAGCCCCACAAACAAGGACAAATTCTCCTTTTTTTATTTCTAAATCTATATTGCTCAAGATGTTACTTATGGTATTCTTGTATTTGAAGTTTATTCCTGTTAATTCAATCATAAAAAACACTCCTACAAATTATAAAAGCATTAATAGCCACTCCAATTATTAAGGCAATAATATCATGAATGTCAAAACGAATTTCAATAATTGAGGTTCGTTTTTTAGGAGATTCTATTCCTCTTGTTATAGATGCAATAGTTAATTCATCCGCTGCCTTTGATGCCATGATTATCATAGGTGAATAAATGCATTCTATCGTCAAAGCCGGATTTTTTATAAAACCAAAAAAAGACGGTGATATACCTCTTAAACACATTGAATCTTTTATATACATCCAATCTTCTCGTACAGTAGGTATATATCGAAGCATTACGGCTAAAGGAATAGTAATTTTTTTAGAGATCCCCACATATCCCATAGCGGATAAAAATTCTCCTACCTTTGTAGTTCTTAATATCAACATGGAAAGCATACACACCGGATAAACCTTATGAACTAAACCTAAAAATGGCATCAATAAGCTTCTAACCGTGCTATTTCCATACTTTACAGTTAAAACACTAATAATAAACACTACTAAATATATGAGTACGCCTCCACAAGCAAATTTGATTTTTTTGTTAATAATGCTAAAAAATGCAATTATAGACACAAAAATCAATTCATATTCTATCGAAGATAATAGGCTAGAGATAACTATGCACAAAAATAGTAAAACTATTTTTGTGCATGGGTTAAAATGCAAATACGATGCCCTCTTCATTACACTATACCTGCCTTTTCAAATTGCTTTTTCAAAAGTTTCATGCCAATCCAAGCACTAAGTAAAGCAATTACGAAAGTCCCGATTACAATTGCATAAATCATCCAATCAGCAGCAGCGGTATTCATAGATTCAATGTATGAAACATCCGTACCCTTTTTTATCATCGCATTTGACCAAGATTTTGGATCAATAAAATATACTAAAAATGTTCCAATGTCTCCAAGTGCAAAGATTCCAAAGGAAAACATATTCATCGCTTTGTTTTTATAACTCTTACTTCCTGCTATAATTTCAGCAACTATACCGGCTATTAAAGTTCCTACGCCCATAGCCCAATGCATACCTGTCGCAAATCTTAAAATACACATAATAATCGACAAGATGCTAATTGTTCCTCTTTTAGGTGCTTTTGCAATCAGAAACATAAATATTATTCCTGATAAAAATGCACTTCCCATTGGTTGGTAAAACGTTAATACCGGATTCATAGCAAAAGGCATTCCGCCTACCATATTAAATACAAAATATAATGCGGAAAATACACCAATCATTATTAAATCCTTGACCTGTAATTTATTTTCTTTGTTCTCCATTTTTTCCTCCTAATTTAATTCTTTTTAAGAATGGATTAATATAGTAACTAACTTAATTTGCAATTATTTTATTATTGGCTCTAAGTTGATTCTTACTTTATTTTTCCTTCATCATAGTAGTCAAAATAAAGCATCATTACTTTAATTAAAAAGTCTCTATTTTGCCAGAAATTATCCCTTGCCTCAAGAATCTCACAGCCTAAAATAATTGCATTCATAAAGTAAAGTACAAAATCTGTGGTGTTCCATCTAAAATCACCCAGTTTTACACCCTTTATATCTCCTCCATAATCCGAATGGAGAGTTTCTTCTTTTAAGACAGGATACAATTTTTTCAATTCATCATTGTTTTTTATAGCCTGTAGATATATAACATATATACTCATTAACTCATTCTCATCGAGCATCCTATCAACAAGCATCTCAGCAAGAGCTTCTTTACCAAGTTCGCTAGAATACTTTTCCATAAACTCATTCATTTTATCCATTCGATAAGCCATGCCTTCTCTCATTAAATCATGTAATATTTCCACTTTGCTTTTATAATGGTAATATACGCCTCCTCTTGATAATGATGTTTCAGTAATAATATCTTCCATTACCGTGTCGGCAAATCCTTTCCGTAAAAAGACTTTTTTAGCCGCTTCCAATATCTCTTTTTTTCTAATTTGCCCGACTTTTTGCTTTTTTTCTTCCAAAATAAATTTCTCCTCATAACCATACAATAAAAACTGACAACGTTGTCAGTTTTTATTGTATTATAATTGATAGTTAGAGTCAACTGTTTTTTTTGAAATCTAAATGATTTTACTAATAGTATAAGAGCAAGCACAGTAAGTGCATATGCACTTACGAAAAAATTGAAATAATCCTTGCTTTTGCATAAGACTATTTTCAACGGGGTATGCATTTGCAGACGCATACTTGAGGGAGTCGGAAAACCGGCTCTCTCTTTATGTTTAGGAGTTTCCAACTTCAATCATGCAAGCCTAAATGCAAGCTTCTCGCAGGGTGAAAGTGTGATTAGGGGTGTCGGTTTTCGAGAATCTGCTTTTTATGCTATAGTCTATTAACTTAGAGTTTCGTATCAAGCTTCCGTGTAATACCCACGCTTTCTTTCGATTTATAAGATTAAAACACTATATACAAACAAAAAAAAACGGTCGAAACTGACCGTCAGTAAAATAAATTCATATATGCTTTTCTCTATTCTCTCCTTTTATGGCTCTGTCTATCGCTTCGTCTTCTTCACTTGACAGAGGATATTCAGACCTTCCCATCCTTATAGCCTTGCCGTAAAGGGTGGTAAAATCTCTCCCGTAAATGGAAGTTATTACTACTCCGTTTTTATATTGGTCAAGCAGTGCTAAAGAAAAACTCAAATGGTTTCCCACATTGTCAAAGGCGTTATACTTCACAATCCCCACGCTCTGTATCGCAAATGAAAGCCTGCTCTCAAGCCTTTGAATGTACATCTTCATTTCTCTAATTGAAAGCTCGGCCTCATTAAGTCTTGAAGCATTATTCTCAAGCAGCATTTCCACATTTCCCACATTAAGCCCGCCGGTAAACTTATTCCACATCTCTCTTGTCTTTCTATGTTTTGAAAGTGAAACTGCTGCCAAGATAAATAAAAAAAACCAAAGCACCAGAATACAAATCACCACTATCGCCAAATTCTCCGACAACAAAGCATTCAATTCAGTCATATTATTCTCCCTTGGCTATATTGAGTAAAGCATAAGCCGCTTTTCTCACTTCCTCTTCGGTATTAAAATATCCGAAACTGAAACGCAAAGCTCCCTCTCTGTCGGTTCCGATTGTGCTGTGTGCCAAAGGAGCACAATGAAGCCCCGGTCTTACCGCAATATCATATTTTTCATCTAGAATTTCCGAAACTTCGGAAGAGTCTTTCCCCCTTATATTCAAAGCCACTACGGGTGCCTGAGTGCCCTTTGTCTTAGTGCCGTAAACGATTATCTTATCGCTGTCTTTTAGTAACTCTAAAAACAGAAAGGTTATATCTTCTTCGTGCTTTCTTATCTTTTCCATTCCCTCTTTCATTATAAATCTTATCCCCTCTCCCAGTCCCGAAAGTCCGGGAGAGTTAAGAGTTCCCGACTCAAGATGATCCGGCATAAGGATTGGTTGTTCCACGGAATGAGAAAAACTTCCCGTGCCTCCGCAAATTATAGGATAAAGCTCTATCTCCTCATTTACGTAAAGCCCCCCCGTACCTTGGGGACCGAAAAGGGATTTATGACCTGAAAAAGCCAAAAGATCTATATTCATCTTTTTCACATCTATATCATATACTCCTGCGGATTGCGCAGCATCCACCAAAAAGATAATATTATTCCTTCTCGCTATTTCTCCTACCCTTTCTATCGGCTCAATGGTTCCCGTAAGATTTGAAATATGAGTCATCTCTATGAGCTTTGTGTCGGGATTTATTTCCCTTTCTATATCAAGAGGGTCAATTAACCCATTCTCATCAGCTTTGACTATTGAAACTTTAACTCCCTTTTTTCTGATTTCATTTAGAGGACGAAGCACGGAATTATGCTCCATAGTAGTTGAGATAATATGATCCCCCGAATGCAAAAATCCGCCGATTGCATAGTTCAATGCGATTGAACAATTAAAGGTCAATGCTATATCCAACGGATTTTCAATATTAAATAATTTTGAAATAAGCTCCCTTGTATGAAATATATCCCGACTCGCCTCAAGTGCCATTCTATGCCCTGAGCGTCCGGGGTTTGCGCCGTATTCCTTCATCGCTTTCATTATCTTTTCATAAACGGCATCGGGCTTTGGAAAGGTTGTCGCCGCATTATCCATATAAATCATAATTACCCCTCAATTCTCTTATAGACTATCTCCAATACTTCATCTCTTAGAAGCTTTGAATTTCTCAAAATAAAATTTTTCTTTTCGGTCATTTTCTCTTTATAGTCCAAGTCGGTTATATAATTCAGATTGATTAAGACATTAAAAAGCGCCGCTTCTCCCGCCGCATAGGCAAATAATGCCCCGCACCCTGCATCACTCACTGCAAACTTATCTCCTAACTTTGCAAGAAAGGGGAGACGTTTCAAAATTTCATAAGTTCCCTCCGCAAGCTCCATAGGAACTTCCAATGCTTCTTTGTAGAGAGCCTGCAAGGTTTCATTTCTCTTTGACTTTTCCTCATCGGTTTCTTTCGGAAGTTTCATAGCGTTGATTAAAGTATTAAAGACTTCGGCATCTCTTTGAACAACTTCAAATATTTTCTCTCCAAACTTTGAAATCTCCTCATTGGCATTTAAAAAACTTTCCCTCTCCTCGGCACCGAGTGCCAAAAAGGCTTTTTTATTCTCCGTCAATGCGCATACCATATTCGATAATGCTCCGCCCAAAGCTCCGACCAATGCGGAAACAGAACCCCCTCCCGGAACCGGATCTTTTGAAGAAGCTCTACTTACGTAATCTTTTAAGGTCATATCTCTTAAATCCATAATATCCCCCGCTATTTTTTTCTGTTCAACTCATTTTTCAACTTGGATAAAAGTTTCTTCTCAATTCTTGACACGGACATTTGAGAGATATTTAATTTCTTGGCTATATTAAGCTGGGTTTCCTTTTCAAAATATCTTTCAATCAAAATCTGTTTTTCAATCGGAGTAAGCTTATCCATAGACTTCATCAAAAAATCGCTCAAGTCAACTCTGTCAAAAAAACTGTCCTCGCCCCCTATCATATCATAAAGATAAAACTCTTCGCCGTTTTTTGCGTCAAATGACACATCAAGAGATTGAGGAGTATAAACTTTGCTCGCTTCCATAACCTCCAAAACTTCCTCTTCGGAAAGATCCAAATGCTTTGCAATATCTTCAACATTCGGAACTCTCATAAGTTTCTGCAAAAGCTCGCTGCGTGCGTTATTGATTTTTTTGCTCAGCTCCTGAATTCTTCTCGGAACTTTTATAGTCCAACCCTTATCCCTGAAATGCTTCTTTATCTCTCCTATGATAGTGGGGGTTGCGAAACTTGAAAACTCAAATCCCTTATCCACATCGAACCTGTCAATCGAATATATAAGCCCGATTGAAGCCACCTGAAAAATATCGTCGTACTCAAGTCCCTTCCCTGAATATTTTCTTGCCAAAATTTCAGCTATATATAAAAAATTTTCAATAAGCTTATTTCTGGCTTCCTTATCTCCGTTATCCCTATATTTTCTAAAAAGTTCTTTATACTCCTCCTTACTCAAAAAATCCGACTTCACGCCCTTAATCATACCGGATCATTCCTTAAAGTTTTTGTCATAACCAAAAACTTATCTTCAAATTTCACTTCGTCCATAAGAGAGCTGATAATCTGCATACTCATACTTTCCTCTTCGGGAGAGCTTAAAAACCCGCTCACCCGAATTTCCAAAGATTTATCCGAACTCAAAAAAACAACGGTTTCTTCTTCATCGTTTTTCTCATTTATACTTAAGAGCATAGCCTCGGCGGCACACATCTTTATATCCTCTATATCGTCAAGAGAAAATCTCATAACATTGGCAACCGAAGCCGAAGTCATTCTAAGCATACTGATATACGCGGATTCCTTCGGAAAAGCGAGAGCTATTTTTTTTTCACGCATCGCTCTCACTCCTTATTAAAAACAACTTCTCCATATCCGTTATCTGAAAAAGTTTTCTTACAAACTTCCTCACATTCTCAAAGACAAGGGAATAACCTCCACCTGAAACCTCTTTGTATATCGCCACAAAAGCCCCCAATCCGGTGGAGTCCAGATAAATTAAATTCTTTGCGTCTATGACCACATCAGAGGGCACTTCTTTAAAGTTTTTTAAAACCTCTTTTTGAAAACTCTTTGAATTATGGATATCAATATCGCCCGACGGTTCATATCTCCAAGCTCTCTTAGCATTATCATATTTCTTTACAAGCTCATACTCCATCATTATCCTCCACAACTTTTGCAACCGCAACCACCGACTGATCATTCTTGAGTTTCATAAGAATGAGTCCGGCAGTAGCTCTGTTTTGTCTTGTGATATCCTTCGCCCTTATCCTTATCATCTGCCCCTGATCCGTAATCAGCAATATATCATCATTTTCTTCAACAATTTTCACTCCGACCAAATTTCCCGTCTTTTTGTTTATGACATTTGCCCTCACACCCTTTCCTCCTCGCTTATGCAGAGGAAAATCCGAAAGCAAAGACCTCTTTCCGTAGCCTCTCTCTGAAACCGTAAGAATATCCGAATTATCTTTGAAAGCCTCCATACCTATTATCATATCGGTGTTATCAAGTCTCATTCCGATTACTCCCATAGCGGTTCTTCCCAGAGCGCTTATATCTTTTTCACAAAACTTTACAGCCTGACCGTTCCTTGAAACCAAAATAATAAAATCTCCCTCTCCGACCTTTCTCACGCAGGAAATTTCATCATCATCTTTAAGAGTAATTGCTCTTATTCCGGATTTTCTTATATTGCTGAATTGAGATATCTCCGTTTTCTTTATTATTCCGTTCTTGGTGGCAAAAACAATAAATTCCGACCCGCTTCCTTTGGGTACGGCAACAATTGACCTTATCTTCTCACCCTCGCTAAGCTCCAAAAGATTAACCGCGGCAGTTCCCTTTGCGGTTCTTCCTCCTTCGGGAATTTCAAAAGCTCTCTTTGAAAAAACATTTCCAAGACTGGTGAAAAACAATATAAAATCGTGAGTTCCGGTCATATATATGTCTTCCACAAAATCCTCTTCTCTGGTGGTAAGTCCGCTCATACCGTGTCCCCCACGGTTTTGAGTGCGATATTCACTCTCGGAAGTCCTCTTTATATATCCGTAATGGGTGAGAGTTATGACCATCGTATCTTCTTCAATCAAATCCTCAATTTCTATCTCTGAAACCTCCCGAATTATATCAGTGCGTCTTTTATCACCGAATTTTTGAGAAATTTCTTCAAGCTCGGAAATAATCAGGTTATCCAAAATTTCAGAGCTTCCCAATATATCCTTAAGGCGTGAAATCGTTTTTAAAAGCTCCTGATGTTCTTCTTCAAGCTTATCTTTCTCAAGCTTTTGAAGTCTTCTAAGCCGCATATCCAATATGGCTTGTGATTGAATTTCGGAGACGGAAAAAGTTTCAATCAGCTTCTCCTTTGCATCATCATATGCCGAACGGACAATTCTTATCACTTCATCGGCATTTTCTATGGCTATCAAAAGCCCCTGAAGAATATGATCCCTCGCCTCCGCCTTGTCAAGTTCAAACTTGGTGCGGCGGATTACAACCTCTCTTTGGAACTTTATATACTCCGTTAGAAGCTCTCTAAGACCTAAAACCTTAGGCTCTCCGTTGACAAGCGCAAGATTTATAATTCCAAAAGTGGACTCAAGCGGAGAATATTTATAAAGCTGATTAAGCACCACATTCGGCACTGCATCTCTTCTGAGTTCCACGACAATCCTCATTCCGTTTCTGTCCGACTCGTCGTGCACTCCCGTAATTCCTTCAATCTTTTTTTCCTTTACCAAATCCGCTATCTTTTGAATAAGCTTGGTTTTATTGACCTGATAAGGAATTTCCGTAACAACAATTACATACTTTCCCTTATTGGTTTCTTCAATATCCGCCTTTGCTCTGATTATAATCTTTCCTCTTCCGCTCCTATAAGCTTCCTCAATTCCCGAAGTTCCCATAATAAGACCTCCGGTAGGAAAATCGGGTCCCGGAATTAGTTTCAAAAGCTCGTCCAATGACGCCTCGGGGTTTTTAATAAGCAAAACTGTGGCATTTATAGCTTCCGCTATGTTATGAGGAGCCATATTCGTCGCCATTCCCACCGCTATTCCGGCGGAACCGTTTACCAGCAAATTGGGAAATCTTGACGGAAGAACCGTAGGTTCGGTTCTCTCGCCGTCATAATTGGGTTTGAAATCCACCGTGTCCTTATGAATATCTCTTAAAAGTTCCATTGCGGGATTTGACATTCTGGCTTCCGTATATCTCGGAGCCGCTGCTCCGTATCCGTCAATGGATCCGAAATTTCCATGTCCGTCAACCAGCGGATAACGAATATTAAAATCCTGTGCAAGCCTTACCATTGCATCATAAATCGCTGCATCTCCGTGAGGGTGATAATTACCCATAACATCGCCTGAAATCTTTGAAGATTTTCTATGCGGCTTATCCGAATAGACTCCCAGTTCGTCCATAGCATATAAAATTCTCCTATGCACGGGTTTCAATCCGTCTCTCACATCGGGAAGCGCTCTTGAAGTGATTACACTCATCGAATAATTGAGATAGGACGACTTCATCTGCTTCTCAAGATTAACTTCCTCTATACCGATCTTTTCCTGTTCTTCTGACATAAAGTCCTCCTATGCGTCAACGTTTGTAGCGTACTTGGCATTTTTCTCAATAAATTCTTTTCTCGGCGCAACCTGCTCACCCATAAGCACTGTGAACACCTCGTCCGCATAAACTTCATCTTCAAGGCTCACCCTTCTTAAAATCCTCCTTGAGGGATCCATTGTGGTATCCCAAAGCTGCTCCTTATCCATCTCTCCCAACCCCTTATAACGTTGTATGGAAGGCTTCGGACCGCCCGAATTTTCCTTTAAAAAAGGCTCAAGCAAATTATCGTCATAGAGATAAGTCTCTTTTTTTCCCTGCTGAATTTTATAAAGCGGAGGTACTGCCATATAAACATGACCTTTGCGGATAAGATCCGTCATATACCTGAAAAAGAAAGTCAAAAGCAGTGTGGCTATATGCTCCCCGTCCACATCGGCATCGGTCATAATAATTATCTTGTCGTATCTTAATTTTGAGACATCAAATTCCTCACTTATTCCGGTCCCGAAAGCGGTAATCATAGATCGAATTTCCTCATAACCCAAAATCTTATCTATTCTCGCCTTTTCAACATTCATAATCTTTCCCCGTAAAGGCAGCACCGCTTGAAATTCCGAATTTCTCGCTCCTATTGCCGAACCTCCTGCGGAATTACCCTCCACCAGAAAAATTTCGGTTCCGTCAACCCCGTGCTTTCTGCAATCCACAAGTTTTCCGGGAAGCATTGTATTTTCCAAAACATTCTTTCTCCTCGTGAGGTCTCTTGCCTTTCTTGCGGCTTCTCTCGCCCTTTGAGAAAGCAATGCGGAGTCAACAATCGACTTTGCCTCTTTAGGATGCTCCTCCAGATAGGAAGAAAAAT
>CAUVKI010000051.1:0-11089 GCA_963552605.1 uncultured Tissierellia bacterium
AATCTGTAATCCTCCTTGAAATTTTATTTTCGTCCAAGATTTTTTAACCACAAATACTTAATCGGATAGTTTTGTCACAACTTGAGGTTGTTTGCAAAAATTGATCTCCCCGTTTGTTCGCAAGTTTCTTATGATATAATACTTACAGAGGTGATAAATTTGATTTTGCCGGTTATATTGGGAACAGATGTCAATGCATATGGAATGGCGAGAATGTTCCATATGAAATATTCAGTCAAGAGTCTTTTGATCGGACAGGGGAAACTTTTTATGACCAATCATTCTTCAATTTGCAATTTGGAAATAGTTCCAAATTTTTTGGAGGACGAAATTTTTAAAAGTACGTTGATTGATATCGGAAGAGAGTTTTTGAAAAACTACGAGAAGTTAATCTTGATTGCCTCGTCGGACGCCTATGCCGAACTTTCAATCAAGTACAAAGATGAGCTTTCAATTTTCTTTTTTATGCCTTTTATAAAACCGAGTCTTTTGAGCAAGCTCTCGAACAAAAAAGTTTTTTATGAAACGGCAAGGGAATATGGGCTTCCCTATCCTGAAACTTCGGTTATAACGAAAGATAATTACAAAGACATAAAAAATCCCTTCGGCTATCCTTCGGTGTTGAAGGCTTCTTCGAGCATTGAGTATTCAAAGATAGAGTTTGAGGGAAAGAAAAAAGCTTTTATTTTGAAAGACGACCTTAATCTTAAAAGTGTTCTAAAAAAAATATACGAGAGCACTGATTACGATAAGGAAATGCTTTTGCAGGACTTCATTCCCGGAGATGACTCCAAGATGTTTGTACTAAATGCCTATGTCAATAAGAGTGCCGAGGTAAAAATGATGTCTCTGGGGCATGTCGTTATGGAAGACCCGACCCCTGAGCTCATAGGAAATTACTTGGCTATAGTCGGTGCGGACGGGGAAAAGGTATATCCCGTTTATAAGAGATTTCTCGAAAATTTGGGATATACGGGCTTTGCCAACTTTGATATGAAATATGATGAGAGAGATGGTATATACAAGGTCTTTGAAATAAATTTAAGACAGGGAAGAAGCAGTTTTTTTTCCGCACTGAGCGGGGCGAACTTGGCACAAGCCGTGACGGATGACGCATTGGATAATCGGAATTATATGATAGTCGGAAGTGAAGATTTTTTATGGCTTGGAGCCGAAGCTGAAACCATTTTAAAGTATGTCAGGGACGACAGCTTAAAAGAGAAAATGGAAAGATTGATTTTTGAGGGGAAGTGTCAAACTACCCTGACTTATGAAGCCGATGAGAATTTTATCAGAGACAGGGCTGTAAAAAAGTATTATGACGCATACGATGAGAGATTTAATAAATTTTTTGTGGAGAAATGATATGCCGTTAGCTATCAGTGATGAACAAAAGAAAAAGTACAATGACTTCGTGAGAAGTTCACCCTATGGAAAATGCTCTCAGGATTTGGAGTGGGCAAGAGTTAAGAGCGGTTGGGACTGCGATGCGGTTTATATCGAAGATGAAGGAAGAATTTCAGCGGCGATGACCATCCTTTCAGTAAACTCCGTTTCGGGAAAAAAACTTTTATACGCAAATCGTGCTCCGGTTTGTGATTTTTATGATGTGGATTTAGTCAAAAAGCTTTTAGATGAAGCGGGATCGGTAATTGAAAAGTACGACGCTTTTTTATTGAGATTGGATCCGGAAATTCCCTACGACAAACAACTTATTGAACGGTATAGAAAGCTTGGATTTGTATTTAGGGAAAGAGAAGCGGACATTCACTCTTTCATACAACCCAGATATGATATGCTCCTTAAGCTTGAGGGGAGGACGGAGGAAGAAGTCTTTAAGTCCTTTCACAAAAAGACCGGATATAACATTCGATTGGCTGAAAGAAAAGGTGTTTCAACCTCTTATGTATCGCAAAGCGACGGAGAGAAGGCGCTTTCAAATGCAATAGATATTTTTTTCGAGCTTACGGAGATAATGGCAAGGCGTCAAGGGATTACTCATCGTCCTAAAAGTTATTTTCAGAGGCTTTTTGAAGCGTTTGAAAATTCGAGAGTATATCTTTCGGAGTATAACGGAGAAGTATTATCCGCCGCTTTGGCAGTTCCCTACGGCTCAAAGCTTTTTTATATGTATGGAGCAAGCGGAAACAATGAGAGAAATCGTATGCCGAATTTTCAGATGCAATGGGAGATGATTAAGTGGGCAATAAGTTCGGGAATGAAAGAATATGATTTCGGCGGAGTTTTCAAGCTGGATGATAGTGACGGGCTTTACAGGTTTAAGAGAGGTTTTTGCAAAGAACATACGGAATGGATAGGAGAGCTTGATTTGGTGTTTGACGACGAGGCATATAAAGAGTTTTTAAAAAAGTGAAGGAGGGGCAATATGGAAATCGGAAAAATTTGTGTTTTGGAAATTTTGAGATTTAAAAAAGTAGGAGCTTTTTTGAACTCCAATCCTCCGGAGGGAGATGATATCCTGCTCCCCAAAAAATATCTTAAAAAGGATTGGGCTGTGGGAAGTGAGGTTAAGGTTTTTATATATAAGGACTCCTCGGACCGTCCGGTGGCGACCACGGAAAAACCTTTGCTTGAAGTGGGAAGAATGGGATTTTTGAAAGTTGCGGATAAAACCAAAATAGGTTATTTTTTGGATATAGGATTGGAAAGAGATGTTCTTTTGCCTTTTTCGGAGTCAATCGGAAAAATAGACATAGGAAGAAAGGTTTTTGTCTATCTTTATGTTGATAAATCGGAAAGGCTTGCGGCTACGATGAAAGTAAAAGGCAAACTGCTTCCAAATGAACTATATAAGGAAAATGATGAGGTATTCGGCGTTATATATTCAATTCACCCCGAATACGGAGCATTTGTTGCGGTTAATAACAAATACGATGCGCTTCTTCCGAATGATGAGATGTTCGGAATATTTGAAGTCGGAGATGAATTGGGATTTAGAGTTTCGCAAGTCAGAGAGGACGGAAAGATTAAACTGACTCTCAGAGAGAGAAAAAATATTCAAATGTCAAAGGATCAGGAAAAAATTTGGGCAGCTTTGGAAAGGGCGGGAGGAGTTCTTTCAATAGGAGATAAGAGTGAGCCTAAACTCATCAAGGACAAGCTCCAAATGAGCAAGTCCGATTTCAAGCGGGCAATAGGGGGACTTTACAAACAAAGGCTTATTGTGCCCAGTGATTTTGAGATTAAGAGAACTGAAAGCGGAGGTTTTAATGTTAAAGGCAATTGATGTGAACTGTGAAACGGTTGAGATGATGATTTTCTTTTGGGAATCCGTGGTTGCAAGAGAAAAAGTTGCGGATTCATATATGATTGAGCTTGCAAATCGCAAGGAGATGACGCCTCTTTATGGGGAAGATTTCAGTGAGGACTCGGTAAGAAAAGTACTTTCCGCTATGGTGAACAGGGAACTCTTAAACGGTGCGACAAAAAAAGAGTCAAGATTTTGGAGCAACAATATGTGGATGACCGAAGATCTTGACTTTATGAGGGAGATGGTGGCTCCCGTGAAAACCGTAAATTTTGATTTCTTAAAGGAAGAATTTACAGGTGAAACAAAATTTGAACAAATTGAAGTTCGCTTTATCCCGGGACATATAGAAAGTTTCTATGAAAAGGACAATGTGCTTACAGTGAATTTCTTTTCATTGAGATCTGATTTTTCCGGAGGTTTCAATATCGGGGATAAGCCTTTTAAGGAAGCCGTGGCGGAAAAGATTAGAATTTTATCTTCATAAAAAATTTGAGGTGTTTTGATGAAAATTTTAATCACATCTGAATGGTATAGACCCGTGGTGAACGGTGTGGTCAGAAGTATTTTAAACCTGAAAAAGCAGCTTATTAAAATGGGGCATGAGGTTAAGGTGCTTACAATGAGCCCGATGTTTCGCTCATACAAAAGCGGAGATGTTTATTATATAGCATCTCTTAGCTTTAATCGCTTTTATCCCGAGGCAAGACAGGCGGGAATTGCGGGTATTCCCCTAATAAGGGAACTTATTCGCTGGAAACCGGATGTCATTCACAGTCAGACGGAATTTTCGAGCTTTTTCTATGCCAGATTTATCCAGAAGCGAACGAATGCCGCTCATGTGCATACTTATCATACCATATACGAGGATTACACCCACTATTTTTCCCCGTCCAAGCGTGTGGGAAAATTCGAGGCTGCAATTTTTACAAAAAAAGTATTGTCAAAGATTTCAAAAGTCATAACTCCCACAAAAAAAACCAAGGCTTTGCTTGAAGATTACGGAGTGAAACCTGAAATAGTCGTAGTACCTACGGGACTTGAACTTGAAAAATTCAAAAAGAAATTGACCGCTTCAGAGCGAACCGATAAAAAAGACAAGTTAAATATCGGAGAAGAAAAAATTGTTGCAATCTTTTTGGGAAGGCTTGCAAAGGAAAAGAATTTTGAAGAAGTCTTTTCGCTTATAAAGAATGAAAAGGATATAGTCTTTCTGATAGTCGGAGACGGACCCTATAGAGATCATTTGGAAAAGCTTTCGGTGAAAATGCAGATGGATGACAGGGTTGTCTTTACGGGAATGGTAGTGCCGGAAGAGGTGGTTGACTATTATAAGATTGCAGATTTTTTTGTATCCGCATCTATGAGTGAAACACAGGGACTTACTTATATAGAAGCTTTGGCTTCGGGACTTCCCGTAATTGCGAGAAAAGACCCTTGCCTTGAGGGAGTTGTTAAAGACGGAACGAATGGTTTCCTCTATGAAACGGATACGGAGTTTTACGATAAATTGAATAGGTTTAAATCAGATCAGGACTTGAGAAATCAGATGTCAAAAGAGGCTGTCAAGGCATCTTGGAAATTTTCCGCACAGAATTTTGCAAAAGCGGTTTTTTCCGTGTATGAAAAAGCCGTAATCCACAATAGAAAAAATATGAGCAAGAGGAATAAAAAATGAATCTTGTGTTTGTAGAACCTCAAAATCCTTTAAATGTGGGAGCGGTCGGAAGAACTTGTGTCCTTACGGATTCTTCGCTTCATCTGGTAAGACCGTTCGGTTTTTCTCTAAATCCCAAGCTTTTAAAAGGAGCTGCAATGGATTATTGGGAAAAGGTTGATTATAAAGTTTATGATGACTTTGAAGAATTTTTGAATAAAAATTCGGGAGCGAGATTTTTTCTCGCAACAACCAAGGCGAAAAAATTATATACTGATTTCCTGTATGAAAAAGATGACTTTTTTCTCTTCGGTTCGGAATCACACGGGTTATCAAAAGAAATTTTGGAGGATTTTTCCGACAGTCAAATAAGAATACCTATGACACCCTCTATAAAGCGTTCTCTAAATGTTGCAACCTCCGCAGCAATAATACTATATGAAGCTTTAAGACAGCAGAAATTTCTAGGATATGACTAGGAGAGGGTAATGTTTTTTTTATATGCAACGGAATTTTTTTCAGGTATGTCCGTTATGGCTGCGGAGCTGGGAGCGTCCAGATTTCTTGCCCCCTATTTCAGTTCCTCACAAATTGTTTGGACCGTGATAATAGGTATGATTATGATTGCCATGAGCATAGGAAATTTGATGGGCGGAAAGATGGCGGACAGAGCCTTAGACCCTTCTCGCCTTTATTTTTTTCTGGGAATTTCGGGAGTATGGCTTGCGGCAATACCCATAATTGGAAAATATGTTATAGCTTTCTCCGCCTTGATTGCAGGAATTTTTTTCTCAAAGGCTTTTTTGGCTTTCGCCACTTGGTTATCTTGCGTACTTCTGTTTGTGCCGCCGCTTCTGCTTATGGGAATGACCACCCCTTGTCTTGTGAAATTTGCAGTGTCTGACCTTAAAGATACGGGAAAAATTACGGGAAAACTTTCAGCCATCCAGACGATAGGCTCGATAATAGGAACTTTTGTACCCACTTTTTTCACCATTCCCTCGTTCGGAACGAAACTCACATTTGTAATTTTTGCATTCATACTGGGAACTATATCAGCCATATTTTTTTTCAAAAAAGGCGAGCATAAAATAAGAGCCGTAATATTTTTGGCGACAATTATAGCTTGCGGAATTATGAGCAAAAATATTTCCTATTCTTTTTCAAAAACTCAAACCGTATATGAAGACGAGTCAATTTATAATTACTTGAGAGTGGACGAAACAGATAATTCGGTAATACTTTCCACTCATATTTTTTTCGGGGTGCAGAGCATTTGGAAAAAACACGAGGAGTTTACGGGTATGTACTACGATGTTGCTTTAGCCGCACCGTATATGTCCGAGAACTTTAAGTCCGCTTTGATTTTGGGAAACGGTACGGGTACTTATGCTTCGCTTCTTCAAAAACATTTTCCCTATGCAAAGATTGACGGGGTTGAAATAGACGAAAAGATTGCAGGGCTTTCAAAAAAATACTTTGCAATGCCCGAGAAAATAAATGTGATGATTAGAGACGGAAGAGCCGCTCTTAAAAGTCTTGGAAAATATGATGTGATAATGGTCGATACCTATCGCGATATCACAATTCCCTTTGAACTCTCAACGGTCGAATTTTTTAGAGAAGTAAAGACTCATTTGAACGACGGAGGTGTGGTCGTAATGAATATGAATATGAGAGGTGAGATAAACGAGCACTTAACAGACACCATCAATAGCGTCTTTGAATACTGCTACAGTGCGGAGAGTGTTGGAAACATCGAGGTGTTTGCTACGGATTTTTCAAAGGCAAAGGAGCGTTTTAAAAAATCCTCGGAAGCGTTTCCTTATCTTAAGAAAATTTCATTGAGCGTTCCAAAGACGGGAGAAAAAATTCTCACCGACGACTGCGCTCCTGTGGAGCTTTTGGGAATGGAGGCGTTGCACGATATAGTTCAAACTGAACTTGAGGGATTAAAAGGAAAAAATTTAACGGAACTTTTCAAATAAAATAAAAAAAGGAGAAAATATGAAATTTCAAACACAATCAATTCACGGAGGGGATTTGAAGAAACCATTCAATGCACTTAATTTTCCCATATTTCAAACTTCAACTTTCAGTTTTGAGAATGTTGAACATGCGGAAGATGTTATGGATTTCAAATCGTCAGACTATGTCTATACCAGAGGAAACAACCCGACGCTTAAACTTTTGGAAAGAAGATTGGCAGAGCTTGAGGGGGGTGTGGATTCCGTGGCTTTTGCCTCGGGAATGGGAGCTATCTCCGCAGTGCTTATGTCGCTCTTAAAAAGCGGAGATAATATAATTTGTTCAAGGACGGTTTACGGTTCAACCCATTCTTTTATCAGAGATTTTCTGTCACGCTACGGGATTTCTTCAACCTTAATTGACTGCTCCGACCTCTCCTCGGTAGAACAAAAAATAACCCGCGATACCAAAGTTTTGTATATCGAAACTCCGGCAAACCCCACCCTTGAGATTTTGGATATAAAAAAACTTTCAGACCTCGCTCATTCTTACGGAGTGAAGGTGGTATGTGATAATACTTTTGCCTCTCCTTATTTTCAAAAACCTCTTTTGTCGGGAGCTGATGTGTCGGTTCACAGTGCAACGAAATATCTTTCGGGACACGGCGATGTGGTTGCCGGAATTGCGACTTCAAAGGATCAGGATTACATAAACTCTCTTAAATTTGAATTTATGTGCGAGCTTGGGCAGGTGCTTTCTCCTTTCGATGCTTGGCTTATTCTTAGGGGAATTAAAACTCTTGCGGTAAGAATGAAAGAGCATGAGAGAAACGCCTTGGAAATTGCAAAATTTCTTGAAGGTCACAAGCAGGTGAAAAAAGTTTACTACCCCGGGCTTAAAAACGATAGAGGATATGAGCTTGCAAAAAAACAAATGTCGGGATTTGGGGGCATAATATCATTTGAAGTCGGAGATTTACCCAAAGCAAAAGAAGTTGTGAATAAATTAAAGCTCTTCACACTTGCCGTAAGTCTTGGAGATTGCGAATCGTTGGTGGAAATTCCCTCTCTTCTGACACATCGCTCGTATTCGGAAGAAGAGCTTTTGTCAATAGGAATAAATCCTGCACTGATAAGACTTTCCATAGGGCTTGAGGATAGCGAAGATTTGATTTCGGATTTGGAACAGGCATTATAGTCCAACTTTTCAAGATAGACTTTTGGTTGAAGATGTGCAATAAAAAACCTTATGCTGAATTTGGCATAAGGTTTTTTTTAATTTATACTATTCTTCAATAGAAATATGGTTGTATCTATTTTTCAACCACAAAAATTCGTGTATCTTCTGCGGAGTAAAAATCGTTGATATCAATAATTCAAAAAAATAATATAGTCGATTAACTTAGAATTACGAATCAAGCTTGTGTGCAATTTCCACGTTTTCTTTTTTAATTTATTCGGCTCATAAGATTAAAATACTATAGTTTCGCATAGTCTGTCCATAATATCATTAAGTTTATAGAATTTTAGTGTAAAACGTCAGAAGATAAAATTACAAGTTTACTGTAAAAGTTGTTGATTTTTATATTTAATAGTGCTACAATTGTTATGCAGCAGAATTTTATAGTTTACAATAGTGGCGAAAGAATTCTGGGAGGATGCTATGAAAAAGATGGGAAGCGGAATGAAGCTTTGGAGAGATGGTGCTTATCAAACTATTGAGTTTGTAGTGACGCAAGAATGTAATATGCGTTGTAAGTACTGCTATATGACTAAAAAGAATGGTCATAATGTATTATCTTATGAAGTTGCCTGTCGTGCAATAGATTATCTATTAGGCGAGACCAACAGAGGCTTGTTTTTACAAGATGCTCTTGCCATCAATTTTATTGGAGGTGAGCCTTTGTTGGAAATAGACTTAATTGATCGGATTTGCGATTATTTTAAAATCCGTGCATATGAGTTGAATCATAAGTGGTTTGATCTATATTCCATCAATATAGGCACTAATGGAATATTGTATGGGACAGAAAAAGTTCAGCGGTTTTTGAAAAAGAATAAAGAAAAGGTTTCCATAAATATCACCATCGATGGTATAAAAGAAAAACACGATGCACAGCGCATATACCCTAACGGTATGGGTACTTTTGATGATGTATTACATAATGTGAAAATGTGGCTTGAACAATTTCCAAGTGGTATGACTAAAGCAACTTTTAGTCATGAAGATCTTCCGTATTTAGCGGATAGTATTGTCTTCTTGTGGAAATTAGGTATGAAATACGTTCCGGCAAATATTGTGTTTGAAGATGTATGGGAAGAAGGGGATGACGAACTGTTTTACCAGCAACTGTGCAAATTAGCTGATTATGTTGTTGAAAACGATTTGTCTGAAGAATATGACACATCTTTTTTTTCCTATGAGTTGGGAAAACCTTTAACAGAGGAGGAACTGAAAGGTCGTGAATGTGGCACAGGAACAATGATTAGTATCGATGCCAATGGCGTTTTTTACCCATGCGTGCGTTTCATGGATTATTCCTTGGAACATCAACCTCCTATTAGTATAGGATCAATACACAATGGCTTAGATTTAGAGAGATTGCGTTCATTTGTTAATTGCGATTTGGAGCATCAGAGTTCTAAAATGTGTATTGATTGCTCCGTTGCTTCTCAGTGCACGTATTGTTTGGGACATAATTACGATTTAGCGGGTACTTTATTTGAAAGAAACAAGTGCACATGTTTTATGCACAAGGCAAATGTTCGTGCTAACAATTATTATTGGGCAAAATTAGAAGAAAAACGACAAGAGCCGGATTGGGAAAAAAAATATTATAAAAACAATCTTTTTATAATGTTGGCTGAGGATTCGGTTAGTAATTGTGGTTTGCGGTCGACAGTTTCTGAGGGTAACACAATAAAGACAATGTCGAACGAAGTGTTGCAATTGGCAACAAAATTTACTGATGAAAATTTTTTCAACCCTGTTATACTCCACGGAAATAACCCCGCTCAATCCAGTATGGCATCTTTTGCTTTTCAGAATCAAAGAGCTTTTCACATTTTAGAAGCGGGAAAGAATCAGCCAACCCATTATAGATCAGTGTTTTGGTACAACCATGATCTTATTGGAGAAAGTTTCATCTTGAACTCTAAAAATTCTGCAATTTTGCAAGTTCAAGACGAGACTGTAGCGTTTATGGCAGAAGATATTGTTAGACTACTATCCTGCTACGCAAGGGTAAATGTAGTTTTATCGATTGATTATCACTTGTTTGATTTTATAGAATATGAGCGACAGTTGGATATTTTAACCGAATTTTTGACAGAACAATGGAATGCACAGAACACAAAAGAAGTTAATGTATTGACGGATTCTTTGATGGGAGTAGATGAAAACCATTGTGGAGCGGGGATAAATAGCTTTACACTCGCTCCTAATGGACTGCTGTACATTTGTCGTGAGGCTTATATGCGGGATGAGTCGTCCTTCGTCGGAGATCTTAAAACTGGTATTGATAAGGCAAAAGTACATCAGTTGTATCATTTATCTTCGCCTGTATGCGAAAAATGCGGGGAGAAATCATGTACAATGTGCCCTATAGAAAATAAAAAAATTACCGGAGAATACAACACACCTGCTTCGTTTCAATGCAAAAAAACGGCAATAGAGCATTTTTATTCACAAAAAATGTATGATGCCTTGCAGAAAGAATTGTTGCCGTTCTTTGTTTTTGACTCAGGAACATTTGTGTTGACAGACCCATTGGAAAGATTGACAAATATGCGAGGGAATAACAAAGCATATTCATTTCCAGATATAAAAATGCAATCATTGTAAAAGGGGTGAGAAAATGAAAATTGTTGCACAATTGGAAAAAGATGAGTTGTCAACCATAGAACATATATTTGGCAGGTTGACTGCAATTAAGAATTTAGTAACGACATTGGCTATAGAGAATGATTTGTACAAAGAAAAGAGTTATTTGTATGAGCGTTTGCTTGTAGATCAACAGGAAACTCAAACCCTATTTGACACATGGTGGGATGAAGTAATCTCAAAATATCATTTGGAAGAATACCCTATTGGTTCATTAAGTGTCAATTTTGAGATGTCTTATATCGGATATCAGGGCTAAGTAAGAAATGGGGGTTAAATATGAATAATTACATGGTGGAACTGCGAAATGTTTC
>CAUVKI010000052.1:0-9832 GCA_963552605.1 uncultured Tissierellia bacterium
CAAAGGATTTTGTTGGCATAAGATTATGGATGACAAATAAAATTGAGTTATCAAACAGATCTAATATAAAAAAAGAACCTATGGCGTTTGCCGTAGGCTTTTTTTATTGTGTACACTTTTTTAACCTAAAAAAGTCCGTTTCCATTCGTCCGCTCCGAAGTCAAAAATCTTTTCTCCCTTATCCAACACTATCACCCTGTCCGCTTCCATAATGGTGGAGGGGCGATGTGCGATTGTGATTACGGTTTTTTCCTTTCGGATATTATTGAGAGCCTGTCGGAATAATTCCTCGTTCTCCGTATCCAGATTTGATACCGCTTCGTCCATAATTAAAATCGGAGCACCGGTAATCAAAGCTCTTGCAATTGCAATTCTCTGCTTTTGTCCGCCCGAAAGGGTAAGTCCTCTCTCTCCCACAAAGGAGTCGTAACCTTTTGGAAGCTCCTTTATAAAATCGTGTGCTATGGCTATTTTCGCCGCTTCCTCCGCTTCTTTTAAAGTTGCATCGGGTTTTCCCAAGCGAAGGTTATCTATTATGCTTCCTCTGAAAAGATACACATCTTGCGACACATAGGCGATATTTTTTCTAACTTCTTCAGGCGGAATACTCCTTAGATTTTTTCCCTGAAAGTAAAGTGCACCACCAATCGGGTCATAAAAACGCATCATAAGGTTGATTAGAGTTGTTTTGCCTGCGCCCGAGGCACCGGTGATTGCAATGTTCTCTCCGAGATTTACGGAAAAACTTATATTTTTTAAGACTTCTTCTCCCTTTTCATATGAAAAATATACCTTGTTTATGTCAAGTAGAGCATTCGTTTCCAATGCGGGAGAATTTTTTAACACTTCGGAAATTTGGGGTTTTTCATTCAAAAGTGTATAGATCCTATCCGCCGAGGCTGCTACCATATTGAGCCTGCCTGCCGTATTTGATACCATAACCACGGGGAGAAAAATATTTATAGCCATAACAATCATCACTGAAATTCCCGTATCCAAGCTCTTCTCACTCGACATACCGCCGGCAATAAAAATAACTCCGACCAGCACAACCGACATAATAAGATTTATAATGCCCGCCTGAGCTCCCTTAATAAATCCGTCTTTTACTTCCATCCGACCCAACTCTTCGGTGTCGTCCATAACTTTTTTTATATATTTTTTTTCACGACCGAAAATTATAATTTCCTTAAGACCCTGTATCGTGTCCACCACACCTGCATTGGTTTGCCCAAGTTTTTCGCGCACTTTTATGCCCTGAATTTGATTTATCTTTCCGAACCAATAAGGCACCGTGGCGATAACTATACTTGCCGCAAAACTAATCAGCGCCGCTGTGGGAGAGAGAAAAAAATATGCAATTAAGTAGGCGCTCATACATATGAAAGCAATAATATAATCTCCGAATATATGGGCAAAAAAATTTTCCATAATCTCCACATCTTCCATCATTATGGAGCTTATATCTCCCGTGCGGTAGCGTATCGGATTTAGGGGAGAAGCTTTTTCTATCGCGTCATAGAGATCTTTTCTCAAGTCCTCCAAAACCGAGTATGCCATATCATGACAAAAATACATCTGAAGATACGACATAATCCCCTTTCCTATAATCAAACCCAACAGAAGCGGAAAATGGCGAGATATTTCATCAGGATTTTTTTCGGAAAAAGCCATTCCGGTCAAATAAGCCCCCAACAAAAGAGAAAGTAGCGTGAATACACTGCTTAACACGCCCGTGGTGATGGATTTGACAAATACCGCCTTGTGTCGAAAGGCATAGCTTGCCAAATTTTTTATGTTTTTATATTTTTTAAATTTCATCTATATCCCCTCGTTTTGTGCGCAAACCAGATGGTAATAATATCCTCCTTTGTCCATCAATTCATTGTGCGTTCCAATTTCCACAATAGCCCCCCGCCGCAAAACCAATATTCTGTCCGAGTTTTTTACCGTGGAAAGGCGATGTGCAATGGTGATTGCGGTCTTGTTTTTTAAAAGATAATCCATACTTTCCCTTATGCCTTTTTCGTTTTCCGTATCCACACCCGAAGTCGCTTCGTCCAGTATAATCAAAGGAGCTTTTTTCAAAAGAGCACGAGCAATAGAAATGCGCTGTCTTTGTCCTCCGGAAAGATTAAGCCCCCTCTCTCCCACAATCGTTTCATATCCGTTTTGCATAGTGCTTAAAAAGTCGTGAATTCTTGCGGCTTTGCAAGCCTCGATTATCTCCTCCTCGGTAGCATTCTCATTTGCCAAGCGCAAATTCTCCGACAAGGTTGCGTTAAATAAATAAACCTCTTGAGAAACCGGAGCAATTTGACTTCTCAAAAAAGATAGGGGAAAATCCCTTGTATTCACTCCGTTATAATAAATCTCTCCCCCCGACGGGTCATAAAATCGCATTAAGAGATTTATGAGAGTGGTCTTTCCGCTTCCGCTCTCCCCGACAATTGCCAATTTTTCTCCCGATTTCAAAGTAAAACTCAATTCCTCAAAAATATCCCTTGAACCTTCAGCATATCTGAATTTGATGTTCTTAAACTCTACGGACGGTGGAGTGATAAGAGCTTCCTTTGAGATTTTTGCGTCCTTTTTATCCTCCACAAAAGTCTTTGCATCTAACAGCTTGAATATGCCGTCCGTTGCGGTTATCCCCATAAAACCCTGATGAAAGTATATTCCCAATTCCGTAATCGGTCGATATACCTCGTTGGTAAGAAATAAAAGAACGGATAATTGCCCCAAACTTAATTTTCCCAAAGCCGTATAATATGCGGCAAGCCCCAATGTAAACGCCGAACCCAGTGATATGAAAAAATTTGTCGCTCCCACATCAATCAGATTCATTCTCAAATTTACCATCGTCTTATAAAAGAGCCCGTGCATTTTCTCCTTTAAGTTTTTTCCGATACGAGTGCTCGCATTAAATGCTTTCAGAGTCGTCATTCCCTGAACCGTGTCAACAAATTCCGCATTCAAATCCACATATGAGGACCAATGCTCCTCGGAAAGCTTACTCAATATGGAAAGAAAAAAAATCGGGGCATAAAGTGCCGCCAAAAAACTCATCAGAGAAATTATCCCCAGCACCGAGTTTATGTTGAATATATAGAGCATCATAAGTCCCGAGCCCATTATGCAGACGAGAATTTGAGGAATGTAAAGAGTTAGATAACCCTCCAAATAATCAATGCCCGCAACGATTGTGGACTCCAATTCTCCCGTGCGGCTGTCGGTCATATATCCGGGTCCCAAATCCATCAACTTCCTATAAGCACGACCTCTTAAAGTGTTTTTTACTCGACTGATAATCCATTTTCCATAGACCTGATTAAACCAAATTAAAGCAATACGAATAAGAAGCATTGCAACTAAAATTATCAAGTCGGATTTTCTTAAAGTTTTATGAGAATAAAACTGCGTGATAACTTTTCCCAAAAATACGGCTTGAATAATATAGCTTATGCTTATAAGTATCCCTATGCCTCCCTTTAGAAGCACAAACCTTTTTACTCCTTCAGTCATTTCAAGTATCCGCTTATGAATCATCATAACAGTTCTTCTCCCTTGAGTTTATGCTCAATCAAGTTTTTATCCTGAATGTAGTACGCCCTATGACAGACTAAGTTTACCATCTCCGTATCGTGGCTTACCAAGAGATAAGAAAGTCCGCAATCTTTTTGCAGCTTAATCAAAAAACGCATAATCTTCGCCTGAACCAAAACATCGAGCATTGAAGTCGCCTCATCTAAAATCAACAACTTCGGTTCTCTTAAAAGTTCTCTTAAAATACAAATTCTCTGCAATTCTCCTCCGCTGAACTGATAAGGATAATCTTTCATTCTCTCGGGTTCAATTCCGAATTGAAACAGTCTTTCCTCAAGCAGGGCTTTACTTTCATTCTTCTTCATACGAAGTCTTTTTTTCTCCCTAATAAAGGCTCTTAATGTTTCCTCCAAAGTCCAACCTATTGACTTGAGGGGGTCAAGAGCGGTTTGGGGATTTTGCATAACCAATGCAATCTCCCGAGTGAACAGCTTGACGCTTCCCGAGTTTACTTTTTTAAGACCGCAAAGCACATAAGTCAAGGTGGACTTCCCCGATCCGCTCTCACCCGCCAACCCCACAATCTCTCCTTCCCCTATGAAAAATGAAACATCTTTCAGAACCGAGTTTTCGGGATTTCCGAAAGAAACGGAAACATTATCCAATTTTGCCAAGAGTTCAGCACTCATATTCAGATGCCTCCATTCCGTTAATCGGCAATGCCCTCCAAAGAGCTTTGATATAAGGGTGCCTATCCTCATTCAAAACACTTTCGGTGCTTCCGAAATCAATCAGCTTTCCCTTGTGGAGTATGGCGCAGTTATCCGTATAATCACGAGCCAAAAGCAGATGATGGGTAATTATAATCAGATTTATTTTTTTCTCCTCGTAAATTTTATGCAAAAGCTCCATAAGCTGAAAGCTGTGTTTATCATCTAAACCCTTTGTGGGCTCGTCCAAAATCAGAACCCTTGCTTCAACAGCAATTCCTATTGCAATCATAAAGCGAACCTTCATTCCTCCGCTCAATTCGTGAGGATACATTGAGAGAATTTTCGGCGAAAGATCCAGATAATCCAGCAAATATTTTATCCGACTTTCCGCATCTTTCTTGGACAGTTTCAATCTCTTTTCCAAAGGAAGAAGAATTTGCTCGTCCAAGCGAAGCAAAGGATTTAAAGCTCCTCCCGAATTTTGAGGAACCCACAACAAAGAACTTCCTCTAAGGGAATTAAGCTCCTTTTTATTCAGCCTCAAAATGGAATATTCCCTGTCCTCATAATAAAAAATTTCCCCCTCCGTTTTCATTTCATAAGGACAAAGCCCCGCCATAGCCTTTACCAGCAGAGTTTTTCCGCTTCCGGTTTCTCCCAAAATTGAGAAAATTCCCTCCTTGGGAATTGAGAAAGAAATATTTTCCAAAATAAATCCCGCCCGCTTATGAGAAATACTCACTTTATCCAAAACAAACCTATTCATATCTCTCCCCCAGATGTCTGTCACTAAAAGCCCTTTCACAGCTTTCGGAAAGCAGTGTAAAAACAAGCACGCAGGAAAATTGAAAAACTGCCGGAAAGATTATCATCCACGGCGCCCTATCCGCAAAACGCAGCGCATCTTTTAAAATAATTCCAAGCTCCGGTGTCGGGGGGCTAAACCCAAGACCCAAAAACGAAAAAGCTGATATCCCAATCATACAATGACCAATCAACACCGGCATCAAAGGCAACAAAATATAAAATCCTCTGGGAAGCATATGAAAGAAAAAAATCCTCCACTCGGAAATTTTATTCAAGCGCAGCCCGACCACGAAATCCTCATTTTTTGAATGACCGATTTCAGCCCTTACTAGCTTTACATTATGAACCACCCCGTAAACGGAAAAAATAAAAATCACGATTAAAATTCCGTTTCCAAAATATACGCTCAAAAAAATCGCCGCAAGAACCGACGGAAAAGCAAGCAGAATATTAAAAAGATGAAACACCGTCTCATCTACAACCCCTCCGAAATATCCCAAAAAAGCACCGATGAAAGCACCGATAATGTAGGGAGCTATGGAAGTGAGCAGTGCTACCAAAAAAGTATTTCTAAATCCCGTCAAGGTACGCAAAAAGAGATCTCTCCCCATATTATCAGTTCCGAATAAATGACTTTTAGACGGAGGAAAAAATATTTGCTCCGAATTAAATTCCGAAATCTCACTTCCGGAGAAAATCATCACCGCCACAATGATGACAAGAGAAAGACCTCCCCATATCCAAATATCCGCTTTATGCACTGAAACCTCCTTTTACGCCGGATTGTAAATCTCGTTTTCATTTCTGGTATCCAACTTGGGATATACCGCATCAGCCAAAATATTTAAAACACAAATCATTCCCCCGATAAAGAAAAGAGCTCCGCTTATAAGGGGATAATCCTTGACCTGCACCGCTTTTTGTAAAATTCCGCTAAAGCCCGGAATATTAAAAATCCCCTCCACCAAAACGGCACCTCCTAAAAATCCTGAAATATCCAACACCACCATTGAAATTGCCACGGGTAAAATATGAGGCAATATGTGATAGCGAAGAATTTGTCCAAAACTTAATCCCTGCGACAAAGCAAATTCCACAAAAGGTTCCTTAGCTATGTCCATAGATTTCTTTCGGATAATTCTTGCTAAATTCCCCGAAGAAATAACTCCCATAAGAAATGCGGGAACTATCAGACTTTGCACCCCATAATAACCTATTGCGAATTTCCACCTCAATTTGACACTCAAAACATACACCGCAATTAAGGACAGCCAAAAGGCGGGAATGGAATTGGTAAGCACCGACCATATGCTCACCAAAAAATCCGCCGCACCTTTGGGGCGCAAACCCGCTCTCAATCCTAAAGGAAAAGCAAACAAAACCTCAAAAAATATCCCCAAAAGGGAAAGCATCAGGGTAATCTTATATTTTGACCAAAAAACCTCCACAACCGGTTTTCCATAATTCAAAGAATTTCCGAAGTCCCCCCTCACCGCTCCCTTGAGCCAATGAAGATAAAGATCTCCAAAACTCTTATCAATACCTAATTTCTCAGCATAATCATTAGCCTGCTCATCGGTTATGAAAGTCAAGTTCAGTTGCTCCCTAAGTAAAAGTTTTGCCGCATTTCCCGGAGCAAAATAAACCACACTGAAAGACAAAACGGATACGATGAAAATTGTCGGAAAAAGTAAAATTACACTTCGCCAAAACTTACCCTTTTTTTGTTTCACTTTTTCCTAACTCCGTTCAAATCTATTTTATTTACGATTGTATCAAAATGTAGACCTTCAAATTTTTGATTATGAAGCATATATCTCACATCGGAGAATATCGGCACATTTATGCAGCTATCATATTGAAGCTTCCAAATGACTTGAGAATACTTTTTTGCGTCCTCCAAATTTTCAGCCTGAAGATAACTGCTTCCGGCATCTCCCATCTGCAAATTAAAGCAATATCCGAGACCGAAATCCGTATAATTCTCCTCCAACCCTAAATAACCCACACTATCAATCAACGGAACAAACCACGGATGCCCGAAAGTCAAATCATAATTTCCTTTTTGCATCGCATCTATATAAGTTGAATCTCCGGCGTTTTCAATCTCCAATTTAATTCCAAGCTTTGCCAAAACAGCCTGCATATATAAGGCTATATCCTTCTGATATTCCCGATTATAAGTAACCATTTTTAAAACAAGCGGCTGCCCATCTTTATCCTTTGCCGATGTACTTTCATCTCCTAATATATAGCCCGCCTTTTCCAAATTCTTCTTCGCCTCATCAAGATTATATTCATACTTCAAATCCTCCGACGGGCCGTCCGAATACTTCGGATTATAAAGATAACCGCAAACCTTAGGAACATCAAAGAGAATGGTTTTCACTATTTCTTCATTATCAAACATAGTCGAAAAAGCACGGCGTAAGTCCTCATTCATCATAGGTCCTTTTTTCCAATTCATACTGAAAATGACCACGGAAGTATAATTCTCTTCCGGCTCTTTAATCGCCTCATATGCCGAATTTTGTTTTAATTGGGAAATTGCTGAATATGGAAGAGAAATAGCATGCTCGCTCAATCCCAAAACATCAATCTTTCCGCTCTCCAAAGCCAACTTTCTTGTCTGCTCGTCAGGAATGGAATGCCAATGAATTTCTTCAATATCCGTCTTATATTCCTTATCCCAATAATCCTTATTCAGTTTCAAAACACTCATTTCGCCCTCATCGGTTTTTTCAAAAACAAATGCCCCGCTTCCCACGAATGAATTAACAGCTCCCCCATCACCCCAACCGTTTTCCGGCACTGCAAGGATTCTCGCCAAATCCTCCGCCAAATAAAGATAAGGAACACTAAGTTTAACTCTAAGGTGACCTTCCTTAACAACTTCAACTTCGTCTAAAAAATAGCTGTATGAGCAATAATAAAGAGCTCCGCCCCTTTCTATATCATACTTTAGGGTCTCTCCGGTCAAAGGCTTTCCGTCGTGAAACTTAATATCCGTCTTATAATAGAGATCATACTGAGTGTAATCTGAATTTTTCTCCCACTTATAAATCACGCCCGGCAAAGGTTCATATAGATCACTAAGTCTTGTAAGGGAATCAAAGATCAAAGTGAAACCCTCCTGAGATTTCTCAAACGGTCTAACCGCACCGATATTTAAAACCGTCCCCTCCGCCTCTTTTTTAGCATCTTCACCTGAATTTGTGCAAGAAGCAAAAACCAAAAACAAAACTGCCAACAATAAATATTTTTTCATAGCGTCCTCCTTATAAATAATAAAAGCACAGGGCTCGGCATAACCCTGTGCTTTTATTATAAGCAACATTCACTTTTTATTCTGCTCTGTTCTTACTCCAAACACTCCATATTTATATTTTTTCGGTAGCTATGGGGAGAAGTTCTATAAACACGACGAAAGGCGGCGGAAAATTTTCCGGAATTTTCATATCCTGCGTCCATAGCAATCTCCTGAATTAACTTATTTGTGTTTAATAATTGCGAAGCTGCCAAATTCAAACGATACTCCCTGAAATATTTTGCCGGAGTTTCTCCATAGATCTGTTTGAACAAACGATAAAAATGTGAAGGATTGATTTTCGTTTTCCTAATCAATTTTTTCAAATCAACAAAATCCGAATCTTTAGACAAAGCCTGACTCACCGCCTCTTTAATCCTAAGAATTGTATTATCCGAAGAATAGATAAAATCTTTTTTATCTTCAAGAGACATTCGATTTAAAATAAATAAAACTTCCAAGGTTTTGAGTCTGAAATAATCTTCCTTTTCTTCGTTGAAGGAAAAAAATAATTCCTCAAATACCTCCTTCAAACTTCCATAAGCCCTATCCACCAACCAAGCCTTATTGCAATCCACACTCTTATTTAAACGCCCAAGGCTCAAATGAAAAAATTTAAGCACATCAAGATATTCTCTATCCATTATTTCCTCATAAAAAATCAAGCTCAATCCCTGATATATACTTCCCGGGAAATAATACGAAACAATATCGTAATCAGTTGTGTTGATTGCGAACTGTCCCGACTCGATATAGGAATGTCTGTTTTCGGTAAACTCCGCTTCAAATCTCCCTCTTACGCAATAATCAATGCGTAAAGTCCATTTTTCTTTCACGGGATCTTCCCCATAAACTTTGTTTGTATCCGTATAATATTTTTCCAAATAAACTCCTTGACAAATCTTATATACATCAGTCTGAAAAATTTCCTTTGACATAAAGCTTTACCCCCATTTGTTAACTGACGGCAATTATAGCTTTGTATCAAATTGATGTCAACAGCTTTTTTAGAACAACAAAAAAAGCGACCTTAAAGTCGCCCTGAACACAACGGAGAAGGAGGGATTTGAACCCTCGCGCCCCTTAACGAGACCTACTCCCTTAGCAGGGGAGCCTCTTCAGCCACTTGAGTACTTCTCCAAACAGACGGAGAGGAAGGGATTCGAACCCTTGTGAGCCTGAACTCAAACGGTTTTCAAGACCGCCCCGTTATGACCGCTTCGGTACCTCTCCATACAAAAAAGCTGGGGCGGCAGGACTCGAACCTGCGGAATGCCAGAGTCAAAGTCTGGTGCCTTACCGACTTGGCGACGCCCCAACAACGCACCTGAAGGGAGTCGAACCCCTGACACACGGATTAGAAGTCCGTTGCTCTATCCTACTGAGCTACAGGTGCAAACGCTAAGCGGGTGAAGGGAATCGAACCCTCGCAACCAGCTTGGAAGGCTGGGGCTCTACC
>CAUVKI010000053.1:0-9355 GCA_963552605.1 uncultured Tissierellia bacterium
TTCAGTTTTCAAGGTTCTCTCGGCTCTCTCAAGCCGACTTGGTTATTATACTCGCATCTTCCTCCCCTGTCAAGCTTTTTTTTGTCATTTTTAAAAAAGTTTTTTGAATTTAAGCTTGTTCCTGCAATTGCAAGCTTTCTTCAATAAATCAGTTCGTTGAGAAGGATTTCCGATTTCCCGCCTACCAAAGTCAATTACTCCGATTGTGCCATTATCTTTGTAGATCGGATTACCCAGATAAAAATATCCATGCATATAGACCGGTGCTTCTTTCCAAAATGGAATCTATACCTAAAGATACGCCTTTTTGCGTTGCATAAAAAATTTGTAGTGAATAAAAAAAAGCTGTCATAAAGCGGACAGCTCTTTCTTATTCACGATGAAAGAAATCGTAAAGAGATTTTGCGGAGCGTTTATCCATTGATTTTACCTCCAAGAGTTCTTCCATTTTTGCCGTCTTTATCTTTTCAATACTCTTGAAATGCTCCATAAGCTCTTGTTTTCTTTTTTTTCCCACATATGGAATTTCATCCAGAGAGGAGCGGAGCATTCTCTTATCTCTCAAGGAGCGATGAAAGGATATCGCAAAGCGGTGAACTTCTTCCTGAATTTTATAAATCAGACGAAAGATATCGGATTTTTCATCAAACCTATACTCTCTATCTTCATAAAAAAGTCCTCTAGTTTGGTGAAACTCGTTTTTTACCATTCCGACCACAGGTATTTCCAATCCCAATTCCTCAAGCACCTTTTTAGCAGCATTGACCTGTATCCTTCCCCCGTCCATCAAAATCACATCGGGAGTGCGATAAAAAGAATTGTTATCCGAATTTTCAGGCTTCAAAAGGAGCTTGCTGAAACGGCGGTTAAGCATTTCGGTCATTGAGGCATAATCGTCCGCAAAACTTGTGTTTATTTTGAAACGACGATAGTCGCTTTTTTTTGCCATTGCATTTTCAAACACCACCATTCCCCCCACTGTGTCAACTCCTTGGATATGAGAAATATCAAATGCTTCTATGCGGGAAATATCGAATTCAAGTCCCAAAGTGTTTTTCAAAGCGTTTAGAGTTTCTCTATTTTTCTGCGCCTCTTTTAAAAATTTATCCCCGTGTCTTTCGAGCATCAAATCGGCATTTTCTTTTACCATCTGCAATATCTTATCCTTAATGCCTTTTTTGGGAACGGTAAGGCTTATGGCTTGCCCTTTTTTCTCGGAAAGAGCTTTCAATAAAATTTCAGAGTCGAAAGGTTCCAACTCGGTTATTATCTCATTGGGAATGAAAGCGGAGCCGAAATAGAATTGCTGAAGAAATAAACCAAGTATCTCGTCTTGTGATTTTTCCCAAGTGTTCTCCATTACATAATATTCCCTGCCCATTATTTTTCCGTGCCGCACAAAAAAAATTTGACAAATTGACCTGTCCTCCCCTTGCGAAAGGGCGACATAGTCCTGAAAACTATCCTTTGTGGAAACCACTTTTTGTTCTTCATATAGAGTTTTTATGCTTTCTATCCTGTCTCTATAAAGTGCGGCCCTTTCAAAATTAAGTTCGCTTGACGCTTTGTCCATCGCATTTTTGAGTAGAGATTCAATTTCTTTCTCCCCGTTTTTTGCGGACAACAGCTTTTTTGCTTCTCTTATTTTTTCATCATATTCTTCAGCACTAAGCTCTCCGCTGCAAGGGGCGCAGCATTTACCCGTAAACTTATAGAGGCAGGGTCTCTCTTTAGTGGGCACGACTTTCAAATTTCTGGAACAGGTTCTGAGATGAAAAAATTCCTCTATGGTTTCCAGAAAACTGCTCACAGCATAACCGTTGGGATAAGGACCGTAGTATTTTCCCCCATCTTTTAGTATTCTTCTTACTTTTTGCAGTCGGGGATATGTTTCGTCGGTTATTTTGATATAGGGATACTGTTTGTCGTCTTTTAGGAGAATATTATACTTGGGTCGGTTATCCTTAATCAAGGTGGCTTCCAAAACAAATGCTTCAACCTCAGTCGATACCGTTATATATTCAAAATCGCATATGTTGGATACCATAAGTCTTGTTTTGGGAGTATGATTTTTTTGACTTTGGAAATACTGCCTGACCCTTCGCCTAAGATTTTTTGCTTTCCCCACATAAATAATTTCCCCGGCGCCGCCTTTCATAAGGTAGACACCGGGGTTTTCGGGAAGTTTATTAAGTTTTTCTCTCAAGTCCATATTTTGCATTAAAAAACGCCTCGTTATTCCAAACTCTTTATCAGCTCGTTCACTCTGTCCTCTATCGCTTTTAAATCTTCTTCCGAGGGTCTGCCGTTATACTCAACCGACGGGAGAAAACTCCAATTCATTTTCTTGCCTTCCATTATCTCCAAAAGCTCTTTTTCCGCTCCGCCCGACCAACCGTATGAGCCCAGACGGAAAGCCTTTCTCCCGAAAACTTTTTTCTTTCCCAGTTCGTTTAATACCGATGCCATAGGGGGAAACATATGATATTCGTAGGTCGGCATTCCCAAGATAATCCCTTGAGATCTCCAGCAGGCTTTGAGTATCAATCCTTCCTCGCTCTTGGGCACTCTGAAAATGTGGTATTTTATCCCTGATTTTTCCAAGGTCTCAACAGCTCTCCTTACGCCCATTTCGGAAAATCCGTACATAGAGCCCCAAATAAGCGTGATTTCCGCTCTCGCTTTGCCGTTTTGACAGGCGGAAAGTTCCTCATAGAGCTTTAAAATTCTTTCGGGATCTTTTCTCCAAATTATTCCGTGCCCCGGGCAAATTATTTTTGCACCGAGTTCTCTGACTTTTTTTATGGAACTTTCCACGGGTTTTGAGCAAATCGCCATAACATTGGAATAATAACCGAAAGCTTCGTCCTCATAGAACCCCAATTCTTCTTCACTCAGGCAGTCATCATAGCCGTTTTCGGATACCGCACCGTAGGAGCCGAAACCGTCGCAACTGAACACGCAGCCGCTTTTTTCATCATAGGTGAGCATAGTTTCCGGCCAGTGGATATTGGGGTTCATCACAAATTTTAATTGACGATTTCCCATGTCAAGCACCTCTCCGTCACTTACGACGTTCACATCGTCTCGCCCGAAAAAGGCTTTCAAAACTCCTTTTCCCTTTTGAGAAAGAAATATCTCAATATCCGGTTTAAGTTTCAACAAAGGGTCAAGCCATGCGGAGTGATCCGGCTCCATATGGTTTATAATCAGGTATTTTAACTTTTCAAAAGAACTTTCCGCCTTTTCCAAAATCTCACAAAGAGAGTCCTTTGAGCCGCTCCACTTTGCGACACCGTCTATAAGAGCATCGCCTTTTTCTCCGTGCACCAGAAAAGAATTTACCGATACCCCGTTGGGCATAACCCAAATTCCCTCAAAATAGGCAGTGTTCGGCAAATTTTCGGAGATTTGCCAAACACCCTCGCACACTTTTGTAATATTCATAGCCCCTCCTTTTCCCGTTTACTCTCAACCTTAAAACAAAAGCTCAAGAACCGCCTCAAGTAATCCAAGCCCGATTTCCTGCAAAAGTTGCCCTTTCCAGTCCACTGCACCGCACCCCCTATATGGATTTTGTCTTCTCTCTAAGGAATGATTTCTCCTCGTCGTTAAGATACCCGCAAAGGTCGTCGTAAACCACTTTATTGTAGTCATTGAGCCATTTTATTTCGTCGTCGCTTAACATTTCCTTAATCACGGGCTTGGTGTCTATATAAACTCTTGTGAAGGTGTCAAAGCCGAAAAAGTTTCCGTCAGGCGTCTTTCTATCGAAAAGGCAGACCATAATATTTTCTATTCGGATTCCGTGCTTGCCCTCTTTGTAGACTCCCGGCTCGTTGCTCGTAACCATTCCAACTTCAAATGCCGTCATATTTGCAGGAGAATTTGCAATTCTTTGAGGTCCTTCATGCACATTCAGATAATATCCCACTCCGTGCCCCGTTCCGCACTTATAGTCCATTCCGTGTTTCCACATCGGAGCTCTTGAAATCGTATCGAGCATAGGTCCGGTGGTGCCCTCGAGAAATTTCATTTCGGTAAGCCTTATCACACTTTGTAGGGTGAGGGTGTAGTCTTTCTTTTCTTCTTCCGTAAGTTCTCCCAAGGAAACCGTGCGTGTGATGTCGGTCGTTCCAAAAAAATATTGTCCTCCCGAGTCCAAAAGATAAAAACTTCTCGGCTCAAGAGTTGCAGGAGTTCCATTCTCGTGATTATAGTGCATCATTGCGGCATTAGCTCCGAAAGCGGAGATGCTGTCAAAACTTTCTTCTATGAAATCGGGGTCTTGTGTTCTATATTCGTGAATTTTATCCGCTGCAGTCTTTTCCGTAACCTTTCCCGAAGGGAGTTCTTTTTCAAGCCACATAAAAAATTTAGTCAAAGCCACTCCGTCTTTTACATATGCCGTATATTGATTTTTAATTTCCGTTTCGTTCTTAATCGTTTTAAGTTTCTCGGTGATGTCGGGAATATCCAACTTCTCCACTCCCTCAGGAACGGCTGAAATCAGTTTGTCGTTTGCCTTTGAACCGCTAAATGCCAAAACCTTCCCCTTTTTCAAATTACCGATGTCTTTGAAAATATCTTCATATCCTCTTATCTCTATGTTATTTTGCTTGAAACTCTCACGCACCTCGTCGGTTACCTTTTTCTCATCTACGTAGAAATACGCCTTGTCTTTCTCAACCAACGCATAGGAAATCACCACCGGATTATTTGCAACATCTCGTCCCCTGACATTGTAAAGCCACGCCACATCATCAACACTTGCCACCAAATAATAATCCGCATTTTCTTCAGCCATTTTTTCACGCACTGCTGAAAGTTTTTCCTTTGAAGATTTCCCCGCATATTTTATGTCCAGTATAAAAGTTTTTCCCAAGGGAAGAGGCGGACGATCTTTCCAAATAGGAGAAATCAAATCGTGTTCCGTAGAAACTTTAATTTTCTTACGCTTAAATTCTTTTTTCAGCTGTTTCACTCCCAAGTACGAATAAACTTCCCCGTTCACTCCCACCACGGCATTTTCTTTCAGATTATCCTTAAGCCACTTTGTAATGGAGGGAGTGTCGGCAAGCCCCAGCTTCATAAGTTTGAAGTTTGAGCCGGAAATCTGTTCCGCTGCTTGGATATAGTAGCGTCCGTCCGCCCAAAGAAGTGCCTCGTCTTTGGTTATAACAGCCGTACCTGCCGAACCCGTAAAGCCTGTAATCCATTCTCTGGATTTATAATAATCCGTGATATACTCGGACATATGAGGGTCCGCCGTGTTCACGATATAAGCGTCGAGTTTTTTTTCCGCAAGTTCTTTTCTTATCGCCTCTATTTTTTCATTTGTCGTCATAAAAATACCTCCTTCTTTCTCTAAAAAGCTATCTTAGCGGATTATACCACAAAAATAAGTCTGAAAAACAGGTTGTATTGCTTTGTCCAAAATTCTTTAGTTTAATTTTTTTTGAACAAAAAAAAGGAAGATTTCCCAAACCTTCCCTTATTGTTTATGCGTTCAATTTTATTTCGTGCTTCCGCTCAGTTTATTTTGTTTAAGGATTTGTATTCGTTCACAAGCAAACCGATTGCAATCAAAAGAATGATGATGTCGTTTAAGGGCAGAGCCAACCATACCCCCAGCACATTTCCTTTCAATAAAATGGGCATTATAAGAACTAAAGGGATTACCAGCACAAGTTGTCTTAATATGACCAATAAACCGGCTTGCTTAGCTTTGCCGATTGACTGAAAATAAGTGACCAGCATAATCAGCAATCCGTAAGTCGGAAAGGCGCAGTACATCAATCGAAAGTTTGAAAGACCCGAAGCCACGATATCGGGTTCCTTAATGAAAGCGGATAATATTTGTGTGGGGAATAATTCAATTACTATGAAGAATGCTCCCGCAAGGCAGGTTGATCCCGCAATGAATACATTTGTAAGTTTTCTTACTCGCAAATAATTCTTTGCTCCGAAATTTGTGCCGACAGCCGGCTGCATTCCCTGACTCATTCCCCATATCGGAACAAAAGCAAGCTGCATTACCCTTTGCGCCGCTCCCATAAGCGGAATTTGATTTTCTCCGCCGAAACGTGCGGCAGTGTTATACACAATGGTCATTTGTATAAGCATCATAACCTGCATAAACATTGCGCTCATACCTACCGAAAATATTTCGGGGTTAAGTTCTTTTGCAGGTTTTATCCCGTGAAATCGCACCACGGGACTTTTTTTGATAAAGTAAACATAAGTCGCCGCAGCTTGTATAAATTGAGAAATCACCGTTGCGATTGCGACCGCCTGCGGACCTTTGGAGGGAAGCAGGAGTATAAATATTGGATCCAATATGATGTTTAAAATTGCACCCGCAGCCATAATTCCCATTGCGGTTTTCATTCGTCCTTCCGCGCGGATAATCATATTTGCTCCCTGCATAAAGTTCACGAATATTGAACCGATATATACTGTCCTTAAGTAGGAGACACCCATTTCAAGTACGTTTTCCTCTGCTCCGGAAAACTTGAGAAACAAAGGTGCAAAAGGAATTCCCAAAATCATTACGATTGTTGAAAGAAAAATCACTATAAAAACGAGATTTCCCATAATCTTATCAATCGTATCCCGATCCTGATTTCCGACGGCACGTGAGAGCACCGACCCCGAACCTATTCCTACAAGCACCGCAATGGCGTTGTTTATGAGCATAAAAGGAGACGCCGCAGAAACTGCACTCATTGCGGAAGTCCCCACCATCTGCCCCACATAAATTGAGTCTACAAAAGAATACAGACCCACTATGAACTGCCCCAAAATGGCAGGAAGACTGAGACTTATCATCAGCTTCCACGGATTTTCAGTAAGCAGTTTATCCCGTACATTCATAATAAAGTTCCTCCTTATAGCTTAGAACGGAAATGAAAATCACACTTTTCCCCTCTCATTCCTAAAGTCCGGCTCCTTTCAAATTGAAATTTTTCCATATTCCCGAACACAATATGATCACACAGACAAAACACTTCGCAAAGCTCCGGACAGCCGAAATAACTGCAAGTATCGAACCAAAGGCATTTTAAGACATTGGTGGAATACTCTTTGGAAGTGTCTGTAAGAATTTCACTTATCCAAATCTCTTCCCCTGCCATTCCCTTTCTCATAAAGAATCGAAAAAAACTAAAAAAATTAGGAATTTTAGATAATACTCTCAAGCTCTTATGAACTTTTTCTGCAACATAAAAAGAATGCGATTTCACAAGTTCATAAGATTTTTCCTTTGAAATTCCGTTATCTATAAAGACCTGATACAGGGCTATATTGGGTAAAATACTGCTCCTTTGTCGGTGCTTCTGCTTTTTTGTCCAAGTTCCCCGCTCAAGTTCACGGATTAGAATTTTCATTTTCTCTTTGTGCTCGGAATCTACACTTTCAAGCAGCTTGGGATCCAATTTTTCACAATAAAAATCTCTATACCTCATATGAAATACTTCTCCAATCGTCTTTATCTTCCCCCGAATTGACGATTTTTCCCTCGGATAAAATCAATACCCGTGAACAAATCGCCTTTATAAACTCCATATCGTGAGTTATGACTATGATTATTTTTTTATCCTCGGAAAGTTTTCCAATCAGATGCCCGACTTCTTCCATACTCTTGAGGTCAAGACCGCTGGTCGGCTCATCAAAGATAAGAATTTCTTTTCCGCACAGCATACTCACTGCCACTGCAAGTCTTTGCTTTTGTCCTCCCGAAAGGGAAAGAGGGTGTCTGTTCTTTAAATCCGAAAGCGAAAGCGAAGTTAAGGTTTCATCAATAAGCTTTTCGGAAACTTTTTTTGTGCCCAATTCACATTCGGAATATACGCTGTCCGTGAAAAGCTGATGTCCGACATCTTGCATAACCATATAGGATTTTTCTCTTTGAAGCTTCCTTGACAAAATTCTTCCGTCGAAGGATATAGTGCCGCTTTTGTATTTTATAAGTCCGCATAACGCTCGTGCAAGGGTAGTCTTTCCCGCTCCGTTTTCTCCGGTAATCGCAATTATCTCTCCGCCGTTTGCATTAAAAGAAATGTCATTTAAGATAATCTTTTTTTCAAGCCTGACGGTAAGTCCCTTTACTTCTAATTTATGTTTACCGACACTTGTCTCAATGGCGGTTGCTTTTATCCCCGAAAGATTTCTGCATCGAAGTCCTAAAAATTCAATCTGTTCTTCGGGAAGAGCGTTAAATTTTTGAATTGACATATCACTTGTGATTTTTCCCTTTTCCATGAAAATCACCCGATCGGCAACATCGGTCAAGTACCATATCCTATGCTCGGCAATGATGATTGTCTTTCCTTGTGACTTTATTTTTTTAATGAGCGTTCTCAAATCTTTAATTGAGCAATAATCCAAGTTTGAAGACGGCTCGTCTAACACAAAGATTTCGGGGCAGGAGGCATAGACGGAAGCAAAAGCAATCTTTTGTTTTTCTCCTCCTGAAAGATCAAAAATACTGCGGTTGCGCAAGGTATTTATTTGCAGCTCTTCGGAAACGCTCTCAAGACGGCTCTTAAGTTTATCCGAGGGGAGTCCTCGGTTCTCCAAACCGAAAATTATTTCGCTATCCGTATCCGTATTGAAAAATTGTGTGCGGGGATTTTGAAAGACCGTTCCGACAATATCTGAAAGCTTAGAAATATCCGTTTTTGTAGTATCAATCCCGCACACCGTTGTCTTTCCCGTAAGTTCTCCCTCAAAGAAATAGGGAATTAAACCGTTGACAAGCCGAGTGACAGTCGTCTTTCCGCAGCCGGACGAACCGCATAGGAGAACACATTGACCTTTAGTGATATGAAAGGATATATCTTTAAGACCGTTTTCCTCCGTTCCCCTATAGGAAAAGGAGACTCTATCAAGGGTAATCAAATAAAAACGCCTCCCTTTATGTTGTTGAAAATTATAAGTAGAACAATTCCAAAATAAAGCACCGAAATCAAAATATCCCACGCACAAAATCGCACCGTTTCAAGACAACTTCTCCTATTCATACTGTCTATTCCCCGAGTTATTGCAGCTTGGGTTATCTCGTCCGATATTTTTGATGCAGACACAAGCATCGGCACATATACATATTCCATCGTCTTTACGGGGTGAAACAACACTCCCAAGGGAGAAACTGATATCCCCCTAAGCGACATTGCGTCCTTAATAAAACCCCATTCCTCGGTCATTGTCGGAAAATATCTCAAGGTGATTGTCAGGGCAATTGTAAAACCTTTGGGCAAGTTCATTCGGCTGATTGCCGCCAAAAAAGTGCTTACCTTTGTAGTTTTATACTATTCTTCTTTTAAATCATTAAGTTTAACCAATCTCTATTTGT
>CAUVKI010000054.1:0-8907 GCA_963552605.1 uncultured Tissierellia bacterium
TTTTGGGCACTACACATATAATCTTTAAGGGTTCTTTCACTCTCAAGAACAAGTCGAGTGATAAGATTATAAGATACAGATTCGACAAGTGCAAAAGCAGAGGAAACATTCCAAAAGGTGAACAGGCAGTGATATCCACCAAACAGGAAAATGATGTTTTGAAGTTGAGCTATTACACGGTTAATGAACCTGCCAAAGTAGAGACCAAGTTTGAGGAAGCATATGAAGGGCTTCCCGATGGATTTACGCTTAAGGCGGCAACTCCCGTTAATGCTTATCTTAGTATAAGGAAAGGTACTTCCGTGGTGGTGGAAATTAAGGTGAATTCAACCGTAGTTGATACGAAGAAAAAGGTTTTTGATGATTTTGTGGCTTCAGGTGTGGGAGAAGGAGACGGCGCAAACGGTGAGCTTTATACTTTCTTAAGCGGTTTGGAGTATAACGGGGTCAAGCTTTTTGACAGTAAAAGCTTTAAAGCCAGTAAAGGAGACGGAGGCGTCGTCAATGCAAAATTGGACTTTAGGGTTAGCAAAGAAGCGGTAGCGGCAGGAATTAGTCCTGAAGTAGGGATAGGGACTAAAGGAATCCCGAACGCTAACCAACTTGGAGGAGTAGTAAAAATAGACGGAACGCCCGGACATCCCAAGAGAATTGTGCTCACCGATTGGATTGCAGCTCCCGGAGTCTACAAGCTTACGATAAGAGAAGGAGAAAAGGAGATTTTCAGCGGAACTTTTGAAACAAATATTGGTAATACCATAAGTGAAGATGGATGGGCAGCGTTGGGTAAGACAAATCCTTCGGGGCTCAGCTTTAAGGGAAAATTTGATGGAATGAAACAGGACGCAAGAGTGGAGTTCGGTTCCGAATTCAAGGGAGTCTACACTATTCAAATAGTGGGCTGGTATTAAAAAAAGAGCTTTTAAAGCTCTTTTTTTTTAGTTTTTCCAAATTCACAGTATTTTTTCTTTGTCCTGATTTATAAGCATGGAAATCAATTTTCCACTATGAAAAACAACATAAAAGAATACTTTGAATATGTGGAAACAAAAAGAGAATACAATGGCTATTTTTGCAAAGAAATGTCTGTGGGTTAAAAAACATAAGTCGAATTTGCGACCACGAAAATTTGCGTATCTTATGCGGAGTACAAATTGTTTATATCCACAATTCAAAGAAATAATAGTATAAAAACACGATAGTGCCGTGTGGAATCAAATGAAGTTTACATTTGATAGGAATGGTGTGCTAAGTTAATCAACCACATAATCAGAGGCAAGTTGGAATATATTAGATTATTACAATTTTATTACAATTCAAGAAATAGCTATTTGTTTTTGAAAAACTTCCGATTTAATCTGTACCATGCGACAATTAGGGTCGCAAATTTTAATCAAGGAGGTAACCGAAAAAATTACTTAAGGAGATGTGCAATAATCGGATATCCGATTATGGGCTGAGCTTTATGATGAATAAAGCTTAAAAAAATCTCTAAACCGACCTTATATTAAGGGACAGTGCCGACACCTCAAAAAAAGCTTTAGGGTTAAGCTTTTATGGGGGTGTGCCTTGAGGAGAAGTTTAGGGAGGTATCGGGGGTTATGGGATAAAGGGTTTTCTTGCTTTCCCATATGATGTGAACAGGGAGCGAGCGTGATAGTAAAGCGATTTTTCGTTCCGACAGTCGGCTGATTCAGGCACAAATAGAAGAAGCGGGTTGGAAGCACCTGAAAAATTTGTGCTGAAAGTAGGAGGAGCAGTACAAACAGTTGTTATAATTTTAGGAGGGAAGAGATGAAAAAGATTTTGGCATTAACGCTGGTTTTACTTATGATAGCGGCGCCGGTATTTGCGGCGACGGGGGATGTGTACAATGCTGCGGACAAAACGCTGTTCAAAGAAGCGATGGACTTTTTGTCGGACAAGACGGCAGTGGCAAGATATGTCAGTGAACCTGAAAAGTTTTTAATAGAACTTGATGACGGAAAACTCTATAACGCTGATGATATAGCTACCGCTTTTGGAGCAAACCCCTCAGGCTACCAAGCGGACTTGAAGGCATCGGGAAAGGGCATAGAAAAGCCTTCCGGTCAGGAGATGAAGGTTGAGCTTAAACGCGGTGCTGTTTTGGAAGAGGATTTTGAGATTGTCGGTGCAAGAGTTGAGAAAGACCCTTTTTTGGGCACTACACATATAATCTTTAAGGGTTCTTTCACTCTCAAGAACAAGTCTGACAAGTTTATACACTATGAGTTCGACAAGTGCAAAAGCAAAGGAAACATTCCAAAAGGTGAACAGGCAGTGATATCCACCAAGCAGGAAAATGATGTTTTGAAATTGAGTTACTATAATGTCATTGAACCCACCAAAGTGGAGACCAAGTTTGAGGAAGCAAATGAGGGAAAGCCGGTAGGATTTTCCTTTTTAGGTACGGATCCTTTTGTCGGCTTGTATCTTGGCATAAAAGCCAAAACAAGCATTATAGTCCCCATTAAGGTTAATCAGACCGTGGTTAAAACCGAGAAGAAGGTCTTTGATGTTGCTGTGCTTGCAAGTGGGGAAGAAGGAGATGGTGCGAATGGTGAGCTTTATACTTTCTTAAGCGGTTTGGAGTATAACGGGGTCAAGCTTTTTGACAACAAGAGCTTTAAAGCCAGTAAAGGAACGGCAGCGTTAGTTGCCGGGTTATCTTTCAGAGCGAGCAAGGAGTCGAGAGCGGCAGGAATTGTTCCCGAGGTGAAAGTGACTGTATCAGGAGTAACAACAGGCAATCAACTTTCTTCGTTGGTAAATACGCTTCCGGAAGAACCTGCAACTCCCAAGAGAATTGTGATTAATGGTTGGGCAGGACTTAATAGTGTCTATAAGGTTATAATCAGAGAAGGAGCAAGGGAGGTTTTCAGCGGGAGATTTGAGACAGCCGCTGCAAACCTTATTGATGAAGAAGGATGGAAGGCATTAAACGATAAGGCTCCCAAGGGCATAAGCTTTAAGGGGGATAGTTGGATAAAATCACCGCCGAGAGTGGAGTTCGGACCCGAATTTCCGGGAGTCTACAATCTTGAGATAGTGGGCTGGTATTAAAAAAGAAGAGCTTTTAAAGCTCTTTTTTTTATCCGCTTCCTCTCCTAAGAGGAGAATATTGTTATGATTTCTAAGTATACGGACTTGACCGGGAGTATGAATTTTGTTATAATCCGTGCGTTAGCCGCTAAGGCAGGGCAGTAAGAGTTCTTTATGAACCGCCCAAGCCTTGCGAGTACGGACGGAGGAGGTGCAGGTATGTACGCAGTTTTGGAAACGGGCGGAAAACAATACAAGGTTTCAAAAGATGATGAAATTTTTGTGGAAAAGTTGGAAGCCAATGAGGGAGATACGGTAACCTTTGATAAAGTGCTTTTGATTTCTGATGACGGCAAGCTTTCAATGGGCAAGCCTTTTTTGGAAAATGCAAAGGTTGAAGCGGAGGTTTTGGAGAACGGCAAGGCAAGAAAGATTATTGTATTTAAATACAAGGCTAAGAAGAATTACAGAAAGAAACAAGGTCATAGACAGCCTTACACAAAAGTAAAAATCAGCTCCATAATCGGGTAATGAATAATATCGTTATTCTTACCAAGGAGAGCGTTCCTATCGGATTTAGAATGGAGGGACACGCCGGAGCATTTTATGATGGAAGGGATTTGGTGTGCGCGGCACTTTCGGTGCTTTCACAAAACACCGTCTTTTCCATATCAAAGCTTTCGGGGCTTTTGAAAGACAGGGATTTTGGTTTTTTTGAAGATGCCTCCCTTCCCGTGTATGAAATGATTATAAAGAAAAGTAATGAAAAGGCTGAGCTTCTTATGCGGTCTTTTGAACTGGGAGTTAAGATTATGGAAGAGTCTTATCCTGATAATTGTAAGCTCACATATAAGGAGGTGTGATATGAAATTTTTATTTAATTTGGAGTTTTTCTCGTCTAAGAAAGGAATGGGAAGCTCAAGGAACGGTCGTGATTCCGAGGCTAAAAGACTTGGAGTGAAAAGGGGTGACGGTTCTTTGGTTGTATCCGGAAATATCTTGGTAAGACAGAGAGGAACCAAAATCTATCCCGGAAACAATGTGAGAATTGGCGGTGATGATACCCTTTTTGCCGTTGCGGACGGGATTGTGCGTTTTGAGAGAAAAGGAAGGGATAAGAAGCAGGTCAGCGTCTATCCCTTGGAACAAGCTGAATAGTAGTGAAAAGGCACTCTTTCGGGTGCTTTTTTTCTTGGAGGAATATGCTTAGCTACAAAACAGCCGGCGAATCTCACGGTAGAAGTCTTTTAGGCATACTGGACGGAATGCCGTCAGGGTGCGAAATAGATTTTTCGGAGATAAGAGAGGCTTTGAAAAGAAGAAAAACGGGGGCGGGAAGATCCGAACGGGCAGGTCTTGAAAAAGATATTTTTACAATATTAAGCGGAATTGAGGGGAATATTACAACGGGAAATCCGATAGCGGTGGAATTGGAAAATATAAAGCGTGATACCGCAAAAGAAAAACCCACGGTGGTGCGTCCGGGGCATGCAGATTTGATAGGAAGTCTAAAGTATTCAAAAAATAATACCAGAGATGCAATTGAGAGAGCGAGCGCAAGAGAAACCGCAATGAGAGTTTTATTATCCCAAATTGCAATAAGTCTACTAAAACCCTTTAATATACACGCAGAAAGTTTTGTAAAGAGGCTTGGAAGCGTTTCATCTCCGATAGATTATTATAGCGGGATTTCAGACGCAAACTTCAGTTTCTCCCGAAGCTCGATTTTAGGTGCTGTTGATAAGAATACGGAGCGGCTTTTTTCGGCTGAAATTGATAATACCGTTAAAAATAAAAATTCCGTTGGCGGCATTGTACAGATTGTTGCAAAAAATATTCCGAAAGGTTTGGGTTCATTTGTTTCGTATGAGAAAAAACTTGACGCACGCATAGCTTATTCGTTGATGTCGGTACAAAGCGTTAAGGGTGTGAGTTTCGGGTGGAATTTATTTTGTGATAATCTTGGAGGATTTGAGTATCAGGACTCACCCTACTACGATGAGGGGAAACTTAAACATCGTTCAAATTTTCAAGGCGGGTTTGAAGCGGGAATGACTAACGGAGAGGATATAGTCATAGATATTTCATTAAAACCTATTCCCACTCTTTTAAGACCCAAGCCGTCGCTTGATATTCTCACTCACAATGAGGCGGTGTCGTATTATGAGCGTTCCGATATTACACAGGTTCCTTCGGCTTTGGTGATTTTGGAAAGCGTGGTATTATACGAGATTGCAAAGGTGATTTCTGAAGAAATAGGTGGCGATACTATGGAAGAAATGGTTTTTAGATTGAAAGAGCATAACAAGAGGTTCGATATATGAAGTATTACACTCCTCCGGGAGATAAGTCGATAACGCATAGGGCTTTAATTTTATCTGCACTTTCAAACGGCACAACGGAAATTTTAAACCCCTGTATTTCAAAAGACACCCTCGCAACAGCAGATTGCCTTAGAAAATTGGGAGTCGGTATAATCGAAGAGAGGGGAAAAATCATAGTGCGAGGAGTAGGAAGATACGGTCTTGAACCTGCAGACGAACCTCTTGATTGCAAAAATTCCGCCACCGCAATGAGGCTTCTTTCGGGGGTGTTGTGCGGACAGAATTTTTCGTCGGTGCTTGTGGGAGATGCTTCGCTTATGAAAAGACCTATGGACAGGCTCGCAATCCCCTTGAGAAAAATGGGAGCAAATATTGAATTATCCGGAAAAACCGCACCGATAAAAATTTCTCCTTCAAAAACTCATTCGGTAAACCTGAGGCTTGATATACCCTCAGCTCAGGTGCTTTCCGCAATGCAGCTTTTGGATTTGTATAATGAAACCGAAAGCGAATTTTCGCATATTGAGGGTATAAGAAACCACACAGAGATAATGATTGAGTTTTTTAATAAAGAATTGAATAACCCTGACAGAACCTATGAGGTTTCGGGAGATTTTTCCTCCGCGGCATTTGTCTTGGTGTGGGCTTTGCTTCAGAAGAAAGATAGAATTATTATAGAAAATGTGGGAATAAATCCGACGAGGATTGGACTTTATCGTGTCCTTAAAAGTATGGGGGCGGGAATTGAAATCAAAGACAAAAAAATTATTCAAGGTGAAAGCATAGGAACAATTTCGATATCTCCCTCAAAGCTTTTCGGATTTGAAATTTCTCCGAAAGAAATTCCGTCTATGATTGACGAAATTCCGATTTTGACAGTAGCGGCGCTTTTTGCAAACGGAAAGACTGTAATTCCAGAACTCTCCGAATTGCGTTTCAAAGAAACGGACAGACTTAAAGCCCTGTGGGATACACTTATAAATCTTGGAGCTTCGGTCTTTATTGACGAGTTTTCAAATACTTTGACTATTTCGGGCGGACATCCTCTTAAAAGTTGTGTACTGAATGCAATGGGGGATCACAGATTGGCGATGAGTTATTTTGTGTTGAAAAAAATTTCCGGATTGGATATCCTAATAGAGGGAGAGGAAACGGCGGCAATTTCCTATCCGAATTTTTATGAAGATTTTGAAAATTTGTTGTGATTTTGGAATTGAAAGAGGACGAATTATGAGCAGAGTGGCATTTACGATTTTCGGCGTACCGATTATGTGGTATGGCGTGATAATATCCTTTGGAATAGCCGTTGCCTATCTTTTGATGAATTACAGAGCAAAACGACAAGGTTTTTCAGAGGATATTGTGACCGATTGGGCTTTTTGGACTGTGCCGATAGGAATAGTCGGGGCAAGGTTATACTATGTGATTTTTGAGTGGAACAGATATTCCGGAGATTTTTTCAAGATAATAAATATTCGCAACGGAGGACTTGCTATTCACGGAGGAATTATTGCGGGGATAATCACGACTATTATATTTTGCAAAATAAAAAAACTTTCTTTTTGGGAATGGGCTGATTTAGCCATACCCTCCGTTGCATTGGCACAAGGGATAGGACGCTGGGGAAATTTTACAAATCAGGAAGCGCACGGAAGAGCAACGGATCTTCCTTGGGCGATTATCGTGGACGGTGAAAAGGTTCACCCCACATTTTTGTATGAGTCTTTGGGAGATGTTCTGATATGTATTTTTTTGTTATTTCTTTCAAAGAAGAAAAAAAATTCCGGAGATTTGTTTTTAATGTATGTGATTTTGTATTCCCTCTTGAGATTTTTTGTGGAATCATTAAGAACGGACTCGCTATATATAGGTCCTCTAAGAACCGCTCAGCTTGTGAGTGTCATAGGTATAATAGCGGCTTTGGTTATTTTATTTAAAAAACATAAAGAAAAAGAAAAGGATTGACTTGAAAGGTCAATCCTTTTTTCATAACAAATAATGAACAAAAACCGAGAAAGCAAAGCTATTCAAGCCCCATCTCTATGAGCATATCCCTAAGTTCAACAAGTTCCTCTTCCAAGAAAGTCACGCCCTTGCTCATTCGGGTGTGATCCGGATTCCACTCTCTTATGTCATACTTTGGAGGATTATCTCCCCACTTGACTATATTCAATTCCTTTTTCCAACCCTTATTATTTTCGGAAATCACTCCGATATTTTTTTCAATGCTGAATTTAAATTCCGACATTTGCTTCTCCCTTCTCCTTGAAAAGATTTTTAAGGCATTTCACAAAAAATGTTTCCCTAATGCTCACTATATTCAAGTCCTTTCTCTCTTTCGGATTATAAAAAAGATCGTTTTTCATATCCGTCCATTCCTTTGGATAAGTATGAATAAGATAGGACATATAATCATCTGCAAACACCAAAAATTTATGGAGCTTCTCGTAAACAATTTTTTTTGCCTCGATTATTTCATCAAGTCCGGTAAATTCTCCGGTGTCTTTTTCAATTTTTTCAAGCTCTAAATTCAAAAGCTTTTCCCCATACTCCCCAAAAAATTTTGATTTCCTGTCTATCACGAAATCGTCATCAAGCTCTTGATATTTTTTGTCATACATCCACAGATACGCAACGAAATTATAACATACGGTTTGTATACTGTCTTTAGAGAGAAAATCATATTCCTGAATTTTTGAGTTGTATTGATTTATGGAAAGCTGTGGACGAAGCATATTGTAGGGACGGCGGACTTTTTCAACTTCGGCTTCCTGAGCAATTGACGCTTCAACTTTTTTCTTTACTTTCTCGTATTTTTGTTGAGTTTCGTCCCGTTTCCTTTTCTCATTGGGATCATATGGTTTTACCCTTGTCGTGCTGCTTGTTCTATCCACCGGACGTATTATATCAAGTGCCATTTTTTTCACCTCCTCAAGATAACTTTCTCAAGTAGTATCGGCACTTGAGAAAAATTCTTAATCATATGAATAAGGTTTTATCCGTTTCGGCTTTATATGCTACACTTCAAATGAGGAGATTATAAATAGACCTGTTATGCAACCTTTCCAAAACAGTATCAATCGGTTATAATATATTTGACGATGAAATTAAAAAAAACTAAGGGGGAAAAAATGTACGATTCAAACGAGGAAAAAACATCCGATTCAAACAAAGAAAAAGTATCACCCAAGGTCGATCTCGTATTCAAAAATATTTTCAGCAATCCTGAAAACAAAGATCTCTTAATGGCCTTTCTCTCGTCGATACTTTCGATACCCGCTTCAGAAATGACCGATGTGGACGTTATAGACAATGAACTTATTCCTGATGCACTGCTCTCAAAATTCAGCCGTCTTGATCTGCTTCTCACACTTAAGAACACAACAAAAGTCAACATAGAAATCCAAATTCAAAACTATGGAGACTTCAAAGAAAGAACCCTTTACTACTGGTCAAAAACCTATACAGGAGAACTTCAAAAGAGTGAGGGCTATATCACTCTTAAAAATGTAATAGCAAT
>CAUVKI010000055.1:0-8406 GCA_963552605.1 uncultured Tissierellia bacterium
GGCTTTCAACGGAGAAGATTGCACTTGCAACGGGGCTTTCACTCAAAGAAGTTGATGCTTTGCGTTAAAAAAGAGCTCTCAAGGCTCTTTTTTTTTAATTCTTCAGTGTCACTCACGCCTGAATCACGGAAACCAATTTTCAAAGAAACAAAAGATAGAGTATAACAGAGCCACTATGAAAAACAACACAAAAGAATACTTTATGGCAGAGAAGAATGGGAAGCTTTAAAAAGCAGATGTACACTTTGAAGAAAACTGCTGCCGAATAGAAGATAAGACAATTCGGGATAATTTAAGTCTGTTCGGGAAATTAGGGCTCAACATAATAATAAGACACAAGGAAAAGTCAAAATCCAAACTTGCATTTTCTAAGATTATGCCGGATTGCTTACTTGACTCTTCCCGTCTTCTTGAGGTCGTTAAACTCTCCCACTTAAACCGGGAGTGGCTCTAACCCTCCCTAAAATCATTGCCGGATGAGATTTTGAAATGTCATTGTCTGCACCGCTTATGCTTCCGAATGATACAATTAGAGCAAAAAGCAATACCGCTGATTTAGCATTTACAAACTTACTCGAATGAAAGTTCGTTCGCAAAAACGGAAATAAATTTCGCATCTTCAACCAACATACCTTGATCCACGAAGGAATCATCTTCTTCCTTTATGAGTTTCCTCCCTTGGTCAAAACTCTTTGCAAAAACGTCCACGGTAGTATAACAAGTATTCAAAATTCCGTAAGATTTGAAAGATACACTATCTCCCATTGTTCCTACAGAAGGCTGAATCGAAAGGTTGGGAAAAATCTTTCTCGCTTGGTTAAGAAAAAAATTATCTTTTACCATGTCATACCTATATGTTTTCTTGTTCAGTTTTTGATCAACCACCAAACACATTTGTCTGTTGTTTTTATTTCCAACCAGATCCAAATTCATACTCGCACGGATTAAGCCCCGTTCTTTTTCGGACATACGAGAGAGAAAAACCCTTGAACCATACATTCCACTCTTTTCTGCATCAAAGAACACAAAAACGGGTTCAAACGACAATTCAGTGTCCCTAAAAATTCTGGCTACTTCCATAACAACAGCAACCGCCGCACCATCATCCAAAGCTCCGACACTATCTCCATAAGTGTCATAATGTGTGTAAAAGATCATCTTGGGTTTACCTGTTTTATCAGGTCTTTGTGCAATTATATTTCTACCTTCGGCAATCTTTGTTCCGTTGGGCTTCTCAGGGGTTTTCAATCTCTTTATCACAGCTTCTTCAGCGGTTTCTCTGTAAACCGGAAAAGGCTGAAATGAAACCTCATAACCATAAGACATCATTTTTTCCCGTATATAATTCCCCACGGATATGTTTCCTTCAGTTCCCGTCTTTCTAGGTTTTGAAACAATCATTTTAAAGTTTTCAGAAATCTCTTTCCGTGATAAACTTTCCTCTATGTCGGAGCGAGTTTTTTCCACAAGAGAAACTTCTTCAACTTCGTTCTCCTCTTCAACAACTGAAACAGCTTTAATTTCTCCGTTTTCTCTGTATACGGGAGCATTGCTTTCTTTACTTGCGCAAGCTGATACAAGAGCGCAAAGCAAAAGGGTAAAAATGAATTTTGCAGAATATTTCTTCATTTGAAATCCCATCCTTTCATTTTGGTATAAAAACCTTATCCAATTCAAATTGTATGGCAAGTAATATGAAATGTCAATGCTTTTTTTCGAAATCACTGAAAAGTCAAAATCCAAACTTGCGCTTCCTAAGATGCCGGATTGCTTGCTTGACTCTTCCCGTCTTCTTGAGGTCGCTTGTTAAAATTGATTTCCCTTGCGATAGAGGGATTTTTCTTTTATTTCCATTTCTTTTATGGTACGATACATTCTAAGGAAAGAAGAGTGGTGGTTATGGAATTACTTTCGCCCGCCGGTTCGTGGGAGTGTCTTAAAGCTGCTTGTGAAGCGGGAGCGGACGCTGTGTATTTTGGTGGAAAGGCTTTTGGAGCCAGAGCATTTTCCGAAAATTTTGACAGGGAGAACACTATAAAAGCTCTTAGACACTTAAGGCTTAGGGGCGTGAAAAGTTATGTTGCAGTGAATACCGTCCTAAAGACCGAGGAATTTGATTCTTGTATAGATTGGGTGAAATTTTTGTACGAGGAAGGTGCGGACGCTGTAATACTTTCGGATATAGGACTTTTATATGCCGTTCGTGAATTTTTTCCCGAAATGGAAATTCACGCCTCGACTCAGATGAGCGTCGGAAGTTATGAGGGAGCTTTATTCTTATGCAATTTGGGGATAAAGCGGGTTGTTATGGGTCGTGAAACTCCTTTGACCGAAATAGAAAAAATTAAGGAACTTCCCATTGAGGTGGAAATTTTTTGTCATGGTGCGCTTTGCGTTTCCGTTTCGGGAAAATGTTTGCTTTCAAGCGTTATAGGAGGGAGGAGCGGAAACAGAGGACGATGTGCGCAGCCTTGCCGTAATGTTTATAGACTTTTGAATAATAAAAAGCAAATCGGGCTTAAAGGATATTATCTAAGTCCCAAGGATTTGATGACGCTCGGTGAAATTGAAACTTTTAAATCCCTCGGAGTAAGCACTCTAAAAATTGAAGGGAGAATGAAGCGGGCGGAATATGTCTATGTGATTACTTCAATTTATAGGAGAGCACTGGACGGAGAGCTTAGAGAAGAGGATTTTAAAGATGCGCTCCAGATTTTTAATAGGGGTTTCACTAAAGGTATTACTTTGGGAGATTTCGGAAAAAATTTTATCGGAAGCCGTCCCGATAACGGCGGGATACTTTTGGGGAATGTAGAAAAAGTTGATAAGAACATTTTTTTAAGGCTCTATGAAGATCTTGAAAAAGGAGACGGGTTGTCTTATGTAAAGACCTCAGGTGAGGAGGGCGGCTTCATTTCCCCCGTCGAAGGAAAAAGGGGCGAGCTTGTATCATTTGAGAAACCGAAAGATTTCGGATTTAATTCGGAATTGAGAAGAACTTCTTCCATAAAATTGATTAAGAGTGTTTCGGGGAAAAGCAAAAGAAAACATAGAAAGGTGATTTTCAATTTCAAAGCCGAAGCAAAAAAAACTATGGAACTTGTTATGACGCTCTCTGATGAGAGTATGTCCGTTAAGGTTTATTCCGTTTCAATTCCCGAGATTGCAAAGAGCAGTTCAATTTCTGCGGACGAAGTTTCAAAACTTTTAAGTAAAACCGGAGATACCGTGTATGAAGTTGTGAAAATAGAAACTTATATCAAGGAAAACCTTTTTATTCCGCTCGGGTCTATAAATAAGTTAAGAAGAGAGGCTTGTGCGGAAATGGACGCTTGTCTTTTGCAAATCTCCCGTTCGGTAAATGGCTTTGAAGACGAAAAATCCGCTTTCACAAAGTCCGTGGTAAGAAGAGGAAGAACCCTTGATGAGAGAAGTCTTTCCATTTCGATTATAGATAAAGAGCAGTTAAAATACATTGACCCTGAGAAAACTAAAAGGATATACGCTCCTTTTTGGGACGAGAAATTGGTTGACTACAAGGAAAAATATTTATTTCTTCCCCTGTACCCCAAGGAGGAGGATATCCCCGAAGGCAAGTTTGACGGAGTTAGAGTCTGCACTCTTGACGCATTGAATTTCGCGCTTTCAAATGAAGTGCTTAGGGGAGCGGAAATAGTTTTAAGCGAGGAAATGAATTTGGCAAACCCTTATTCGATATGTTTTTTGCGTGCTTTTTGGGCGAGAGAATTTTCCCCCTCAAGAGAGCTTAACCTTAGGGAACTTGCTTCATTAAAAGGTCTTGACCTACCTATGGAGATACAGATTTACGGAAGAGTGCCGGTTATGTATATAAGGAATTGCCCTTTTTCCGCAGTTAAAAATTGTACGGACGAATTAAACTGCTCAAGCTGCGGTTATCGTGTCAATTCGTCGCTGATTGATTTGAGAAAAGCTGAATTTCCCGCATTAAGAAAGAATAAAATGACAGTTATCTATAACAGTGTGCCTCTTATGGCATCGAAATCGATTGATAAGATTGGGGAGCTTGCCTGTAATGCACGGCTGGATTTTACCGATGAGTTTTCGGAAATTTCAGATATACAGACTTTATTTTACGATTTGTGGGTTGAGAAAAAGCTTACCGAGTACGACAAAATGACTATGGAGAAATTGAAGCGAAATTTTACCAACGGTCACTTTGAACGAGGTGTAGAGTAATAAGGAGCAAATGATGAATGAGAGAGCATTGCGGATATTGGAATTTGACAAGATAACAGCTCAGTTGGAGGAGTGTGCCGTATCTTCCGTCGGAAAGTCTTATGCAAAAGCCGTCACTCCTTCAGAAGATTTGGACGAGGTTCAGAGGTGGCAGGAAGAAACCGAGGAAGCTCTTAGGTGTCTTATTAAAAAAGGCGCTCCCGAGTTGTTCGGTATAAAAAATCTCAGTCCCGAAACCTCAAGGGCGAGAATGGGAGGCACTCTCACCCCTCAAGGACTTTTGAATATAGGGGGTTCTTTGAGAGCCTCAAGGGGGCTTGAACGATATGGAAAAGAGCTTTCTGAAAATGAAGTTGATGCGGTGAAAATTATTGAGATAACCTCACTTCTCTACCAAAACCCCGGACTTGAAGAAGAGATTGATTTATGTATTGAAAATGAGGAAACCGTTCGGGATTCGGCAAGCAATAAATTGTTTTCCATAAGAAAAAAAATCTCTCGAAAGAATGATGAAATCAGAGAGAGAATGCAAAAGCTGATAAAAAATTCGGATACCAAAAAATATCTTCAGGATTCTTTGGTGGTAATGAGAGATGGAAGATTTTGTCTTCCCGTAAAAAGGGAGTCGCAGGGAAGTATTAAAGGAGTGGCGCATGACGCTTCAAGCTCGGGACAAACCGTTTTTGTTGAACCCATAGAGGTTGTAAAGATCAACAATGAGCTTAGGGAACTTTCAGCAGAGGAAAAAGAAGAGGTTGAAAGAATTTTAAGCGCACTTTCCCATAAGGTGTCGGAAGTTTCCGAGCAGATAGATGCAAATCAGGAGCTTTTGGTATCTCTTGATTTTATTTTTGCTAAGGGAAAACTTGCATTAAAGATGGATGCATCACGCCCCGAACTCAACCGCAAAGGATTTTTAAATTTTAAGAAAGCAAGACACCCTCTGATAAATCCTGAACTTTGCGTTCCGATAGATGTCAGCTTGGGGAGAGATTTTTCAACCTTGGTGATTACCGGACCCAATACCGGAGGAAAGACGGTCACTCTTAAAACTGTCGGACTGCTTTCGCTTATGGTGCAAACAGGTTTGCATATCCCCGTGCAGGAGGGTTCGGAGGCGGCAGTCTTTACCGAGATTTTTGCGGATATCGGAGATGAACAGAGTATAGAGCAAAGCCTTTCCACTTTCTCGTCGCACTTAAAAAATATAGTGGAGATTATGACAAATCTGAGAGTGAACAGTTTGGTGCTGTTTGACGAGTTGGGTGCGGGAACCGACCCTCAGGAGGGTGCGGCACTTGCTATGGCACTTCTTGACTATTTGTTAAAGATAAAAGTCAGAACTTTAGCCACAACGCATTACAGTCAGCTTAAATTATACGCTCTTACAACCGAGGGAGTAAAAAACGCTTCCGTTGAATTTGATGTGGAGAGCCTAAGCCCCACTTATAAGTTGCTGATAGGACTTCCTGGAAAATCGAATGCCTTTGCCATTTCCGAGAGGTTGGGGTTGAAACCGCATATCATCGAAGCGGCAAAAGCGATGATGGATAGGGATTCGATATCCTTTGAAGAAGTGCTTGCACGCTTGGATAGGGATAAAAAAGAAATTGAAGCTGCTCTTGAGGAAGCAAGAAAAGCCAAAGAGGAATCCGAAATCCTCAGAAAACGGCTGGAGAAGAAAAATGAAAAGCTTGACCTCTCCCGTGAGAAAGAATTGGAAAAGGCAAGAGATGAAGCAAGGGAAATCATAAGAGAAGCGAGAGAAGAGTCCGACGAGCTTTTGAAGATATTGAGAAAAAACGCCTCGCTAATCCCGAAAGAAGATATGCGGCTTGTTGAAGAACGCTCAAGAAAACTTAATGAGAAAAAAATTCAAACCAAAAGAGCTCCCTCGGTTTCAAATGTTTCTCCTGATGATTTGGAGATAGGAAGCTCGGTTGAAATCATTCCTTACCAAACTCAAGGTACGGTGCTTGAAAAACCTGCGGCTGAGGGAACGGTTTTGGTAAAGAGCGGAATTATGAAACTCAATGTAAAATTGTCGGAACTAAGACTCATACAAAAACCCTCCGACCCTACCAAGGAGCAAAGAGGAAGATTAAGACAGCTAAGAAGCCAGTTTATATCTTCCGAACTCGATATTCGAGGGGAAACCGTGGACAGTGCAATCTTAAAACTTGATAAGTATCTTGATGATTGTTATATAGCGGGACTTGAAAGGGTTACCATTATACACGGAAAGGGTACGGGTGCTTTGAGAGAAGGAGTGAGAGAGTTTTTGAACAAGTCGAAGTATGTAAAGTGTATGGAATACGCTCCCATGAACTTGGGGGGAGATGGAGCAAGCATAGTAACAATCATAAACACATAGAGTAAGACGGGAGGAAATCATATGATTGATTTTAAGAAACGAGCGGCTGAACTTTTACATAAGGCACTCGAAATACCTTTTGAAGAAATAGAGGAAATGATTGAAAAACCGAAAAATGAAATGGGCGATTATGCCTTTCCGACCTTTAAGTTTTCAAAGACATATCGCAAATCGCCCGTAAAAATTGCGGAAGAGTTTTTAGAAAAATTGGAAACGGACGAGGTGTTTGAAAAAATTGAGGCAAAATCGGGCTATGTAAATTTTTTTGTGAACAGATTTTTGCTTATAGGCGAGACCATAAGAGAAACCTTTGAAAAGGATGAAGAATTCGGAAATTCCGACATAGGGAGAGGAAAAAACGTGGTGGTGGAATATTCCTCAACAAATATAGCAAAACCTTTTCATATAGGTCATCTTCGTTCAACGGTGATAGGAGACGCACTCTATAACATATATAAGGCTTTGGGATATAATGTCATAGGAATAAATCATCTGGGGGATTACGGTACGCAATTCGGAATGCTTATTGCGGCATATAAGCTTTGGGGAGATAGAGCTGAAATTGAAAAAGACCCGATAAATCAATTTTTGGAGCTCTATGTTCGTTTTAATAAACTCCAGGAGGAAGAACCCGAAAAAAGAGAACTTGCAAGAGAATGGTTCAAAAAATTGGAAGAGGGCGAAGAAGAAGCGGTTGAACTTTGGAAGTGGATGAGGGATTTATCTCTGAAAGAATTCAATCGTGTGTATGATATGCTCGGCATCACCTTTGACAGCTATGCGGGAGAAGCTTTTTATTCGGATAAGATGCCTGCAGTTATAGACGAGCTTCACGAAAAGAATTTGCTCAAAAAAGATGAGGGAGCGGAGATTGCGGATCTTGAACCTTACGGGTTGACACCTCTCATAGTTATAAAGTCAAACGGAACGACCACTTATGCCACAAGAGATATGGCAACCGCAAAGTACAGAAAACAGACTTATGATTTTTATAAATGTATATATGTTGTGGGCTCGGAGCAAATTCTTCATTTCAAACAATGGAAAAAGGTTATGGAGCTTGCCGGCTACCCTTGGGTTGAGGACTGCATACATGTGAATTTCGGATTGATAAGCCTTGAAGACGCCTCTTTGTCCACAAGAAAGGGAAAGGTTCTCTTTTTGGAGGACGTGCTTAACCAAGCTGTCGAAAAGACAAAAAGAATTATTGAGGAGAGAAACCCGAAACTTCCCAATAAGGAAGAAGTGGCAAAACAGGTGGGAATAGGAGCGGTGAAATTTCAGGAGCTTTTTAACCAGAGGATTAAGGATTATGTGTTCAGTTGGGATAGGACACTAAGCTTTGACGGAGAAACAGGTCCCTACACTCAGTACACCTATGCGAGAATTTCCTCTCTGCTTGATAAGGGAAGTTTCTCAAAAGAGAATGAATATGATGAAAAGTTGTTGACACTTCCTGAAGAAGCGGAAATAGCCAAAGCCGTCTATAATTTTCCCCAAGTGATTTTGGATGCACAAAAATCAAATGAAGCTTTTTATGTAACCCGAGCCACTGTTGAAATAGCCAAGCTCTTTAATAAGTATTATAACTCACAACCCATTTTGGTGGAGGACGAAAAGGTGAAAAACGCCCGCCTTGCCCTTTGCCATTGTGTCAAGGTTGCAATAAAAAAGGGTTTGACTTTGCTTGGAATAAGCTGCCCTGAAAGAATGTAAAAAGACAGTTAAATACACACTTTTTCGACAATTTTTTTTGAATAAAAAAAGGAAGATCTCCACACTGCTGTAAAGATCCTCCTTTTTTTTACGCATTC
>CAUVKI010000056.1:0-8186 GCA_963552605.1 uncultured Tissierellia bacterium
GAGTCAACAATCGACTTTGCCTCTTTAGGATGCTCCTCCAGATAGGAAGAAAAATTCTCCTGCACAATCTGATCGACAATTCCCCTGACTTCAGTATTGCCGAGTTTAGTCTTGGTTTGCCCTTCGAATTGAGGATTTGGAAGCTTAACTGAAATTATTGCGGTAAGCCCCTCTCTGGTATCATCTCCCGAAAGATTATCATCTTTCTCTTTTATAAAACCTTTACTTCTTCCATAATCATTCAAAGTTCTTGTGAGAGCGGTTTTAAAACCCACAAGATGATGACCGCCGTCCACTGTATTTATGGCATTTGCAAAGGAATGAATATTTTCCTGAATACTGTCGGTATACTGCATTGCAATTTCAACAGAAACTTTTTCAAAGAGACCCTCGAAATAAAGCACCTCACCTTTTTTATTTTCCTTATTTCTATTCAGATACTCCACAAAGGATTTTATTCCTCCCTCATAGTGAAAAGTTTCCTCCATCGAGGTTCTGTCATCTTTAAAAATAATTTTAATTCCCTTATTCAAAAACGCCATTTCCATAAAACGCTTCTTTAAGACATCAAAGTCATATACAGTTGTTTCAAATATGGTGCTGTCGGCTTTATAGGTAATCTTTGTGCCGTGCCCCTCCATAGGTTCTATCTTTTCCAAAGGATAATCCGGCAACCCCCTTTGAAACCTTTGCCTATAAAGATATCCGCCTCTTGTTACCTCAACTTCCATCCACTCGCTCAAGGCGTTCACACAAGAAACACCCACTCCGTGCAAACCTCCCGAAACCTTGTAGGCACTGTTTGAAAATTTACCTCCCGCATGGAGCACCGTAAGCACCGTTTCAACCGTGGACTTACCGGTTTTCGGATGTATCTCGGTAGGAATACCCGAACCGTTATCGGAAATCTCCATAACATTATCCTCGGTAATCCTTACACAAATCGTATCACATACACCTGCCAACGCTTCATCAACACTGTTATCCACCACTTCATAAACCAAATGATGAAGTCCCTTAGGTCCTGTAGAACCTATATACATACTGGGTCTTAGCCTTACCGGTTCCAAACCCTCCAAAACCTGAATATCTTCAGCCGAATAATTCCTGTTATTATCTCCCATATATTCCTCCGTCTTTTATCATAAACACCTTATCAAAATCTCCTCCGATTTCAGAAGAAACGGACTGAGTAACAAAAGTCTGGAGTCTTTTCATATAAGGCACAAAAAAAGACCTCCTGCAATCATCAAGTTCCGAAAAAACATCGTCAAGCAAAAGAACGGGTTTAGTCCCCCTTTCATTTTCAAAAAGCTCCACCATAGCAAACTTCAAAGCCAAAATAAGAGATCTCTGCTGACCCTGTGAAGCATACGATTTTGAAAGCTTATCATTTATATAAAAATAAAAATCGCTCCTATGAGGACCGAATGAAGTAAATTTAAGCTCTCTATCAGATAAGAAACATTCTTTGAGTTTTTCCAAATACACCCTATTATCCAAATCCAAGTTAAAACCGTTTTTTATAACTAAAAAATCTCTCTCTCCGCTAAACTTCAAGAGCAATTCCTTGGCTAAAGGTTCCAACTTTTTCAAAAAATCCCTCCGAATAATCTCAAGAGAAATTCCGTGCTCGGAAAGACCTAAATCAAAAACTCTAAATAAATCACTTGAGATATGACCTTCTTTTAAAAGTCTATTTCTCTGAGCTAAAAATTTCTGATAAGCTCCGAAATGGTAGCTATACTCTCCGGAAAAAGACAATAAAAAATCATCAAAAAACTTGCGTCTTTCTGAAGGAGCACCTTTTATAATTGATAAATCGTCGGGAGTAAAAAGCGAAACGAAAAAATCACCCTTGAAAGAATTGACTTCCTTGCCATTTAATTTTACCCTCTTATTCTTCTTACGGTCAAGGAGTATTTCAACCTTTTTCTCAATCCCCTCATCATCAAAAACCGACCCTATATAAGACTGATTTTTTTTAAGTGAAATAAGCTCCTCAAGTCTTTTTGATCTGAAACTTCTTCCGGTAAGAGCGAAGTAAATACTCTCCAAAAGATTGGTTTTTCCCTGAGCATTCTCCCCGATAATCAAATTCACTCCCGAAGAAAATTCCGCCCTCAAATCGGAAAGATTTCTAAAAGCTATAAGCCTTAAATCTATGACCCGCAAATTAATACCAAACTTTCTTTTCCATATAACACCACATCACCGTAATATAACTTTCTTCCCCTCCTGAACTCGACCTCGTCATTAACGGAAATTTTTCCCTCAGTTATCAAGAGCTTAGCTTCTCCTCCGGTGGAAACCAAATCAGAGGCTTTTAAAAAATCATCAAGCTTTATAAAATCGCCTTTGAAAATAAATCTTCTCATAATCACATCCTTGTCGGAAGCACCAAATATAAGAAAGAATTACTGCCCGTGCTCCTTATAACCATCGGTTTTAAACCTCCATCAAGCGATAACCTGACTTTTTCGTCCTGAAACTGAGAAAGTCCTTGAAGAACATAACGAGTATTAAACTTAATCTTAAGTCCTCCTCCATCTCCCTCAATTGGAACGGAATCGTGAAAATCTCCAATCTCAGTAAGCATATCGAAAACCAGTTCATTATTATTAAAAGTCATTACAACACCCTGCATTTCTCCATCTCTCTTTAAAATTACGGCTCTCTCAAGAGATAATTTTAATTCATTGAGATTTACCAGCACATTTATATCACTTTTTTCTTTTATAAGACTGTGATAATCAAAATAATTTCCTGCTATGAGCTTCGTAAAAAACACCGTTTCCTCAAATACGAAAAACATACCGTCTTCTGTGGCAGTTATTGAAACATCACCGTCATCGGGAAGAATTTTAATAAGATCCTTTGCACTGTTTCCGGGAACGATAAAGCTTTCGGAAAAATCAAAAGACTTTTCATATGAAACGGAACTTAATCTATAACCGTCAAGCGAAACAAAATTTATAAGATTTTCGGTGAGCTCAAAAAGTATCCCCCTAAGAGTGGGTCTTTGATTATCTTCAACTATGGAAATAACGGTATTTTGAACCGCTCTTTTCAGGTCATTCGACTTTATTGTAAAATCAGTACCTTTATCTATAGAGGGAAATTTAGGAAAATCTTCATCACTCTCGGTTGAAAGCCTAAATCTGGTCTTTCCGGAATTTATCTCAAGAGTATTATCCTTAAATAAAATCTCAACATCAGATTCGGAAATTTTTCTGATGATATCACCAAATAAAGCCGCATTTACCAAAACGGTTCCTTCCGTTTTGACGCTGCATTCCTTAGATGTTTCAATGGCAACATCGGTATTCATAGCTCTGATTATCAGCTTATTCTCCTTTGCGGTCATATGAAAGCAATTAAGAGATTGTCTGATATTTTTTGATGATACGGCTTTTTCCGCAATATTCACGGCTTTTGAAAGGTTTTTTTGGGAAATTTTCAGGTTCATAGTTTCTCCTTTTTTATTTTCATTTTGTTTTTGGCGGCATAAAGAAAAGTAACATTTAGTAATAGTAGCAGTAGGGGGAGAGGATAACTACTATATCTCACTTTTTCGTTGATTTTCAGGATTTTCGGTTGTTGAAATCATTTCGGATAACTTGATAATAAGTGGTGATTTTTCAAAAGTTATCCGAAATCCTCCGTCAAGTATTTTTTCATTCGACGAATTTCCCTTCCGAAATCCTCATCTTCCTCTATGAGTTTTTCAATTTTTTCCACTGCATGAATTACGGTGGAATGATGTCTGAAAAAACTCTCCCCCACCTTTATAATTGAAATATCCGTGAGTTCTCTTATGAGGTACATTGCAATTTGTCTTGCTTCCGCAATTGATTTTAACCTTTTTTGAGAATTTAAATCCTCAATTGACACTTGATATAATTTACACACATATTTTTTTATCATCTCCGGAGTAAGATTTTTTTCCTTTTTATCTATCACATCTCTCAAAATTTCCATAGCCTCTTCGAGATTTGCCTCTTTTCCGACAAGAGCTTGATTTGCGTTTACCTGAATCATCGCTCCCTCAAGCTCTCTCACATTTGATTTAATGTTTTTCGCAATGTATTGCAAAATATCATCAGAAATTGGAAGATTTTCGGCATGACGCTTTTTTTGTAAAATTGCTACCCTCGTTTCCATATCCGGAGGTTGGATATCTGCGGTAAGACCGCTTGCAAATCGGCTTATCAGTCGATTTTCAAGATTTCCGATTTCTTTCGGAGGCTTATCCGAGGTAATAACGATTTGTTTATTATTCTGGTGAAGACTATTGAAAGTATGGAAAAATTCTTCTTCGGTCTTAACCTTTCCTGCCAGAAACTGTATGTCATCTATCAAAAGCAGGTCTATTTCACGATATTTTTTCCTAAATTCTTCCGTAGAGCCGTCTCTTATGGCATTTATAAGCTCGTTTGTAAACATTTCTCCGGAAACATATATCACTTTTTTATTGGGATTTTTTTTGATTGAGGCATTTCCTATCGCCTGCATAAGATGTGTTTTTCCAAGTCCCACTCCCCCGTAGATAAAGAAAGGATTGTAATTTTCCCCCGGGTTTTCATACACGGAAATTGCGGCGGAGTGTGCCAACTGATTACCTCCTCCCACCACAAAATTTTCAAATGTATATTTTTGATTAAGGCTTGAATAAGTAATTTTATGCTCGGACTTAGGTTTAGGCTTGGAAATTTTTGAATTTTCCCCGTAGAGAGAGTCATCGTGGATAAAAACGGCTGTGATAGACATATTTGTCAAATCACTGAGAGTCTCCTCTATAATGGGTTTAAATCTCTCTCGAACGATATTTTGAATAATTGAATTCGGTACAGCAAATCTATACTCATTATCGACTATTTCAAGCGGTTTAACATATTTCATCCAAAGCTCAAAACTGGATTCGCCTATTGATTTTTTCAGTAAAGGCATAGCTTCACTCCATAGATTTGAAAAATTCAAGATCATACCTCCGATTTTTTTGTGGATAACTTTACCGATTTCAATTTTTTTTAACTGTTTTAAACCTTATTTTTGTGTAAAAATTTTTGTCATAAAAATTTGTGGATAAATTTTGTGGATAATTACCTTATCCACAACCGAATTGTGAGTTTTTTTCAGTCGTCAACCTTGAAAAAATCAAGTTTATTTTTCCCAAAAAAGAGTTATCAACAAGTTATCCACAAAATGTTGATAACTCGGATAACTCTCAAACACCTGTGATTTAAACCGTTTTGGTTAATCAAAAAAAATGTTGAAAAATCGGCATTTTTAATTTTACAATAGGTTTTAACGGAAAATTTCATTCGTTATTATATCAAAAAAAATCTAATAATCAACAATGTGGATAACTCGATTTTTTTATAGAGCAAAAAAAAAGAGCTTTCAAAGCTCTTTTCTCTCACTATCTCCTAAGCTTATTGAGAATCCAAATAAACAGGCAGGAACCTAAAATGGAAATTGCAATTCCTCCGACACTGAAACTCGAAGTTGTAACAATCCCCAAGAGCCCGGCTATAAAATTTCCTAAAAATCCTCCCACCAATCCGACTCCGATATTTGCCAAAGCACCCATCTTGTCGTTTTTCTTCATAATGATGCTCGCAACCCAACCCGAAAACGCTCCGAGTATAATCGACCAAATCATAACAGCAATCCCCCTTTTTATTTTCTAAGGAGTATATATCCAAAAAAGTCAATTAAATCTATTTTTTTCATAAAAAAAACATTAAAAAACTCAAAAAAAAACTGCGTTTACAGCGCAGCTTTCTTTCAAAAAAAATTATAAGTGCAAAAGCTCATCAATCCTCGGTTGATTGAAGCCGACAATTTCCTCACCGTCAATTATAATCACCGGAACTCCCGCATGACCCTTTGCCATAAGCTCTTTTCTCGCCTCTTTGTCCGTTGAAACATTCTTTTCCGTAAAAATAACATTTTTAGAATTAAGATATGCCTTTGCATCTTGGCAATGAGGGCAAGTCGATGTGGAATAAACTACTACATTCGCCATATTACTACCTCCTTTTTTACCGCTTCCCGCAGCACGGGTATTTTACCCTCGGGTAAGAGCTTAAAACAAAATTCTGAATGTTTTTTATAAAATAAATCGGGTAAAAGCTTGGCATTAATTACAAAAGAAAGGAAGTAAACTTATGGCGCAAAAAGAATTTCAAACGGAATCAAAACGCATATTGGAGCTTATGATAAACTCCATCTACACCAACAAGGACATTTTTTTGAGAGAACTCATATCAAATGCCTCAGATGCTATTGATAAAGTCTACTATCTCACCCTCTCAAACCCCAATCTCACCTTTAATAAAGAGGACTACTTTATCGAAATCAAAACGGACAAAGAAAATAACCGACTCATAATCTCCGACTCCGGTATAGGAATGAACGCCGAAGAACTCGAAAGAAATCTGGGAATTATAGCAAAGAGCGGTTCCTTGGAATTTAAGGAAAGCATAAAAAAAGATGACAACGCCGACATCATAGGTCAATTTGGAGTAGGATTTTACAGTGCCTTTATGGTCGCAAAAAAAATCGACGTAATCTCAAAAAAATTCGGAGAAGAAAAAACATACCACTGGGAAAGCGAAGGTACGGAAGGCTATTCGATATCCGATTCCGAAAGAGAAAAATCCGGTACGGATATAATCCTCACCCTAAGGGATAATACCGATGACGAAAACTATGATATGTACCTTGAGGAATACAAGATAAGAGGAATAGTAAAGACCTATTCGAACTATATTCGCTATCCCATAAAAATGGAAGTTGAGAAATCAAAGAGTATCGGAGAGGGAGAGGATAAAAAAAGAGAAGTATATAAGGAAATCGAAACGCTCAACAGTATGGTTCCCATTTGGAGAAAAAATAAAAGTGAGCTGACGGACGAAGATTATAACTCATACTACGAGGAAAGGCATTTCGGATACGATACCCCCCTAAGACATATCCATATGAAACTTGACGGAATGCTCTCCTTTCAGGCTATTTTGTATATACCTGAAAGCGTACCCTTTGATTTTTACAACAGAGAATATGAAAAGGGCTTGGAATTATATTCTTCAGGAGTGTTGATTGAATCCAAATCAAAAGAACTTTTGCCGGATTATTACGCTTTCGTCAAGGGAGTGGTAAACAGTGAGGATCTAAGTCTTAATATCTCAAGGGAAATGCTTCAGGAAACTCGGGAACTTAAGCTTATGGCAAAGAAAATCGAGGAAAAAATCCACGACGAACTCGTCGATATGCTCAAAAACGATCGGGAGAGCTATGAAAAATTTTTTGAAAATTTCGGTCGCTCCATAAAATACGGGCTATATCAATCTTACGGAATGAATAAAAGTTTGCAGGACTTATTTTTATTCAAATCCTCAAAAGAAAGCAAGTGGACTTCCTTTAAGGAATATGCGGATAGAAAGCTCCCCGAACAAAAATACATTTACTATGCGGTGGGCAAAAACATTTCCGCAATAGAAAAACTTCCGCAGTTTGAACAAGTTAAAGACAAGGGGTATGAAATTTTGTATTTCACGGAAGATGTCGATGAATTTGCGATAAAAGTATTAAGAGAAGTTGAGGGAATGGAATTTAAATCCGTCGCCTCCGGAGATTTGGGACTTGATAATACGGAAGAAAAAGAAAAGGCGGATAAAACCGAAAAAGAACACGAAGCCTTGTTCAAAAAGATGAAAGAAATCTTAGGAGAAAGAGTAAAGGAAGTAAAACCCTCCGCCTCGCTTAAAAATCACGCAGTGGTGCTTTCATCAAGCGGAGAAGTGTCAATCGAGATGGAAAAAATTCTTTCCGAAATGCCCGTGAACGAAAACATAGCGGCGGACAAGATTTTGGAAATAAACCCCTCTCACCCCGTATTTAACAAGTTGGAACAAACCATGCAAACCGATTCGGAAAAATTCTCTAAGATGACGGAAGTCCTATATAATCAGGCAAGACTTATCGCAGGACTTCCTTTAGAAGATCCGGTGCTGTTTTCGGATACTGTTGCGGGATTGCTTTAAAAAAAGAGTACCTTTTCGGGTACTCTTTTTTTAAAGCAATTATAATATGCAAAATTTGTGATTCTTCGAAGATTTGATATGAGTTTTACTGTTTTTGTGATAATGACTTATCCCTTGATAACCGCTATCCGCTAT
>CAUVKI010000057.1:0-8167 GCA_963552605.1 uncultured Tissierellia bacterium
TTTCAAAGAAGAGAATTTATGTAGAGCATGTAAACCGCTATTTAAAAAGATTTCGTATCTTATCTTCTCGTTATAGAAATAAACGAAGAAAGTTTGGTTTGCGTTTTTCTTTAATTTGCGGTATTTATAATTTCCAACATTGAGTTATCGAACAGATCTAATAAAATAATCCCTACAAATTCTTATTCTTAAATAACATAAAGCACAGCGCCCATAGTGGGGAGCTTCTCAAAAAAAATATAAAGACGAAGAGGGATTATGTAAGAGTTATAGTATTAGTTAACAGTAGACACTTGTATTCTCTTTCCGTGGAGTTGGAAACTTAGAGTAGTAGGGAAGCGTGTAGTATGATAGGATAGGTAAGAATACGAGAACCGTACGTACGGTGGTGCGAGAGGTCGGCTACTCAAATAACGGGTAGCCTCCTACTCAATTTATCTACGGAGAGAGAGGGATTCGAACCCTCGATACGTTTCCGTATAACAGTTTTCGAGACTGTCACCTTCGACCTCTCGGACATCTCTCCACAAGGAGAGATTATACTTTATTATCAATGAAAATGCAAGAGAAATTATTTATGCTCCGAAAGTAAACGATTTCTCACTTCCCACAGTTTAGGTGAGAGATCTACATAGTAGCGATGAGGATTTTCAAATCTCTTAACCTCGTCCCACAGATGACCGACCTCATCTTCGCATTTTTTTCTAATATCCATAAGACTCGGAAGCTTATAAACCAACTTGCCTCCCTTGTATATCGGAACGAGAAGCTCCTTTACTTCGTAGTTCTCCAAAGTGGTTTTCTTCCATGTGTGGATTGGGTGAAAAATCTCCACCGCAGAACCGTCGGGATTTTCTTCATCTCTCATCATACACAAGTCCGCCATAGCGTCGCCCGTATTCTTATCAAAAAACCTTAAAACTTTTTTATAGCCGGGAACGGTGATTTTTTCCGTATTTTCGGAAATTTTTATCTTCGGCTCTATCACTCCGTCATTGTCAATTCCCGAAAGCTTATAAACTCCGCCGAATACGGGCTCGGTCTTTGAAGTTATAAGCCTTTCACCCACTCCGAAAGAATCTATCTTTGCACCCTGCACCAAAAGGTCTCTTATAACATATTCATCAAGCCCTCCCGACACAACAATGCTGCAATCCGAAAATCCCTCTCTATCCAAAACTTTTCTTACTTTTTTTGTAAGATACGAAAGATCCCCCGAATCAATCCTCACCCCTTTCGGACGAAAACCTTTTGGAATCAAGACCTCACGAAAGGCACGAATTGCGTTCGGAAGTCCTTCATCCAAAGTATCATAGGTGTCAATCAGAAGCGTTGCCTGATCCGGATAGGTTTCACAATAAGCCTTGAAAGCCTCGTACTCGGAAGGGAAAAGCTGCACCCAACTGTGAGCCATTGTTCCCATTGCGGGCACTCCATAATCACGATCCACCATTGTATTTGCGGAGCCGACAACCCCGCCTATGAATGCCGCTCTTGCTCCGAGGTTTGCGGCGTGTGTCCCTTGCGCTCTCCTTGAACCGAATTCCATCACGGGTCTGCCTTCAGCCGCTCTCACTATTCGGTTGGCTTTGCTTGCAATCAGACTCTGGTGGTTAATAGTGAGTAAAGCCATAGTTTCTATCAGTTGAACTTCCACCACGGGACCTCTGACCGTCAAAATCGGTTCGTGCGGAAATATGGGAGTACCCTCGGGCACAGCCCAAACATCTGAAGTGAAATGAAAGTTCTTTAGGAAAGATAAAAATTTTTCCCCGAATATACCTTTTTTCTTGAAGAAATCTATATCCTCATCAGTGAATTTCAAATTTTCGAGATAATCAACCAACTGCTCCACTCCTGCCATAATGGCAAAGCCGCTTCCGTCCGGCACTTCTCTGAAAAACAGATCAAAAATTGCAATTTCGTTTTCTCTGCCCGCTTCAAAGTACCCGTTCATCATAGTGAACTCGTAGTAATCTGCAAGCATAGTAAAATTATCCATATTACACTCCTATTTAAGATATTTGAGCGGATTTTGCGGCACACCGTTTTTATGTACCTCAAAATGCAGATGAGAACCGGTGGAATAGCCGGTTGAACCCATATATCCGACAATTTCCCCTTTTCCAACTTTGTATCCCTTGGATACGGCAAACTTTGAAAGGTGTCCGTACACCGTTTCATAACCGTTTCCATGATCAATCTTTACCATCTTCCCGAGACCGTGGTAAAAGCCCGCAAAAACCACCGTGCCTCCGTCCGCCGCACAAACCTTAGTACCGATGGAATTTGCAAGATCTATTCCCTTATGAAGCCGTCCCCATCTTCTTCCGAAACCCGAGGTGAATCTGCCTCTTGTGGGGTATGCAAATCTTCCCGATGCCATGTACTTGGGAGTTTCCTTAGTTCCTTTCACCACCACTTTCTTTACCGGCTGTTTCAGGGTTTCCGCACTTATGCGCTCGGTTTTTGTGGGTTCGTTATTCTCGTAATAAATCATATCCACAACCCGTGCCACGCCGTTTTCGCCTGCTTTCTCCACATAGGATCTGCTGTCGTAGAGAGAGGCGTTCTCTTTTATTTCCGTTTCAAATCTCAATGCCTCATCATAGGTTTTAACCTCGGAAGAAAGAATTGTAAAGACCGCCCCTTCATTGAGTTTTATCTTAGTTCCGACAGGAGGGCTCAGAGGGATTGATGGATTTAGCTTTCTTAAGAGATTATAATTCACTTTCTCTTCCTCAGCCACAAGTGCCAAGCTCTCCCCCTCGCTTATTATGTGATACTTAGCTTCATCAAAGTTCTTTTCCAAGGTATCCACAACTGCGCCGACGGTCTTAAAGCTGCTCTCCGTTGCATAAATTTTTGAGATTGTCGGCTTTTCCTTAAGGGTTGAACTATCCCATCGTTCTTTCGGAGTATTTTCTTTAAGATATCGCTCTTTTATGGCTTCCAAATCCTCTTTGTTCTTAATCAGAGCCAGACGCTCCCCGTTGACGGAAAGCTCGTATCCATACCCCATTCCCTCGGTTCGCTCCGACACGAAATTCCTGATATCGTCCTCCGAAGTACATTTCGAGGCGGGAACAATCGCAGATTCATAAGTAAACGGCTTGGTAAGTCTTTTTTCATAGCCGTGAAAATCCGAAAGAGATTTTTCCTTTTCTTTCACTATCTCCTCAAATTCATCTATGTCACTAACGTAAAAAACGGGTTCTCCGTCATATTTCACGCAAAAAGCTTGATTTTTATCCCTATAAGCCAAAACCCCTACAAAAAAAGTTCCGATTATCAATAAAGCCATACAGCCCGAACAAGCTGCCAAAAACTTTTTTGAAAGAAAATTCGGAACGGGAGTATATTCCCACTCAAGCAACTTCTCTTCGGCAGCGTCCAATGTGCTGTCCAAGGCATACTCGGTTATTTCTTCCATCTTGCTTGCGGCTTTTTTTATGGGCAGAAGCCTGCTGAAAAACTTCGCCGCCCCCCTTAATATTGAGGGAACTTCCAACAGAAATTCAGCAGTTTTTTCTTCCATCGTTCGGGTAACCTTTTTAAAATCAAAACCGTTAAAAATTTTCAAATTTTTCTTGCCAATCTCCATTACCTCACCTCACTCCGCCGATTATATCATAAATATTTCTTTTTTGTGACAAAAGATATGTTTGCAAGTTTTATTTTTGTAATAAAATTTCTCTTGTTGTGTTATCATTTAGCCGTGAGTTTATTTTTCACAAAGGAGGAAATAATATGCAGAAGAGAAATTTTCATTGTAATGGCTTTGAAATACTTCCGAACAATCCCACCATACTATGCGGAATTTTAAATGTCACTCCCGACTCTTTTTCGGACGGAGGCAACTGGCGCGATAAAGAGTCTGCAATAAAACACGCAGAGGAAATGATTTCTCAAGGAGCAAAGATGATAGATGTGGGGGGAGAGTCCACAAGACCCGGCTCCACATATGTAAACCCCGAAGAAGAAATCAGGCGTATAATTCCCGTAATAAGCGAGTTGAAGAAAAAATTTGAAGTCCCCATCTCGGTTGACACTTGGAAGTCGGAAGTTGCTTCCTGCGCAATAGATGCGGGTGCGGATATAATCAATGACATCACGGGATTTTTGGGTGATCCGAAAATGGCTGAGGTCGTAGGAAAGAGCAAGTGCGGAGCGATTTTGATGTTTAATTCCGTTTTATATCGTCCGGAACACCCTTCAACAAAAATTTTTCCGTCTTTCGGAGGAGAGGGAGCGTTTTCCGAAATGGAAAAAGATGAGATGAAAAAAATGCCGATAGAAAAGGCTATGGTTTACTATCTCAATAAATCCATAGAAAGGGCTTTGGAATTCGGAATCGGAAAGGATAGAATAATGCTTGACTCGGGGATCGGGTTCGGACTCACCAAAAGAGAAAATTTAACCCTTTTGAAAAATCTTTCACTCCTACACGAAATGGGCTGTGAAATATTTTTGGGTGTTTCCAGAAAAAGATTTTTAGTAAACATCATAGAAAATTCAGGATTTGAAGTCAATCCCGAAACAAAAGAAGGTTATAAAAATCGTGATCTCGCTTCCTCTTATTTAAGTGCGATTGCAGCTATGAATGATGTCGAGGTGTTAAGGGTGCATTCCGTTTTGGAGAACAAGATGGCTGTGGATATTTCGGATTCGGTTCGATTCGCTGAAATTAGCGAAGATATAAATTTCCAAGCCTATAAAATTTAGCCCGGGTGTTAGCACAAAAAGGAAATTGTGGTGTGCCTTTGTCAACGAAAAACACAAAAATGATTGCCAAGAAAAGTTTTAGCGGATATAATATGGTTATGAAAAATATATTATGCAAGTAAAAGGGATGTGAGAAGATGTCATTTGGAACAATGAAGCTTGAAATAGGAATGCAGGTTGAGGTTACGCTTAAAGAACCCTATGAGGGGGAGAAGAGTTTATGGGAGAAAATTATTCTCCGGATTAAAAAAATTTTCAGCCCGCTGATTGAACTCTTTTCTCGAAAAAAGAAACCTAACGACATTCCTGAGCCGATTTTGCTTCCTTCTTTGGAAAATTCTTTTCCCAATGACTACGATTTTGACGATATGGAAATATCCCCCGAGGATTTGAGTGAATTTGCTCCTGAACTTTTTTTCTCAAAGATCTTGGATATTCGTGATAATCATAACACCATAGTGTTGTATCCTCCGATGGCGAAACTTACGACGCTTGCGCTTTGTGAGGGTGATGTGGTTGGAATTCACTATGTGGTGGTTCATATGGGACGATATATAACGGATGCTTTGATTAAAAGCATAAATGAAAACGAAATCACCGTGAGCATAACCGGAATTGAAGCCCGAATACAGGAGAGAGAGTTTTATCGGGTGGAGATATTGGAAGTTGTAAAGGCTATGATATTACAGGTTAAGCAAACCGAAATTCAAATCTATGATATCTCCTACACGGGAGCAAAAATTCATGTAAAAAAAGACGACAGAATTAGAATCGGGGATATTTTGCTTATGCAAATTCCGACTCAAATAGATCGCTTTGTTTCCACCGAGGTGATTCGAGAGGCGGGGACAGATATTTTCGGAATTCGATTCACGGATTTGACGAGAGAAGAAAAAGATAAACTTGAGAAATACATAAAGAAGGAGGAAATGAAAAAGACGGGCAGAGGAAATAATTACAACAGATATATTCGTTAAATAAGGGTTGATTCCTAATCTTATAAGTTCAAAAAAAATGGCTGAATTCAACATTTTGTTTGTTGAGTCCAGCCATTTTATTTTGCTCTTAAGGACTTTTGAGTAAGTCCCTCTTCACCTCCGCTTAAGTCCGAGACTTTTTTTCAGAAGCTTTAATGCCTCATCGGGATATCTTTTGGACATACAGCCGAGAGATGCCATTATATAGTCATTGTCATACAAAAGAGCCGCCTCACGATTGGGAAGCAGAAAATCTTTTTTCAAAGAAAAGATTGAACTCAACAAATTTTCTCTGTCCGGAAGCTTAGTTAATGCCCCTCCCGTTCCTATAATCCACCTCACATTCGTGAGATCCTTTCCGACCGCATAGGTTTTTTTACCTTTCACTCCGAATATCACTCTTAAATATCCCGTGTGCCTTTCAACTGCGGTTTTAGTTGCAGCTTTGCCGAGTTCTTCCGCCAATTTTATTTCTTCTTTGTCTGTGGGAATGGGAGGAAGATTTTCTACAAATTGATTCATTTCTTCTTCACTTCTTCCGAATTTAGCGGAAAGTTCTTCCTTGTCCATAAGGTCATACACATTTTGCCTGCTCACATACATTCCCAAATCGCCCTCAACGGTTCTCTTTGCTTTGGGTTCGGGGTTTAACATCATAAGAGAATATTTTTCCGAATCCTCGCACACGCTGTGCACATCTGTGGTAGCTCCTCCCACATCTATTACCATCAAATCCCCTATATCCTCATATAAAAGTTTTGCAGCTTCGATTACCGCACCCGGAGTGGGCATAATTATTCCCGAGACCATTTCTCTTACCTTTTCCATTCCCGGAGCGTGAATGATATGTTTTTCAAATACCTCTTGGATTACAGCTCTTGCCGGCTCCACATTTAAGCTGTCGATGGCGGGATAGACATTTTCTGTTATAAAAAGATCAACTTTTGTATCTTTGAAAATTTCCCGAATCTCCTCCCGATTTTCAATATTTCCCGCATAGATAACCGGAATTGAAAGGTTCAAACTTCTTATTGCTTCGGCATTGTCAAGTGCGGTTTCTCTCTCTCCGTAATCCACCCCTCCCGCAATCAAAATTATATTCGGACGGATTTCCGTTATCTTTTTTAAGTCCGTGCGGCGAAGTTTTCCCGAAGTTAAAAATTTTAAGTTCGCTCCTGCCCCCAACGCCGCTTCTTTCGCCGCTTTTACCGTCATATCGTGCACAAGACCGTGCACCGTCATTTTTAATCCCCCTGCAGCGGAGCTTGTGGCTATAAAATCTCTATATTCTATCTTCTCCCCTATGTTTTTTTCGAGAGCTTTCATCGCCTCATAAATTCCGTCCAATACATTCCCCGTATCAACGGTCGTCTTTCCCTGCCCTTGTCCGATAAAGCTCGGAACTTTATCCAATTTGTCAAAAGCATTAAGCACTGTCGTGGTGCTGCCGATTTCAGCCACCAATAAATCAATAACCATATTATCCTCCCTTTAAGCCGTTGATTTCAAGCAATCTCTATTTATAATACTTTTAACCGTATTTTTTGTTAGCAGATTTATAGTTTCGCACAATCTGTACATAACATCATTAAGAGTATCAAATACTTCATTTTTAAATCCCATAGAACAAAATAGTATGACATATCGCTCCGTCACACTAATAGTATTATATCTTCTTTCTTTAATCATTTCTTTATATCTTTTCCGCTTCTTGTTGTTCTATTTTGTGCATTTCTTTCACTTCCAAGACAGTCTAGCATATTTATATTTGATATTCAATAAGTTTATAGAGTTTTAGTATAAAGTGTCAGAAGATAAAATTCCAAGTTTACTGTAAAAGTTGTTGATTTTTATATCTAATGATGCTATAGTTGATTAACTTGGAGTTACGAATCAAGCTTCTGCGCAATGCCCACATTTTCTTCTTTAATTCATTCGGTTTGTAAGATAAACTACTATACAATCTCTGTTTAGTGGAATTTTATAAATGTAATTTTATTGATTGATTATCGCTTGTTTGATTTTTATAGAATATTAGCGGCAGTTGGATATTTTAGCTGAATTTTTGGTAGAGCAATGGAATGCACAGAACACAGAAGAAGTTAATGCATTAACTGATTCTTTGATGGGAGTAGATGAAAACCATTGCGGAGCGGGGATAAATAGCTTTGCACTCGCTCCTAATGGACTGCTGTATATTTTTAGTGAGGCTTATATGCGGGATGAGTCGTCCTTCGTTGGAGATCTTAAAACTGGTGTTGATAGTGCAAAAGTACATCAGTTGTATCATTTATCTTCGCCTGTATGCGAAAAATGCGGGGAGAAATCATGTACAATGTGCCCTATGGAAAATAAAAAAATTACCGGAGAATACAACGGAGAATGATTTGTACAAAGAAAGGAGTTATTTGTAAGAAATGGGGGTTAAATATGAATAATTACATGGTGGAACTGCGAAATGTTTC
>CAUVKI010000058.1:0-7155 GCA_963552605.1 uncultured Tissierellia bacterium
CTACGACCGCCCCAACTTGATGTCGATTTTTTCGATATCAAGTTTTCAAACTCTGACTTCGTCAACTGGAACATAAAATCATCATCAAATTTCTCCGAATTATTTTTTACTTGTTCGTTAAATCTTGTCGTTGTATATCCATAGATTTCAGCAAGTCCAAAATCAAGCATAACCTTTTGATTTCTTATATAGTAAATTTTACTTTTGATTGTAGTTTCATCTATTACCACAATCTCTTTATTTTCTTCCGTCATAAAATGCACCTCCAAAATTATCTAAATATCTTTTCCAATCCGCCACGCACTGCGTAGTTTTTTGAAATCAATATCATATCCTTTTATATTTTTCTACTCCACCTTCAGCTTTTCCGATGCAGGGAAATCAATTTTTACAAACGACCTCAAGAAGATAGGAAGAGTCAAGTAAGCAATCCGGCATAATCTTAGAAAATGCAAGTTTGGATTCTGACTTTTCCTTGTATCTTCTTACTATGTTAAGCCCTAAATTTCCTTAACAGACTTAAATTATCCCGAACTGTCTTATATTCTATTTGGCAATAATCTTCTTCAAAGTATTCTTTTATGTTGTTTTTCATAGCGGCTCTATTATACTCTATCTTTTGTTTCTTTGAAAATTGATTTCCGTGGTCAATGACAAATTCTAAGAAGCTTCTCCAAACGGGAAGTTAAAAAAAAAGGACGGATAACTTATAAAAAGTCGTCCGTCCTTTAAGGAGATATCTTTTCCCAATCCAAAAGCGGGAAGAGTCGGTATTTGGTAGTTATAAATAAAAAAAATTAAATTATGAAAAAACAAATCGGCAAAACAATAAAAAGGGAATCGAACCCGCGGCGCGCCTCACCACTCCATAGCTTTTTTTATACCCGCCCTCTCCATAAAGCTTTTGACCCAACCACCCGAATTTCTATAAGAGTTCAGTCTGCCAGTTTTTTTCCTGAATTTTTAAGTCCAGCTCACGATACGACAAAGAAAATTCATCAATTTTCTTTTGCAGTTCCTTAACATCTATATGTCTTATATCTTTCAATTCCGTTTGAGAATATCTGTCTCTTCCGCTTGTGGCTGCCTCAACGGCTCCCAACAGAACATTTCGTTTTGAAATAAAAGCGTCACGCTTAACCAAAGCGTCCGTAAGAGTAAGTTCTCCGTCAAAAATCGTCTTGGCATTCGTGCGGTTGATTTTTGAAATAAGCTCGGAATTTTCATCTGAAAGTCTCAGAGCTTCCTCTATGAGAATTTTTACATCTTCCGCAGGAGTCTCTCCCTCTTTGGTGACCACATTGCTCGAAATGCGTTCCGAAAGAATGAAGAGCCTATCCGTCAAATCCTTTCTTCTTGCCAAAGCCTCCGCCAACTTCATAATAACCCCTCCAATCCTAAACAACTTTGATGATGATAGCAATTTTTCTCCTCACTGTCAACTTATTTATGACCTATTATCACAGCAAAAGCATAAATATAAAATACTTATTACAGAGACAAATAAAGACAAAAAAAAGCCCGCACAAAAAAGTACAGGCTTTTTTTTTATTATTTCCTAAGAGCTTCCGAAAGCTCCCTAATCGAATTTGAAAGCTCATCAATCTTCTTTTCCATTCTCATCAGCAAAAACAAGCTCAAGACGATAGGAAAGCCCACATTCGGAAGATTTTTAATCAACTCGTCCATTACACCAAATCGGTAGTATTCTTAGTGACAATCTGCGCCTTTGAAAGAGTGGCAATCGCTCCTCCTTTTTCGGTTTCAAGCACATTTGCACCGATAATTTCAGTACAGGAGCTTTCAACCTCTTGTTTAGTAACACCGTCTTTAGGGTTTGCGATTGAAAAATTCTTAGCGTTCCCCTCAGCGTCCTTAAAAGTGATAATCAAAGTTTTAGTATCCATATCTTACACCCCTTTCCTATCTCAATACCGAAATTTCAACTGCTTTTGCCTTGGTCATAGGTTTTTGGCTAAGCTTGTCAATTTCTTCCGCCATTTTCAAAAGTCCGCCTTCCTGTGCGTCTTTCTTAACGCCGTAGGAGCGGGTTTGGGTCTTTTTCTTTCCGTTTACATTACTTTCATACACACAACTAAGTTTCATACTTTCTTTTTCCATAATATCCTCCTTTTTTTCCTTTTTTCCTATAAAAAATCTTTCTACCTATTTGAATGATTGACTGACCGAAACCAATTTAACCACCCCCTTTGTGTTCTGAATATATTATATATATAATTCCCAAAAAGTCAATACATATAGAACAAATTTTCTAAATTACTGAAAAATAATACTTCACTTCTCTCTTAAATCTTTCATATTCCCCTAAGCTTCTCGACTTCGCCCTCGAGGCAGGGTCTTTTATGAGGACTTCACCGCCCCAAACACCGTAAACCAAGATAAAATGACCGCTCCTTGTCCAAAGCCCTCTGCCCATACAACAGATTAGGAGCGCACCTTTTGAAAGACAATCAATCGCCCTTTGGTGAACTTTTTCATCATTGTGTTTTCTGAGATTGCGATAGTTAAGTTGTTCCGCTCTCACTCCGTAAGCTACTCCGCAAGCCTTGAAAAAAGCATAGTAAGTGCCTTGATGATATGCCTTATATCCGTTTCTTAAAGACCATCTTGCAAGTTCCGTAGGAAGCACCTTTCTTTCGGTTAAGGTTGATACCGCCATAGCCATTGCGGTCGGAGCGCAACCCGATTCACAAATTGTAGTCTTTTCGCCTCTTGCGGAGTAATCCTCTCCTCCCCATCTCGGGTCGCACTGATTGAAATACACAAGTTCTCTTTCCATAATTCCTCCTCTGTTCAAATGTTCTTTTTTCTTTTTGATTTTTGGTTTTATTTTCTCACCTGTTCCGAACTTATTATAATTCCTCCGAACATAAAAGTCAAGACCCGTTTTGCAAAAAAAAAAGAAAGGCGAAAAGCCTTTCTCTAAATTTCTTTATTCTTCATACCAGCCCTTAAACTCCACCGTAAAAAATCCCTTATATTCGGAACCGAATTCAATATAGAGGTTGCTCGTAGCATCATTAGGTGCCAAACCTCCATTATCACTCAAGAATTCAATATTCTTTCCTTTTGTAAAAGCATTAAGAGCTTCCCATTCCCTCTTTGAAATTCTATCTGCGGCTGCGGTTTTTAATATCCCCTCAAATATTATTTCTCCTTCCCCTTCTGCAGGTAAAACCTCGGATCTTTCTCTTATAATCACCTTATAAACCCCGCCTGCAGTACCGTTTTTCCACTCCGTATTGTTATTTGGACCTATCGACGTGGTAAGGGTTGTGGGATATATGTGGATGGTGTTTATGAAAATGCCATTTAAAAGATATGGATCATTACCATTGCTTGCACCGTTACTGTTTGCAACACTTAAGACGATTCTAGACTTATGAAGCTCTTTATTGATTTTAAAGAACATCTTAGTACGCTTCCCAACAATGTGATTCGCTGTATCTTCCGCTTGACCCAGCTCGGTTTTCATATACTTATAGATCCACTTTCCGTCATAAGTCAAACTCTCCAAATCCTCTTTGAGCTCAAGGCAGTTTTCGGATTCGTGATAGGTTTTGTCAAAGATGGTTAAGGTCGTCGAATCTCTCTTAGCCGTAACCGTAACCCTTGTACCCTCTTTCATCTTGCATCGGCTGTCAGTAAACCCCGCACTCCACATAGAAGTTTCCCCATCTTCATCTTCCGTTGATTTCAAAAATCTAAAATCAAGTGAAGCGGAGTTTGTAATTTCAACCTTTGAGATCTTAATCGTTGCACTATCTTCAGGCTTAATCGAAAACTCATCTCCCTTTTTTACAACTTTTTTAACTTCTCCCGACTCCACTCTGAAAAGAATCTCGGAGTTGTTTTTTATCACAAAGGAGTCTTCAAAGCTCAAAAAAAGCTTTTCCAAAAAAGAATCTTCTCCAACATCAGCTCCTATAAATTCCAATCCCTTAAACTCTTCCTTGCTTACATTATTCAAGTCCAAGTAAACTGTCTTATGACCCTCAAATTTTTTCAGAAATCCTCCGACTTCGATCTCCTGTCCTTTGCGTATACTTTCTTTGAACTTAAGGGTTGCTTTCTTTCCCTCGACTTTCTCGAAAGTCCCCTCGGGTTTCACCGTAAGTCTCCCGAGTTCTTCCAAGCTTGCCTCTCTTGAGAGTGAAACCGTAGCAGAAGTTTTGTCCATGCTTATCTTTACATCAAGCACCCTAAGCTCTTCTCCGCCTTTGGGAATTCCCGCTCCCGATTTTTTAAGAGCTTCAATGTAATTACCCTGATCTTTTTCAAAAGCTTTTTTGATATCGTCAGCTTTATAGAGAAGCCCGTCAATTTCCGTCAAAAAATTTTCCGGCTTATCGATATAAGCCTCAATTGCTTCACGATTTGTGAGAAACTCAATCGCACTCATAAAGGGAGTCCCGTCACTTTTGTAAATGTCTCCCGTCGCCGCAAACACCGGCACTGCTATAAGAAGCAGAACAAGTGTCAATGTTAATACTCTCTTCATAAAATCTCCTCCTTATTTTTTCTAATCCGCAATCGACAAACCGAAAAGGACAAAAATTTTCGCCGTCCATTGCCATTAGGATTATACCAAATTTTTTTCATTATAATCAACTGCGATTTTCCGCTCAAAAAAAAACACCCTTTTCGGGTGCTTTTCGTTTAGTTCACGATGCCGCTTGAGTTTGCGGTATAGGTCGTGGTCGTTCCTGAACCCTTATCATAAACCGTAAAGCTTATGCTGTTGTAGTAATATTGCTGATACCTGTAATCTCCGTATCCTCCCCAGTATCCTCCGTATCCTCTGTAATCATAACCCGAGGGAGGATAGTATCCGTGCTTTGCATAATAAAGCTCGATATATTTGGACGGACTGGGATCCGATCCGTGTGTGCTTCTGTAATCCGAGATTATTGCGGAGTCGTAATACTCACCTCGGTAAGAGCCCCAGCCTCTATCATACCAGCTTCCGTCATACCAGCTTCCATAATATCCGTTTCTTGTGAAGTAGGGCACAACCGAAGTTTGAAGGAATGAAGCTATACCCGATCTGCTGATGGCATTTTTATTTGAACCGGAAAGATTAACCGAGCAGGAATAGTTTCCGTTCGTTCCTCCCGACACGCTGTAAGAAGCGGATAAAGCAAAGCCGTCGATATTGGTTGAACTCACGCCTGAATTAAGAGCGGATTGAATATCTCCGTAGCTATAACCGTAATAACCGTAAGGATATCCGTAGGGATTGGCATAGCCTTTTGATTTCAAAAGGTCATCATACTTCTTTTGGATTGCGTCTCTCTCCTTTTCGAGTTTGCTGAGCTTTTCCTCGTAATCCTTTTTCTGATCTTTCATATCCTTATTGATCTTATTTATCTCGTCCTGTTTTTTAGAGACCTGATCGGTATAATAGGAGAGATTTGCCTGTTGAGTTTGGTCGCTCGTTATGACCACTCTGCGGTTTTGCTGATCCCAACTCACACTCATTCCCAAAAGCTGCGAAGTTGCACGAATCGGAACATATGTTACCCCATTGATTATGATAGGATTAACTCCGATACTTACGGGCGACTGATCCTTGTAAAATTGTAGCGGTCCCTGCCAATACCTGCCTGTCACATACCTGCCGCTTGCCTCGGACAAGGAAGCCGAAGCAATGAGCAGAAGCACCACAACACAAATAATGCGTGCGTTTCTTTTCATAAGAAAACCCCCTTAATATGTTTAATATACATCTTTAAATATACCACATCGTAAAGCTTCACGCAACAAACAAGTTATTACAATTTCATTACAGCACTTTTCAGCTTTCGGGATATTTTATTATCGAAGCCACATCATAATTTTTAAGCAAATCCCTGCCTCTCAAACCCTCAAGCTCGATTAAGAATACTATCTTTACAATTTTCGCCCCGAGTTTTTCAAGCAGTTCGCATATCGCCTTTGTGGTGCCGCCGGTTGCGATTAAGTCGTCCACAATCACCACCTTGTCATCGGGTTTTACAGCGTCTTTGTGCATTTCCAAAGCGGACGCTCCGTACTCGAGATTATAACTCACCTCGACGGTCTTTGCCGGAAGCTTCCCTTTTTTTCTCACCGGCACAAATGCTTTCCCCAAGTTGTAAGCAATCGGAACTCCGAATATAAAACCTCTTGATTCGGGACCTATAACTATATCAAAATCTTTATTCTCAATTTCACGGGACATCAAATCAACGGCAGCTCTCAAACCTTCTTTATCCGAAAGAAGCGTAGTTATGTCACGAAAAAGTATGCCCTTTTTCGGAAAGTCCGAGATCGTCCTTATATATTCCTCTATTTTTTTCATATCCTCAGCTCCTCATTTAAATTTTTCCACATCATTGTAACATTTTTTACTCCCAAACTCAAGACGATAACTTTTTCGTCACGGAAATCAATTTTTAAAGAAACAAAAGATAGAGTATAATAGAGCTGTTATGAAAAACAACATAAAAGAATACTTTGAAGATGTAGAAACAAAAAGAGAATACAACGGCTATTTTTGCAAAAATGAACCTGTTTCCGATTTTGAGGTCGAAAATTTCGACCTCAAAAATTCTCACTCCTCTTTAGTGAGTTGAAATCTGAAATCATCGTCAAATTTCTCAATATTATTCTTAACTTGCTGATTAAAAGCCTTTGTTTCATACCCATAGATCTCCGCCAATTCAAAGTCAAGCATAACCTTTTGTCCCCTGACAATATAAATCTTTTTTATAAGGGATTCGTGATTTGAAATCATCATTTCATCTTTTTTGTCCATTTCTTTATCCTCTTTATTCAAATTTCCAAACGATCTCCACCTTGTCCTTGTCATAAACATAGATTCTGTCTACCACTTCGTTGATCCGGTCTAAAACAAGTTCTCCTCCCGCTACCGCTTCTCTTAACTTATCGACATTCAGATGATGTCTTGAAGCTGTATTTTCTTGTATCTTGTCCTCTATGACCGATATTTCCTGTTCGATGTTCTTTGTGTCAAGGATTCCCGTTTTGAGAGGCATTCGTCTTTCTCCATTATACCTTGTTTATGCCTTTCATAACACTGCATTTTGACGGATATAACTTATACTAAAATTCTATAAATTTATTGAATATCAAATATAAATATGCTAAACT
>CAUVKI010000059.1:0-6811 GCA_963552605.1 uncultured Tissierellia bacterium
CAATTTTATAGAAAACATTTTCAGATAAGGACATTTTAAGTATTTCTATGAGTATCTGTCTGTTCTCCAAGTTGTATTTGAAAAATTCATCGTGCATAATAAATCCGACCCCTTTCAGTTTGCACATTATATCTTAATTTGAATGATTTGACAAAAAAAGAGATCCGAAGATCTCTTTTTCATAAAAACTATCTCAAAAGACTTAAGATATTTTGAGGAACTTGGTTAGCTTGTGAGAGCATTGAAATTGCTGCTTGGCTCAAGATGCTGGTTCTTGAGGATTCGATAATCTCTGCAGCCATATCGGTATCTCTGATTCTTGCTTCTGAAGCTGTCAAGTTCTCAACACTGTTATTGAGGTTTGCAATGGTATGCTCCACACGGTTTTGAATTGCACCGAGCTCCGCTCTTCTTGAAGAGAGTTGCTCTATCGCAGCCTGCACATTATTCATTGACTTATTTGCAGCATCTCTGGTAAGGATATTTACACCCTTGTAGTCAACTTGCTTAAATCCTGAAGCACCTGTAGCTCTTACTTTGATCGTAGCTTCATTCCCAGACTTTTTGGTTTTAAATCTTATAACACCTTGTCTGCCTCCCGCAGCTACCGAGTAAGAGACAGTCCCCACAAGCCCTGCCAAAGCCGCAGAGAACTTCGCTTTTATCTTATCCGCCGTATCATCGTCTTTTGTTAAATCAACCGTTATGGGTTTTTGCCCATTGATGCTGATCTCATAGTGTCCTTTTCCGACTTCATGAGAAATATCCACTTTAGCACCAAGCTCAGTCCCCATCACAGCATCTTTCATGCTAATACCTTTACCAATTGCAGTGCCAATATTAAAATCACCCTCATTTAGCATTTCAACTTTCGCATACGCACCGGTGATACCGTTGAAGGATTTGATTGCATCAATTGCAGAAACCTTCTCACCTGTACCGGTGAATAAAGTTTCTCCGGCAATCCTATTTAGAGCTTCCCTAGCCGCCTTTGCAATATCTTCTTTTTTAATCTTACCATCACTACCAACACCCACCTCAAACTCGCCATACTTATCATTGATCGCCACTCTGAACTTAGCTTTTTTGGTGGCATCTGAGAACTTAGTCGCAACATCTTCAAAGACAAGAGCAGAACCTTTTTTGATAGCTTGAGCAGCCGACTTAATATTTTGGAATCCCTTTGCCTCAAGAACACGAGTTTGTCCATTGCTGGATACAAGCTCTTCAGTTCCGCCGGTCTTTAATCCCAAACCTTCAGCAGTCATTGACTTAATGGAAATGCCGATTGACTGATCGGAATTTGCACCAACGTGGAAGTGCTTATTAGTGAAAGTTCCGTCCAAAAGGTTCATCTTGTTGAATTGGGTCTTGTCGGTGATGGAGTTGATTTCGTCCGTAAGTTGGTCTACTTCCAATTGAAGAGCTTCACGGTCAACCAAGCTTTGGTTGGAGTCGTTAGCCGCTTGAACTGCCAATTCTTTCATTCTTTGAAGCATATCGTGAACTTCGTCCAAAGCTCCCTCTGCAGTTTGTACTACGGAAATACCGTCTTGTGCGTTTCTTGAAGCTTGTCTCATGCCACGGATTTGGGATCTCATCTTCTCGGAGATTGCCAAGCCTGCCGCGTCATCTGCCGCACGGTTAATTCTGAAGCCTGAGGAAAGTCTTTCCATTGACTTGCTTTGTGCGTTGTTCACCTTGAACATTTGTCTTTGCGTATTGATTGCGCTGATGTTTGATTGAATTCTCATTATTTTTCCTCCTTGAATACGGCATCTTCCTAAATGCCGTTCTTTATTTTTGCCCCAGGCCTTCGGGGCGTTTTTCTGCAGTGAGATTATCCGCGGAACTCCCAAAAAAACTCAAGCCTCCTGCAAAAAGTTTTTTCATTCCGCTATCCCCTGTTCTCATCTCGTCCCCTGCACCAAATTTATCGGGCGGAACTTTAAAAAACTTTAGAGATTTTTGAAAAAATTTTTTCAGCATTTACAATCGGAAAAAAATATGATACTTGATTGCTTATGATTTGCGAAATGAGAGGTGATATGTATGGTGGAAATAAAACTTTTCGGGATTCCCTGCCTGATTTTGAATGGAGAAAAATTGAGATTCCCCTTCGTGAAGATTGAAGGGTTGTTGTATTACCTTGCGGATAACGGCGAGACCACAAGAGATGAGGCGGCGGATATTTTTTGGCAGGAGGTGAGCGGAGATACGGCGAAAAAAAATTTAAGAAATGCGATATACCAAGCCAATAAACAGGCGGGGGTAAAACTTATAGCGACGAATAAAAATATCATAGCTCTGAACCGCGACATAGAAATAAAAATTGATACGAAAGAGAATTCAATCTTGGATTTTTACAGAGGTGAATTTTTGCAGGGTTTTTTCATAAAGTATGCGGAGAGATTTGAGGACTGGTTAAGTATGCGAAAGCGTTTCTATTCCGAAAAATATTCACTTACGCTTAGGGAAAAACTTTCCTCCGAGATAAATCTACCTAAAGAGGAACACGAGGAACAAATCAAATCTTTGATTGCAATTAACGAGTGGGAAGAAAAAAATCACCGCCTTTTGCTTTCATACTACAAAAAAAGAGGTGATTATTCCAAAGCAGCGGCACATTACTATAACTTGAAAGAGCGATTAAGAGAGGAACTTTCCGTTGAACCGACAAATGAAACGACGGAATTGTTTTTATCGATTATTCCCGAATTTCCGAAAAAAGCGGAGAAACTTTTCGGAAGAGAAAAGGAAAGAGCATTGCTTACAAAAGCTTTTATAAAAAACTATCCCAACACGGTGTTTTTGACAGGGGAATTTGGAAGCGGCAAATCTTTTTTAGCAAAAAATTTTGCAAGGGACGTTTCAAATCATTTGGATGTGATTTTTGTAAGGGCATATGATTCGGACTTTTCCATATCTATGAAAGCTTTCAACAATCTGTGCAGAAAACTAGGGATAAAGGAGGAAAGCGGGCTTGAAAAACTTTCCCAAGTTTTAAGAGAGAAGATTATTAGCAAAAAACTTTTGCTGATATTTGACAACCTCGAAAAATTTGATTTGAAATCGCTTGAGCTTTTTTATGCTTTGGCTATGCGGGAAAAAGAGGTCTCATTTCTTTTTATTCACTCGCTTGTAAAAAATGAGTATATTTCAGAGTTTTCCGCAATGTTATCAAAGGAGAGGGATTGTATAAGTATCTTTCTTGACAGGTTCAGCAGAGAGGATATGAAAGGTTTTTTGAAAGGAGAAATGTCGGACAAGGTTATAGAGCTTTCAAAGGGAAACGCCTTTTTTATGTCCGCACTGCTTTCGGAGGGCGAAAACGGAAAAAAAATTGCGGATTTTATCCGTCTGCTGCTCTATCCTTTGTCCGAGCGGGAAAGGGATTGTCTTATCTATATGAGCCTTTTTGAGGAGGGTTCGGATTTGCTGAAGCTTTCTTCCGTTGTGGAATATGATGCCTATCCGTTCGTAAGAGGTTTGATTGAAAAGGGCTTGCTTGTTGAAAATGACGAACGGTTTGAAGTGTTTCACCCAATGGCTAAGGTGGGGATTGAGGCTTCAATCTTGGAGATGGAAAGAGTGAGACGCAGAGAAAAAATTGCGAAAAGTCTTTTTGAGTTGAGAAAAGAAAAAACTTACTATAATGAAGAAATATATCAGGCAATAAAGCTCAAAAAAAACTACGATGAACTTTTGATACCGGCGGCAAAGGAGGAGGAAGCCGAGAGTAAACTGTCTTTTGAGCGAGTGCTGGAGTTGGAAAAAATTATGCCGAATGAGCCGAAAATTTTTATTCTTAAGGGCAAACACTTTATGAAGCAGGATGAAAAAGAGAAAGCCCTCGAAGAATTTCAAAAGGCTGCAATCTCATCTATGCCCCCCGAAGAGAGATTATCACTTCTGATTGATTTGGTGTCGGTTAATCTTTCTCTGGGCAACATAAAAAAATCCGATGAATTGTATAAGAGTGCAATGCCCCTTGCACTAAACTTGAATGACCATAGAGCGGTGATTTCCCTTTCAAAGTTATATGCAAAAATCTTAAGGCTTTCGGAAAGGTTTTATGAAGCTGATATATTGGAAGAGAGTTTAGAGAATATTTTGAAACTCACAGAAGAAAGAGAGGTTTAATAGCCTCTTTTTTTTATACCTAATTTAACAACTCGAGGATACACGAATTTTTATGTCGCAAAACAGATACAACCACGGTTATATTGTAGAATAGAATAATGGTTGTTTGACAGTAATTTGTTGTTTTGATAAAATGAAAAAGAGGTGATATTATGCGAAGTGAAAAAGCAAAGACAGATACCTATCCTTGCGGTGTGAGATATTTAAGTATTAAAAATTATCCGTTTAGTTGGAGAAATGCCATTCAACTTCTTTGGGTTATCAAAGGTGAGATAGAAGTCATCGTGGAGAACGAGCATTACAGGTTGAAAGAAAATCAGGTGGACATAATAAATGTGAACGAGGTGTACAGTTTTCATTCGGATAAAGACAATAGGATTTTAATTTTGGATATTGATGCGGGATTTTTTGAAAGATATTATGAAGATGCGGGAGAAGTTTTTTATTACACCGACGAGGCGGATCAGGGACAGGAAAAGTATGAGAGGTTCAGGGAATACTTGGCAAGAATTGCCTATGAGATAGAAAAGCGTTTTGATGATTATGAGGAGACGGTTGAGCAGGAGGCGCTCTCTCTTATGTATCATCTTTTGAATGAATTTCATTATCTCTACTATGAGGGAGGTTCTTCAATAAAGGACGCGGAAAATTTCCAAAGATCTCACAGAATCGTGAAATATATTTCTTCACATTTCAATGAAAAGGCGAGTCTTAGAGATTTGGCTGATCAAGAATTTCTATCTTCCCCATATCTATCTTACAAAATCAAAGAAACTTTCGGTGAAAGTTTTAATGAGTATCTTAATCGTATGCGTGCGGAGGAATCCACAAAACTTTTGCTTGACAGTTCGCTTTCAATAACCGAGATTGCGCAGGAAGTAGGATTTTCTCATGTCAGATATTATAATAAGCACTTTGAAGCGAATTATGGACTCACTCCGGCAAAATACCGCAAGAAATACAAGCGTTCAAAAAAGGCATACGAAGAAGAACATAAGTTTCAAAACGGCACTTTCAACGAAGTGAGTGAGGTTCTTCACCCAATCTTATTGAATTATTCAAGATATGAATATGACGATATGATTTTCAGATTGGATATAGATTTGAAGAAAGAAAAGATTGATGATTATAAAAGACCCGATGTCATAGATTTGGGAAATGCCTATCTCCTTTTGGAAGAAGAAAATCAACAGCTTTTCAGGGAGCTTGAGCGGGAGCTTAATCTGAAAAAGGTGATACTAAGGGGAGTTTTTTCGGAAGAAATGGATATATACAAGGGCTTTGGAAACAATTTCATAAATTGGACGAGGGTTGAGAGCGTTATGGAATTTTTGCGCGATTTGGAAGTTGAACCGATAATACTGACAGAGGGAGTATCAAATGAGATAGTGAGTTCGTTTATAGACTATTTCGAGGATCTCTATCCCGATATCAGGGAATTTTTGATTAAGGAGCAGATTTCGGACAGTGTTTCTCCAATTCACCCGATTTATGACAGAATGGAGATGGCAATTTTTTTGCTTCAAGCTTTCACACGGAAAAAATATTCCATGCTTGTGAGGTTTGTCGATGAAATCACTCGTGAAACAAGACTCACCAATGACAGTTTTTTCGGAGACAGGGGATTGTTCACAAATAATTTTTTAAAAAAACCTTCCTATTACGCCTTCATGCTCCTTTCAATTATGGGAGATGAGATTATTTATCAAGAGGAGGGGGTTTTTGTGACACGCTCTGAAAAAGGTTTTGAAATATTATTGTTTCACCCGTATATTTCAAATCCGGAAGATTTTTTCGATATGGGGGATAAAATTTTTCCCGAAAAGCGTTTTTCTCTCAACCTTAAAAATATGGATTCGGATTTTTTTATCACCAGATATTCTCTAAACAAGGAAGAAGGTTCTGTTTATGATAAATGGTTGGGGCTTTGTTCTCCGGAAAGACTTGATGAAGATGAATGGGAATTGATGAAAGAATATATTCACCCCTCGGTGAGATTTTCATATCAGAAGAAGGTTCCGATTTACAATTTTTTTGAGAAACTTCCACCTATGGGTGCTGTGCTTTATGTCATTAAGAATAAGAATGTGTAGGGATTATTTTATTAGACCTGTTCGAGAACCTTTTCAAAACAATACCAATGAGTTATAATATACTGGGTGATAAAAATGAACAATGAAGAAAGAATAAAACAACTCAAAGAAACACAATATCGGGAACTTTTCGGTGTAATAAAGGAAACATTTGAACTTATGTTGGAGATATAGTCGATTAATTTACTATTACGCACATGAGTTCTCACGCAGTATATAATCCAAATCATCAAAAAAAGAGGGAAAATTAGGCAATATTTCCCTCAGTTTTCTTTTTAGTACTGCCCAGTATTTTTCTATCGGATTTAGTTCAGGACTGTATGGCGGTAAGAATATAAGAGTGTGTCCTTCTTTTTTTATTATCTCTTTTAGTATAGCTTTTCTGTGGAAAGAGGCATTGTCCATTACTATTGTGCTTCCCTTCGGCTGTTTCCTTTTAGTACATATTCCACAGCCTTCTTTATTAGACCCGTTCGATAACTCAATGTTGGAAATTATAAATACCGCAAATTAAAGAAACACGTAAACCAAACTTTCTTCGTTTATTTCTATAACGAGAAGATAAGATACGAAAT
>CAUVKI010000060.1:0-5721 GCA_963552605.1 uncultured Tissierellia bacterium
AAAGGAAGAGTTGAGGGAATTGAAGAAGGTATGAAAAAAGGAATGGAAAAGGGAAGAGCTGAAGGAATGGAAAAAGGAATGGAAAAGGGAATGGAAAAAGGAATGGAAAAGGGGAGAGCTGAGGGAATGGAAGAGGCGGCAAGAAATATGCTTAAAGAGGGAACTCCGATAGAGGCGATAATAAGATGGACAGGATTATCAAGAGAGAAAATAGAAAAGCTAAGAGAGGAATAGATAAGTCCCTATAATAAGTTCAATAACTATTAGGATAGCAATTTTGAAAGAGATGAAACAATGAAAAAGGCAAACATAACGATGAAAGAATTCTACAGCAATGAAAAGGAAAGAATGAGATACGACGCACTCTTTATGTTTGAATGCGACAAAGCCACAATGAGAAGAGTGGGATTGGAAGAGGGATTGGAAAAAGGAATGATTAGGGGAATCAAAAAGGGGATAAGGAAAGGAAGAGTTGAGGGAATTGAAGAAGGTATGAAAAAAGGGATAGCCGAGGGAATGGAAAAGGGAAGAGCTGAAGGAATGGAAAAAGGAAGAGCCGAGGGAATGGAAAAGGGGAGAGCCGAAGGAATGGAAAAGGGAAGAGCTGAAGGAATGGAAAAAGGAAGAGCCGAAGGAATGGAAAAGGGGAGAGCTGAAGGAATGGAAGAGGCAGCAAGAAATATGCTTAAAGAGGGAACTCCGATAGAGGCAATAATACGATGGACGGGATTACCAATAGAGAAAATAGAAAAGCTGAAAGGAAAATAAATGAGTTTGCATATAGGTCTTGATATAGGTTCCACAACTGTAAAGATGGCGGTTTTGGATGAAAATTCAAATATAATTCATTCCGTGTATGAAAGGCATTTTTCAGATGTGGGACGGACGGTCAGAAACATCATAAACGACGCAAATCCTAAATTCAAAGATGAGTTTGTGACAATGGCGGTAACAGGCTCAGGAGGGTTGGCGGTAAAAGATTTTTTGAATATTCCCTTCGTGCAGGAGGTGGTCGCATCGGTCGAGGCGGTTGAACATTTTCTTGCGCATACGGATGTTGCAATAGAATTGGGCGGTGAGGACTCGAAAATCACATTCTTCGGAATGAACTTGGAGCAGCGAATGAACAGCATCTGTGCCGGAGGAACCGGAGCTTTTATAGATCAGATGGCAACTCTCCTATCAACCGACGCAAAGGGTTTAAATGAGCTTTCAAAAAATGCGACTCAAGTTTATCCCATCGCCTCACGCTGCGGCGTATTTGCAAAAACGGATATTCAGGCTCTTATGAACCAGGGAGTTTCCAAAGAAAATATCGCAATATCGGTATTTCAATCCGTCGTAAATCAAACTATTTCAAATCTTGCTTGTGGACGCACAATTGAGGGGAATGTGGCATTTCTCGGAGGTCCTTTGCACTATCTTGACGGATTGAGGGAGAGGTTTATCGAAAGCTTGAATCTGAGTTCCGAGCAGGCGCTCACTCCTGAAAATGCCCAACTTTATGTGGCAATCGGTGCGGCCCTTTCATCAATGGAATTTTCTCCTGTCAAATATTCCGGAATTTTTCAGCTCGCAAACAACGATTACAATGAGATAAAGGAAGAAGATGAAAAACTTCCGCCGTTGTTTTCATGTGACAAGGAATATGAGGAATTTAAAGAAAAACATCGCACCGAAGGAAACGGCAAGGGTGATTTCAGAACCTATAAGGGAAAGGCTTACTTGGGTATTGATGCAGGTTCTACCACAACCAAGATAGTTCTGCTCGGAGAGGACAGGGAAATTCTATACCAATATTATGCCAATAATTTCGGGGAACCGCTTGACGTGGTAAAAGAGCAGCTTATATATATATATGACCAAAAGAGCCCCGAACTTGAGATAGCTTCTTCAGGGGTTACGGGCTATGGGGAGGATTTTATTCGTGCCGCTCTGAAAATTGATATCGGAGAAGTGGAAACCATAGCACATTTCACCGCCGCAAAAGCTTTTTCTCCCAATGTGGATTTTATTTTGGATATAGGCGGTCAGGATATGAAAGCTATGAGAATTGAGGACGGAGTAATTCAATCAATTCTCCTTAATGAGGCATGTTCCTCCGGGTGCGGATCTTTTTTGGAAACCTTTGCCAAATCTATGGGGCTTTCTGTAAAGGAATTTGCAAATCTTGCAGTAAAGAGCAGGTATCCCGTAGATCTCGGAAGCCGATGTACCGTGTTTATGAACTCAAAGGTAAAACAGGTGCAAAAAGAAGGAGCTCTGCTGGAAGATATAGCGGCGGGACTTTGCTATTCGGTAATTAAAAATGCCTTGAACAAAGTAATAAAAATTCGTAACTATGATGATATGGGAGATAATGTCATCGTTCAGGGAGGGACTTTTTTAAGCGACGGGATTCTTCGCGCATTTGAAAAAGTGTCGGGCAAAAAAGCTGTTCGTCCTGAAATTGCAGGGCTTATGGGAGCATATGGAATGGCTATTGCCGCTATGGAGAATGCCGGAGATTTCTCAACAATAAAGAGTAAAGATGAGCTTGAAAGTTTTACCTACACCACAACCGTTGCGCAGTGCGGCCGCTGTACGAATAACTGCAAACTTAATATTCACAGATTTTCGGACGGAGCGAGGTATATCACGGGAAACCGTTGTGAAAAGCCGATAGAAGGAAACAAAGACGACTATGAGGAGCTTCCGAATCTATACAGATATAAAGCCTCCCGTGTGTTCGATTATAAAACTCATATGGGCACTTTAGCTAAGAATATGAGCAAAGGTATCGTCGGTATTCCCAGAGTTATGAATATGTATGAAAATTATCCTTTTTGGTTTACGCTTTGGACCGAACTGGGATATGAAGTGCGTCTTTCTCCCGTATCGTCAAGGGCGATTTATGAAAAGGGCATTTCATCAATAACTTCCGAAACTCTCTGCTATCCCGCAAAACTGGTGCACGGACACATAGAGTCGCTCATTGAAATGGGCTGCGATATAATATTTTATCCGTCCGTCTTCTATGAAGAAAAACAGTTTGAAAAAGCGGATCAGACCATAAATTGTCCGGTTGTGGCGGGATACCCCGATGTAATCAGAAACAATATGGATAACCTAAAAAGAGCCAATATAAAATATGTAAACCCTTATCTGTCGTTTAAGAACAGAAAGTTGATGCGTCTTGCGCTTAGAAAAGCTCTTGAAAAATTTGAGATAGATTTTTCCGCAGCGGATTTGAATTATGCGGTAAAAATGGCATATGAAGCCCTTGATAAATATCACGAAGATGTTTACAAAGAGGGAGAACGTGCGCTTGAATATATGGATAAGCATAACTTAAGGGGAATTGTGCTTGCGGGAAGACCTTATCATGCGGACCCTGAAATCAATCACGGGATTCCCGAAATGATAACAAAGCTTGGGTTCGTATTGCTCTCCGAGGACAGCATTGCCCAAAAAACTGAGCTTGACGGAAGAATAAGAGTTCTTGATCAATGGAATTATCATTCAAGGCTTTACAGAGCAGCCAAATACGTGGGAGAACACCCGAAGCTTAATATGGTGCAGATGAATTCTTTCGGTTGCGGAATAGATGCCATTACCACCGATGAGGTTAACGAAATTCTTGAGGCTTACGACAAAATCTATACAGTCCTAAAAATAGACGAGGTCAATAATTTAGGTGCGGCAAGGATTCGTGTGCGCTCTCTTACCGAAGCCATATTAAAGAGAAACTCCATACCAAAAACCGACATAGAAACCGAGCGGATTTATCCTCAAATAGTTCCGTTTACGGCGGAGAACAAAAAAACACACACAATTCTTCTTCCGGAAATGGCTCCGATACACTTTTCGATTTTGGGAGATGCGCTTGAGAGCGAGGGTTATCACGTTGAGTTCTTGAAAAAAATAGAGAAGAGCACGATTGATCTTGCGCTTAAATATGTAAATAATGATGCGTGCTATCCTACTATGTTCGTGGTCGGTCAATTCTTGGAGGCGTTGCAATCGGGAAAATATGATACGAATAGGGTTTCCGTGCTTATGACCCAAACAGGCGGGGCTTGCAGGGCTTCAAATTATGTCGGACTTATCAGAAAGGCTCTTAAGGATTCGGGATTTGGACATGTGCCGGTAATAGCTTTGTCAGTGCAGGGGATTGAGGGCAACCCCGGATTTAATCTCACCCCGTCACTTATAAAAAAAGGATTGTTTGCGGTGCTGTATGGAGATCTCTTGATGAGGCTTTCAAATGCCTCACGACCTTATGAAAAGATAAAGGGTTCAACGGAGGTTTTGCTTTCAAATTGGATAGAGAAACTTAAAGATGACGTGCGTGACGGAAAGTATCACACCTTTAAGCGTAATGTGAAAGATATCATATTCGATTTCAAAAGACTGGAAAAGACCGACATAAAGAAACCTCGTGCGGGAATTGTGGGAGAAATTTTGGTGAAGTTCCTGCCGCAGGCAAATAATTTTGTGCAGAGAACTCTTGAGGAAGAGGGCTTGGAGGTAATACTTCCGGATCTTATCGACTTCCTGATGTACTGTCTTACCAATCCTAAGAACAAGCAGAGCTCGTTCGGAGGATTTAGAAAATCAAAGTTCCTAAGCGGAATAGGGATTTGGTATATAGAAACGTATCGCAACTTCGTAAGAAAGGCTCTAAAAGATGCAGGCTATGATTACCCCTTAAGGATTGAAGAACTGGAGGCTTTGGCAAGTGAAGTGGTATCTCTAAATCACCAGTACGGAGAGGGTTGGCTTCTTACTGCCGAGATGATAGAACTTATCCACTCCGAAGCTCCCAATATCGTATGCGTGCAGCCGTTCGGCTGTCTACCGAACCACTTGACGGGAAAGGGTTCTATAAAAGCAATCCGAGAAAAATATCCCCAATCAAATATCATCGCCATTGATTACGATCCCGGAGCAAGTGAAGTCAATCAGCTAAACAGAATTAAGCTTATGATCTCCTCTGCAAAAAAGAATTTTGAAAAATTTGATGAAAGAAAAATGGCTGTAAACAGGGGATAAAAAAATCCGGTAAATCTTTTTATCGGATTTTTTTATTTGCAAATATTATGTATTTTTTTCTCATATCTCCTCTCATACTATTCTTCTTTTAAATCATTGATTTTAATCAATCTCTATTTGTAATACTTTTGACCATATTTTTTATAAGTAGATTTATAGTTTCACATAATCTATTCTTTTATAGTATTTTATCTTATGAGCCGAATAAATTAAAAAATAAAACGCAGGAATTGCAAGGAGGGTTGATTCGTAATTCTAAGTTAATCGACTATACCATTACATATCACCATAAAAAAACAGCCGAAGTCGGCTGTCTTATTTTAAAATGTCACTTTCAATTCATTTATCTTTTCTCTGGAAAGTCCTGTGACTCTTTGTACGTCTTCAACCGAAAATCCCAGTTTTAATAAGTTTATAGCCGATTGAAAGAAACCTTCCTCTCTACCTTCTTCCCTTCCCTCTTCTCTGCCTATTTCTATTCCTTCAACCAATCCCTCTTCTCTGCTTTTTGCCTCACGCAGTTTGGCTTCTTTGCGCATTTCTTCCGTGAAAAACTTAATCATTTCTCTGTCCTCAGATTTTTGAAACTCCATAGCACTTAAAATGCCGCTTTCAGTTCATTTATCTTTTCTATGGAAAGCCCCGTGCCTTTTGAAATATCTTCAATCGACAACCCCATCTTCAGAA
>CAUVKI010000061.1:0-4027 GCA_963552605.1 uncultured Tissierellia bacterium
CGTTTCAGAACACTCATCCGTTTTCTAAAATGAAAGTGGATGACATAGAGGTAAAATACCTGATATGTTGAAATTCGGAAAGCAAAATAAATTTGGTGTATCTTGTGGGTGGAACCGGCTGTAGCATTGTCTGGTTCAATCATCTGAAACAAATGGAGAAGGACTATCAAATTCTTACCTTTGATTATCCAATGGAAATTAACAACGATGAAGCATATGGAGATATGTTTCCAAAGCCTATCACACCAACACCTGAACTTGTAAATATAATCCTTCCTTTTCCTGCCTTACGCATAATGGGAAGAACCAGTTTTGATAGTCTCAACGCTCCGAAATAATTTACATCAAATACTTTTCTGTAAGTCTCATAATCCGTATTTGGCTCGCTTTCAAAAGTGCACAAACATGCATTATGTATGGCAATATCGAGGTTACCTAAAACTCCTAAAGCAGAATCGACACCGACAGATAAAGATGCCTCATCTGTCGCATCTGCATCAGACACATGCAAACGCTCCCGATACTGTTCTTTAAGTTCCTCTAAATTATTTGTATGAATGTCCAGTACAGCTACGCAGTCTCCCTGTTCAAGAAACTGTTTTACCATATAAAACCCAATTCCACTGTTAGCTCCTACAATCAGAATATTAGCCATTTTTCACATCGCCTCCCAGAAAAGTACCGAAAAACGAAAGAGCCTCTGTGCAAAAAACTTTCTTTTTCGTCTCAGTCAAATCTCCGTTCAACATATAACGAAATGTCAGCATTGTCATTACAGAAAAAAACATCCTGCTAATTCTAACAGCATCACCTTCACTCATAACTCCGCTTCTGCTTATCATACGGAAGGTTTCTGTTTGTATCTTCTCCGGCAATTCAAACAGATATCTGTTGTATATATTCCGTATCGCTTCGTTGTGAAACTGCTCTATCATCATCAGTCTCATCACTTGATTGCAAAAAGGATCAAATAGATATTTCTCAAAATAGTAATCTTTCATTGCTTGAAATGTGATTGACAATGAAAGCGGCTTGGTGCTATCCATATCAATAACCGCTGTATTCAAAATATCCATCAGCCCTTTGATGTGATTTTCATACCGCTCTACAATCGAATCAAAAATATCCTGCTTATTCTTGAAGTGATAATAGATTGAGCTTTCCTTGATATCCACAGCTTCGGCAATATCACGTATAGAGACCGTGTTATAGCCTGTTTGAGAGAACATCTCCAATGCATTGAACAGTATTTTTTCTTTCGTGTCCATACTCCCTCCAACCTAACAATCGTTAGGTTGATTTTACCTAACAACTGTTAGATTGTAAAGAAAATAAAAAAAGACTAAACGAAGTTATTCCCTTTATCGTGTTTATAAATATTGTTATTCTGATTATTTTGGCTGTAGTTATTTTTGCAGGATAAACGATATTTGTGCATCTATAAAAAACTTGCCGGATTTTTAGAGAGGCTCTTTAAATGTAAAGCTCAATTCGCAAGAAAGAGGAAGATGGAATTACCAATGGTGCTCCATCTCCCTTTTGTGTTTCCGGTTTTATTTTAGATTGAACGGATAGATACCCGTTTTTTTAATAAGATAAAAATAGCAAAAAACACCGGCGGCTGCAAGCAGCAGGATTAAAACGGCAATAAAAATATTTCTACCCTTTTTCTTTTCGGCGAACGGGTCAAGGTGTGCGAGCCGTACGTTTTTCGGCAATGATGCCAATTTTGTAAGCGAGCTTCCAAGAGGAATATTGATTTTTGCATGTGCATTAATCGCCCAGCCGTTTGCTTCAAGAATCGGACCGATACTTCGCTTGCGCAATTTCATGGCGGCGAGTATCATCGACGGCCCCGATACAATCAGTATAAGCCCGATGAGTCCTAGAGGGACCCACAAGCCTAAGCCGAATAATGCTTGAAGTAAGCTTCCGATGAGGGTTGAAATTCCGCCTATTGCTGTTCCGATTAAAGCAATCGTCCCGAGATCAAGCTTTTTGTTCGGCAAACTCGCCGCCGCTTCTTTCGGCATATTGACCGTTTTGTCTGCGGCCGTTGCAACGAGGGCATCCGATTTTTCGTTTGCTGCATTTGCCTTTTTTGCAATTTGCTCTTCAATCATGCGGGCTAAATTTTTATACGGTGAGAAAAACGCTTCACGCACACTGACCGGATTGGCAATAACTTTAGTAATAGTTGCGTTCCAATCGTTTCCATCTCTGTCATAAAACAAACCATTTCTTCCAACAACAATATTGTCAGAAGCGCCATTGGTTAAAAGAGCCAAAAGTTTTCGCTTGGCTGTTCCTCGTGTTATATCACAGTAAAGTAAATACGCTCCCGACAAAATATCCAAGGTTGCATGTCGGTCATCTCCGTTTAATTCAAAGCACAAGGTCGTTGCCCTTGTGTCAAAGAATAAAACGCCTGCCTGAAAGGCCGTTTCTCCTCCGGTATAAAAGTTGGAAAAACTGACATAATTTTTCAAAAGTGTAAAAAAGTCTTTTCGAAAGAGCAATAATTTTTTAAGCGATTGGATGTGCTGTTTTTCCTTTTCAAAGGTCAGCTGTTCATTTATTTCAGTGATAATTTCATCTTTTTGATTGAGCTTTGTTTCCAAAAACTGAGGATTGATTTTTGCAGCCTTAATTTCAGCCTGCTTTGAATACACCGTAGTAAAGTCGGAAATTTTTTGTGAAATATTTTTCCAATCATTTTCTGTCAGTACCAAAATCTCTCCGCATAAAGGTGAAACAGCATCTGCGTAGAGCTTTTTTATTTCATTTGCCCAAGCCGGGTTTATTTTGCTTTGTGTGTCCAAAAGCATTTCGGTATTCGGCAATGCAATGGGAAGCTCGCGTAATTTTTCGCTGGATGTGTCCAATTCAACAGTAGTGAAGTTTTTAAAAATTTCACTGTAGTCGGTGAGCGGGGTGTTTTCTCCATTGACATAGGTCAAAAGTTTACAACGAACAAAAAAGTCATCTATCTTGTTTTTAACGGCTTCAAAAGCGGCAACGGCTTTTAGCATCGATGCGGTTTCCAAACCGGCACTGACGGCTTTTAAATCTTCGGTGTTTTGGAGGCATTGGTTCCTGTCATTAGTAAACATGTCAAAGATGGCTTCACTCGTGCTGTTTATATTTTCTTTTACATACAGTGAAAGCACTTTTTTCAGGCGGAGATCATCGCTGTCATTATCAGATAGTTCTCCGAGTTCATTTGATTTTATAATTTCATTTTCGTTTACAATATCCGCAAGCGAAATTATACTGCCTGTTCTTCCCTGACTTTTTAAAGCCCATTCCGCTGTCTTGGCAATTTCGGTACTTTTTATATCACCGAGTGAAAGTGTATCGCCGTCTTTCATGATGATACCGACATCCTGTAAACTTTCTGCTAAAAAATCGACGGCATCTAAAACTTCCGGAGGGCGGATGAATCCGTCGGCATCCGTATCCAGTATGGCAGCCGTTTCGGGATTAAAGAAAATGCCTTTTGTCGGCATCGCTAATGTAGTCCAAAGCTTTTGATCTAATTGCCTCAGATTAAGAATATCATCGGCAGTTTCAAACACCAACTGAGTTACCCCGCCGAATCTTGCAAATTTCCAAATATGTTTTTTCAAGTTTTCCTCCAATCTAAAAGTTAAAGTAGCACGTCATTGTTTTTTTATCAAGAGGGTATTTATGGTTATGAAAATCGATTTTTAATATTTTTATTAAACCGCCTGTGATGTCAAAAAGCGCAATAAGACACTGTCAACCGGCACGGTAAGGATTTACATTTTTCATTAATCTTGCTTTCCATGATATTTGGAGCGCATTTTAATTGACAGGCAAAAGACTTATTTATATAATATCAAAGATGAAATACACGGGTTTAAGCACAAAGAAAATTCTTGAAAATTGGTACGGCAATCATCTTATTATTACCGGAGAAAGTTTTATAGTGGGAATCCTCACAGGACTTGCCATTACGGCATTTAGAAAATCCATCGATTTTCTTTCAAGCTTACGAATTGAT
>CAUVKI010000062.1:0-3342 GCA_963552605.1 uncultured Tissierellia bacterium
AGAGTATTATTCTCTACCACTAACACAGAAAGAATTTGAAGAACTTTCAAGAGATGAGATTCTAAAAAAGAGAATTGAATACTTAAAAGAAAATAACTTACTGTAAAAAGAAATGCTATGGTTTTTTCCCATAGCATTTTTTCTCATTGGTAAATTGCAATAACTTCTATTGTTTTATAATCTTGCTCTGCATATATCTCATATAAACCTTCCATTCTCTCACCAATGCTTCTTCTCAACGATCTATTAATCTTCATAAAATCTTTTAAAGGATCATAAAAAGGTTTATTCTTTCCAACTAATGATGTTGAAGTAACTCTTGCAACTATAGTAATTTCAAGTTCCTCAAATCCTTCTAAATCCTCATATTCTATTAACATATTAGAAGATATTAATTTTGAACACATTAGCGCATCCTCAAGTTCCAATATAATTGGTATTTTTGTATCTGTAGATTCGAAAAATGTTTTAAACACTTTTTGCTCAGTTTCATCTACAATTTCAGAAGAAATAGAATCAATCAGAAAAGGTTTAAATTTTTGTATTGTTTGAGTAATATCAAATTCTTGTGGAACAAATATATACCCATTAAATTTAATAATACTACCTCTCTCAATTGTTTTAATATCAAATTTTTGTGTCGTAAAATCAAAAAAATCATCTCTATCGTAAAGCAACTTTTCAAAATTATCACAATTGTACAGAAGACTTTCTTGAACTTCTGCTGTATATTTTTTAGAACCTTTTAAATCTCCTCCAATAAATTTTAAATCCAGTTTAGTAAATTTGTCACTTTGAACTTCGTATTCCTTGACCTTTAAACTTTGTTGTCCAAGTATTACAGAACAATATTCTGATATTTTTTTATCATCGTAATATATAACATTACTAAAAATACCAATCACCTCCTAAGTGATAAAATTAAACAATATGATTTACCAATAAAAATCTGCAAGCATTTTGCAAGCATAACAGTTACAAAATAGCTATTTATAAGGCTTTAGAGCCTATTTTCTGTCACTCCCACTCAATGGTTGCCGGGGGTTTTGAGGTGATGTCGTAGACGATGCGGTTTATGTGTTTAACTTCGTTTACTATGCGGTCTGATACCTTTTCCAAGAGTTCGTAGGGGAGTTTTGTCCAGTCGGCTGTCATGAAATCGGTGGTCTTTACCGCTCTAAGAGCCAAGGTGTAATCATAGGTTCTGAAATCTCCAGTAATTCCTACGGTCTTAGTGTCGGTGAGTACAGCGAAATACTGTGAGGGTTTTTCAAAAATCTCGAATTTTTCAACTTCTTCTCTGAAAATTGCATCCGCTTCTCTCAGTATGTCAAGTTTATCTTTTGTTACCTCTCCCATAACACGAATTGCAAGCCCGGGTCCGGGAAAAGGCTGTCTGTTTACAATTCCATTCGGCAACTTTAATTCGTGCCCTATAGCACGAACTTCGTCCTTAAAGAGCGCGCGGAGCGGCTCAATAATTCCCTCAAAGTTCATTACATCGGGAAGTCCTCCCACATTATGATGGCTTTTTATTACTTTCGCATCGCCCTCTCCCGATTCTATTACATCGGGATAAATCGTGCCTTGAGAGAGCAGGTCAATCTTTCCGATTTTATCCGCCTCAGATTCGAATACCCTTATAAAAAGCTCCCCTATGATCTTTCTTTTCTTTTCGGGATCGGTCACTCCTTTTAGAGCTTCAAGATAACGCTCTTCGGCATTAACTCTTATAAATCTCAAAGCCTTTCCTTTGAAAGCTCTCTCTACCTCGTCTCCCTCATTTTTACGCATAAGTCCCGTGTCCACAAATACGGCTGTAAGTTGAGAACCTATGGCTTTTTCAAGCAACGCACAAAGCACAGAGCTGTCCACTCCGCCTGAAAGTGCCAAGAGAACGGTTTTTTTACCTACTTTTCTTTTGATATCCTCAATCATCTCCGTAAGAACATTGGAAATCTTCCAGTCGAAAGAAGCTTTGCAAATCTTTTCAAGAAAATTCTTAATCAAAAGCTCGCCGTCGTCCGTGTGCTCAACTTCGGGGTGATATTGCACGGCATAAATTTTTTTCTTCGGATTTTCCATTGCGACAATATTGCAGGAAGTCGTCTTTTGCAAGGAGACAAAACCTTCCGGAAGTTTTGATACTTCATACTGATGGTTCATCCAAACTGCGGTGCTTTCGTTTATATCACTTAACAGCGGAGAATCTTTAAGTTTATTTGCAATAACTCTGCCAAACTCTTTTTTATCCGTTTTTTGAACTTCTCCGCCCAATGCCTTTGCTATTAACTGCATTCCATAACATAATCCCAGAATGGGAATATTTTTATCGAACACTTCATTGTCTATTTCAGGAGCATTTTTTTCATACACACTGCCGGAACTTCCGGTAAAAATCATTCCTATGGGTTTTTTCTCATCTATGGCTTTCAATACATTTTTGTAGGGCACAACTTCGGAGTAAACTCCCATATCTCTTATTTTCCTCGCTGTTGACTGACCGTATTGTCCGCCGAAATCAACCACTAAAACTACCTCTCGCATCAAACTCGCTCCTTTTTTATAACTAAAAAGAGACACTCCAATGTCTCTTGAATATTTGGCGAGGGCATGTGGGAATCGAACCCACCAAAGAAGCTATTAACTCCTTACAACGGTTTTGAAGACCGCGGAATCCACCGGAACTCATCTGCCCCCATAGCTCCCTAATTATAACCAAGCGTTTAAATTTTTTCAACGCCTATTTTGCCTATTTTCACGACAAACGCATGAAAAAACATTCCAACCAAATTCCTATATAAAACATAGTCGATTAACTTGGAATTTAGCATTAAGCTTATTTGTAATATCTGTGCTTTTTTTAATCCATTAGGTTTGAAAGATTAAAACACTATACCCTCTCAATAAGTTTATCCATTTACCTTTGTGTCATTCTCTTTCTTTTCCTTGAGCCAACGGATGATTTTTAAGATAAGAACCAATATGCTCTGGAAAAAGAAAAACTTGACGCAAACCACCATGGCATCAAAAGCGGCGGAAGTCCAATCAAGACCGAAACTATCCCCCTCTGAAATATCAAATACCCCGTCATTAGAATACCAAGATGCTAATCTCCAGAGGACAATCATACCTACAAGCCTTTGATACCATTTATATTGACCTTTCCAAAAGACAATACCATGAAGAATTGCTGACACGGTAAGAAAGAAGAATTTCCACACAAAACGAAACTTCCATGGAAAAATTAAGTGAATCATAGAAGGATAGACTAAAAAAAGAATGAGATAAGTCACAATATGGAGAATTATCATATCTCTTATATTTTTCATTGGAATCCTC
>CAUVKI010000063.1:0-2870 GCA_963552605.1 uncultured Tissierellia bacterium
TTACGCCCTTTTTTTTACTTCCACGGCAACACAAATTCAAAACTCATATCACCTTGGCTTCTCCGCTGCCGAGGCAATCGTCGGTTGCGCCGCCGCCCTCAGTCACCGTTAATACAGGTTTATACTCAATAAGCTCTTCGTTTATCTTAAACTTAACTTCGGTTTTACTGCCGCCTGTTCCCGGGATTTGAGTAAAGTCTCCATAAATCCACTTTCCCCTGAATCTCAAAGCTTCCAAATCTGTTTTAAACTCTTCCAAATTCTCTTTGGCTTCATATTCTTTTTCAAAAATTGTAATTGTGGTCGAATCCACAGTCAACTGTACCGTAACCTTAGTACCCTCCGCCATTTTGCAGCGCTCGGTCGTATTGCCTTTTGAATATAAAGGGTCTTCACTGATTGGAGTCGCCCTCGTAAATTTAGTATCCGTATCAGGAAGCAAATAATTAGCGATATCTAAACGCATCTCTTCCGGTTCAAATGAAATCGGCTTGCTCACCTGTCCGGGATAGATATATATATCGTCGTATTTCTTGTTATTGTCTTGATGCAGATGTATATAAAACAAATCTCCATCTATTCCCAGCTTTCCCGACTCCGGATAATTACTTTTTATTCTGAAAGAATCTTCAAAGTATATATATGCACGCTCCAAGAAAGCATCATATTCCAGCTCTCCGTCTATAATTTCCATTTTCCTGTTTTTGAGTCTTACAATAAAGCCTTCATATTCGTCATCATAAGGCATAGATCCCAAGTCAAATTTCTTATGCACGGTTTTTTTGAAGCGCTTGGAAATTCCTTCAATCTCAACTTCCTGTCCCTCTTTAAGCTGCTCGTTGAACTTCAAGGTTGCAATCTTTCCCTCAACTCTTGCAAACACTCCCTCGGGTTTTGATTTAATCTTCGTAAGCTCCTCAAGCTCTATCTCTTCTGAAAGAGAAACCTTTGCAAATGTGCCTCTTGCGCTCAACTTAAAGTCAACAACTTTCATAACTTTTTTCTTGTATATCTTCTTGAAAGCCCCTATGCTGACTTCCTCTTCGTCCCTAAGAGCCGCCTTGAAGTTAACCGTTACTTCTTTCTTCTTGCCTTCATATTTCTCAAATTCTCCCTCGGGCATAACGGAAAGCTTCTTCACTTCTTCAAAAGTAGCCTCCCTGTTGAGTGAAACCTCCGCCGAATTCCCGCTCCTGAAGTTTATTTCCGACACTTTCAGTTCTTCTTCAACGGGCTTCGGACTCACTCCCTTTCCCGATGACTTCAGATCCTCTTGGTAGCCCATCGGGTTCTTTTGGAATGCTTTGGCGATGTCCTCCGCCTTGTAGAGAAGCCCGTCCCCAAGCTCCGTCAAATAATTTTCGGGATTGTTCACATATTCCTCGACCGCCTTGGCATCACTCAAAAAATCCATCGCACTCATAAATAATGTCTTGTCGCTCTTGTAGATATCCCCCGCCGCCGCAAACACGGGCGACGCAATTAAGAGCAGAACAATCACCACAGCCAGTACCTTCTTCATAAATCTCCTCCTTAGGTTTTCTAAAAAGCGAAACTCGGACAATCAAAAGCCGACAGATAATAACCTAAAAAAAAGACAAAACTCCCCCTTCCCCGCTATCCGCTATCCGCTATCCGCTATCCGCTATCCGCTAATGATTATACTCCTCATTCCTAATGTAAACAATATGGGAGTAATTAAAAAAAAACAAAATTTTTTATTACAACATTCTTATGTGATACGATATATTCGATGTGACCGTTTTCTATGATTTTTTGTCGGCACAAAAAAAACGGTGCGGTATATGTCGCACCGAAAAGTGTAAAAGGAAATTCAGGAACATTATCGCAAAAAATCTTTCCCCTCTTACATATTGATAAAGTCTTTTTCCCTTCACTCTTTTAGCCGAAAGCATAGGCGGGATTTGTTCCGTTTCGCCTATGAAACTTTCAAATACTCTTTCTATAATCTCCCCTGCCATAGCATAGTTCTCTCTTTGTCACCATTCAAAGCCCTTAATAAAAAAACAGCGCTAGGCTGTTTTTCTTAAAATGACGCTTTCAACTCCATTATCTTTTCTTTTGGAAGTCCCGTACCTCTTGCCACATCTTCAACCGACAACCCCATCTTCAGAAAGTTCAACGCCGATTGAAAAAGCCCTTCAACTCTGCCTTTTTCCATACCTTTTTCCATTCCCCGCTCCTCAAGCCTTTGAGCCAAAGCTTTCATTTCTTCCGTTATAAATTCCATAATATCCTCATCCTCCCTCTCAATCGCCTCTTTTATACGCCTCATATTCTCTCTGAAAATCTCATTTTTCATCCACGGCAAATGCACGAGCATTGAAACTGATTTGAAATTCCTAGTTAATCGATTATAATCAGCAATAGCATAATTCCCTCTTTGTCACCATTCAAAACCCTTAACAAAAAAACAGCACTTGGCTGTTTTTCTTAAAATGACGCTTTCAACTCCATTATCTTTTCTCTTGGAAGTCCCGTACCTCTTGCCACATCTTCAACCGACAACCCCATCTTTAGGAAGTTCAACGCGGATTGAAAAAGTCCCTCTTTCTTCCCCTCTTCCATACCCTCGGCCCTTCCCTTTTTTACACCTTTTTCCATTCCTCGCTCCTCAAGCTTTTGAGCCAAAGCTTTCATTTCTTCCGTTATAAATTCCATAATATCCTCATCCTCCCTCTCAATCGCCTCTTTTATACGCTTCATATTCTCTCTGAAAATCTCATTTTTCATCCACGGCAAATGCACAAGCGTTGAAATTGATTTGAATTTCCCTCTTTATCACAATTCAAAACCCTTAATAAAAAAACAGCACTTGGCTGTTTTTCTTAAAATGACGCTTTCAACTC